>JBFXDG010000012.1:0-125696 GCA_050181335.1 Gemmatimonadales bacterium | reverse complement strand
CTAACTCCCTTTGGACTTCATCACTGTGCGCTCGGGCAGCGCCTCACGCTAGGTGTGCGTCCCGGCGGACGAGCAGGAGCCCACGTGGGCCGAGCGAAATGCCTTGTTGGGCGTGGAACTGCGCCCGTCCAGGAGTCGGTCTTCGATGCACGCTGGTATCGCGTCGGCGGAAATGGTGGTTGGGCTGCGTGGGATGCCTGGGTGGCTGCCGTGACCTGGTCCGTTTGGCCCCACAGATCCCAGTCTGGGCCGGGGGGGTGAGCAAAAAGGCTGCGTGACAGTCTGCGTTGTGTGCGGGGTGTTGGGCAGTCGATGGCGAGGCTTCCTTCGTTACACTGGGCATACGTCGGTCGACGTAAGGGCGTGGAGGTCCGTCGAGGGCAGGATGGGGGTCGGTAGGTCTGCTCCACTCTCTCGAGGGCGACACGATGAGCGTTCGGCGCGGGTATCTCGCGGTGCTTCTCTTGATGGGCTCGTTGCCGGGCTGCTCCACGTGGCGGCTGGAGACGGCCAGCCCACGGGACATCATCGAGCAGGACGAACCGGCAGCGGTCAGGCTCACGGGCACCGAAGCGCAAGCGGTGGTGATTCTCGATCCGCGCGTGACGGGCGACTCGATCTCGGGAACGACGGGCTGGCGTCGGCGCACACCGACGAGCGTTCCCATCGACGATGTTCGGAGGATCGAGGTGCGCGAGCCGAGTCCTTCCAGGACCGCCGGCCTGATTGGGCTGCCGCTCCTGACGTCCCTGGTGAGCGCGGTCCTCTACCTGGCGTGCTGTATGGACGGCGCACCGTAGGCGGTCCCTCACAGCCGGTCGAGTGGGCTTCGCACTCCGAGCCCGCCGCGGTTGAGCACGTGCGTGTAGATCATGGTCGTACGCACGCTGCGGTGGCCGAGGAGCTCCTGGATGGTTCGGATGTCGTATCCATCCTCGAGCAGGTGCGTCGCGAACGAGTGCCTGAGGGAATGGCAGCCGGCCCGCTTGGTGATGCCAGCCTTCCGGAGCGCGGTCTTCACGGCTCGCTGGACGACCGTCTCGTGGAGATGGTGGCGGCGTCGCTCGCCGGTCACGGGGTCGACGTGGATGCTCTTGGCGGGGAGGAAGTACTGCCACGCGAGCTCGCGTGCGGCGGCGGGGTGCTTCTGCGCATATGCTCCTGGCAGATCGACCCAGCCGGCTCCGCGCTCGAGATCCCGCCGGTGCTGCTCGGCCACGCGCTCGATCTGGCGGACCACGGGCTCGACGAGCTGCTCGGGCAACACGCTCACGCGATCGGCTCCGCCCTTGCCGTGCCGAACGACGATCTCCCGGCGCCGCGGGTCGACGTCCTTGATGCGCAGTCGCATCCCCTCCATGAGCCGGAGGCCGGCGCCATAGAGGATCGCGGCGACGAGCGCGCTCTTCCCGTCGATGCGCGTGAGAAGCGCGCGCACCTCCTCCCTGGACAGGACGACGGGGACGCGTCGTGCGCCGTGTGGGATCCGGACGGACCGCGGGAGCGCGAGCGCGCGACCGAGAACGTCCTGGTACAGAAACGTGATCGCGCTCGCGGCTTGCCGCTGCGTCGAGGAGCTGACGCGCATCTCGTTCGCGAGATGGGAGAGGAACGCGGCCGCTTCCTCCGCGCCCATGTCTTCCGGATGCCGCATGCGGTGGTGGCGCACGTACCTGCGTACCCACGCGACGTACGCTTCCTCCGTCCGCGGGCTCAGGTGTCTGCTGCGCGCGCAACGGCGTACCCGATCGAGCAGTCGGGGTCGCTCGTGTCCTCGGGCTGGCTCGTCGGGCGGCTCGCTCATTCACGGACGCTGAGCCGCCGGGCGGGGCGACTACATGCCGGAAACGGCCATCACGCGGCGCTCTCGCTCACGGTGACCTTCTTCATCACGACGTCCTCGGTGGGCTTGTCGCCGCGGGCGGTCTGGACCTTGCCGATCGTCTTCACGACGTCCATCCCCCTGACGACCTTGCCGAAGATGGCGTGCTTGCCGTCGAGCCACGGCGTCGGCGCGAGCGTGATGAAGAACTGCGACCCACCGGTGTTGGGGCCGGCGTTGGCCATCGAGAACAGGCCCGCCTGGGTGTGGGAGAGCCCGGCGGCGAACTCGTCCTTGATGGTGTATCCGGGCCCACCGCGTCCGGTCCCGGTGGGATCGCCGCCCTGGATCATGAACCCGTCGATGACGCGATGGAAGATCACGCCGTCGTAGAAGCCCTTCTTGGCGAGCTCGATGAAGTTGCCGGCGGTCTTGGGCGCTTTGTCCGCGAACATCTCCGCCTCGATGGTGCCGTGGTTGGTCTCGATGGTGACGGTGGGGTTCGCCATGTGGGCTCCGGTGCGGGAATGGAGAAACAACCTCGGCAAAACGAGCGCCGAGGGGCAAGTCAGCGGCGATCGATCACCGCGCTCCGACGGCACGAGGGGCATACGAGCCACACGCGGTCGCGCACGTAGGACACGTCCTCGCGGGGTGGCACGGGGGTCCGGTCGAGTGGAACTCCGCACAGGGGGCAGGAGGGGTGGTCTCCCGCGCGCACGCGTCCCTCGATCTCGCGCACTTGCTCGCGCGTGAACGTCTCCGGAGTGTTCATCCTCGAGGCATGTAGATTGCCGGGCCACGCATCCTGACTTAAGGTACGCCGGCCGTTCCGAACCACCACGCACGCGCAGGGAGGCGTTTGGCGAACGTTTGGCAAAAGACGCGATAGAGCTCGAGGGGACCGTCTCCGAGGTCCTCCCGAACGCGACCTTCCGGGTCAAGCTGGAGAACAACCACGAAGTGCTGGCCTATCTGTCGGGCAAGATGCGCCAGAACTACATCAGGGTGCTGGAAGGGGATCGCGTCAAAGTCGAGATGTCGCCCTACGATCTCACGCGGGGCCGCGTCACGTACCGGTACAAGTAGCCGCATCGCGGCTCCCGGCGCGGTGAAACTTCCCGGGGCGTGCTCCGTAGGTCCGTGAGCACGCAGCATCTACGGAGGATATCATGAGATTCGTGGCTCCCGTCGCCGTCGCGGCGATTTCCGGCGTGGTGCTCTGGAAGCTCTTCGCGACGCTCTTTCTCCCGCTCCTCGGGATGGTGTTCGGCCTGATGATGGGCATGGTGAAGCTCGCCCTGGTCGTCGCGGTCATCTACTTCATCGTTTCCACGATGCGGAAGCGCCGGGAAGAAGCGAGCGTCTGACCCTCCTCCGGCCCCTCGGATCGGAGATGGCCGGACCCCTCGGGAACCCAGGAAACAAGCCGTTTCCGGCCATTTGTTTCCCTTGACGCTCCCCAAGGCCCGGCCTTACCGTAGGCCCGACACGTCACCCGGTCGTGCCGCGGAACTCACGCCTCTCAGGAGCTGCACATGAACAAGTCCGATCTCGTGGACGCCCTCGCCGGTCAGGCCGGCATGACGAAGGCCGATGCGTCCCGGGCCGTGGATGCGCTGTTCTCACCTGACGGTGGGGTCATCGCAGGTGCGTTGAAGGGCGGCAAGCGTGTGCAGATCACGGGGTTCGGCACGTTCGAGGCGAAGCAGAGAAAGGCGCGCGTGGGCCGCAATCCCCGCACGGGCCAGGCGATCCAGATCCGCGCGACGAAGACCCCGGGCTTCCGCGCCGGCAAGGGCCTCAAGGACGCGATCCAGTAGTCGACGACCTCAGGAGATTCCCCGAGGGCCGCGTCGCTCGCTGCTGCAGCGGAAGCGACGCGGCTGCTTTTTCAGGGCTGGCGGGGCCGGGGCGGGCGTGAGGAGCGGGGCGGCCGGGCCGCTCCTTTGCGGGGCCGGTCGAAATCGGCGCGCACCGCGCGCCCCTTGAGCGTCGTGCCGTTGAGCGCCTTGATCACGCGGCGCGCCACGGAATCGTGGACCTCGACGACGCTGTGGCTCTCGCGGATGTCGATCTTGCCGATCTGGTGCGCCTCGACGCTCGCCTCGCCGGTGATCGCGCCGACGAGGTCGCCGGGGCGCAGGCCGTCCCGCTCGCCGATGCCGATGAAGAGCTTGGCCCACGCGGGGGCGGACGTCGGCTCCGCCTCGGGCGCTCGGGACGCGGCGGGCGCGGCCGCCGCGGGCTTCGTTTCCCGCAGCAGCGCGACCGCGGCCGCGGCGACCTCGGTGGGATCGAAGCGCCGGAAGAGCGGCTCGAGCATGGTGAAGTAGGGCGCGCCGGCCTCGCTCTCGAGCGCGCGCTCGAGCGAAGCCCGCAGATGCTCGAGCGCCCCGGGCTTGCGCCGTGCGGGCGCGGGGAAGGGGACGGGCTCGTAGCCGATCGCCTGGGTCATGCTCCGCAGGTGCGACACCTCGCGGCCGAGCACCATGACGACGCCGTCCGCGCTGAACCCGTGCCGCCGGTCGAGCATGTCGGCGTCCGTCGGGACGTCGTAGCTGACGGCGCGCACGTCCTCGATCCCCTTGGCGGCACTCCGTCCTTCGAGCGCGTCCACGCCGAGCCACACGGGAACGCTCGTGTCCCCGGGTGCGCCGGACACGTAGCCGTGCAGGGTCAGGAAGTCGCCGAGATCCGCCGCGTCGTCGTCGCTCCGGCAGTAGAAGAGCACGTGCCGCGCGCCGCCTCCGGTGAGCAGCTCGTCGGCGAGCTGCAGCGCGGTGTCCTCCTTGTCCTCGGACGTGACGCGGAAGCGCACGCTGCCGCGCATCGACGGCGCGCGCGCGGCGCTCGCGGCGGACGTAGCCGGCCACGTGACGGCGCGCTTGCAGTGGCGCTCGACGAAGTCGGCCACGGCGCCGGTGACGGGAAGCGCGCTCACGACGCGCTGCGCGTCGGCGGGGATGTAGTCGATCACGCGCTCGACGTCGCCGAGCGTGCCGAGCCGCTCGAGCTGCTGCGCCTGATCGACCACGAGCGCGCGCACACCGGAGAGGTCGAGCGCGCCCGACGCCACCTGCGCCAGCACGTCCGCGGGCGTGCCGAAGACCACGCGGGCGCGCTCGGGCAGCGCCCACGGCGCGCCGATCGCCGCGACGGCGTGCCCGAGGCTCGCCGCGAGGCGCGCCGAGCACTCCGCGAGCTGATCCGCCGCCTCCCTGCTGGCGACGAGCGCGAGCACGCACGCGCTCGGGCCGGCACCGGCATCCTCGCCCGCGGCCGCGACTTCGCCGTCGGCCTCGGGCTCGGCCCCGGCCTCGGTGTCGATGTCGGCCTCGACGTCGGCCTCGACGTCAGTCTCGACGTCGGTGTCGACGCCGTCGATCCGCTCGAGCAGCGGCACGATCCACCCGACGAGCAGGCCGCTGCCGGGTCCGGCGGCGATGACGAGGTTGTTCCCGCGCCGCAGGAGCGGGATCGTGGCTTCCTGCAGAGGGGTCGGCCGCTCGATCCCGTCGGCGGCGAGCGCCTCGACGAGCTCGGGCGCGACGTCGATCTCGTCGAAAGATTCCATGTCGTGGCTCCGAGCCCGTCCGATCGCGCGTCTAGCGCGTCGGCTCTCCGGAGCCGGGACCGCCCTGGTCGCCGGGCTCGTACGGAAGCCGGTTGAGGAAGCGCTGCACCTCGTAGTCGAGCCGCGACGTGCGCAGCTTATCCGTCTTCGCGACGACGCTCGTGTACGGCCCGTGGCGATGCGCGGAGAGCTCGAGGATCCCTTCGGGACCGCCGTACGTCGCGCCGTGGTCGGACGCGCCGGAACGCTTCATCCCGGCGAGCAGCGTGGGAAGCACCTGCTCGGCCTTCTGGAATACCTCGTGCGGCGAGAGCGCCGTTTTCCGTTGATATCCGGCCATCGTCCGAACCTGTTCTTAGAAAAAGCGTGGGGCCGCGGGCAGGGCGCGGTCGAAGGCGCCCTCACGAGCCGACGAGTAAACTGCCGAGGTCCCCATGGTTGTGGAAGCCCCGGAGCGTCCCGCCCGGGAGGGCGATGGAGGGCGTGTCCACGATCCCGGCCTCGGTCGCCTGGCGGCGCTCCTCGGCCACCTGCGCCTGGTATCGGTCGACGTCGAGCGCCGCCTTCACGGCCGTACGGTCGAGGCCGGCCGCCACCGCGAGCGCGACCAGCCGGTCGACGCGCCCGATGTCCTCGCCCCGTCCGAAGTACGCCTCGAAGACCGCCCGGCGCACGATGTCCGCCCGGCCGTGCTCGCGCGCGAGCACGTGCAGCTCGTGCGCCTTGCGCGACCACGGCACGAGCGGCGGCGGCGCGAGCGTGACGCCGGCGGCGGCGACGGACGCCCGCGCCTCCGCGTAGCGACGCTCCCACCGCTCGTCGTGCAGGCTGGTGAGATGGGCTGGCGGCGGCACGAGCTCGAAGCCGATCCGCGCGATGCGCGCGGCGAGGGCCGGGTCGAGCTTCGCGAGCTCGATCTCCTGGAGATACGAGAGCGGGTCGACGAAGTCGAAGTAGAAGATGTTCGCCATGCCTGGGGAAGCTACCATATTGGGCGCCGTCCTCCCGGAGACCGCATGCGTTCCACCCGATTCAGCGACAACGTCGCGAAGCTGAAGCCGTCCGCCACCATGGCGGTCAGCGCGCTGGCCAAGCGGCTCGCCGCCGAGGGTAGGGACATCCTCGACCTGAGCGCGGGTGAGCCGGACTTCGACACGCCGGCCTTCGTCCGCGACGCGGCCGTCCGCGCGATCCACGGCGGCCAGACGCGGTACACGCCTCCGGCGGGGACGCCGGCGCTGCGGAAGGCGATCGCCGCGCGGCTCACCGAGCGAGCGGGGCGCGATATGACGTGGGAGGGCGTGGTGGTCACGTCCGGCGCGAAGCAGGCGCTCTTCAACGCGATCTTCACGCTGTTCGGTCCCGGCGACGAGGTGCTCGTCCCGGCGCCGTACTGGACGACGTATCCCGACCTCGTGACGATCGCGCGCGCCGAGCCGGTGATCGTCATGGGTGAGGAGCGGCGCGGCTTCAAGATCGACACCGCCGACCTCGACCGGGCGGCGACGCCGCGCACGCGGGGGCTCGTGCTGAACAGCCCGTGCAACCCGACCGGCGCGGTCTACACGAAAGCCGAGATCGCGCATCTGGCCGCGTGGGCGCGCGAGCGCGGCGTGTGGCTGATCAGCGACGAGATCTACCGCGCGATCTACTACGGCGACGAAGGCACGTACGCGCCGGGTCTGCTCGATCTGCCGGCGTCGGCGCTCGGCCCGTTCGTGCTGGTGGACGGCGCGTCGAAGGCGTTCGCGATGACGGGCTGGCGGATCGGGTTCACGTGGGCGGAGCCCGACGTCTCGGCCAAGATGACGGCGCTCCAGAGCCAGATCACGTCGAACACGACCACGCCCGCGCAGGCGGCCGCGCTCGAGGCCTATACGAACGTGCGTGCCGCCGACGCGGCCGTCGCCGAGATGCGCACGGCGTTCCGCCGCCGCCGCGACCTGGTGACCTCGCGCATGCGCGAGCTCCTCCCCGAGGTGCCGTTCGTCTCTCCCGAGGGCGCGTTCTATCTCTACTTCCGGGTGGACGGCTTCTTCGGCGCCGGCGTGCCGGACGCGACGGCGTGGTGCTCGCGGCTCCTCGAGGATCAGGGCGTGGCGCTCGTCCCCGGCGCGGCGTTCGGCGACGACCGCTGGGTGCGGATGAGCTACGCAGCGGCCGACGCGATCCTGGAGAAGACGCTCGCGCGCATCGCGACCCACGTCGCCGCCGGCTCGCCGGCCTAGCGGGATCCTACCGGAGCGCGGCGACCACCTTCTCGGCGGCGCGGCGCGCGCCCGCCTCGTAGGAGGCGCCGAACAGGTTGACGTGGACCAGCAGGTAGTAGAGCTGGTAGAGGTCCCGCCTGTACTCGCCGTAGGCTGCAGGCGCGCCGACGTGGCCGCGCGCCTCGTGGTAGGCGCGGTAGAACGCGCGGTCGAACCCACCGAAGAGCTCGCTCATCGCGAGGTCGACCTCGCCGTCGCCGCGGTGGACCGCCGGGTCGATGAGCCACGGCTCGCCGCCGGCGTCCGTCAGCCAGTTGCCGCCCCAGAGGTCGCCGTGCAGGAGACCCGGTCGGTCGACGTCGGGGAGCGCGCCGGGGATCACGTCGAGCAGATCGTCGAAGAGGCGAGCGCGCGGAGGCTGCTTCAGATGGCCGAGACCGCGTGCGCGCTCGAGCTGCGGCGCCACACGGCGGTCGCGCCAGAACAGCCCCCAGCTCGCGCTCGGCGTGTTGTCCTGCGGCAGCGAGCCGATCCAGTTGTCGCGCTCCCATCCGAACGTCCCCGCGGCGGCTGCGGCATGGAGCGCGGCGAGCATCGCGCCGAGTCGCGCCGACGTGGCCGGACGCCCCGCGCCCGTCTCGACGTGCTCGAGCAGCAGCCAGGTCGAGCCGACCGCCACGGGCTCCGGCGCCGCCACGCCGCCGACCGACCGGAGCGCGGTCAGCCCGTCGACCTCGGCCGCGAACATCCCGTGGGGCGCCGACGCGTTCCACTTGAGGAAGAGCGTGACACCGCGGTCCGTCTCCACGCGCGTGCCGTGGTTGATGCAGCCGCCGCCGACCGCCGTCGCCTTCACGATGCGTGAGCCGAGCCCGCGCTCCTCCAGCGCCTCCCCGACCTCGCGTGCGATCGGGGCGGGAACCGTCACGGCGCGCCGGTCTCGGCGAGTAACCTGTCGAGCAGCGCCTCGGCCGAGCGGTGCACCATCCGGTAGACGGCATCGAATCCGCTCGGGCCGCCGTAGTACGGGTCGGGCACGTCGTGCTCGTCCCCGCGCTCGGGGTCGTCCACGCGCAGGAGCTGCACCTTCGCCCGCGAGCCCCTCTTCGCCATGCGCTCGAGCTCGCGCAGGTTGTCGCGGTCCATCGCGACGATGTGGTCGAAACGGTCGAAGTCGGCCCGGGTGACCTGCCGCGCGATGCTGGGCAGCTCGACGCCGTACTTGGACGCGACGGCCGTGGCCCGCGGATCGGGCCGCTCGCCGACGTGCCAATCCCCCGTACCGGCGGAGTCCACCTCGAAGCGGTCCTCGACCCCGGCCTCCCGGGCCAGGTGCAGGAACACCCCTTCGGCGAGCGGCGAGCGGCAGATGTTGCCCAGGCACACGAAGAGCACGCGGATGCGCTCGCCGGACGGCCGGGTGTCGGATCGGGTATGTTCCATGGTTACTTTTCGGGCTCGGCAAATCTCTCCAGGGCGGATACGCTCATCAATCGCACGAATGTGGAAGCGACCGGCTTTCGTGATCTGAACATCTCGCCGGAGCGGCTCGCGGCGATCGAGGCCCTCGGGTGGACGACACCCACGCCCATCCAGGCGAAGGCCATCCCGGCCGGTCTCACCGGGCAGGACGTCGTCGGCATCGCCCAGACGGGGACCGGCAAGACGGCCGCGTTCATGATCCCGGCGCTCGAGAAGATCCAGACGGGGAAGGGCACGCAGGTGCTGGTCCTCTGCCCCACGCGCGAGCTCGCCCAGCAGGTCGCCGAGGACACGGAGGCGCTGGCGAAGGGCACGCGGATCCGCTGCCAGGCGATCTTCGGCGGCGTGAGCTACAAGGCGCAGATCGACGCGCTCACGCGGGGCGACGAGGTGATCGTGGCCACGCCCGGCCGGCTGATCGACCACATGCAGTCGAAGCGGGGCGACCTGGCTGCCGTGCGGTACCTGGTGCTCGACGAAGCCGACCGGATGCTCGACATGGGCTTTCGTCCCCAGATCGAGCAGGTGTTGAAGGCGCTGTCGCGCGATCGTCAGACGATGCTCTTCAGCGCGACGATGCCCCACGGCGTGCACGACCTGGCGCTCCGCATCACGCGCGAGGCCATCTGGATCGAAGCGGCTCCCCCGGGCACGACCGCGACCGGCATCGAGGAGTTCTTCTACTCGGTGAAGCCCGACAAGAAACCGGATCTGCTCCTGGAGCTCGTGCGGCGGCCGGATTGGGATCAGGTGCTCGTCTTCACCCGCACCAAAGCCGCGGCCGACGTCCTGGAGGGCCGCCTCCAGCGCGAGGGCATCCCGACCGACGCGCTGCACGCCGACCGCCACATGAAGGAGCGCACGCGCGCGCTCGAGCGTTTCTCGACCGGCAAGGTGCGCGTGTTGGTCGCCACCGATCTCGCGCAGCGCGGGCTCGACGTGGAGGGGATCAGCCACGTGGTGAACTACGACGTTCCGCTCGATCCCGAGGACTACGTGCACCGGATCGGGCGTACCGGGCGCGCGGGTGCGAGCGGCACCGCCGTCACGTTCGTCACGGCCGCCGACCTCGGCGCGATGAAGAGCCTGGAGCACCGGCTCGGCCGCACCGTCGAGCGCGTGCACCTGCCGGCTTTCGACTACGCGGGCACGCCGCAGAAGGAGAGTCGCTCGGCGGCCGCGCGCGGCAGGAACTCGCGCTCGCCCCGCGGGATGGGCGCGCGCTCCGCGGCCGATCTCACCCCGGACGAGCTGGCCGACCTCCTGGATCAGGGCTCCTGAGGCACCGCATCCACCGCAACGATCACACGGACGTCCTCGCATGATCTTCCGGCGTTACGGCAACACGTACCACAGCGTCGAGCTCAACTTCGACTCGAAGGCGCTGAACGAGATCGGCTTCCGCAGGGACAAGGTGGAGTCGATCGCGGCCGATGACCTCGAGGCCTTCGAGAAGAAGACCACGCACCAGCTGGACGCCGAAGCCGAGGGCGACGTGCAGGACGAGACGGAGCAGCTCCTGCTCGAGCGTCTCGCCGAGCAGCTCCTCGCCGTCGATCGCAACCTCGGGCCGGACGAGGTGCTCGTCGTGGAGAACGATCAGGGGAACGACTGGCCCAAGACGAAGCAGAAGACGACCAACGTGATCGTCGGCGGCGAGAACCGGCTGCACTTCAGCTACACGATGGCGCCTCCGCTGCGCGCCACCGTGTGGCGCCGTCCCGCCTGAGCCGCGTCGGGAAATTCCCTACACCCTCGAGCGGCGTGTTCCCTACGCCGCCGTTTCTTCCCAGCCGGTAGCTTCCAGCAGGTTTCGGGGGCCGACCCGGGTAACAGCCGGGACGACTCCCGGGGTCGCCGGAAGATCAGGGCAGGGACTTCCGGCGACCCGAAGTCTCCAGGTGAGTCGAAGGCGACGCTCGATGGGAGCGTCCTGGGACGGGAGGGTCACAGGCGCTCTCAGGGAGCCCGGTGAGGCGAAAGCCTCGCCGGGTCATCTCGCATTCTCCTCCGTGCGGCCTTTGCGCGCCGCGGTCGCGCCGTCAATTTTCGCGACGAGGAGGAAGCCATGTCCGTCAAGACTGCGGTGAAGCACGTCGACGCCTTTCCCGCGGAGCCCGTCTCCGGCGGCCGTGCCACCACGCGTCAGGTGCTCATCGGCCCCGACGTCGGCCCGAACTTCGCCATGCGGCGCTTCATCATGGAGCCGGGCGGCGGCATGCCGCTGCACACCAACGAGGTCGAGCACGAGCAGTACGTTCTGCGCGGGAGCGCGCGCGTGCGCATCGGGGACGCCGTCCATCACGTGAAGGCGGGCGACGTCGTGTACATCCCGGGCGGGACGCCGCACAGCTACGACGCCGACGCGGGCGACGAGCCGTTCGAGTTCCTCTGCATCGTGCCCAACCGTCCGGACCAGATCCGGATGGTGGACTGCTAGGCTCCCGGAGCGCCGCGATCGGCTCCGACGGCACCGCCGTCCCCCGGCCCGGGGACGGTTCGGCCCGCCCCGCCGAGCCCCGGGTCGGCCCGACCGACGCCGGCCACCCGTCCGCGCCCGGTCCCGCCAAGGTCCTGGTCGCGAGCCTGATCGGGACGACGATCGAGTTCTTCGACTTCTACATCTACGCGACGGCGGCGGTGCTGGTCTTTCCGGCGCTGTTCTTTCCGGCCTCCGATCCGACCGCCGCCCGGCTCGCCTCGCTCGCCACGTTCGGCATCGCGTTCGTCGCGCGCCCGATCGGCTCCCTCTTCTTCGGCCATTTCGGCGACCGCATCGGGCGCAAGACGACCCTCGTGGCGGCGCTGCTGACGACCGGGATCTCCACGGTGGTGATCGGCGCGCTGCCGACCTACGAGGCGATCGGCATCGCCGCTCCGGCGTTGCTCGCGCTCTGCCGCTTCGGACAGGGCTTCGGGCTCGGCGGCGAGTGGGCGGGCGCCGTGCTGCTCGCGATCGAGAACGCGCCGCCGGGCAAGCGCGCGACCTACGGCATGTTCCCGCAGCTCGGCGCGCCGCTGGGCCTGTTCCTGTCGACCGTGGTCTTCCTGGCGCTCTCGACCGCGTTCTCGGAGTCGGACTTCCTGACCTGGGCGTGGAGGATCCCGTTCCTGGCGAGCGCCGTGCTGGTGCTCATCGGGCTCTACGTTCGCCTGAAGATCTCCGAGACGCCGGTCTTCCAGGCGTCCGTGCGCAGGCAGGAGCGGGTCGCCGTGCCGGTGCTCGTGGTGGCGCGCGAGCACGCGCGGACCGTGGTGACGGGGACGCTCGTCTCGCTCGCGACGTTCGTGAACTTCTACCTGATGACGGTCTTCACGCTGGCGTGGGGCACGGCCGAGCTGGGGTTCACGCGCGAGCGCTTCCTTCTGGTCCAGCTCGTGGGCGTCGTGTGCTTCGCGGCGACGATCCCCATCTCGGCCGGCATCGCCGAGGGCGGGCGGAAGCGCATGTTACTCGCTGCGACGGCCGGGATCGCGCTCTTCGGACTGGTCATGGGCCCGATCTTCGAGGCGGGCACCGTGGGCGCGGTCGCCACACTGGCGCTCGGGCTCGGCCTCATGGGCTTCACCTACGGGCCGCTGGGCACGGTGCTCGCCGAGCTCTTCCCGACGCCGGTGCGCTACACGGGCAGCTCGCTCGCGTTCAACTTCGCCGGCATCTTCGGCGCGTCGCTCGCGCCGTACATCGCGACGTGGCTCGCCGGACGGTACGGGGTGAGCTGGGTGGGCTACTACCTGACCGCCGCGGCCTCGCTCACCGCGCTGGGCCTGCTGGCGACCCGCGAGACCAAGGACGAGGCGCTCGGTTAGCTCCTAGTACGTCATCGCGTACATGATCGTGTTCAGGAACAGCTCCGACGCGTACGTCGAGTAGCGCAGCGGGTACAAGGGATCCTCGGCCCACTCGAGCGCGTCGCCCAGGTCGGTGTTGCCGAAGATGATGATCATGATGCGGCCCTCGTCGTCGAACACCGCCTTCAGGATCGGGTCGTAGCCGTCGCGCTGCGACGTGCCGCGGCCGTAGATGCCGCCGCCGTAGCCCGGCACCTGCATCAGGTCCTCGTCGATCGTGTAATGGGCGCGGAAGAAGACATGATCTTCGGGCATGTCCACGATCGGACGGTCGGGCATCACGCGCGTGACCTGGTACTCCACGTTGGCCCACTCGCGCGAGCCCCAGAAGTCGTCGAGCATCAGCAGGCCGCCCGCCAGCAGGTACGAGCGCAGCCCCTGGATCTCCGCCTCGGAGAGGTCGGCGTTCCGGCCCCACTCGAGCGAGTAGACGAACGGGAAGCGCCGCAGGTCCGGATCGGCGAACGAGATGGGCTGTCCCCACTCGCAGGCGTCGAGGTTCGACAGCCGCTCGGCGACGAGCATCATGTGGCGGTCGGCGCTCGGGTAGTCGATCGACCAGCCCGGACCGCTGTCGCCGAGCCAGTCGCCGCCGTACCCGAAGACGCCGTACGGGCCGCCCTCGGAGTACATCGCACGCGCGAAGTAGAACTGATGGTGCTGCTCGACGGGGCTGGTCCGTGCCTTCAGGTAGCCGTCCTGGAGCCGCATCTCGGTCACGCGCAGCGGCCCCTGCTCGCAGTTCACGGGCCCCCCGCGCCATACGCGCTCGTCCGTGCGGGCCGGAGCGGCGACGACCGCCCCGTCGCGCGGGCCCTCCACCATGCCGTCGACCAGAGGAACGGCGCCGACCGTCAGCGCGCCGAGAACGGCGAACAGCGGCAGCCTCATGATCCCGTCAACCGAGCTCGACGCCGCCGCCCGCTTCCTGCGCGGCGACCAAGGCGCGATCCGCCGCCTCGAGCAGCTCGGAGGACTCCTTCATGGAGCGGTTGTAGGCGACGATGCCGAACGACGGACGGCTCGTCGTGAGATCCCCGAGCGCGATCTCCAAGCGGTCCGCCGCGATGCGCGCGCCGGGCAGGTTGGTGCCGAGCAGCAGCACCACGTAGCGCCCCCCGCCCACGTGCGCGACCAGATCCGCGTCGCGGGTGACCGAGCGGATCTTCTGGCCGATCGCCTTCGGGCGATCCTTGGACGAGCTGTCGGGCGCGCCGACCGAGAGCAGCATCACGGTGAACGCCAGCCCGCGATCTCCGGCCGCGAAGAGGTACGAGTAGACGAGGTCGAAGTGCAGCCCGTTGGCGAGGCCCGTCTCCGCGTCGGTGAGCGCGGGATGCGCGATCGCGGGCGCGCGACCTTTCGCTTGCTGCCTGGCCAGCATCGAGGGCTCCGAGAACGGCTGGGGGGGCCGGTCCCGCAATCTCGGACACGGCCCCCCCTTTTGCCAACCTCGAGACTCTCCGTCACGGACGCCGGGAGCCTCCCGCCATGCGTTACTGGGGCAGCGTGAGCGCCACCAGCTCGGACGCGTCTCCGTCGGGCGAGACGGACACCACGATGTACTGCGTGCCCTCGTGCATGAACGTCATCGGCTTGCCCGAGGTCGTGCCCGGAAGCTCGATCTCGGCGATGCGGTTGCCCGTCGCCTTGTCGAGCGCCCACATCCTCGGCGTGCCGTTCGTGCCTTCACCCGCGAAGAGGAGCGTCGAGGTCACGAGCAGGCTCGCGCGCGACTGCACCCCCGTGTTCGGCACCATGGACGGGTCGAGCTCCAGACGCTCCGCCACGTAGGGCGGCGTGTCGCCGTTCGGCTTCATCCACACGTGCTCGCCGGTGTTCAGGTCGATCGCCGTGATGCGTCCCCACGGCGGCCGCACGATCGAGACGCCCGGCGCGAGCTGCCCGCGGCCGCCGCCCGCCACGTAGCGCATGTCCGAGCTCTGTCCGCCCTCGACGAGCGAAAGGAACGACAGCGCGGTGACCGACGGCACGTACAGGATGCCCGTCTGCGCGTCGAGCGCGCCGCCCTCCCAGTTCGCGCCGCCGGTCGAAGCCGGCAGCGTGATCGTGCCGCGCGTTCCGTCCGGCGCGTTCTGCAGCGATGGCGGCGAGTAGAGCGGCCCCCAGCGATACGCGCTCGCGATCTCGCGCGCGCGCTCCTTGATCTCGGGCGTGAAGTCGATCAGGTCGGCTTCGCTGAAGCCCTGCCGATCGAACGGCGCGGGCTTCGTCGGGAACGGCTGCGTGGGGCTGTACCACTCGCCCGGCACGTCGCCCTGCGGAACGGGGCGCTCCTCGATGGGCCAGATCGGCTCGCCGGTGACGCGGTCGAGCACGAAGACGAATCCCTGCTTGGTGATCTGCGCGAGGATCTGCCGCGGACGGCCGTTCACCGTGACGTTCGCGAGGATCGGGTTGGTGGGGTTGTCCCAGTCCCAGATGTCGTGGTGGATCGTCTGGAAGTGCCACTTCCGCTCGCCCGTGCGCGCGTCGAGCGCGAGGATCGACGTGGCGGGCACGTTGTTGCCCGGACGGTGGCCGCCGTAGTAGTCGCCCGTGGGCGTCTCGACGGGCAAGTAGACGATGCCCGTCTCGGCATCCCACGCGATCTGCGCCCACACGGCCGCGTTGCCCGTGTAGGAGTTCGAGTCCTCGAGCCACGTGTCGCTGCCGAACTCACCCGGCTCGGGGACCGTGTGGAACGTCCAGAGCAGACGGCCGGTGCGCGCATCGAAGCCGCGGATGTCACCGGGCGTGTTGGTCATCGACGGTGGGCGCATGCCGACGTGGTGAGCGGAGCCCACCACGATCACGTCGCCGATCACGGCCGGCGGCGAGCTGTTGCCGATCGTGCCGACGAGCGGGATGCCCTCGCGCGTGCGGTGGTTCAGGTTGAGGTCGAGCACGCCGTCGGCGCCGAAGCCGGGGACCGGCTCTCCCGTCTGGGCGTCCAGCGCGGCCATGTGGTAGCCGGGCGTGATGACGAGGATGCGGTCGTCGCCGCGGCCGTCGCTCCAGTAGGCGAGTCCGCGTCCCGGGTTCACGCGCGGGGCGTCGGCGGTCCGCTCCTCACCCTCGTCCAAGCGCCACATCCACAGCGTCTCGCCGGTGGACGGATCGATCGCCACCACGGAGCGCCGGATGCCGGCGGTCGCGTAGAGCACGCCGTTCACGTAGAGCGGCGTGGTCTGGCTCTCGGCGAGAGGGTTCGGGCCGAAGTTGCGCGCGCTCCAGCGCCACGCGACCTCGAGCGACTGGGCGTTCTGCGCGTTGATCTGATCGAGCGACGAGTAGAACGTGTGTCCGGGGTCCCCGCCGTAGATCGGCCACTCACCCGAAGTGCCCTGCTGGGCTGCCGCGCCGGGGGGAAGCGCCGCGGTCAGGAGGAGAGCTGTCAGCCCGATGCTAGAGGGACGCACCATCATGCTGTTCCATCCGCTAGGGAGTTGGAGAAGGCGATTCGACCGCGGCAACAACCTGCTGGCAGGCCCGACAGGGCGCCAGGGACCCGCGGCCCGTGGACTCATGGACCTCCGGGCGGCCCGGATTGCTGAAGTCTTGCGGCCGGAAGGCCCTCGACCTGGAATCCATCGATAGGATGCTACCGGCCCCCCTCCCGGACCGTTCCGAGGTTCCCCGCCGCGCGGCGGGCGCTCGTCGGCTCGCCCTCGTGGTGGCCGCGGGCGTGCTCGGGGGGCTGCTGGTGGGGCTCGGACCGAGGCCGCGCGTCGAGGGTCGGTGGGTGGAGCCCGCCGTCCCCGCGGAACCCGACGCCTGGTTGTCCGGCCGGGAGTCGGGCGTGTCGGACCTCGAGCCGGACGAGGCCAAGGCGATCGTGTGGGCGGATTCCGCGACGCGGGGCCGGACGCCCGTGGCGCTCGCCTACCTGCACGGCTTCTCCGCGGACCGGCACGAGGTCGAGCCGCTCGTCGCGGACGTCGCTCGCGACCTCGGCGCGAACGTGTACTACGCGCGGCTGACGGGCCACGCGCTGGACGGGGAGGCGCTCGCGCAGGCGACCGCGGACGACTGGCTGGCCGACGCGGCGGAGGCGGTGGCGGTCGCCGCGTCGATCGGCGAGCGCTTGGTGCTGATCGGCACCTCGACCGGCGGCTCGCTGGCGCTCTGGGCGGCGACCCGGCCCGAGGCCGCCGGGCGCGTCGCCGCGCTCGTCCTCGTCTCGCCGAACCTCGGCCTGCGGGACCGGCGCGCGGAGATGCTGCTCTGGCCGTGGGGCGGTCTCCTCGCTCGCCTGATCGAGGGACCCGAGCGGTGCTTCACCCCGCGCACCGAGGCGGAAGCGCGTCACTGGACGACGTGCTACCCGACGCGCGCGCTGCTCCCGATGATGGCGCTGGTGGATCTCGCCCGGGCGCTCGAGCCCACCGACCTGCGCGTGCCCACGTTGGTGCTCTACTCCGAGCGCGACGAGATCGTCGATCCGGCGGCTACGGTGCGATTCTTCGCGCAGGTGGACGGCGCGGCCGTGCGCACGCGCGTGGTGAACGACTCGGGCGACCCCGCGCACCACGTGCTCGCCGGCGACATCATGTCTCCCGCGACGACGGCGCGCGTGCGGGACGAGATCCTGCGCTTCCTGGACGCGACGCTCCGCTGACGCCGCTGCGGGCGAGCGCCGGCAGACGATCCATCCAGGGGCGGGCCTGCTCGAGCTGCGAGGCCAGGCGGAAGAGCGTCGCCTCGTCGCCGAAGCGGCCGACGAAGTGCACGCCGATGGGAAGGCCCTGCGCGTTCCAGTGGAGCGGCACGGACATGGCCGGCTGTCCCGTCGCGTTGAACACCGGCGTCCAGGGGATCCAGTCGAACGCCTCGGCCACCATCCGGTCGAGGAGCCCTGCGGCCTCGATGAGCCGCCCGGATCCGAACGCGCCGAGCACCCGCAGGATGCGGTTCTCCACGGCGGTCGGCGCGAGCGCGCCGATGGGCGGCGGCGGAGCCGCGAGCGTGGGCGTGAGCAGGACGTCGTGGTGCTCGAAGAAGGCGCCTACGCTGCGGCCGACCTCCTCCAGGCGGCGGAGCGCGCCGGCGTATTCGGCTCCGGAGACGCCGCGGCCGATGAGCGCGAGCGCCCAGGTCGTGGCCTCGAGATCTCCTCGGCGCGGCTTGCGTCCGAGCAGTCGTGCCGCGTCGTCGAGGTCGGCGGCGAGCTCCGTGGCGATCATCGTCAGGAAGGAGCGCGCGAGCTCCGCGCCGTGCAGCTCGGGCGTCGCCTCGGTCACCTGGTGACCCAGCGCGTCGAGCAACGTCACGGCGTCCGCGACGGCGGCGGCGCAGTCGGCGTGCACGCTCGAGCCGAGCAGGGGGCGCGTGGTCCAGGCGATGCGGAGCGCGCCCGGCGGCGTGCCCATCTCAGCGAGGAACGGCCGCACGGGCGGCGCGATCTCGACGGGTGCGCCGGCGTCGGCGCCCTGAGTCAGGTCGAGCATCGCGGCGCTGTCCCGGACGGAGCGGGTCAGCACGTGCTCGACCACGGCGCCGCGCCACAGCAGGCCGAAGTCCGGACCCGTCGGCGTGCGGGCGCGCGTCGGCTTCAACCCGAACAGCCCGCAGCACGACGCCGGGATGCGGATCGAGCCACCGCCGTCACCGCCTCCCGCCATCGGCACGATACCCGCCGCGACCGCGGCGGCCGAGCCGCCGCTCGATCCGCCGGGCGTGCGCTCCGGGTCCCACGGGTTGCGGCACGCGCCCCAGAGCTCCGACTCCGTGTACGGCGGCAGCCCCCACTCGGGCAGGTTGGTCTTGCCCACGACCGTCACGCCCGTGGCGCGCACGCGCCGCACGAGCTCCGAGTCGTGATCCCACACGCGTTTCGCCAGCAGGCGACTTCCCATCGAGGTCGGGTGGCCCGCCCAGCTGCCGATCATGTCCTTGGCGAGATACGGCACGCCCGCGAACGGGCGGAGGTCCTTGCCTGGAGCCCGCGCGACGTCGCGGCGTGCGTCGGCGTCCATCATGTGGACGACGGCGTTGATCGTGGGGTTCAGCGCGTGGATGCGCGCGAGCGCGATCTCGAGCAGCTCGGCGGCGCTGACGCGACCTTCGCGTACCAGCTCGGCGAGGCCCGTGGCGTCGAGGGCGAGGTACTCGTCCGCGGTCACCGTGCGCGGCCTCTCGAGGCCCCCGTCACAGGGAGCGCGTCACCACGCGCGTCTGCGTGAACTGCCGATGGCCGTCGCGGGACTTGTGGAACCCGAACCCGCTCTGGCGTGCGCCGACCCACGGCGTGCCCGCCACGCCCCCCACGGACCGGTTGATGCCGATCATGCCGGCGGTGAGTCGGCGCGCCACGGCCGCGGTCTTCGCATCGTCGCTCCCGAAGACGACCGCACCCAATCCGAACTCCGTGTCGTTGGCGCGCGTCACGGCCTCGTCCACCGAGCGCACACGGGTCACGCACGCCACCGGACCGAACGTCTCCTCGCGCGCGATCGCCATGTCGTCCTCGATGCCGGTGACCACCGTCGGGGCGACGAAGTTCTCCCGGTGGCTGCCGCCCGCGAGCAGGCGCGCGCCGGCCGCGACCGCCGCGTCCACCTGGGCGAGCACCCGGTCCCGTTGGCGCGCGTTGACCATCGGCCCGACCTCGGCGCCGCTCTCGTCCGGGCCCACGCGCATCGCGCTCGCGACGGCGGCGAGCGCCTTCTCGAACTCGTCCGCCACCGACTCGAGCACGAAGATCCGCTCGGTGGACACGCACACCTGGCCCGCGTTCCTGAACGAGTTGTGGGCGGCGAACTTCGCCGCCTTCTCGAGGTCGGCGTCTTCGAGCACGATCATCGGATCCTTCCCGCCCAGCTCGAGCACCAGCCGCTTCAGCGACCCGCTCGCCTCGCGCATGATGTGCTTACCCGCTTCCCGTGAGCCCGTGAAGGCGATCATGTCGACGTCGGAGCGGACGATCGCCTTGCCCAGCTCGTCGGCCCCGTGCACGACGATCAGCACGTCCTCGGGCAGGACCGCGCGCAGCACGTCCGCGTACGCCTGACCGCAGAGCGGCGTCTCCTCGGACGGCTTGAACACCACCGCGTTGCCCGCCGCGAGCGAGGGGATGAGCATCCAGCTCGGCATCGACATCGGGAAGTTCCACGGCGTGATCGCGCCCACGACCCCGAGCGGGTCGTGGTAGATGGTCGAGCGCGCGCGGCCGTCGTCGTGCACCTCCGGCTCGAGCGCCTCCACGATCTCGTCGAGCTCGCGCTCGAGCCCCGCCCCCAGCGAGCGCGCCTCGGCGGCCGCTTCCTTGCGAGGCTTGCCCATCTCCGCCGTGATCAGCGCGGCGTGCTCGTCCGCGCGCGCAGCGAACGTCGCGGCCGCCCCGGCGAGCACGTCCGCCCGGGCGCGGGCGCCCATGTCGGCCCAGCCCGGCTGGGCGCGGCGGGCCCGGGCGACGATCTCCGGGACCTGCTCCACGGAGGTCGTCGGCACCTCGCCGACGACGGCGCCGGTGGCGGGGTTGTGGGACTTCAGAGATTCCATCGAGGCCCCCAGAGAACGGGGGCTGAACGTGCCCGCCTCACTCGCAGGCGGCAAGAGAGTTGCGGCACTCACCGGGTGGCCGCCCGGAGAAGCACGACATATCATCAGATCAAGCTTGATGGAATTTGGTCGAGCCGACGTCTCCACTTCAGCGAGGAGGTAGAGTATGGAACGCTCCTTTGTCAGGATGGGCGGCCGAATGCTGGCCGCGGGAGTCACGGCGCTGCTGGTCGCGTGCGCGGGTGAGGATCCCACCAGCCCAGGCGGCGGCGGGGGAGGGGGCGGAGGCGGTGGAGGTGGTGGTGGAGGCGGCGGCACGCCGGTCGTGACCACGTCGGTGAACCTCACCGACTCGGGTTTCGATCCGGCTGCGATCAGGGTTTCGCCGGGCGCCGTCGTGACGTGGACTTGGTCCGGAACGACGATGGGACACAGCGTCGACTTCAGCTCGAGCCTCATCACGGACAGCTCGATCCAGCCCAACGGTACGCACAGCGCCACCATGCCCACCGCTGCGGGCACGTACTCCTATCAGTGTGGCGTCCACAGCTTCATGCAGGGTACGGTGCAGGTGCAGTAGAGGCCTTCCTTGCCGGCCGTCACGACCTCGTGGCGGCCGGCATCGTCGGCCGTCGGTCCCCGCTCTCGACACCACACCGGAACACGGAGCGCAGGTTGCGAAGGCTCATCTGCTCGCTCGCATTCCTCCTGGTCGCGGCGGCCCCGCTGTCCGCCCAGGAGATCTTCAGGTCGGTCCACTCGGCCAACCTTCCGACTGCCGAGATCCTCCCGCAGGGATCCTGGCTCTTCGAGATCTCCCACCGGACCGTCCTCCCGTTCTCCGAGGGACCGGATGCCTTGTGGGGACTGGACGGTCCGATGCTGAACCGCCTCGGACTGACGTATTCGGCGCACGAGCGAGTCGCGCTGGGCATCCTGCGCACGAACGCGTTCGACAACATCGAGCTGAACGCGAAGGTCGGCCTCTACGCCGGCGGCAGCGAGGCGTTGCCCGTGAAGGTGGCCGCGATGGGCGGCGTGTCGTGGAACCCCGACGTCACCGTGACGTCCACCGTCGAGGACAACGAGATGCAGGCCTACGGCCAGCTCATCGTCAACGCCCTGATCGCCGAGCGGTTCGCGCTCGGCATCGTGCCGACGTTCCTGTCCAATCCCCGTTTGGCGGACGCGGAGTCGGAGAGCGCGTTCTACGTCGGCGTGAACGGGCAGGTGTACCTCACCCCGGCCATGAGCGTGCTGGTGGAGTGGGTGGCGGGTGACATGAACCCCGAGACGCCGAACGATCCGCTGACGTTCGGCATCGAGTTCAACACCGGTGGGCACGTGTTCAAGCTCCTGAGCACGAACCAGGCGCGCATGAACCCGGCGCAGCTCTTCGGGGGCGCCGCCGTGGAGTTCGAGCCGAAGGAGTGGCTCTTCGGTTTCAACATCACCCGGCTGCTGCCCTTCTGAGGGCTCAGGCGCGCCCGACGTACTCCAGCAAGAGCATGTAGAGCACGCCGGCGATCACCAGGATCATCGCCAGCTTGAGCAGCCGCTTGAGCACGGCGAACACGAGCACCGCGGCCAGGACCAGGATCGGCGTCAGCAGGAGCGGGTTTGCCAGCAGGTACTCCACGACGCCGGTCATCGTTGCCTCTCGCGAAACGGTCGGGTCCGCGCTCAATTGATCCAGGTGGCGGGTCGAAGTCCACACTTCCGGCTCGCCCCGCGTGGTCGGTCGTCCAGTCGGCGACTCGGCTCCCGGTCCGCCAATACGGCGCTCGTCCCCCCTCAGACATCGATTCATGACCCTCGAAGGAACTACGGAAGCCACGAGCGCGCGGGCGGTATCGCCCGCCGATCGATTCCTCCCCCTGTTGGTGGTGCTGTTCGTCGGGAGCGGATGCGCGGCCCTGGTCTACGAGATCGTCTGGTTCCAGATGCTCTCGCTGATCGTGGGCTCTTCCGCCATCTCCCTGGGTGTGCTCCTCGCCACGTTCATGGGCGGGATGTGCATCGGGAGCATCACGCTCTCGCGCGTGGTCTCGGCGACGAAGCATCCGCTGCGCGTGTACGCCTACCTCGAGCTCGGCGTCGGTGCGTTCGGGCTGCTCGTCCTGTTCGCGCTGCCCTGGGTCGGAGGGCTGTACACCTCGCTCGGCGGGCCGGGGATGGTCGGGATCGCCGTGCGGGCCCTGTTCTGTGCGGTGTTCCTGCTGCCGCCGACGATCATGATGGGCGCCACGCTTCCCGCGATCGCCCGCTGGGTCGAGGCCACGCCGAGGGGCGTGAGCTGGCTGGGGTTCTTCTACGGCGGCAACACGTTCGGGGCGGTGGCCGGCTGCCTGCTCGCCGGGTTCTACCTCCTGCGCGTGCACGACGTCGCCTTCGCCACCTATGCGGCGGTGGGGCTCAACGTCGCGGTGGCGCTGGCCGGGCTCGCGCTGGCGGGCTTCATGCCCTACCGGCGGCCCGAGGCCGCCGCCTCCGAGGAGCCGGTCCGCATGGCGCCCGGCTCGTCGCTCGTGCTCGTGGCGATCGGCATCTCCGGCGCCACCGCGCTCGGGGCGGAGGTGGTGTGGACCCGCCTGATGGCGCTGAACTTCGGCGGCACGACGTACACGTTCTCGGTGATCCTCGCGTCGTTCCTCTTCGGCATCGGTATCGGGTCCGCATTCGGCTCGGCCGCCGCGCGCAACGTTCGCGACCCGAGACGCGCGCTCGGCTGGGCGCAGCTCCTCGTCGTGGTCGGCCTGGCCTGGGCGGCGTACGTGTTGCTCCGGATGCTCCCGAACTGGCCGGTCAACGTCTCTCTGCCCGGCATCCGGCCCTGGTACTACTTCCAGTTCGACTTCGTGCGGGCCGTGCTGACGGCGCTGCCCGCGGCCGCGCTCTGGGGGGCGAGCTTCCCGCTCGCGCTCGCCGCCGTCGCCGACCGGAGGGAGGACACGGGCAGGATGGTCGGCCGCGTGTACGCCGCGAACACGGTGGGCGCGATCTTCGGCGCGCTGCTGTCGTCCATCGTGATGATCGCCTGGATCGGCACGCAGCAGACGCAGCGCGTGATGATCGCGTTCGCGGCGCTCTCGGCGGTGCTCATGCTGGCGTTCGCGGCGGACGAGAACGGACGCATCCGACTGGCGCCGCGCGGGATGGCGCGAGCCGCGGCGGTGATCGTCGCCGCCTTCGGGCTGGGCTGGTCGATCCCCGCCGTTCCCGCGTTGCTCGTCGGCTATGGACGCTACGCGCCGACCTACCTCACGTCCGACAACATTACGTTCGTGTACGTCGGCGAGGGCATGAACTCGTCGATGGCGGTATCGGAGCTGGACAACGGTTACCGCAACTATCACAACGCGGGTAAGGTGCAGGCGTCCAGCGAGCCGCAGGACATGCGCCTGCAGCGCATGCTCGGACACCTGACCACGCTGGTGCCGACGCAGGCACGCTCGGTCATGGTGATCGGCTGCGGGGCGGGGGTCACGGCGGGTGCCGTGAGCATCGATCCGGCGGTCGAGCAGCTCACGATCGTCGAGATCGAGCCGCTCGTGCCCCAGGTCGTGTCGCGCGAGTTCGGCGAGCACAACTTCGAGGTCGTGGACAACCCGAAGACCAACATCGTCATCGACGACGCGCGGCACTTCCTGCTGACGACGGACCGCATGTTCGACGCGATCACGTCGGACCCGTTCGACCCGTGGGTGAAGGGCGCGGCGACGCTCTACACCGTGGAGTTCTGGCGCGAGGCGCGCGAGCACCTGAACCCGGGCGGCGTGATCACCGTCTTCGTGCAGCTCTACGAGAGCAACCTGGAGGCGGTGAAGAGCGAGGTGGCCACCTTCCTGGAGGTGTTCCCGGACGGGATGGTGTTCGCGAACCTCGCCTACGGTCAGGGCTACGACGTGGTGCTTGTCGGCCAGAACAACCCCGGCCCGATCGACCTCGACGCCATCGACGACAAGCTCGCTCGGCCGGAGTACGCGCCGGTGGTCCAGTCGCTCGCCGAGGTCGGCTTCTATTCCGCGGCGCAGCTCATGGCTACGTTCGCCGCCAAGAGACCGGAGATCGATCCGTGGATCGCCGACGCGCAGCTCAACCGCGACCGCAACCTGCGGCTGCAGTTCCTCGCCGGCATGGGCATGAATCTCTACCAGGCGGACGCCATCTACCGCGACATGGCGAGGTACCGCACGTATCCCGAGGGACTCTTCACGGGGTCCCCGGAGCGCATGCAGCTCTTGCAGCGATACTGGGAGTCTCTGGGTGAATGAGCTGAGCCGAGGAGAGTGAGCCGATGAGCAACGCGACCGTGGCCGCACCCGCCGGGCAGACGATCCCCATGAAGCATCCCCGCGGTCTCTCGACGCTCTTCTTCACGGAGATGTGGGAGCGCTTCTCGTACTACGGGATGCGCGCGCTGCTCGTCCTCTTCATGACGGGAGCGACGGTCGGGGCGAACCCGGGGCTGGGGCTCGACGTGGCCACCGCGGGCGCGATCTACGGTCTGTACACGAGCCTCGTGTACATCATGGCGCTGCCGGGTGGCTGGGTTGCGGACAACCTGTGGGGTCCGCGCAAGGCCGTATGGGTCGGCGGATGGGTCATCGCGGCCGGTCACTTCACGATGGCTATTCCGAGCACGTTCAACTTCTTCCTCGGCATGTTCTTCATCATCTGCGGCACGGGGCTGCTCAAGCCCAACGTGAGCACGATGGTGGGCGAGCTCTATCCGGAAGGCGGCGCGCGACGCGACGCGGGGTTCTCGATCTTCTACATGGGGATCAACCTCGGCGCCTTCTTCGGTCCGCTGGTCACGGGCTTCCTCGGCGAGCAGAACCGGTGGCACTGGGGCTTCGGCGCCGCGGGCGTCGGCATGATCCTCGGGCTGATCCAGTACCGCCTGGGTGCCGAGCGCCTGGAAGGCGCGGGCCACCTCAAGACGGGCGACACGGCCGACGAGCTCGCCTCCAAATCGAAGAAGTTCTTCGGCACGTTCTTCGGCGTGATCGCGGCCGTGGTGGCGTTCGGGTATCTCGTATCGGCCGGCGTCCTCCCGCTGACGATCGCGCAGGTGGCCACCACGCTGGGTTACGGCGTGCTGGTCATCGTCGGGCTCTACTTCGTCTACCTGTGGACGCTGGGCGGCCACCGGAGCGAAGAGAACAAGCGGATGGCGGTCATCTTCTGGCTCTTCCTGCTGGTCGCCGTCTTCTGGTCCGGGTTCGAGCAGGCGGGCACCTCGCTCAACCTGTTCGCGCGCGACCTCACCGACCGTGTCATCCTCGGTGCCGAGCGTCCGGCGTCTTGGCTGCAGTCCGTGAACGCCCTCTTCATCATCATGTTCGCGCCGGTCTTCGGCATGCTCTGGGTATGGCTCGAGCGGCGGAACGCGAACCCGTCCATCCCGATGAAGGCCGGGCTCGGGCTCATCGGGCTCGCCGCCGGCTTCTTCGTGCTCGCATGGGGCGCCGCGAACGCCACGCCCGAGAACCCGGTGTCTCCGGCTTGGCTCGTGGTGACGTACTTCCTGCACACGGTCGGCGAGCTGTGCATCTCGCCGATCGGCCTGTCGGCGATCACCAAGCTCTCGCCCGAGCGGCGCGTCGGTCAGATGATGGGCATCTGGTTCGTCGGCGCCGCGCTCGGCAACCTCTTCGCCGGCCTCGTGTCCGGGCAGCTCGAGACGATGGCCCCGTCGGATCTCTTCCGAACCGTTGCGATGATCACGGGCGGCATCGGTCTCGCCGCGTTGATGCTCGCCCCGCTCGTGAAGCAGTGGGCGGGCGGCGTCCGCTAGGCTAGCCCGCGAGGTCCCGGTAGCGCGCCAGGTGGCGTAGAGCGGCCGCGCGCTGGCCCTTCGCCTGGAGCAGCCTGGCGAGGTTGAAGTGCGCAGCCGCGAGCCGGTCGTCCAGGCGGAGCGCCTCCCGGTAGGCGGCGATCGCCGGGCTCCAGCGCTTCAGGTCCTCCAGCACGACGCCCAGGTTGTAGCGCGCGCCCGCGTGCGTCGGGGCCGCCTCGGCGGCGGCGCGGTAGCGCGCTTCGGCCCCCTCGAGGTCCCCCGCCTCGTGGAGCAGGCGTCCGAGGTTCAGGTTGGCGTCCGCGTGGCCGGGCTCGAGCGCGAGCGCGCGCCCGTAGGCCTCCGCGGCGGACTCGGGATCGGTGGCCTCCAGGTCCACGCCCTCGTCGTACCAGCGGTCCGCGGACGCACACTCGTCCGCGGGCGCCAGGACCGCGGCCCCCACGCCGACCGCGACCGCGACGCTCGCCTGCGGGCGCGCCGCCTCTCCGAAGAGATGCAGCTGTCCGGTGGCGGCCTCCCACGTTCCGCCCTCGTCCCGCACGAGCACCGCTTCGCCCAGCGCGGAGATGCGCAGCGCGGACAGGGGGAGGTCGGAGGGCAGCTGACGCCGCAGCGCGGCCACGGCAGCGCGTATCTTGCGCTCTGGCACGTCGGCGTTCAGGAGATCGCGCGCCGTGCGGAACAGCACGACGTCCTGGAACGAGAAGATCGCGTCGCCGCTGCTCGTGACGGCGGGCGACACGAGGCCCGCCCGCGCCCAGCGCGAGATCTTCGTGGGGGAGAGCCCGGTGGCCTCGGCGACCTGGCGCGTCGTGAAGCCGTGCTCGATCACGCTCGGGCGACCTTCAACCGGCTTTGCGCTTCGCGGTCTTCTTCCGGGCCTCGGCCTTCTCGCCGCCGGCCGACTTCTTGCCCGCGCGCGCCGCCGGCTTGCGCTCCTCGCCGCCGCCCTCGATGGACGCCTTCAGCGCCGCCATGAGGTCGATGATCTTGGTCTTCGGCTCTTCAGTGGGCGCGGCGGTGATCTCCTGGCCCTCCACCTTCTGCTGGATGAGCTCGAGGGTCCGCTCGCGAACCTCGTCGTGGAACTGCGTCGGATCGAACGATTCGGCCGACGCCTGATCGATGAGCTGCTTGGCCAGGCCGAGCTCGGCCTTGTTGACCTCGCCCTCCTCGAGCGGCACCTCGTCGAAGGAGCGGATCTCGTCGGCGTAGTAGAGCTGCTCCAGGAGCAGGCCCTCTTCGTGCGGCCGGATCATCACGATGTACTGCTTGCCGCGCGTGGCATGCTTGGCGATCGCGACCCGACCCGTGTCCCGGAGGGCCGCCGCGAGCAGCCTGTACGCGCGCGCGCCGCCCTTGTCGGGCCCGAGGTAGTAGGCCTTGTTGAAGTAGAGCCGCGGAACCGTCTCGGCCGGTACGAAGCTCACGATCTCGATCTCGTCGGACTTCGGCGCCTCGACGACCTCGAGCTCCTCCTTCGTGAAGAGCACGTACTGGTCCTTCGCGAACTCGTACCCCTTCACGATCTCGTCCTTGGGCACGACCGCGCCGTCCGCCGGATCGATGTACTGCTGGCGGACCCGGACCCCCCGGTCCTTCCAGATCATGTTGAAGGAGATCTTCGAGGACGACTCCGCCGTGGAGTAGAGCTTCACGGGGAGGGAGACCAGCCCGAAGGCGATGGTCGAGGTACCGATTGCGCGCGCTGCCATAAGGTTCCGGGAACGTATGTTCAGCGACAAAACGGAAGCAAGGATCGCGCCTCGACCGCCCGGCCGCCGGCTCGGTTATGTTCCCCGAAAAGCCAGCGCCGTGACTCCCTCCCGCGACGACCGCCTCGCCACCTACCGCGCCAAGCGGACAGCCTCGCGCACGCCCGAGCCCTTCGGGGGACGGGTGGTCGCGGGCGGGAATCTCTTCGTCGTGCAGAAGCACGCCGCGCGGAGCCTGCACTGGGATCTGCGCCTCGAGCTCGACGGCGTGCTGCTGTCCTGGGCGGTACCGAAGGGTCCGTCTCCGAATCAGGCGGACAAGCGCCTCGCGATGCAGACGGAGGACCACCCGCTCGAGTACGCCGAGTTCGAGGGGGTCATCCCGAAGGGCGAATATGGTGCGGGGGCGATGATCGTGTGGGACCGGGGCACCTGGACGCCGGTCGAGGACCCGCACCAGGGCCTCGAGAAGGGCAAGCTCCTCTTCGAGCTGCACGGCCACAAGCTGCTGGGCCGTTGGACGCTCGTGAAGACGCGTCAGTCCGAGAAGTCGTGGCTGCTGATCAAGGAGCGCGACGCGTACATGGATCCGGACAGGTCCACCGAGGACTACCCGGACGACTCGATCTACTCGGGGCTGACGGTCGACGAGTTCCCGGCCGCCGACGAGCACGCGGAGAAGATCGCCTCCCGGCTGGAGGCGCTCGGCGCCAAGAAGGGCGCGCTCGGCGCCGACGACGTGAGCCTGATGCTCGCGTCGGTCCAGGAGCGGCCGTTCAGCCGCAAAGGGTGGATCTTCGAGCTGAAGTACGACGGCTACCGGCTGCTGGCCGAGCGCGCGGGCAAGGAAGCCTACCTGCGCTCCCGCGCGGGACACGACCTGACGGTCACGTTCCCGGAGATCGCGCGCGCCGTCCGGGGTCTGCCCTACGAGGGCTTGGTGCTCGACGGCGAGGTGGTGGTGCCGGACGCCGAGGGCAGGCCTTCGTTCCAACGACTCCAGAAGCGGGGCCGCATCCTGAAGCGTGACGACGCGCTCCGCGCGAGCGTCGAGCTCCCCGCGCTCTATCACGCGTTCGACATCGTCGCGCTCGAGGGGTTCGACCTGAGAACGCTGCCGCTGCTCGAGCGGAAGGAGATCCTGCGCGAGGTGCTGCCGACCGTCGGGCCCGTGCGTTACACGGACCACATCGTGGAGCAGGGCGAGGCGATGTACCGACAGGTCGAGCAGATGGGTCTGGAGGGCATCGTCGGCAAGCAGGCCGACGCGCCGTATCGCGGCGGACGCTCCACGTGCTGGATCAAAGTGCGGACGACCAAGGTCGAGGACTTCGTCGTGGTGGGGTGGACGGAGCCGAAGGGCTCGCGTGGCGGCTTCGGTGCGCTGCACATCGCGCGATACGAGGGCGACGAGCTGGTGTACGCCGGCAGCGTCGGCACCGGCTTCAAGGACGTCGAGCTGCGCGACATCCTGGCGCGTCTTCAGGAGATCGAGATCCCGAAATGTCCCTGCGACCGCGGGGCCAACGCGAAGGGCGGCATCCCGAAGGGCAAGGCGCACCACTGGGTGCGCCCGGAGCTCGTCATCGAGGTGATCTACAAGGAGATGACGGAGCAGGGGATCGCGCGCCAGCCGTCGTTCAGCCGCCTGCGCAACGACAAGTCGCCGAAGGACTGCCGAGTCGAGGAGGCAGACGCGGACGTCGAGGCCCCGGTCGCGCCCGCAGCCGAGACGCAGCCGGCGGCACCGTCGCCGCGGCCGGAGAAGCCCGAGGTGGGGGCGGAGCGGAAGATCCCGTTCACGAACCTCGACAAGGTCTTCTGGCCGGAGGAGGGCTACACCAAGGGCGACCTGATCGAGTACCACCGGAAGGTCGCGCCCTGGATGCTCGAGTATCTGCAGGACCGCCCTCTGGTGATGACGCGCTATCCCGACGGCATCGAAGGGAAGTCGTTCTTCCAGAAGGACGCGCCGCGCTATGCCCCGGACTGGTTCCGGCGTGTGACGCTCTGGAGCGAGGGGTCCGAGCGCGAGCTCTCGTACTTCGTCGCCGAGGACCTCGACTCGCTCCTCTACGTGATCAACCTGGGGACGATCCCGCTCCACGTCTGGTCGAGCCGCATCGAGACGCTGGGCTACCCGGACTGGTGCATCCTCGACCTCGATCCGAAGGAAGCCCCCTTCGAGGACGTCGTGGAGATCGCCCTCCGGCTGCACGCGATCTGCGAGGAGATCGGCCTGCCTTCCTTCGTGAAGACGAGCGGCTCGTCGGGGCTGCACGTTCTGGTCCCGCTCGGCCGCAAGCTGACGTACGACCAGTCGCGGGACCTGGGTCAGCTGCTCGGGCGAGTCGTCGTCGCCGAGCTGCCCGAGATCGCCACGCTCACGCGCAACCCGGACCGGCGGCAGGGCAAGGTCTACGTGGACTTCGTGCAGAACGGGCACGGGCGACTGCTCGTGGCGCCGTTCACGGTGAGGCCGCTGCCGGGCGCCCCGGTCTCGACGCCGCTCGAGTGGCGCGAGGTGAACGCTCGCCTACGCATCCAGGATCACACGATCGCGAGCGTCCCACGTCGCATGAAGCGGCTCGGCGCCGATCCGCTCCGGCCCGTTCTCGACCTCGAGCCCGACCTGCTGGGCGCACTCGGCGCGCTCACGCGCTGGTTCGACTGACCGCGTCTCCGGCGAGGTAGCGCCTAGGCTGCCGTAGCCTCAGCGTACGCCGGCGCGGCCCGTCATGAGCGCGCGCTGTGCATGGTGGTAGAGCGCCTGTCCCTCGCGCGCGTGATCGGGGCAGGTGGCGGTGCCGTACGTGAGCGTGATCGACAGGTCCGGCTCGACGGGCGGCTTCGCTTCGGCGACCAGCGCCGCGAGACGACCGGCCACCCGGGCCACGACGTCGGCGGAGGTCCACGGGCAGAGGATCGTGAAGGCGTCCTGCTCGTAGCGAAAAGGCACGTCCGACGCGCGCGTGTGCTCGTTGAGCAGCCGGCCCACCCACGCCAGGATCGCGTCGCCGACCTGGTCGCCGTGCGCGGCGTTGATGTTCCGCAGATCGTCGAGGTCGACGAGGATGAGGGAGAACGAGCCGCCGTAACGCCGGGCGCGGGCGGTCTCTTCCTCGAGGCGCTCCTCGAAGGCCAGCCGGTTGAGCAGGCCGGTGACCGGGTCACGGACGGCCTGACTGTTCAGCCCGCTGATGTGCTCGTCGGCCCGCCGCATGCGCCGGGACATCACGGCGAGCAGATGGAGCGCCACGTCGGGCCTGCCCTCGATGAGCTCGTTGAAGTCCGCCTTGTCGAGCACCAGCGCCTCGACCTCGCAGATCGCCTTCGCGGTGGCGCTGCGCGGCGAGTCGTCGAGGAGGGACATCTCGCCGATGAACTCACCCGGTCCGATGCGCGCCAGCTGGAAGTTCGCCGCCCGGTGGGGGTGCATGACCTGCACCGTTCCCGCCGTGACGATGAAGAGCGAGCGGCCGGGCTCGCCGATCTCGAAGAGGCACTCGCCTTCGGCGAACGTGCGGAGCTGCGCGGCGTCCGCGATGCGACGCAGCTCCTCGGGGCCCATGTCCGCGAAGAGCGGAACGCGGGCGAGAAGCTCGGGCGAAGATGCCATGCGTCGATAATAGAAGGGGGCCAAGGGCGCGGCTACATTTGCGCATGTCTACCCGCCACCTCCTCACCACGCTGGTCCTCTTCGCCGTCGTCGGCCCGCCGCTCGCGGCCCAGCAGGCCGTCGTCCAGGGGCGTGTCACGGACGACGAGGGCTCGTCCGTGAACGGTGCCGTCGTGACCGTCCAGCGGGACACGCTGGTCGTCGCGGGCGCGATCTCCGACGAGTCCGGAACGTTTCGCGTGCCCGCCCTCGCCGCCGGAGATTACACGCTGCAGGTGAGCGGCCTCGGCTACGCCGACCACACGCGCGCGATCCGCCTGTCGGCCGGTCAGGCCCTCGAGCTGGACGTCCAGCTCGTGCGCAGCGCGATCGCGCTCCCGGGAATCTCGGTCGAGGCCGCGGCCAGTAGACAGCGCGAGCGCTTCGAGGTCATGGCGGGGCCGACGGTGCGCGAGATCCGGGTCGACGAGCTGCGCTCGCTCCCTGGCGTCGCCGAAGCGGACCCGATCCGCGCGATCGAGGTGCTGCCGGGTGTGGTGTCCACGTCCGACTTCTCCGCGGCGTTCCACGTGCGCGGCGGATCGCAGGACCAGAACCTGATCCTGCTCGACGGCGTGCCGGTGTTCAGCCCGTTCCATCTCGGCGGTCTCTTCTCGGTCTTCAACGCCGACATGATCGACCGCGTGGAGCTTCAGTCGGGCGGCTTTCCGGCCGAGCACGGCGGACGCGTCTCGTCGGTGCTCGACATCGAGTCGGACGCCGGGGAGGGGCCGTTCGGCGTCCAGGCGGGCGTGTCGTTGCTCGCCACGCGCGTGGCCGTGGGGGGGCGTCTGCCGGCGTCGGTCTCGACCGCGCTCGGACGCTCGAGCACGCGTTACCGGTTCTCCGCGCGCAGGTCCTACTTCGACGTCCTCTTCAAGCCGGCGTTCGAGTTCCCGTATCATCTGACCGACTTCCAGCTCGTGCTCGAGAGCCAGGGACGCTCGGGGGACCGGCTGCTCCTCACCGCCTACACCGGGAAGGACGTCCTCGATCTGACGCGGTTCGACGCCGAGGACTTCCCGCTCCGCATCGACTGGGACTGGGGGAACGATCTCGTCGGGCTCCGCTGGATCCGCCCGCACGCGGGCGGAGGAGCGCTCGACCTGCGCGCGAACTTCAGCCGTTACGGCACGGGCCTCGAGTTCCCCGACTTCGCCGACACCGAGTTCAGGAGCGCGATCGAGCAGGCGCAGATCCGCGCCGATCTCGCGCAGCCGCTCACGCCGACGACGGCGCTCCAGCTCGGCGCGAGCGCCGAGCGCCTCTCGTACGGGAATCGCTTCGCCACGGGAGGCACCGAGTTCGGGAGCGGCGACGGAACCGGCTGGCAGCTCGGCACGTACGCGCAGACCCGTTGGTCCGTGCCCAACGCGTGGCTCGTCGAGGCCGGCCTCCGGCTCGACACGTGGGTGCCGGACCCAGGAGAGACGATCGCGGAGATCGCACCGCGCCTGGCGGTGAAGCGATTCTTCGCCGGCGGCGACGCGGCCGTGAAGCTGGCGGCCGGAAGATACACGCAGTTCATGCACTCGCTGCGCGACGAGGAGCTGCCACTCGGCCTGGATATCTGGGTCCTCACGGGCGCGACCGCTCCGCACGTCGTGTCCGATCAGCTCCAGCTCGGCGTCGAGGGATTCCGGGACGTCGACTGGTTCTGGTCGGTCGAGACGTACATCCGCTCCTTCGACGGCGTGGTCACGTTCAACCCCGCCGAGGACCCGAACGACGAGCTCGACGACGTGCTCTCGGGCGACGGCCTGTCGTACGGAGTCGACTTCCTCGTCCGCAAGGAGACCGGCGCGTGGAACGGCTGGGTGGCGGCTTCGGTGCTCTGGGCGGAGCGCACGTTCCCGGATCCGCTCTCGCCCATCGAGCCGCGTCCGGAGATCACCTACCCGCCGGTGTTCGATCGCCGGCTGGACCTCGACCTCGTGCTCCGTTATCCCGCGCCCTGGGGATGGGAGGGCGGGCTCCGTTGGAACTTCGGGACCGGCATCCCCTTCACGCGCGCGATCGGGTCGTACGCGTATTATGCGCCGCGCTTCGTGGACAACGGCCAGCTCCAGTGGAGCGGCGGCGACGACGGAGCGGAGCTCGCCCGCGACTACGGGGTGGTCCTGGAGCCGCGCAACGACTCGCGCTTTCCCACCTACCACCGCCTGGACGTCAGCTTCCGCAAGACGTTCACCAAGGGGTGGGGAACGCTCACACCGTACGTGAACATCCTGAACGTCTACAACCGTCGCAATCCGCTCTTCTACTTCTTCGAGTACGACCGGACGCCGGCCGTGCGCTCGGGCGTGTCGATGTTCCCGGTGCTCCCGACGTTCGGCCTCGAGGTGTCGTTCTGATGCGTCCGGCGGTTTGGCTGCTGCTCCTGCCGGCGCTGTCCGCCTGCGAGCTGCAGGAGGTCACGGTGGTGGACTTCGAGGACGTGGTGGTCGGCGAGGTGTACGTGACGCTCGGCGACGCTCCGGCCGACCACCGCGTGCGCGCGTTCCTGCACGGGACGGCGGCCGGGGGCACGCCCGACTCCGAGACGTTCAACGGTGCGGTCGTCCGGATCGAGCGCGACGACGGGCTCGCTCTGGTCCTCGGGCTCGCCGCGGTGGGGACGTGCGTCGACACGCTCGCGGACGGAGCCACGGGGTCGTGCTTCACGGACGGCGGTGCGGCCTCGAGCCTCGCGCCGGGCGACCGACTGGATCTGACGATCGACCTCGCCGACGGCCGGCGGCTGATCGGCGGTCTCACCATTCCCGGGGACTTCCAGCTCGACCGGATCCCGCCCGTATGCAGGCTCGAGCCCGACACGCTGCTCGAGCTGCGCTGGACGCGCTCGGAGGGCGCCTGGGCCTATGTGAACGAGACGTCGATCAACGGACTGCCTTCCGCGCTCGCGTCCGAGGGCATCGAGGTCGAGGACGATCCGCTCTATCTGCTCGGCCTGTCCATCTCGGCGTCCGATACCACGGTGGTGTTCCCGAGCGAGTTCGGCGTGTTCGATCGCTTCGATCTCGATCAGGATCTGGCGCTCCGGCTCCAGCGGGGACTGCCGGAGGGCACGGACGCGCTCATCACGATCGCCGCGGTGGAGCGGAACTACGTGAACTGGGTGCGGGGGGGCAACTTCAACCCGTCCGGGCAGGTGCGCGTGGCGAGCCTCCGGGGCGACGGAACGGGAGTGTTCGGTGCGGCCGTCGTGCGTCGCTTCACGGTGTTCGCCGACGAACCGGGCGGTCTCGCTGACGACTGTCCGCTGTCCTAGTCGCCGGCGTCGTCCTCGTCGTCGGGCACGACGTAGATCTGCCGGGCCAAGCTGCCTTCGACGGAGCGGGCTTCTTCTCCGGCGCCTAGGCTGAACTCGACCGACCCCGCCACGCGCTGCGTCTCGGCGACGCGCACGCGCGCGCCGGGCACGAGGCCCTCGGCGGCCATCGAGCGCAGATACGCCGAGTCCTCGTCCCGAACCGCGCGGATCCGGAGTCGCGTGCCCGGGCGGGCGTCGGCGAGCGTCGACGGTCCCGTGCTCTCGATGTCGCCGGCCACCGTCGGGATGGGCGCCCCGTGCGGGTCGTGCATCGGAAACGCGAGCGCCGCCGCCATCTTCTCGATGAGGTCGTCGGAGGCCGCGTGCTCCAGGCGCTCGGCCTCATCGTGCACGTCTTCCCAGGCGAACCCGAGCCGCTCGCAGAGATACGTCTCGAGGATCCTGTGCCGGCGCACGACGCGCAGCGCCTCCCTGACGCCCCGCTTCGTGAGTCGCACGCCGCGATAGGGCACGTGCTCGAGCAGCTCGGTCTCGGCGAGACGCTTGATCATGCCGGTCACCGAGGCGGGCTGGATGTCCAACGCTTCCGCGATCGCGGTGGTGGAGGCGGCGTCCCCGGACTCCTGGAGCCCGTAGATCGCCTTGAGATAGTCCTCGACGGACCGGGACAGGGTTCGGCCGCTCATCGCCCCGAACCTACCGGCCGCCCCGCGGTCTTGTCGACTTCGGCGGTCCCGCGCCGACCGCCCTTTTCGTAAACCCTACCTGGACGGCTCGCCCGTGAATATCATGACTGGTCGAGCATCCGGTGTCTCGTCGGCGCGTCGTTCGCGCCGCGACTCAGCACTCCAGAGGATCCCGCCCTGGTGACCGAACGTCCTTCCGAAGGTCGCGCCACGGACAAGGACCAGATCAGGCCGTTCCACGCCAAGGAGGAAGTCTCCAGCGGCCAGGAAACGGCGGATGTGGTCGCGGCGGTCCTCAAGCACGCGGCCGCCAGGGACGAGGCCGCCAAGAAGAGGTCCGCGCCCAGGCCGCAGCCTATCTGGATGCTTCCGATGGGGCTCACGCTCGCGGTGCTGGCGACTTTCCTACTCGTGGCACCGCCGCCGTGGGTCGTGATCAACCCGATCGCGGCTCAAGCCCCGGAGGAGGCGCTGGCGGACACGCGGCGCGCTGTCTACGTATACGCGTCGCGCATCGAGGGATATCGCGCGATGAACGGCCGTCTCCCGCAGACGCTCGCCGAGGCGGGTGTCACCGTCGAGGATGTCGGCTACTCGTTGCTCGGCGCAGGCTACGTGCTCACGGTACCCGTAGGCGAGGACAACGTCGTCTACAACTCGTCGGAGAGTCTTACGGACTGGGCGGCTCGTGTGGGCGTGAACTTCGAGATGGGAGGGTGAACGTGCCCCGAATCGGACGCCGAACCGAGCGCGAGGGTCTCGGACGTGCGGGCTTCACGTTGGTCGAGCTCCTCGTGACCGTGTCGATCGTGGGGATCCTGGCCGGGCTCGCCATCCCCAACATGCGCAACATGACGTTCCGCGCACGGGCCACGACCGTGGCGGCGGATCTCGAGGCGCTGCGGATCGCCACGCTCAACTACAACGGCAACGCCCATGCCTGGCCGGCGGAGGTGGCGTCGGGCGTCGTCCCGCCCGAGCTGACGCCTTATCTGCCGGAGGGATTCTCCTTCGCCGGCAACGGTTACGAGATCGACTTCGAGAACGTGCCCGTGCCGCTGGGGCTTCCCGGCGCGCCCAACGTGCGCCTCCTGATCGGAGCTTCCGTCACCGCTCCCGACGACCGTCTCTCCAACGGCATCACGGAGCTGCTCGGCGGCTCGATCATCTTCAGCGTCGGCAACACCCACACCGTGGTGATCGACGCCAGCTAGCACCGCCTGGCACGAGCGGGTCCTCCTGCGGGGTCCGGGAGCCTGCCGTACCGCCGGGAACGTGCCCGTGTATGAAGGGCATGCTCTACGAAAAGGCGACGGAAGGGATCAGAGTCCGGGTGCGGCCCAGGTTCTCGCTCGCCCAGTCGGACCCGGCGGAGGGAACGTTCGTGTTCTCCTACCGGATCGGGCTGGCCAACGAGGGCGGTCAGGCCGCCCAGCTCCTCTTCAGGCACTGGCACATCCACGACGCCGCGGCCGGCGATTCCATGGTCGACGGCGAAGGGGTCATCGGCCAGCAGCCGTTGCTCGAGCCCGGGGGCTCGCACGAGTACAGCAGCTACTGCGTGCTGCGCTCGCCGGTCGGGTACATGGAAGGCTACTACACCTTCGCCCGTCCGGACGGGAGCCGCTTCAAGGTCGAGGTTCCGCGCTTCCACCTCAGTGGGCCGCTGGTGCTGCCGGCGGCCGCCCCGCGCGAGCCGGGCGAGGAAGGGGAGGAACGGCTCGACCCGGGCGTGATGAACTGAGCCGCGTCCGGATGCAGGGCCCCCGGACTGCCGGGGACTCTGGATCGCGACCGAGCCGTTCGGTTATCGTTCGCCGCCCGCCTTCAGCTGAGCCGTGCTGCTGAGCTGCCGCTGATCCCAAGCCCGAGATCGAGGCCCACTTGACCGACCCGGTAGCCGTCGACGCGAAGCGGATCCTCCTCCGGTACGGCGCGCCCATCGCCGTCCTGGACAAGGTTTCCGTGCCCCACCGCATCGCGTTCGCCCGGGAGATCGCCAAGACCGCGCTCCCGGACCGGGAGGAGCGGCTGCGCGAGCTGCTCGTCGAGGGCGGCTACGTCGACGCGTCCGTGAAGCCCAAGAGGCGCAAGCGCCGCTCGTAGGTCAGTTTCCGGCGCCTCCGCGGGGTCCGCCGAAGTCGCCCGCCCTGACGATCGTGAGCTTCGCCGGGTCCAGCCGCTCCCGAGCGACGCGGTTCACCTCGTCGAGCGTGACGGCGCGCACGCGGTCCTCGAGCTGCTGGTCGAAGCCGAGCGTGCGGTCGAAGTAGAGGCCCTGCGAGAGCTGAGCCGCCAGGCTCGAGTCCTGCGCGCGGGATAGCTGCCGGTTCTCCAGCCAGCCCTGCTTGGCGGTCTGGAGCTCCTCCTGCGTGAACCCGTCCCGCAGCACGGCCGCCATCTCGTCGTCGAACGCCTGGCGCAGCGCGGCCGCGTTCTCCGGCGCGTAGATCGCGTAGACGGTGAGCTGACCAACCGGATCGACGGGATGCGCGGAGAGATCCGCGCCGACCCCGTAGCTCAGGCCTTCCTGCACCCGGATGCGGCGGGCCAGCCGGGAGTTGAGCACGCCGCCTCCGAGCATGTAACCGGCCAGGACGAGCGCGGGATAGTCCGGGTCGCTGTCGCGGAGCTCGAGGTTCTGCTGGGCGAAGAAGATCGCGTTCGCCTTGTCGGGCGTCTCGATGACGATCTCGCCCGGCGGCGGCTCGTAGAACGGTGCGGCCACGCGCTGGAAGGGGTGCGGGCTCTCCCAATCGGCGAACGACTCCTCGATGACGCGCCGCACCTCGGCTTCGTCGAAGTCGCCGACGACCACGATGTTGCCGCTCTGCGGCCCGTAGAAGTCGCGGTAGAAGGCGCGCACGTCTTCCACCGTGGTGGCCTGGAGGCTCGCGAGCGCCTCTTCGAACGTCTCCGGATAGTTGGGATGCCCCACGGGCCAACGCGTCGTCGCGCGGGCCAGGGCGAGCTGCGCGAGCGCCTGCGGGTCCGTGCGCGCCTCCTGGATCGAGGCGATGCTCTGCTCCTTGAGGATCGCGAACTCCGACTCCGGGAACGACGGCTCCCGCACGAGCTCCGAGACGAGTCGGATCACTTCCGGCACGCTCGCGTTCACGGTCTGGAACTGGCCGGTGCCGATCATCGCGCTGCCGCCCACGCTGCCCGAGGCCTGCAGGCGGTCGAGCTCGTCCTGGATGGCCTGACGGTCGCGCTGCGCGGTGCCGCGCATGAGCATGGCGCCCGCGAGCTCCGCCTCGGTCGATCGGTTCATCAGCGCCTGCTCGTCGCCGAACGCGAGCCGCAGGCGGACCATGGCGAGATCGCCCCGGGTTTGCTTGGGAACGAGCGCCACCTCCATGCCGTTGGGCAGGAGGTAGCGCACCGTACGCGCCTCGATGGCGGCGGGCGACGGATCGAACGCTTCCCCCTCCGCCACCGCGTCGCGGCCCGTGTAGCCGGCGACCATCGAGTCCACATTCGGAACGTCGGGGATCTCGGCCCGGTCCGGTCGCTCCGTCGGATAGAAGAGCCCGACGGTGCGGTTGTCGGGCTTGAGGTAGGCGTGCGCAACCCGGTTGACGTCGTCCGTGGTTACTGCCTCGATTCGGTCGCGGTGGAGGAAGAAGAGCCTCCAGTCCCCCATCGACTGCCACTCGGAGAGGTCGAGCGCGATCCCCGTGGAGGAGTTGAACGACCTGTTGATGTCGTTCAGCAGCGAGGCCTTCGCGCGCTGCACCTCCTCGTCGGTCACGGGCTCGTCGAGCACACCCTCCACGGTCTCGTTCATCGCGGCGAGCACGGAGGTGAGGTCGCGGTCGCGATCCACGGTCGCGGTCGTGATCAGCGGGCCCGCCTCCCGGAGCTGATACGTGCGGGCCGTCGCCCGCGTCGCCATCTGGGTCTCGACCAGGGCGCGGTAGAGCCGCCCCGACGGCGTGTTGCCGAGGATGAACGCGAGCACGTCCACGGCCGCGAGGTCGGGGTGCGACCCCGGCGGGACGTGATACATCGAGGTGACGTACTGCACGTCGCCGGCCCGACGGAGCGTGACCATGCGCTCGCCGTCCTGCGTCGGCTCGTCGGTGTAGGTGGGGTAGAGGACGTCGTCGCCTTCGCGCACGGGACGCGGGATCTCGCCGAACTTCTGCACCACCAGATCCAGCGCGGTCGGTCCGTCGAAGTTGCCGGCGACGATCAGCATCGCGTTGTCGGGCTGGTAGTACTTCCGGTAGAAGGACTGCAGCCGCTCGATCGGCACGTTCTCGACGTCCGAGCGCGCGCCGATGGTCGACTTCCCGTAGTTGTGCCAGAGGTACGCGGTGGAGAGCGTGCGCTGGGTGAGCATGCCGAGCGGGTCGTTCTCGCCCGACTCCATCTCGTTCCTCACGACGGTCATCTCCGACTCGAGCTCCTCGGCGAGCACGCGCGCGTGCAGCATGCGGTCGGCCTCGAGGTCGAGCGCCCACTCGAGATTGCCCTCGGCGGCCGGGAAGATCTCGAAGTAGTTCGTGCGGTCGTACCAGGTCGTGCCGTTCGGCTGCGCGCCGCGCTCCGTCAGCTCCCGCATGATGTCCGGGTGGTCCGGCGTGCCCTTGAAGAGCAGGTGCTCGAGGAGGTGGGCCATGCCGGTCTCGCCGTAGCCCTCGTGCCGCGAGCCCACCATGTACGTGATGTTGACCGTGATCTGCGGCTTGGTGGGGTCGGGGAAGAGGAGCACGCGCAGCCCGTTGTCGAGCCGGTATTCGGTGATCCCCTCGACGCTCGCGACGGGCTGTTGGGCGACGGCGGCGGTGCACCACGCGGCCACCGTGAGCGAGGCGCCGAGCGCGGCGCGGGCGATGCGAGCGATCATCCGACCTCCCGGATGCGAGCCCCCCGATGTGGGGCGGCGACGACTGGCTACGAGCATACTGTACCTTCTCTCCCCGCGCCCGGTTCGACGGCGCCTCCCGGGGCGGGGTTGCACGTCGAGCTGCCGCGACGCGCCATGGAGCGCTCGCGAGCTAGGCGCCGCGAAAGACGGGATCTCGGCCCTCGCGGCGCGCCCGCACGCCTTCCCGGAAATCCTCGGATCGAGCCGCGCGCGCCACGAGCGCCTCGGCCGCCGCGGCGTCCAGGGATCCGGCGGCGACCTCGCGCAGGATGCGCTTCATCGCCTGGACGGCGAGCGGAGCGAGCGACGCGAGCCGTGCCGCGAGCTCGTCGGTCGCCGCGGCGAGCCGATCCGGCGGCACCCGCCGATGGAGGAAGCCGGCGGCCAGCATCCCGTCGGCGTCGATCTCCTCCGCGGCGATCAGCAGCCGGGCCGCCGGGCCCGGTCCGAGGGCGGACACGAAGCGGCGGATGCCACCGACCGGATAACAGATGCCGAGCTTCGCGGCCGGCACCGCGATCCGGCTTCCGTCGACGCCCACGCGGAAGTCGCAGCACACGGCCAGCTCGACGCCGCCCCCGAATGCGCTACCGTTCAGCGCGCAGACCGTGGGGACGCGCACGGAGGCGAGCGCGTCGGCGAGGCGCTCGAACATCGAGCCGGTCAGCTCCCCGGACTCGATCTGGACGAGCGATGCGCCCGAGCAGAAGGTGGCTCGTCCGCTCCCGGTCAGGACGAGGACGCGCACGTCGGAAGCCGACTCGACGGTTGCGAGATGGGCATGCAAACGTGCAACGTCGTGCGCTTCGATCGCGTTGTGCTGTTCGGGACGTCGGAGAACGATCCGAGCGACGGGTCCGTCGATCGAGAGATGCGGCGGGCCGACGGGCGGTTCGACGGACGGTTGCACGGAAGTGCCGCGGGGGTCGTCGACGTGCGGGGTCACGCGGGCATCATAACACAGGAGCCGAGTCTTGGGCGCGATCCGCCAGTTCATGGAGAAGCACTATCTCCACTTCAACGCCCGCGAGACGCTCGACGCGGCGAAGGCGTACGAGGCTCACCTCGCCGCGGGGGGGAAGATGCTCGTGGCGATGGCCGGAGCGATGTCCACCGGCGAGTTCGGCATCGTCCTCGCGCGCATGATCCGCAAAGGCTACGTGCACGCGATCTCGTGCACGGGCGCCAACCTGGAGGAGGACGTCTTCAACCTCCTCGCGCACCGGGACTACGAGATCGTGCGCTCGTGGCGCGAGCTCTCGGCCGCCGACGAGGTCGCGCTCTACGAGCGGGGGATGAACCGCGTCACCGACACGTGCATTCCCGAGACCGTGATGCGCCATCTGGAGTCGCGCCTCGTCGCGCGTTGGGAGAACGCCGCGGTCACCGGCGAACGCTACACGCCGGCCGAGTTCCTCTTCCAGGTGCTCGACGATCCGACGCTCGCGGAGCACTACCAGATCGATCCCGTCAACTCCTGGATGATCGCGGCGAAGGAGAAGGGGATTCCGGTCTACTCTCCGGGGTGGGAGGACTCGACGACCGGCAACATCTTCGCGGCCAACGTCATGCTCGGGAACGTGAGGACGCACGCGTGCGTGAAGACCGGCACCGAGCAGTTCCAGTCGCTCATCGAGTGGTACGAGGGCAACCACGGCGAAGGGAAGCACCCGTCCGTCGGCTTCTTCCAGATCGGCGGGGGCATCGCCGGCGACTTCGCCATCTGCGCGGTGCCGTGCATCTCGCAGGACCTCAAGCGCGACGTGCCCTACTGGGGATACTTTTGTCAGATCACGGACGCGCGGCCGTCCTACGGCGGCTACTCCGGCGCGCCCGCGAACGAGAAGATCACCTGGGGCAAGCTCGCCGCCGACACGCCCCGCTTCGACATCAACTCCGATGCCGCGATCGTGGCGCCGTTGATCTTCGGATACGTGCTCGGCGACTGAGCCCCGCTCGCCTCAGCGAGCCAGGTTCACCTCCGAGGGACCGAAGGAGAGCCACGTGCCCTGGTATCCCTCGGCGTACGCGTCGGGCTGGGTCCAGTCGCACACCCCGTCGGGGAAGATCTGCTGGAGCTCCGCCCATTCCGAGGCCGTGAAGCTCACCTCGTAGTCGGACGGATCGAGTGGCTTCAGGCGACAGGTGACGACGTCGTTCGTGAGCGGCGCCCCGGCGACGGTCCGCGGCGTGAGGAAGGGTCGATAGATCTGGGCGCACGTCCCCGTTCCGTCGTAGGATAGCCGCTCTCTGATGTTCACCCGCTCGGCGCCCCGCGTGTCCCAGCAGTTGTCCACCAGGTCGGCGGGCTTGGCGGAGACGACGCGATCGGCCCGCGGGCCGAGGTCGTCACCCTCCACCAGGTTCACGAGCCAGCGATCCATCTGTCGGAAGAGCACGCCCAGGTCGGGTCGGTCCTCCGTGTAGCCCCACTCCCCACCGACGGCCATCACGTGGTTGTCGGCGTGTCCGTTGGCCCGCTCGAGCCGCGCGCGTGTCGTGAACTGGTGCACGATCATGTGGATGTCGCCGCCCTCGCGATCGTCCGTGTAGCTGCGGTAGTCGATCACCGGTGTGGACGCGAGGCCCGCGCCCCCGAAGAGGATGCGGCCCGTGTCCGCTGCACGCCGCGCCGCCGTCGGGTCCGCGCGGTGCCGCTCCGGGACGTGGTTCAGGTCCGCATCGAAACCGCCGATGTCGCGGTTGAGTGCGATGAACTGCGCCTTCGTGATGTCCCCGCTGTTCAGGACCGACAGTCCGTACTGCACGCCGTGATTGTCGAGCGGACGTCCTGCGAAGCCGGTCGACGGATCGGTGCCGTAGACGTTCACCGTATGGTCGTACACCGTCGCCCGCGGACCGTCCGGGTTCGACGCGCCGTAACGAAGCGCCTCGAGCTGCGGCAGGCCGACCTCGGCGCCCTGCTCCTCGGGGGCGGCCGCCGGATCGTACGTGGCGTCGATGCGCGCGGCGCCGGCGGAGAGGTTCGGGATGCTGCCCCAGGAGCCGAACCCCGAGACGAGCCGCTGCTGCTCGCGCGTGAGCGCGTCGGGCGCCACGCGCGTGAAGTAGTGGTGGAGCAGGCGCGCGTCGGCGAGCGTGAAGATCGTCGCGGATGCGACGTCCGGGAAGCTGGACGAGACGATGATGCCGTCGAAGACGCCCGGATAGTTGTCGGCGGTCTGGTGGCTCTGGTACGAGCCGCCGGAAGCGCCCGTGCCGATGGTGTAGACGGGCTCGCCGTAGCTCTCGACGAAGCGCTCCTTCACCATGATGTGCGTCTCGGACGCCAGCACGTCGTTGCAGTTGTTGCCGAACACGTTGAGCGACGACGAGGTGACGGCGAACCCCATGCCGAGCAGCCCTTCGTCGAGCACCGTGCCTGCGTTGGCGCCCTGCCTGAACCAGCCCTCGCGGCAGCCGCCGCCGTGCGTGTAGACGAGCTTGCCGTTCCAGCCGGGGCTCCTCGTCCAGGGGTCCGGCTCGGGGAGGGACGGGTCGTGCAGCATCGCGCTCTGGTATATGGCGCGGTTCACCGTGCCCGTCTCCACGCGGACCACGAACGGCACGGTCGTGCCGTCGAGGGTGGTCGTCGTGGCCACGTCCGCCGGCGGGACGCGTCCCTCACCCGTCTGCGGATAAGGCCTGAACTCGCCGGCGGTGCTCGACAGGTACACGTAGTCCACGCGCGTCGCGATCGAGCAGTCCTCGTCGAGCGGCGCGCCGAGCGTCTCGCCGCCGGTGAGCTCGAACTCCTCGGTCTGGCAGAGGAAGGGTGACTCGTGGGGTCCCGAGATGATCGGCCCGGTGATCGGGTAGTTCGTGACCGCGAGCACGGTGGCGGGTCGTCCCGGGACGCTCGCCCGGATCTCGTTCGTGCCCTCGCGCAGGCCGTCCACGAGCCCGACCATGCCACCCCCGTCGGCGGCATGGAAGCCCGCGCTGACGTCCGCGCCGTTGGCGAGCACCGTGAGCCCGGAAGCCTCCACCCCGTCCGGGACTCCGACGCGCAGGAGCACGTCGCCGCCCGTCACCAAATGGGGGAGGGTCGAGACGCTCTCGAGCACGAGCGGCGACCCGGTTGCCTCGCCGATGGCGCAGGCGGTGGCTGCTCCGAGCACGGCCACGGTCGAAGCGACGGCGAGGATGGGCTGGGGTCTCATGGTCGGCCTCCCTGGGCGGCGATTTCCGGCGGCCGGAGGGCGTTGGACGGCGCGGCGTCTCGGACCTCCGGCGTCCCGCCAACATACGATCCGGGCGCCCTTCCAGCATTCCCCGCCGCCGGAGGTCCCCGCTGACCCCGCGAGGCCCGGGTTGGTTACCTTTCCAGGCTATGCAGATCCGCAATATCGCCATCATCGCGCACGTCGATCATGGCAAGACGACCCTGGTAGATCAGATGTTCCGGCAGGCCGGTGTCTTTCGGGACAACCAGGCCGTCCAAGAGCGCGTCATGGACTCGAACCCGCTCGAGCGAGAGCGGGGCATCACGATCCTGGCCAAGAACACCGCCGTCGAATGGCACGGCGTGAAGATCAACATCGTCGACACGCCGGGCCACGCCGACTTCGGCGGCGAGGTCGAGCGCATCCTCCGGATGGTCAACGGCGTCGTCCTGCTCGTGGACGCGGCCGAGGGGCCGATGCCGCAGACGCGTTTCGTCACCCGCAAGGCGCTCGAGCTCGGCCTGCTTCCGCTCGTCGTCATCAACAAGGTGGACCGCCACGACGCGCGGCCGCTCGAGGTGCACGACGAGGTCCTGCAGCTCTTCATGGATCTCGAGGCGAATGACGCGCAGCTCGACGCCCCGTTCCTCTACGCGGTGGGCCGAGACGGTTGGGCGTCTCCCGATCACGAGGCGACGGGCGGCGACCTGACGCCGCTCTTCGACACGATCGTCTCGCATTTCCCGGCGCCCCGCGTCGACCCCAGCGGGCCGTTCCAGATGCTCGTCTCCACGCTCGACCACTCGCCGTACGTGGGTCGCATCGCGATCGGCAGGATCGAGCGGGGCAGGGTGCACGTGGGCGACCGCGTGGCGCTGCTGGCGCTCGGACCCGAAGGCCTCGTCGGCGACCCGGCCGAGGCGGAAGAGGCCAAGGTCTCCCGGCTCTACACGTTCAGCGGTCTCGCGCGGATCGACGTCGAAGAGGCCCACGCGGGCGATATCGTGGCGCTCGCGGGGCTGGAGGGCGTGGAGATCGGCAAGACGCTCACCGACCCGGACCACCGCGAGCGGTTGAAGGGCATCGCGGTCGAGGAGCCGACGCTCTCCGTCGACTTCACGGTCAACAACTCGCCCTTCGCGGGTCAGTCCGGCCAGTTCGTGACTACGCGCCAGGTGCGCGAGCGGCTCTTCCGTGAGATCGAGAAGAACGTGGCCATGCGCGTCGAGGAGACCGACCAGCCCGACACCTTCACGGTGAGCGGGCGCGGCGAGCTGCACCTGTCGATCCTCATGGAGACGATGCGCCGCGAGGGCTACGAGTTCCAGGTGTCACGGCCGCGCGTGATCACGCGCAAGGGGCCGAACGGCCAGCTCCAGGAGCCCTACGAGGAGGCCGTCGTGGAGGTCCCGTCCGACATGATCGGCATCGTGATCGAGAGGCTCGGCTCGCGCAAAGGCGAGATGCTCGAGATGCGGCCGATGGGCGACTCCGGCAACACGCGGCTGCGCTTCCGCGTGCCTGCGCGTGGCCTCTTCGGCTACAGGTCCGATTTCATGACCGACACCAAGGGCGAGGGGATCCTCCACCACCAGTTCGATTCCTGGGGTCCGTGGGCAGGGGATATCCGCGGTCGCACGCGTGGCGTGCTCGTCGCCGACCGGCAGGGCAAGGTGGTCGCGTTCGCGCTCGGCGGGCTGCAGGAGCGAGCCAGCATGTTCGTCTCGCCGGGCGACGACGCCTACGGCGGCATGATCGTGGGCGAGAACTCGCGCACGGACGACATGGACGTGAACGTGAGCAAGGAGAAGAAGCTCACGAACATGCGCACCACGGCCTCGGACGAGAACATCAAGCTCGAGCCGCCGAGGAAGATCACGCTCGAGCTCGCGCTCGAGTTCATCGAGGACGACGAGCTGATCGAGGTGACACCGGACGCCATCAGGCTGCGCAAGCGCATCCTGGAGCCGCATCTCCGCAAGAAAGCCGCCAAGCGGACCATGCAGCCGGCGTAGAGCTGCATGTCGGACGAGGCACCCGTCGAGGCGACGCCGGCACGCGAAGGGCCGCCTCCGCCCGCGGCGCAGCCCCGTCTGCGCAGGATCGGCTTCTTCGCCCTGGCGTTCTGGTCGGGGTTCGCGGTCCTCACCATCGAGATCGCAGGCGCCCGTCTGATCGCGCCCGTCTTCGGCTTGTCCGCGATTCCGTGGACCGCCGTGATCGGCGTGATCCTCGGCGCGCTCGCCGTGGGCAGCCACCTCGGCGGCCGGCTCGCCGACTCGGGCGCGATCCCGCTGTCGGCGATCCTGGCGTTCGCGGGGCTGACCGGGGCGCTTCCCGTGGTGGGTGAGGGCTTCCCGTGGATGGCGCGCGACGTGCTCGGCTTCATCCCGGGCGCGGTGGCGAGCGCGCTCGTTCTGTTCGGGCCGCCGGTGCTGTGCCTCGGGGCGGTCGTTCCCTTCCTGGTGCAGGCCGACACGGAGACGTTGGGCGCCGTCGGGCGGCGGGCGGGCGACGTGAGCGCCGCGGCCACCGCCGGCTCGATCGCCGGCACGTTCGTCACGGGCTTCGTGCTGCTGCCGGCGTTCCCGCTCCCGGTTCTGCTCGGGCTCACGGCGGCGAGCCTCTTCGCGATGGCCTTCCTGTCCGCGCGGCTCCTCGCCAGCGGAGGGCCGCGCGGGCTGCACCTCCTGCTGGCCGCCGCCTCGCTCGGCGCGCTCGGGCTGCTCGCCGCGCGCCCCACGACGGGGACGCTCGCCGCGCGTCAGACCCTGTACGCCTCCGTGCGCGTGACGGAGCGCGAGTGGCGCGACGGCCGCATGGTGCGCGAGCTGTTCCAGAACGGCGGCTCGTCCTCGGCCGAGTACGTGGACACGGGCGAGGCCGCGCACGCGTACGTGACCGTGAGCCTGGAGGTGCTCGAGCCCGCGCTCGCGAGGACGGAGTCGATGCTGGTCCTCGGAGGCGCCGCGCTCTCGCTGCCCGTGGCGTTCGATGCGCGGCGCCCCGGCATGGAGATCACGGTCGTGGAGCTCGATCCGGTCGTGACGGAGCTGGCCGCCGAGCACTTCGCTTACGGCCGTGCCGTCCACCCGAACATCCACGTCGTGCACGAGGACGCGCGCGTGCACCTGCGGGCCTCGAGCGACGTCTACCACCTCGTGTACCTCGACGTGTTCGATCACCTGCTCACCGTGCCCTGGACGATGGTGACGCGCGAGGCGCTCACCGACATGGCCGCCCGGATGTCCGCCGATGGGCTCTTCGTCGCCAACGTGCTCTCGCCGCTCGAAGGGCCGGGTGTGGGCTTCCTCGAGCGTCTGGAGGCCACGCTCGACGAGGTGTTCGCCGACACGCGCACCTACCTCGCCGATCCGGGCGCGGCGCCCGGCGTCACGCAGAACCTCGTGATCGTCGCCGCGAAACGTCCCGGCGTGATCCCCGCGGCGAGCCGTGCGCTGTCCCCGGTCGTTCCCGCGGGTAGGCCGCTGACGGACGCTTGGGCCCCGGTCGAGTACCTTCAGGCCAAGGTGTTCCTGCGCGGCCTCGGCTGGAGATAGCGCACCGCCATGCCACTCATCCACAAGGACGGGGTCGCGGCCAACACGCACCCGCTCAACGTGGTCCAGGTGCCGGAGGACTTCGTCGCGGCGCTCGATCACGTCACACGGCCGCCGCTCTTCGAGGTCTACATGCGCATGGCCGAGGAGCTCGCGAAGCGCTCGACCTGCTCGCGGCTCCAGGTCGGCACCGTCCTCACGGACGGGACGCTCGAGCACGTGCTCGCGATCGGGTACAACGGCAACGTGCGCGGCTTCCCGAACCGCTGCGACACCGACGAGGTCGGACGCTGCGGCTGCATCCATTCGGAGATGAACGCGCTGGTGAAGTCGCCGGGCGCGGTCCCGGACAAGGTCGCGTTCGTGACGGCGAGCCCCTGCGTGATGTGCGCCAAGCTCATGGTGCAGGCGAAGGTCTCGCACCTCTTCTACCGGAGCGCCTACCGTGATCCGGCGGGCCTCGAGGTGCTCGAGCGCGCCGGTGTGGCCACGGTGCATTACACGCGCTGGCAGCAGGCCTGGCGCTAGCGCCGGCCGGTCCGCCGCCAGGGCGCCCGCGGGCCCCCGAAAGCTGGAAAACACCCGCGAGGTCGTTAGCTTGTGTATTCTTTCACAAGCGGGTCGACCCCCACCAGGTCGCTAGATGAGCAAGCCAACCTCCGGCCCCGGCGAGAAGCCGCTCGGCCGTTTCTTCCTCCCCGGTCCCACCGAGGTCTACCCCGAGGTCATGGAGGCGCAGCTGCGCCCGATGATCAGCCACCGGGGCACCGCCATGACGGAGATCCTCCAGGAGCTCCAGGCGGGACTCGAGACCATCTTCTACACGAAGCGCCCCGTCTACGTCTCCACCTCCTCGGCGACCGGTCTCATGGAGGCCGCTGTCCGCAACGGCGTGCGGAGCAAGCTCCTGGCGCTCGTGAACGGCGCGTTCAGCAAGCGCTTCGGTGAGATCGCGCGCGCCTGTGGGCATCAGGTGGACGAATACGAGGTCCCGTGGGGCCAGGCGCACGACCCCGCCGAGCTGCGGAAGCGGCTGTCGAGTGGCGCCTACGATGCGGTCACGATGGTGCACTCGGAGACCTCCACCGGCGTGCTCAACGACATCGCCGCGCTGGCCGCGGTGGCGCGTGAGCATGACGACGTGATGATCCTCGTCGACTCCGTGTCGGGCTTCGGTGGCGCGGAGGTGCGCACGGACGACTGGGGGCTCGACTTCCTGCTGACCGGCTCGCAGAAAGCATTCGCGCTTCCGCCCGGCCTCGCGTTCGGCGTCGCGTCGGAGCGCATGATGAAGCGCGCGGCCACCGTGCCGAACCGCGGCTACTACTTCGACCTGCTCGCGTTCCAGGCGGCGCACGAGAAGTCGCAGCCGCACATCACCCCCGGCCTGTCGACGATCTACGCCGCGCAGGTCCAGGTGAGGCGCATGCTGGCCGAGACGATGCCGAAGCGGTGGGAGCGCCATCGCAAGATGGCCGAGCGTACCTGGGCGTGGGTGGACGAGATGAAGGGCAAGAAGGCCGGGCTCTCGGTGCTGGCGCCGAAGGGCTATCGCTCGCCCTGCGTGACCACGGTCGCGGTCGCCACGGCGGATCTCGCGCCGAGCATCGTGAAGGCGGTCGCCGCCAAGGGTTGGACGATCGGCGGCGGGTACGGAAAGATGAAGCCGAGCTCGTTCCGGGTCGGCCACATGGGCGATCACACGCTGGACGAGCTCGAGCAGGTGCTCGGCGTGCTCACCGAGGTGATCGAGTGAGCGCCGGTCGCTTCCGGGTCCTCGTGACCGACAAGGTGGCGGGCCCGGCGTTGGGCGCGCTCAAGAACGACCAGCGGTTCGAGGTCGTGCAGGTGGACGACTCGAAGGACGCGAAGTTCACCGAGGCGCTGGCGACGTCACACGGGCTGATCGTGCGGAGCGCCACCAAGGTGAAGGCGGAGATGCTCGCCAAGGCGCCCATGCTCCGCGTCGTGGGACGCGCCGGGGTGGGCGTGGACAACATCGACCTGGTGGCGGCGACCGAGCGCGGTGTCGCGGTCCTGAACGCGCCCGCCGGCAACACGGTATCCGCGGCCGAGCTGACGATGGCGCTGATCCTCGCGATGGTGCGCCGCGTCTCCGAGGCGGACGCGGCGATGCGGAAGGGCACCTGGTCGAAGCTGCAGGGCGTCGAGCTGCGCGGACGCACGCTCGGGCTGGTCGGGGCCGGCCGCATCGGCGGCGAGGTCGCCAAGCGCTGCCGCGCGTTCGGCATGAACGTGGTCGCGTACGATCCCTACCTCACCGACGAGCGCGCCACGGAGCTGGACGTGCAGCGCGGCACGCTCGAGGAGGTGCTGGAGAAGGGCGACATCGTGTCGCTGCACGTGCCGCTCACCGATGCCACCAAGAACATGATCGGAACCGACGCGCTCGCCCGCATGAAGAAGGGCGCGTTCCTGGTGAACGTGGCCCGCGGCGGCGTCGTGGACGAGGCGGCGCTCGCGAAGGCGCTCGAGTCCAAGCACCTGGCAGGCGCGGCGCTCGACGTGTACGCGAACGAGCCGCTCGAGAAGGAATCGCCGCTGCTCGCCGCGCCCAACATCCTGCTGACTCCGCACCTGGGTGCGTCGACCAGCGAGGCGCAGGATCTGGTGGCGAGCGAGATCGCCGAGGCCGTGCGCAAGGCGCTCGCCGAAGGCGATCTCACCACGGCGCTCAACGCGCCGTCCATCGGCGGCGAGGCGCTGCGCGCGCTCGGCCCGCTGTTCGATCTCGGCAAGGCGCTCGGACACCTGGCCTGTGCGCTCGCGCCCGGCGGGATCCAGGCGGTCGAGGTTCGCTACTCCGGCGACTCCGACGACGCGCTCCGGCCCCTGACGGCGTACGTGCTCATGGGCCTGCTCGAGGACGTGCTCGGCAAGGATCAGGTCAACTTCGTGAGCGCGGGACACCTGGCGAACCAGCGCGGCATCCGCGTGGCGCGCACCCAGCTCTCGCAGGACTCCGACTACACGGAGCACGTCGAGCTGGTCGTGACGGCGGAGCGGGGCGAGCTGCGGCTCGCCGGCGCGCTGCTGGGGGAGTCCCACCCGCGCATCGTGCGCATCGACGACTACCGCGTGGACATCGTTCCCGCGGGCGTGCTGATCATCCTGAAGAACAACGACGTTCCGGGCGTGATCGGCCGCGTCGGCACGATCCTAGGCAGCCACAGGATCAACATCGCCGAGTATCACCAGGCCCGGCTCTCCAAGGGGGGCCAGGCGTTGGCCGCGATCTCGGTCGACGGCGAGGTGGGCGAGCCCGTGCGTGAGGCGCTCCTGCAGCTTCCGGAGATCTCCTCGGCGACGGTCGTCCGGCTGGCCTAGAACATGAACGGGCCTCTCTCCTGAGATGAGGCTCACGTTCTGGGGGGCGGCGCAGACCGTCACGGGCTCGATGCACATGCTCGAGCTCGGTGGCAAGCGGCTGCTCATGGACTGCGGGCTCTATCAGGGGCGGCGGGCCGACGCCGAGCGCATCAACCGTGAGTTTCCCGCGCACCCGGCCAGCATCGACGCGGTGCTGCTCTCGCACGCGCACATCGATCACTCGGGTCTGCTGCCGAGGCTCCACCGCGATGGGTTCCGCGGGCGGATCTACTGCACGCGAGCCACGCTCGACCTCTGCGCCGCGATGCTGCGCGACAGCGCGCACATCCAGGAGAAGGACGCGGAGTGGCTGAACCGCCGGCAGCGGCGGGGCAGCGCGGATCGCCTCGAGCCGCTCTACCGAAGCGCGGACGTCGACGCGGTGATGGAGCGGTTCGTCGGGGTGGAGTACGGGGCGCGCTTCTCGCCGTTCGACGGCGTGGACGTCGAGTACCACGACGCGGGCCACATGCTCGGCTCCGCCACCATGACGCTGACCCTGCGCGAGGGCGGGCGATCACGGAAGCTCGGGTTCACGGGGGACGTCGGAAGGCCCGACAGCCCCATCCTGCGCGATCCCGCGGCCATGCCCGACTGCGACGTCCTCATCTGCGAGTCGACGTACGGGGGTCGGGTCCACGAGGCGGCCGAGGAGGCCAAGGACCACCTGCAGCGCGTCGTCGCGGATACGGTGCGACGCGGCGGCAAGGTGATCGTGCCGGCCTTCGCCGTGGGGCGGACGCAGGAGATCGTGCACCGGCTCGATCAGCTCACCAACGAGGGCAAGCTACCCTCGGTTCCCATCTTCGTGGACAGCCCGCTCGCGATCGACGTCACGGAGGTCTACCGGGCGCATCCCGAGTGCTACGATGCGGCGCTCGTCGAGTACATGAGCCGCGATCCGAACCCGTTCGGGTTCGCGCGCCTGACGTACGTCCGGGACGTCGAAGACTCCAAGCGGCTGAACGAGTCGCGGCTGCCGATGGTGGTGATCGCGGCGTCCGGCATGTGCGAGGCGGGCCGCGTCCTCCATCACCTGAGGAACAACGTCGCCGATCCGCGCAACACGGTGCTGATCGTCGGCTACTGCGCGCCGCACACGCTCGGCCGGCGCATCGTCGAGCGCCAGCGCGAGGTCCGCATCTTCGGCGAGCTGCATCCGCTGCGCGCGCACGTCGAGGTAATGAACGCGCTGTCGGCGCACGCCGACGAGCCCGAGCTCGTGCGCTTCGTGGGCCACCTGGATCCGAAGCGGCTCGAGAAGATCTTCCTCGTGCACGGCGACCCGAAGGCCCAGCTGCCACTCGCCGACGCGCTCGTCGCCGCGGGCTACACGCGCGCCGACGCGCCCGAGCGCGGAAAGAGCTTCGAGCTGTAGCCGGGAGGCACGTCCGGGTTGGTCGAAGGCGTCGTCGGCCTCCGGTACCGACACCGGGCGAGCGGCCTAGAGCCTGGTCGCCTCCTCCAGCACGATCGCCGCGTGGACGGCCCGCCGCCCCGTCCCGTCCGCGATCTGCGCGCGACAGCTCGTGCCGTCCGCCACGATCGTGGCGCCGCTGTCCGCACGCACGGCGGGGAAGAGTGCCAGCTCGCCCATGCGCATCGAGACGTCGTAGTGCTCCGCGTGATAGCCGAACGGCCCGGCCATCCCGCAGCAGCTCGACTCGATGGGCTTCACGTCGAGACCCGGAATCCGTCCCAGCACCTCCAGGGTGTGGCGCGCGCCGCCGTGCGCCTTCTGGTGGCAATGGCCGTGGACGAGCACCCGCTCGGTCGTGCCGGCCCGCCCGAACCGCAGCTCCCGGCCCGACGCGCAGCCGCGCTCGACGAGCTCCTCGAGCAGGACCGCTCGACTCGCCACGAGCCGCGCGTCCTCGGTGCCGACGAGCGAGACGACTTCGTCCCTCAGCGTGTAGAGGCAGGACGGCTCGAGACCCACGATCGGCCGGCCGGCCCTCGCGTGCTCGGCGAGGGCCGCCACGGTCCGCCGCGCTTCGACGCGCGCTTCGTCGAGCATCCCCGCGCTCAGGAACGTCCGGCCGCAGCAGAGCGGACGCCGGCCGTCGCGCGCCGCGGCGGCCTCGGCCGTCCAGCCGCCCCGCTCGAGCACGCGGCGAGCGGCGCGCGCGTTCTCCGGCTCGAACCAGCGCGTGAACGTGTCCACGAACAACACGACGTCCGCGTTCGTCCTCGGCGTCAGCTCCGCGTCGCGCCACGGATGACGCGACCAGCGGGGAAGGGAGCGCTGCTTGGCGATGCCGAGGGCGCGCGTGAAGGGCGTGCGGCCCCCGAGATCGAGCAGGGCTCCGAACCGGCCCGCGCGGGCCGCGACACGGGGCAGCTCGGCGAGCACGCGCTCGCGGATCGGCACGCCGGTCCTGCGGTTCTGGCGGTGCAGCCACTCGAGCTTGATGCGGGCCATGTCCACGCCGGTCGGACACTCCCGCTTGCACGCCTTGCACGAGATGCAGAGCGCGAGCGCCTCGGCCATGTCCGGTGAGTCGAGGCCGCTCCCGCCGTCGCGACCTGGCGCGTCGAGCTGACCCGTGAGCGCGAGGCGGAGCGCGTTGGCCCGGCCGCGCGTGCTGTGGCGCTCGTCGCCGGTCGCGCGAAACGACGGGCACATCACCTCCGGCTCGAGCTTCCGGCAGGCGCCGTTGTTGTCACAGCGCTCGACGGCGCCGAGCAGCCCGCCCGTCGCGCTCCAGTCGAGCACCACCGGGAGCGCGCGGCCGGCGTACCCGGGCGAGTAACGGAAGAGCGTGCGGTCGTCCATCCGCGGCGGGTCGACGATCTTGCCGGGGTTGAGCATCCCTCTCGGATCGAACGTGCGTTTCACCTCCTCGTACGCCGACACCATCCGGTCGCCGAGCATCGAGCGCAGGAACTCCGAGCGCACGATGCCGTCCCCGTGCTCGCCCGAGTGCGTCCCACCGAGCTCGCGCACCACCGCGTGCACCGCGTCCGCGATCGACCTGACGCGCAGGACGTCGTCGGGATCCTTGAGGTTGAGCGCGGGGCGCACGTGCAGGCAGCCGACCGAAGCATGCGCGTACCAGGTGCCCTCGACCCCGTGACGCGCGAAGATCTCGTCCACGCGCCGCGCGTACTCGGCCAGGTGCTCGAGCGGCACGGCGCAGTCCTCGATGAACGAGACCGGCCTGCGCGGTCCGGCCATCGACATGACGATGCTGAGACCGCCCTGCCGAACCGTCCACAGCTGAGCCTGGTCGGCTCGATCCTCGATGCGCACGACGCCGTCGCGGTGGCCGAGCTCCGCCAGCGTCGCGTCGAGCTCGTCGAGCCGACGGCCGAGGCCATCGCTTCCCGCTTCGCCGGAGAACTCCACGAGCAGCAGCGCGTCGGGCGACCCACGCACGAAGCGCTGGAGCACCGCGCGGTAGTCCGGTCGCTCCGACGCGAGGCGCAGCACGGTGCGGTCCACGAGCTCGACCGCGCTGGGTCTCAGCCGCACGAGGTGCTGCACGCTGTCGAGGGCCGGGAGCAACCCCGAGAAATGGCACACGGCGACCACGCGGCGTGCCGGGAGCGGCGCGAGCTTCAAGCGCAGGCGCGAGAAGAACGCCAGCGTCCCCTCCGATCCCACCAGGAGCTGCGCGAGGTTCTCGCGGTCCGGCCGCAGACGGTCGAGGGCGTAGCCTGCGACGTTGCGCAGCGTGCGCGGCGTGCGGCGCGCGATCTCGTCGGCCTCGCGCGCGTACAGCGCGCGGAGCGCGGCCACCTCGGTGCCCAGACCGCCTCCCGCGGGCGCGCCGTCGCCGACCCACAGGCGTCGTCCGTCGGCGAGCAGCACCTCCGCGGCGGCCACGTTGTCCACCATCATGCCGTACTGGAGCGAGCGGGTCCCCGCGCTGTTGTTGCCGGCCATCCCGCCGAGCGTCGCGCGCGAGCTCGTCGAGGGATCCACCGGAAACCACAGCCCCGCGGCCCGGAGTCGCGCGTTCAGACGATCGAGCACGACGCCGGGCTCCACGTCCACGTGGCCGTCCTCCACCTCGCCGACCGAGGTCATCCAGCGGCTCGTGTCGATCACCACGGCCCGTCCGATCGTCTGGCCGCCCTGCGACGTTCCCGCACCACGTGGAAGTACGGGCACCCCTTCGGTGCGCGCGACGTCGAACACCGCCTCGACGTCCGCGACGGACCTCGGGAGCACGACGCCGAGGGGCTCGATCTGGTAGTGCGAGGCGTCCGTGGAGTAGAGGCCACGCGTGAACGCGTCGAAGCGAACCTCGCCCTCGATCGCGCGCGCGAGGCGACGGGCGAGCCCGGGGTCTCCGGGCCGGTGCGGTGACGTCAAGTGTTCGGCGGTGTGGAGGTGGGGGCCGCCGATTCTAGTGGCGTTCGACCCCCGTCGCATCAGACATTGGATCATGAGAGTTCACGTCGACGTCACGAGGCCGCTGGCGACGGTGCACCTCGAGGACGGGGACCGGCACGACGCCCTCGACGTCGCCGCGTGGCGTGCGCTGGCGGAGGCGTTCGATCGCGTCTCGGCCCGCTCGGACGTGGCCTGCGTGATCCTGCGTGGGATGGGCGTGGGCGCGTTCTCTCCGGGAGTCGACGCGTCGTCGCCCGGCGCCCGGAGGCACTCGACGGAGGACGCGCGGGCCGACGCGGACGCCATGGCCCACGCGTTCCGACGCGTGCGTGCGTGTCCTCATCCGACGGTGGCGATCATCGAGGGGCTCTGCCTGGGCGGTGGCCTGGAGATCGCCGCATGCTGCGACCTGCGCGTATGCGGCGAATCGAGCCGTTTCGGGGCGCCCATCGCGTGGGCTTCGCCGAGCGACGAGCCGGGGCCGCTCGCGCAGCTGCTCGGTGCGAGCCCGATCCTGGACGTCATGTCGAGCGGCGAGCTGATCGACGCCGGGCGTGCGCGCGTGGTCGGCCTCGTGAACCGCGTGCATCCGGACCGCGCGGTCGTCGAGCAAGGCTACGGCCTGGCGGCGCGCATCGCGGCCGGTGCACCGCTCGTGAACCGCTGGCACAAGAAGGTCGTCCAGCGCTTGTTCGAGCGCGCGCCGGTCCCGGGCACGGGCTAGGGAGCGCGCTACGTCCGCACCGTGTCGAGGGCCATGAGCGCGAGCAGCACGGGGTGGTAGAGCAGCGACGCGAGGAACAGCTTACGCGCTCCGGCCTCGGACATGTCGCGCGCCGTGCCCACCGCCACGGCGACGAGAGCCAACGACGCGGCCAGGGCGCCGCCGAAGTACCACCGGCCCGTGAGCCCGAGGAGGGTGGGGGTGACGGAGACGGGAACGAGCGCGAGCGTCGCCACCACCATGTGCGTGCCGATCTGACGCGCGCCGCCCTGGGGCATGAGCTTGAAGCCCACCCGCTCGTAGTCCGCGCGCAGCATCCACGCGAGACCGAGGACGTGCGGCAGCTGCCATAGGTAGGCAATCGCGAAGAGCGCGAACGCGCCCACGCCGATCGAGCCGGTGGCGGCGCTCCACCCGATCAACACCGGCATCGCGCCGGGCACGGCGCCGGCGAGGGTGGCGGCATAGGAGCGCCGCTTGAGCGGCGTGTAGACCGCCAGGTAGGCCACCGCGGACAACGCGGCCAAGCCGGCCGCGGTCCAGCCCCCCGCGACGCTCAGATACGCCAGCCCGGCCACCAGCAGCAGCGCTCCGAACGCGAGGGCCTGCGGAGGGCGGAGGCGGCCGGAGGGCAGCGGTCGCCCGCGCGTGCGGGACATCACCGCGTCGGCCTCGCGCTCCACGTACTGGTTCAGGGCCAGCGCGCCGCCGGTGGCGAGGCCCGTCCCGAGCACCGCGTGGATCGTGGTGAGAACGCCAGGATGCCCTGCGCTCGCGACGGCTGCGCTCACGCCGGCCGTGATCATCACGTAGAGCGTGATGCCCGGCTTGGTGAGCTCGAAGTAGGCCGCCAGCGACGCAGCAGGTCTCATGCGGCGAGGAAGATAGCGGCAAATCCGTCCCCGCCGGGCTCCGTCCCCAGCGCCGCGAGACTCAGTCCGCCCGCAACGCCCGCGCCGGGTGCACGGCGGCCGCGCGCGTGGCGGGGATCCAGGTGGCCGCGAGGGAGACGGCCACGAGCACGACCACCACGGCCCCGTACGTCAGCGGATCGATCGCGCCCACCCCGTAGAGGAGCGAGGCCATCAGGGAGCTCAACGCGACCGAAGCCACGAGCCCGATGCCCACGCCGAGCCCCGCCAGCAGGAGGCCGTGGCGAACCACCATGGCCCGCACGGAGGGTCCGGTGGCTCCGAGCGCGAGCCGCACGCCGATCTCCCGGGTGCGTTGGCCGACCACGTACGAGACCACTCCGTAGATCCCCACCAGCCCCAGCGCGAGCGCGATCGCCGAGGCCGCGCCGAGCAACGCCATCGTGAACGAGACGCGGGATGTGGCGCGGTCGAAGACCTCGGAGAAGGCGCGGGGATTGGAGACGGGGATCCGCGCGTTGAGCGCTTCGGCTTCCCGCCGGAGCACGGGCACCAGGAGCAGCGGATCGGCGCTCGTGCGCACGTAGATGTCCATGGCGCGTGTAGCCTGCGGGCTCGCCGCCGGGCCGGTCGTGCTGGGCCAGTAGACCATCTCCTCGGGATCCTCCTCGAGGCTGACGTACCTGACGTCCTCCACGACACCCACGATCGAGAACCAGTCCTCGTTGGGTCCCCCCAGTCGCACGCGACGCCCGAGCGGGCTCGCGTTCGGCCACCATCGGCGCGCGAACGACGCCGACACCACCACCGAGCGCGTACCGTCCGCGCCGTCTCCGGGCTGGAGCGCGCGGCCCTCGACGAGATCGATGTCCAGCGCCTCGAAGAAGCCGGGCTCGACACGGTTGTGGCTGGCGAGGATCGGCAGCTCGCCCTCGCCGCGCGGATGGTCCTCGACCTGGAAGGTGAAGAACGGCGCGCCTCCGCCCAGCGGCGAGATCTGCGCGAAGCCGACCGACTCGACACCCGTTTGCGCGCGCAGCGCGTCGCCGAGGTCGCGGAAGTAGCCCGTGACCTCCTGCCAGCTCTGGATCTCACCCGGCGGGAGGTTGAGCCCTGCGGTGAGCACGCCCGCGGGCTCGAAGCCCGGATCGACCTGCCGGAGCGCCTGGAAGCTCCTCAGCATGAGCCCGGATCCGACCAGAAGGACGAGCGCGAGCGCCATCTGGGTGACCACGAGCGCGTTTCTGAGCATGTGGCGCCCTCGTCCGCTGGTCGCCCCGTGCGCGGCGCCCTCCCGCAGGCTTCCCAGGAGGCCCCCGTCACGCAGCCGCAGGAGCGGCACGAGCCCGAAGAACGCGGCGCAGCCGAGCGCGATCGTTCCGGTGAACGTCAGCACGCGCAGATCCACGCCGATCTCGGCGGCGCGCGGCACGGCCGAGGGCAGAAGGTCCATGGACGCGCCCACGGCGACGGCGGCCAAGGCGACACCCACCGCGCCCCCGATCGCCGCCAGAACCAGGCTCTCGCTCATGCTCGCGCGCACGATCTCCGAGCGCCCGGCACCGATCGCGACGCGCAGCGCGAGCTCTCGCTGGCGCGCTTCCGCGCGAACGAGCAGCAGGTTGGCCACGTTGGCGCACGCGATCAGCAGCACGAAGCCCACCGTGCCCAGCAGGATCCACAACGTGGTGTCCACCTCGCCGACGAGCGCTTCCTTCAGAGGCAGCACGACCGCGCCGAGCTCGACCTGCGCGAGGAACGCCGTCTGCCCGCCGGCGTCGGGGAACAGCTCGGGCAGCCGCGAGATGAGGCCCGTCAGCTCCGTGAGCACGCTGACCGGCGTCGCGCCCGGAGCCATCCTGGCGATGCCCGTCGCTCCGAACGCGGCCAGCGGCGCCTGAGCCGGGTTCACGACGAGGGGCGTCCAGAGCCGCGCGTCGCGGTTGGGGTGACCGAACTCCGGCGGCATGACCCCGATGATCTCGCGCGTCGTTCCGTTCAGGTCGAGGGTCCGTCCGATCACGGACGGATCGGCGCCGAAGGCGTCCCGCCAGAGCCCGTCGCTCAGGATCACGACCTGCTCGCCGTCCGGGGCTCCTTCGGCCTCCGAGAACGTGCGCCCGAGCGCGGCCTCCGCACCCAGCACGGTGAAGAACGAAGGCGTGACCGACTGCGCCGCGATGCGCTCGACGAGGTCCTCGGTGACCAGGTTCGGCTGCGCCCCCCCGAAGAGCGCGATCTCCTCGATGCTCGCGGCCTGCTCGCGGTAGAGCAGGTAGAGTCCCGCCGACATGGGGAGCTGGTCCGCGCCGCCGCGGCCGACGTGACGCACCTCGATGAGCTCGTCCGGCTCCGCGAACGGAAGCGGCGAGAGCAGCACGCCGTCCACGAGCGTGAAGACCGCGGTGGTCGCCCCGATGCCGAGCGCGAGCGTCACGACGGCGACGCCCGAGAACGTGGGATGCCGGACGAGGTTTCGGAGCGCGACGCGAAGGTCGGCGAGGAGGCCGCTCATGGGGTGCTCCGGCGTGGAGGTCGCGTGCCGACCAGCAATATGACACGGCGAGTGCCCGAGGGCGTTGCCGGGGCGCGTGCCACGTCGGCGGCTCAGGAGTGTATCCTTCTCCCATGCTCCAGACGGGCCGCGCGCCCAAGCGCATCCTCTGGGTCGACGACGAGGTCGACCTGCTCAAGCCGCACCTGCTGTTCCTGCAGGCGCGCGGCTATCACGTGGACGCCATCTCCAACGGCGACGACGCGCTCGAGCTGATCCGCGAGTCGCCGTACGACCTGGTGCTGCTCGACGAGCAGATGCCCGGCCGGAAGGGCCTCGAGGTGCTCGCGATCCTGCGCCGTGAGGACCCCCATCAGCGCGTCGTGATGGTCAGCAAGTCCGAGGAGGACCACACGATGACCGAAGCGATCGGCCGTCGCGTGGACGACTACCTCGTGAAGCCCACGAGCCCGCGCCAGGTGCTCTCCGTGGTCAAGCGCATCCTCGAGGGTACGTCGATCCGCCAGCAGCGGGTCGCGCAGGACCTCGCCGCGCGCTTTCCCTCGCTCTCGCGCATGTGTCAGGAAGCGCGCACCCCCGACGAGTTCGCGCGCGCGTACACCGAGCTCGTCGATTGGCAGCTCACGCTCGGCGAGGCAGGCGAGCAGGGGCTCCTCGATACCGTGCGCGCGCTCGTCGTCGACCTGAGGCGCGACTTCGGGACCTGGGTCATGCGCGAGTATCCGCGGTGGGTGAGGGGCGCCTCCGACCGCCCTCGGCTCTCCGTCGACGTGGTGCGTGACTTCCTCGTGCCGAGGCTCGGCGACAAGCCCGTCTACTTCGTGGTGCTCGACTGCATGCGGCTGGATCAGTGGCGCGCCATGACGCCGCTCATCGCCGAGCACTTCGACATCGAGGAGTCGTGGCACTACTCGATCCTGCCGACCGCCACGCCTTATGCGCGGAACGCGATCTTCAGCGGCCAGTATCCCGACCAGATCGCCGCGGAGAACCCCGGCTGGTGGGACGCGTCCGACGACGAGGGAAGTCTGAACGCGTTCGAGGACCGCCTGCTCACCACGCAGCTCGAGCGGCTCACCGGTCGGCAGGTGCCCGTCCACTACGACAAGATCTTCTCGGATCGACAGAGCGATCAGGTCAGGGCGCGCGTGAACTCCGCGCTGAAAGTGCCGGGATCGGTGATCGCGCTCGTGTTCAACTTCGTGGACCTCATGACGCACGGCAGGTCCGAGTCGCCGATCCTCATGGAGGTCGCGCGCGACGAGGCGGCGCTCCGCGACCTGACGCGTGCGTGGTTCGAGCGCTCGACGGCGTACGACGTGCTGCGCGAGGCGGCGCGGCAGGGCCATCAGGTGCTGCTCACGACCGATCACGGATCGATCCTGTGCCAGCATCCGACCACCGTCTTCGCCCGGCGCGACGTGACCAGCAACCTGCGCTACAAGTTCGGGCAGGACCTGCGCGCCGAGGTCGCCTCCACGGCGTTCAACACGCGGGACGAGAAGGACCTCAGGCTGCCCGAGGGCAAGCTCGGCATGTCGTATCTGCTCGCGCTCGAGGACTACTTCTTCGTCTATCCGACCAAGCTACGCGAGTACCAGGCCCGCTACCGGAACGCGTTCCTCCACGGCGGCATCAGCCCGGAGGAGATGATCGTCCCCGTGGCGACGCTCACCCCGCGGCCGTAGCGAGGCGCGTCCGGGCGCGTGTCCGTCTTCCGGCGCATCCTGTCGTACCTGGAGCCGCGGCGGGCCGTCCTGGCCGCCGCCGTGGCGGCCACGGCGCTGTATGCGCTGCTCGACGCGGCCGTCTTCGTGCTGCTCATCCCGTTCGTCGAGACGCTCTTCGTCGAGACGCCGTCCGCGTCCGGCGCCGGGTCCGACTCGGCGATGACCCGGCTGCTCGACGCCACGGTGCATCGCTGGATGGACGCCGGCGGCGATCCGCTGGCCGCGGTCGAGCGGATCATCGCGCTGATCCTGCTCGCGTTCCTGCTCAAGAACGCGTTCCAGTTCGCGCGCGTGTATCTGCTCGCGCGCGCCGAGCAGGGCCTGAACAAGGACCTGCGCGACGCGGTCTACGGTCACCTCGTGGAGCTCGACCTCGCGTTCTTCGGACGCACGCGCGCCGGCCAGATCGTGAGCCGTCTCACCACCGAGATCGAGCAGCTCCGCATGCTGGTGACGGCGGAGCTCTCGCGACTGCTCTCCGCGCTCTTCGAGTTCGCGGTGGCGCTGATCGCCATGCTGCTCATCTCGTGGAGGCTCACCCTCGCGGCGTTCGTGGTCGTGCCGCTCGCGATGGCGGTATGGGGGCCGCTCGTCGGCGTCCTGCGAAGGCGCGACCGGCGCGCGCTGCACCTGGGCGGTGAGGTCCACGCGCACGTCACGGAGACGGTCGCGGGCATGCGCCTCGTCAAAGCCGCGTCGGCCGAGGGACTGGAGCGCGCGCGCTTCGGCCGCCTCACGCGCGACTACTTCGACCACGTGATGCGGGCGGAGCGGGCACGCGCGCTCGCGCTCCCCATGACGGAGATGCTCGCCGCGGCGGGCACGGCCGTCCTCCTCTGGTTCGGGGCGCGGCTGGTGGTGGCCGGAGAGCTGAGCGGGCCGCAGTTCGTCGGCTTCCTCGCGCTCTCGCTCAAGCTGTACTCACCCGTGAAGAACGTGGCCAAGTTTCCCGCCACGGCGCAGCCGGGGCTCGTGGCGGCCGAGCGGCTCTTCGAGTTCCTGGACACGCCCGCGCGCGTCACCGACCCGGCCCATCCCGTTCCGCTGCGCGCGTTCGAGCGGGAGATCGCGTTCGAGGGCGTCTCGTTCGCGTACCGTGACGGCGAGGCCGACGCCCACGGCCTCCGCGACGCCGTGCTCCGGGACGTGTCGTTCACGGTGCCCAAGGGCGCCCTGGTGGCGCTGGTGGGTCCGAGCGGCGCCGGCAAGAGCACGATCGCGGACCTGCTGGTGCGCTTCTTCGACGTGTCCCGCGGGCGCGTGAGCATCGACGGCGTGGACGTACGTGACGTGCGCCTCGCCGATCTCCTTTCCCTCGTGGCGATCGTCTCGCAGGACACGGTTCTCCTCCACGATACGGTGGCCGCCAACATCGCGTACGGCATGCCGGGGGCGTCGGCGGCCGAGATCGAGGCGGCCGCTCGCGCCGCCCACGCGCACGCCTTCGTGAGCGAGCTCCCTCACGGCTACGACACGGTGGTCGGCGAGCGCGGCGTGGAGCTGTCGGGAGGGCAGCGCCAGCGCATCGCCATCGCGCGCGCGCTCCTCCGGGACGCGCCGATCCTGGTGCTGGACGAGGCCACCAGCTCGCTCGACGCGGAGTCCGAGCGCGTGATCCGTGACGCCATCGAGAAGCTGCTCGAGGGCAGGACCGTGCTGGTCATCGCGCACCGGCTCTCCACGGTGCATCGAGCCGACGAGATCCTGGTGGTCGAGCGGGGCACGATCACGGAGCGCGGCACGCACGCCGAGCTGCTCGCGCACGGCGGCACCTACCGCAATCTCCACGATCTCCAGCTCACCGAAGCGGTGGAGGACGTTCCCTCCGGCGCGCCGTGACGTCCACGCGGCACCGCCTCGAGCACCTGGCGTTCCGCCTCGCGCGGCGCGGGGCCGCGGCCCTACCCGAGCGGTGGGCGTTGTCGGCGGGCGCGTGGGCGGGCCGCGCGACCGGCAGCGTGGTGCGGTTCCGACGCGGGGACGTCGAGCGACACCTCGCGTGGGCCTTCCCCGACAGCTCCGCCGAATGGAGGCGCCGCACGGCGAACGCATGTTATGCGCACTTCGGCAGGGAAGCGGCGGTCGTGCTGCGGGCGGCGGGATGGTCGGCCGAGGACGTTCGCGCACGCACCCGGATGCACGGCTTCGAGCCGTTCGTGGAGGCCGTGGGCGAGGGACACGGCGTGGTGCTCCTCACCGGGCACCTCGGGAACTGGGAGATGGGCGGCGCGGCGATCGCCGCGCGCGGCGTGGCGCTGGACGTCGTCGGGAAGGGCATGTCGAACCGCTCCTTCCAGGACGATCTCTTCGCGGCCAGGTCTCGTCTCGGCATGCGCGTGATCGAGATGGGTGACGCGTCGCGCGAGGCACTCCGCTCGCTCGGCCAGGGAAGGGTCGTCGCGTTTCTGGGTGACCAGCACGCGCATCGGGGGGGAGTGCCGCTCCCGTTCTTCGGACGCGACGCCTCCACGTCGCGCGGGGCCGCCCTCTTCGCGCTCCGCGTGAGCGCCCCGGTCTTCGTGGCGTTCTGCATCCGCGAGGCGGGCGACACGCCTCGCTACGGCGTCACGTTCCGCGCCCTGCCCGTGGCCCGGTCGGGCGACGTGGACCAGGACGTCCTGGCGCTGCTCGGCGCCTACGGGCGGGAGCTCGAGCGCGCCATCGAGGCCGCGCCCGCGCAGTACTTCTGGCACCATCGCCGTTGGAAGGGCGCCATTTAGGCAGATTCCCGGGCCGCAGGCCGCGGGGAACCCACCGGAACGGCCGCGGAAGGCCAGGTTATCATCAGCCGCCATGATCTACGTCTGCATTCCCACGCACAACGAGGCCGCCACCGTCGGCGTCCTGATGTGGAAGGTGCGCAAGGTGTTGAGCGAGCTCGACCGGCCGTTCACGGTGGTCGTGCACGACGACGCCTCGACGGACGACACCGCACAGGTGCTCGCCCGTTACAAGCGCACGCTGCCCCTGCACGTGCTCCGGTCCGACGCGTGCATCGGATACGCGAGGTCGGTGGAGACGCTGCTCCGGTACGTCCAGGCGGAGGCGCCCTATCCGAAGCGTGACTGCGCGGTGGTCATGCAGGCGGACTTCACGGAGGACCCGCAGGACATGGTTCCCCTCGTGAAGCTCATCGAGGGCGGGGCGGACATCGTGGCCGGGTGCGTCGCGGACGCGAAAGGCCCGCTCCCCAAGGGCGCCAAGACGGTGCGCTGGGTCACGGACAAGCTGCTCCAGGGGGTCGTCGGCAAGGCGCCGGTCTCCGACCCGCTCGGCGGGCTCCGGGCGTACCGGGTGATCGTGCTGAAGAAGGCGCTGCGCGACCGGGCGACCCCGCTCCTCACCACGGACGGGTGGGCGGCGAACGTGGAGCTGCTGGGCAGGCTCGCCCCGCACGCGCGCCGCATCACCGAGGCGCCGCTCTCCATGCGCTACGACCTGCAGATGCGCCCCTCGCGCTTCAGGCCCGTCCGCACGCTGTGGTCCCTCGCCCGCCTGCGCGCGTCGCTCTGGGCCGCGCCGCCGAGCGTGGAGGTCGCATGAGGACCGCGCTCGCGGCCGCGCTCGCGATGACGATGGCGAGCGCCGCCGCGCGGCCCGCCGCGGGGCAGGGCGGAGGATGGACGGCCGACATGGTGCCGATCGACTCGATGGCGGCCCGGACGCCGTGGGGGCCGGGCGAGCACCTCGTGTACGGGGTGAAGCTCGGGATCTTCAACGTCGGCCAGGGGCACCTCACGGTCGAGGCGCTCAACTTCGTGCGCGGGCGCCCCACCTACCGCGCGGTGATGGGCATCGAAGGCGGCAACTTCATGTTCAGCATCAACGACCGGTACACGAGCTGGTTCGACTTGTACACGCTGCAGAGCTGGCGCTTCATCCGCGAGAACGGCGGCACGTACACGAGCAGGCGCCATTACGAGTTCTATCCCGAGAAGGACCTCTGGGACCGGGAGGACAACGACGAGTCCGGGCCCATGAGCACGGACAGTCCGCTCGACGACATCTCGTTCATCTACTACCTGCGCACGCTGCCGCTGAACGTGGGCGATCGCTACGAGCTCCCGCAGTACTTCAAGGACGACGGCAACCCGGTGGTGGTCGAGGTGGTGCGGAAGGACAAGAAGAAGACCGACGCGGGCGAGTTCAACACGATCGTGGTGCGCCCGACGTTCCAGAGCGACGGGCTCTTCTCGCAGGGCGGAAACGCCGAGCTGCACTTCAGCGACGACGAACGCCGCCTGCTCGTGTACATGTGGGTGAACATGCCCCGCGTCCCGGGCGGCATCTCGCTGCACCTGAACGAGATCCACGAGGGCTTCCCCGTGAACCCCGAGTCGCGCGCGAGCGTGCTCAGGGCGCGACAGGCACGCCAGAACTCGCGCCGGTGAGCGCGACCACCACGAAGCCGGCGCTGCCCGCCGCCATCCTGACGAGGTCTCGCACGAAGTCGGCGTGGCTGATCGTCGTGCCGTTCTTCCTGCTCGCTTCGCCGTCGCGCGCGAGCCTGTCCGCGGGGATGATCCTCACGGCCGCGGGCCTCCTGCTGCGGGGTTGGTCGGCCGGCATCATCCGGAAGGGAGAGACGCTGACGACGAGCGGCCCCTATGCCTTCATGCGCAATCCGCTCTACGTGGGGAGCTTCCTCATCGGTGCCGGGCTCGCGGCGGCCGGCGGAAGCTGGCTCTGGCTCGTCCTCTTCGTCGGCTTCTTCGCCGTCGTCTACGGGCCGACGGTCACCGCCGAGGCCGAGCGGCTCACCGAGCAGTTCGGTCAGCGCTACGTGGACTACGCGTCGCAGGTGCCCGCGTTCGTCCCACGGCTGACCCCCTACCGGCCGGGCGAGGCGGATCCCGCGGCGCCGTTCACGTGGAGCCAATACGAGCGCAACCGCGAATGGGAAGCGCTGCTCGGGGCCGCCGCGGCGTTCGCCCTGCTCGCCCTCAAGATGGCGTGGCTCGGCTGATTCCCGGGCGCAGGTAACGCGCGAGCACGAGCTCGATCTTCTCCAGCACCGCGTCGACCGTCACGCGCGCCATGCCGTCACGGGGAACCGGAGCGGCCGAGTACGGCTCGCCCGGGTAGCGCGCGTACCCATCGACCACCAGGTCCTCGAACATCCGGTAGGGTCCCGATCGCTTCGGGTTGGTGCGGCCGAAGAGGCTCACGACCGGCTTCTCGATGGCACGCGCGATGTGCAGCGGTCCCGTGTCGGGCGTGACCACCAACGCGCTCCCATCGAGGAGCCAGAGCAGCCGCCGGAGGTCTGGGCCGAGCGCGTCGACGACGGGCACCTTCGTCTCCGCGATCACGCGTTCGGCGATCTCCCTCTCGGTGCTCGACGGGCCGCCGACGATGACCGGCTGGAGCCCGAATCGCGCCGTGACCTGCTCGAGCAGCCGTGCGTAGCGGTCGGGGGCCCAGTTCTTGTCCGCCCTGCTCGTGCCCACCACCACGGCGCACGCGGGCGCGTCCATCTCGGAGAAGAACGCCGCCTGCGCCGCGCGCTCGTGCGGCGCGACGGCGAGGCCCCAGGTGACCGGCTCGGGATCGACGCCCAGGAAGGCCAGGAACTCGAAGTACTGATCCTGCACGTGCTGCGGCGCGTGCGCGGGGATCCTCGCGTTGGTGAAGAGCCACTGCGCGTCGCGCGCTCGCCGGAAGTCGAACCCCAGCTTGATGCGCGCGGGCGTGAGCGCGGTGATCAAACCGGCCTTCGCGTAGACCTGGAGACCGAGGAGCAGGTCGAAGCGGCGCGGGCGGAGCACGGCGGCGACGTCGCGGAAGCTCGCGATCGCGCGTAGGCCGCGCCGCCGCTCGAAGAGCACGAGCTCGTCGATCGCGGGATGGCCGGCGACGAGCGCACGGGCGGCGGGCTGCACGACCCAGGTGATCCGGCACGCCGGCCAGGCGCGCTTGAGCGCGTTCGCGACCGGGAGCACGTGCACCGCGTCCCCGATGGCCGACAGCATGACGATGCAGATGTCGCGCGGCGGCTCGCCCCTCCATCCGCTCCGCGCGCTCATCCGCCGTCCTCGAACCCGGCTCGCAGCGCGGCCCATTCGGTGTCGTTGAGCGACCTGCCAGAAGAGGCGGATAGCTTGCGCATGGAGCGCTCGAGCCGCTCACGCATGGGGCCCACCGGCGCCGGCGCCTCGGCGGGCAGGACCGCGCAGCGATCCAGATCGATCACCCACGCGGGCCCGTCCGGTTGCAGGAGGATGTTGCCGGCGCTCGCGTCCGCGTGGAGCAGGCGGGCGAGCTCGAGATCGCGCACGGCGCTTCCGGCGCGCCGCAGCAGGCTCCGGCGCATCGCACCGTCCCGTTCCTCGTGAAGGGCGTCCGCGAGGCTCCGGGCATCGGTCACGTGCTCCGTGACCAGATCGGCGCGGTAGAAGGGTCCCGCGCCGTAGGCGGCGCCCGCCACGACCGCCGGCGTGCGAACGCCGCGGGCCCGGGCCGCCGCCGACGCGCGCAGCTCGCGCAGGGGGCGCTCGATCCCCCACGCCAGGTATCGGTCGTCCAGGAGCGGCGCGAGCCGTCCCCCACGGCGGTAGTGACGGCAGACCCAGGGCGGCGCGGCTGGCCCCGAACGCGGCGCCGGTCGGGCGCGCGTCACGCCCCGGCCGCCGGCGAGCGCCACGCTCCCGGACCCGTTCGACCACGCCTGGAGCGTGCCGTGACGGGTGAGCGCGTCCTCGAGCCAGCCCACCGCGTCCTCTCTCGCGAACGCGCGCACGCCCGGCCGGATCCACGGGCGGTACCCGCCCGGGAGCTGCTCCGTCACGCCGGTGCCGTCTCGGCGCCGCTCTCCTGGGGGACGTGCATGAGATAGAGGCTCGGGCCCTCGAGCGTCGTGCCCTTCACCCTCACGCGGAACGCGTATTGTCCCGCGCGCGGGAAGACGACGTCCTCGATCGGCATGATGAGCTGGCTGCGGGCGGGCGGCGAGTCGGGGAGCGGCCGATGCACCTCCGTCTCTCCTTCCACCGTGAGCGAGACGTTTCCCGCCTCGTCTTCCAGGTCCGCCTTGAAGAGGTACCGGCCGTGATCGGCGCGGTCCCACTCGAGCACGAGCACCAGAACGAGCTGCTCCTGACGAGCGGGGAAGCCGGGTGCGGACAGGTCGTGGTAGATCCCGTGGACGTGCAGCCTGCCGTCCGGGGTCGGGTGGGCATGCTCACAGACCGCTGCGAAACGGAGCTTCACGTGCGTCCCCATCCTCCACCGCCCGGCGTGCGAACGCTCACCACGTCACCGGGCTCCAGGGAAAAGGTCGTCTTGCTCGGGAGGCGCTGCTCTACCCCCGCGCGAACGAGGACGTTCTCGCCGCGCGCGCCGTCGCCGCCGCCTCGGGCGCCCCTGGGGCCGCGCTCGCGCCGCTCGGTGAGGAGCGCCACCCGCGCCGGGCCGAGCGCCATGAGATCCCGCCGAAGCCCGTCTCCTCCGCGGAAACGGCCGTCCCCGCCCGTGCCGCGCCGCAGCTCGTAGCGCGTCACCCGGAGCGGATAGGCGTGCTCGAGCGCCTCGATCGGCGTGTTGAGCGAGTTGGACATGTGCACGTGCACGCCGGAGAGCCCCGGTCCGGTCGGCCCCGCCCCCATCCCGCCTCCGACGGTCTCGTAGTAGGCGAACACGCCGCCGGTGCGGGGATCCGGCCCGCCGATCGTCGTGTTGTTCATGGTGCCCTGCGAGAGCGCGGGAACGAGGTCCGGCAGCGCCAGGGCGAAGGCGCTGAACAGCACGTCGCTGATGCGCTGGCTCGTCTCCACGTTGCCGGCGGCCACGGCGGCGGGCGGGCTCGCGTTCACCACGCTCGCGTCGGGCAGGATCAGCCGCACCGCGCGCATGCTGCCTCCGCCGGCCGGTAAGGACTCGCCGATCAGCGCCTCGACGATGCAGCGCACGACGTAGCGCGCGGCGGAGGCGGTGATCGCGGCCACCGCGTTCACGCCACCGGCCACCTGGGGCGAGCTGCCGGTGAAGTCGATCGTGAGCGACGATCCGCGCACGTCGATCGCCGCGCGAATCGGGATCGCGCCCGAGCCGAAGCCGTCGTCTTCCAGGAAGTCCTCGGCCGCGTATCGGCCGTCAGGCACGATCGCGAGGCCCGCCTCCACCATGCGGTCCGCGTAGGCGATCAACGCCTGCATGGCGGCCAGCGTCGGCTCGATCCCGCGGCGCGCGGCGATCTCGAGCAGACGCGCTCGCCCCGTGGCGAGCGAAGCGAGCTGCGCTTCCAGATCGCCCGCCCGCTCGTGCGGCGTGCGCACGTTGGCCAAGAGCAAGCGCCACAGATCGTCGCTCCGCGCTCCACGCCGAAACAGCCGAACCGGTGGGATGCGAAGCCCTTCCTCGTAGATCTCGCGCGCGAGCGGCATCGAGCCCGGCGTGGAGCCCCCCATGTCGCTGTGGTGAGCGCGCGAGGCGACGTAACCGAGCAGCACGCCGCCGTCCGTGTGGACCGCGGCCACGAGCGTGACATCGGGGATGTGCGTCCCGCCCAGGAACGGGTCGTTGAGGCACGCGACGTCGCCCGGCTCGAGCGCGCCGAGCTCGGCGAGCGCCGCCTCGACGCTCATCGGCATGGCGCCCAGGTGCACGGGCATGTGGTCGCCCACGGCGATCGCGGTTCCCGCCGCGTCGAACACCGCGCAGGAGTAGTCGCGGCGCTCCTTGATGTTCGGCGAGAAGGCGGCGCGCTTCAGGGCGGCGCCCATCTCCTCGGCGATCGCCGTGAAGAGGTGGCGAAAGACCTCGAGCTCGACGGCGCTGGGAGACGATCGCGTCACAACCCTTTCCGTTTGTCGGGGGTCCTCTCTCGATTACGTTACAGGACTCGGGGCACGAACGAGCGCGTGCCGAGGCACGCAGGCTGCCCTCGACGGCAGAGACCCAAACGGAGAGTGAAATTGTCCAAGGATAAGCTCCTAGACCGCGCACGCGACGAGCTATTCAGCCACATCAACCGCTGTGGCGTCCTCGAGGCCGCCGAGGACGATCAGCGTCATTGGATGGGCGAAACGATCGACTATATAGGTGAGCGTTACCCCGATCTGACCGACGTGGACCTGAAGGGCCTGATGGAGATCGGAATGCGGTTCTGCAAGCCGGCGATCGCGAACCGCCGCGACAATAGCCAGAAGAAGCTGGCCGACGCAACCGTCGCCTAGGTAGGGCGCCCGCAAGCACTTAGCGCGCTGGGGGAGCGGGGGTCCGAGACGGGCCTCCGCTCCCCTTCGCATGCGGGGAACCCCTCGGCGGTGGGGCCGGACGGCCCGCCGCCGGACCCGCCGCTCCCCGTGGCGGGAAAGAAGCGCCCCATCTATACTTCCGCCCGCTTTTTTTCATCCTTCCGGGATCGTGGCCCCCCTGCCGCGTCCCAAAGGTGGAGATCGTTGGCAAAGAAGCGCGCCCCCGGGGCTCCCCTGACGCTGGACAACGACAAGCAGCTGCTGAAGCAGTACTACGCCGGTCAGCGGATGGAGTCGCCCATGGGGGGCTATCTCATGCTCCTGGGCCTCCGGCACGGCGAAGACGGGGATTCGGTGGGGATCTTCGAGTGCAGCGCCTCGTCGTTGCGCTACGAGATCGTCATCCCCAAGGCCACCCGCACCGAGCGCAAGAAGGTGAAGGACGCGCTGGACGAGGGTGAGGACCCCGACTGCCCGCGACACGGACAGGGCACCCGGTTGGTGCGGGCCGGGCGGGATCTGGTGTGCATGGCGTGCGGTGTCGCGTACGCGAAAGCCTCCTAGCAACGCACCGCGCCGTTTTTCCGCCGGGTGTCGCGCCGCGAGCACACTTGGGCGCCGCCGCCCCGCAGCATTATAGTTGACCCGATCAGCTTCAGGGGTCGACCGTGGCGGTCGCCAGGAGGTCACTACATGCCTGATGGGTTCCTCAGCTCAGAGGAATACGACGAACAGGCGCACAAGCTGTACAACGACGGTGATTACGACGGGGCCCTCGAGATGCTCAAAGAGGGCCTTTCGCTTTATCCCAATGCGGTGGAGCTGTACGTAGGCCTGGGGTACGCGCGCCTGGCGCGCGAGGAGTTCGCGTGGGCGCGACATGCCTTCGACCGGGCGATCCTGCTCGATCCGACCCACGAGGACGCCCAGGTGGGTCTGGGCGAGGTGCTCCTGCGCTTCGGCGAGAAGGATCACGCGCTGCGCCTCTTCCGGGAGGTCGCCCAGCGCGGCTACGACGACGACATCGAGCTCATGCTGACCATCGGGCGGGCGCTTTACCGCTCGGCCATGTACGTCGAGTGCCGCGACATCTTCGCCCAGGCGGCGGCCGGCCGGCCCGACAACGCCGACGCGGCCGCATCGCTCGGGTACGCCCTGCACAGGCTCGGCGACGAGGTCGGCGCGGGCCGACAGATCCGTCGCGCGCTACGACTGGATCCCGATCTCCACGAGGCGCGCATCTATCTGGGTCATCTGCTGTACGACCGAGGCGACTGGGAAGCCGCGCTGAGGGAGCTCGAGCGTGTGCCTCCGCAGGACCACTGGGACGCGCTCGGCGTGTGGCGCCTGATGGAGCTCAAGCGCACGCTCTGGCAGATGGAGTCGGGCGACGCCCGCCTCGCCCCCTGGGAGCAGCGCTTGCGGGAGCTCGAGTCGCTGGACGACCCGATCGACCGGCTGCTCGCCGAGGTCGAGACGCGCATGGGCGCCACCGACGAGGTCCGATACGATCCGAGCCAGCTGGAGCTCTTCGAGCGGGCGTTCGCGGGCACCGAGCAGGCCTCGTACGCGGTGCGTCTCGGCGACGGCTTGCTCCTGCGGGGAAGCTGGATGGATATCGTCCGGCAGATGCGGGACCACGCCGGCTTCTCTCACGAATCCACGACGGACTACATGCGCCGCATGGCGGAGCGCTGGCACGAGCAGAGCGGCGCCGAGATCCCCTTCACCAACCCCGCAGCCTTCCTGCGCGCCGCCGTCGAGGCGGGGTTCGTCAGGCTCGAGCGCGAGGACAGGCCGGCCGCATGAGCTCATCCAATCATGTCCTGGAGCGGTTCCACCAGACGCTCCTCGAGGAGATCCAGACGCACCGCCCCGAGTATCTCACCGGGCCGTTCACCGTCGCGGAGATCTATCAGAACCTGGTCCCCTACGGCTCGCACCGCGACCGCATCGGCGTGTCGATGAACGGCGACTACGAGGACGCGTTGCTGCGGCTCCTCGCCGGTGAAGGGGGCTTCCTCATCCTGGACTCGGAGCCGGCGCTGCGAGACCTGAGGGAGGAGCTCAGGACGCCCAACCCGAACACCGGCCTCTACCGCGAATACGCTGCGGTGGACGTGCGCCTGAACCAGTCGTTCGTCGATCTGTCGGTGCTCGGGATGGACCTCGGAGGCTCTGCGCCGACGACCGACGAGGTGCCGCAGCCGACCGCGTCGGGCGGCGACATGGGGATCGTGCCGGCGGGCGTGGATGTCTTCGAGGGAGAAGGGGACGCGGCGGCTCCGGCAGGTCACGCCTGTCCGTGGTGCCGGGCCGAGCTGCCGGCGAGGGCCAACCTCAACTTCTGCCCCTTCTGCGGCACGGACCTGAAGGTCGTGCCGTGCGGGAAGTGCGGCGAGGAGCTCGAGCCCAGCTGGCGGTTCTGCATCGCCTGCGGGACCGAAGTGAGTGGCTGAGGTCCCGCGCGCGGCGGCCGTCGCGCTCCTCGTCCTTCTCGCGGCAGCATGTCGCGCCGAGCCGGATCTCACGCTCCAACCCGACTCGGTGCTCCAGGCTACGCTCGGCCTCACGTCCCAGGACCGGGTCTACCGCGTGTCGGTGACCGGCGGAGAGGTGGAGCGCGCAGACCCCGCCGCCCTCTCGATCGAGTCGGGCGTCTACGTCGAGTTCTTCTCCACCGACTGGCTCGTGCACGAGATCCTGTTCGACACGACGGGCCTCACGCCGGCGCAGCGCGGCTTCTTGGAGCGAACGGACCAGATGCAGTCGCCGCCGCTGATCGACCGCGGCAGCCGCTACGTGCTGTCCTTCCTCGACGCACCCCCGGGGCGGTATGCCTATCGGTTGGAGGGCAACGGGTCCGCATCCCGCGGCGCCATCGTCGTCTTGGGCTCCGCGCCAGAGCCGGAGCGCCGATCGCGCTAGCGCCGCCCGGGGCGACTCCCTAATCTGCGCCGCCGGGTGAGCTACGGCGCCGGCGCCCCAGACCCTCCGCAACGACCTGCGAGGCCCATGACGCAGCGACGGACGCTCGGCGAGATCCTCGTGGGTCTCGGCAAGATCAGCGAGAGCGACGTGACCAAGGCGCTCGAGTACCAGCGGCGCAGCGGTGGCTACTTCGGTGAGGCGCTCGTCGCGTGCTCGCTCGTGACGGAGGACGAGATCGAATGGGGCTTGGCCTCTCAGTTCGATCTGCCGTACGTCTTCCCTCGCGCCGAGGAGATCGACGTCGAGGCCGCGGCCATGGTGTCGCCGGAGTGGGCGCTGGCCAACCTCACGCTGCCGATCATGCGGACGGCCGACACGCTCACGGTCGTCGTGGAATCGCCGCTCAAGACGCAGGCGGTGGAGGAGCTACGCGGCCGCACGCACCTGAACATCCAGCTCGCCCTCGCCTCCCCCTCCAAGATCCGCGAGCTCGTGCGCGAGGTGCACGCGCGCGCGGCCACCTCGGACGACGACGGCAGGAGGCCGCCGGTGGGGATGTCCGAGGCGCTCGACTTCGTCCTCGCGGCGGATGCGCCACGCTTCGGCGTCTCGGTGCGCGGCGCCAGGGCGTGGGTCTGGTGGGACGACGCGGGCACCGTGAGACGGAGGCTCCTGTCGGGGGATTGGATGGGAGACCTGGCCCGGGCGATCCAGCCGGACCTCTCGGCCATGACCCACGGGCAGGTCAGGCGGGACTGGTCGGCCGAGCTGCGGCGCGGGGGCCCGGTCACGCCCATGGACGCGCACTACCTCGCCGACGAGTCGGGGCAGGAGTACCTCTTCGAGCCTCGACCCGGGCCGGTGCGCGAGCCGGTCGTGTTCCCTGCGCCCCCCGAGGCCATCGTGTCGGAGGTGCGCATGCTCGCACGCTCGGGAGCGGCGCGCTTCATCGTGACGAGCCATCCCTCCGAGCTCGGCCACGAGCTCCTCCCGCACCTCCCCGAGATGCTGCTCGACCCCTCGTGGCGGGCGCTCTACGTGCACACCCGCGAGCGGCCCGCCGCCTTCGAGACCTTCAGCCACCGCCTCGGGGACGATCCGGCGAAGTGGCGAGCGGAGCTCGATGCGCTGCGCGTGTTCCGGTTCGACGCCGTGACGCTCGACCTCGCCGGCGGGGAGCCCGACTGGATGACGAGCGTGATGGACCTGGCCGCCGTCGCGTTCCTGCTCTGGCCCGACGGAGCGGACCCGTCTCCGGCGCACGACGCCGGGATGCGCTGGCACATGCACGTCACTCGGCGCAGCGACATCGATCTCGACTGGTCGCTCGAGCCGCTGGTATGATGCGCTCACTTTCCTGATCTTCGCACGACCTGACGCCCGCACAGCGAGAACGCCGGCATGGCACAAATCGATCAATTCCTGAAGGTCCTGGTGGATCAGAAGGGCTCGGACCTCCACCTCACGACCGGCTCGCCCCCCGTGATGCGCGTCCACGGGCACATGCAGCGGATCAAGTTCCGCGAGATGACGCACAAGGACCTCGAGACGCTCGTCTACGAGATCATGGGCGAGGATCAGCGCATCAAGTTCCTCGACATCATGGACATCGACTTCGCGTACGAGATCGAGGGGTTGGCGCGCTTCCGCGTGAACGTGTTCTGGCAGCGGAAGGGGCTCGGCGCGGTGCTCAGGACGATTCCGTCGAAGATCCTGACCGCCGACCAGCTCGGGCTGCCCGAGGCGATCCGCAGGCTGTGCATGCTCACGAAGGGCCTCGTGCTGGTCACCGGGCCGACCGGATCGGGCAAGAGCACCACGCTGGCCGCGATGGTCGATCTCATCAACGAGACGCGGAACGATCACATCCTGACGATCGAGGATCCGATCGAGTTCGTGCACGAGAACAAGAAGTGCCTCGTGAACCAACGCGAGGTCCCGACCAACACCAAGAACTTCGCCAACGCGCTCAGGGCGGCGCTGCGTGAGAACCCGGACGTGATCCTGGTCGGCGAGATGCGCGACCAGGAGACGATCGAGCTCGGCATCACCGCGGCCGAGACGGGCCACCTCGTGTTCGGCACGCTCCACACGAACTCGGCGCCGAAGACGGTGGACCGCATCATCGACGTCTTCCCGGCGGACGAGCAGGAGCAGGTGCGCTCCATGCTCGGCGAGTCGCTCAAGGGCGTGATCGCGCAGGTGCTGTTGAAGGCCAAGGACGGGAAGAGCCGTATGGCTGCATGGGAGATCATGGTGGGCACGTCAGCCATCTCCAATCTCATCCGCGAGAACAAGATCCATCAGATCCCGTCGATCATTCAGACGGGCAAGAAGGACGGCATGCAGCTGCTCGACCAGCACATCATGGAGTTCCTCATGACCGGGAAGATCACCCCCGAAGAGGCGTACATGAGGGCGAACAACAAGCAGCTGTTCCGCGAGCACCTGAAGGAGGCTCCCCCCGCGGAGTTCGTCTGAGGCGCACCCCCATGGCGGAACGAACGAGGGATCGCGACGTCGTCTTCCTCTCCGGGAAGCGTACGGGGTTCGGCGCGTTCGGCGGCACGCTCAAGGACTTCACGGCCACCGACCTCGGCGTGTTCAGCGGCGCGGCCGCGCTCGAAGCCGCCGGGGTGCAGCCCGCTCAGGTGGACCACACGATCTACGGCAACGCGCTCCAGACGTCCGCCGACGCCATCTATCTCGCGAGGCACGTGGCGCTCCGTGCCGGCGTGCCGGAGGACCGCCCCGCGCTCACCGTGAACCGACTCTGTGGATCGGGCTTCGAGGCGATCGTGCAGGGCGCCAAGGAGATCCTCCTCGGCGACGCCGACGTCTGCCTCACGGGCGGCACCGAGTCGATGAGCCAGGCCCCGCACGCGGTGCGGGGCGCGCGCTGGGGTGCGCTGCGTCTGGGCAGCGCCGAGGGCGCGCTCGAGGACGTGCTCTGGGAGGCGCTCGTGGACTCCTACTGCGGGCTGCCGATGGCCGAGACCGCCGAGGAGCTCGCCGGCCGCTACGGCGTGACGCGCCAGGAGTCCGACGAGGTGGCGCTCGCGTCGCACCGGCGGGCGCACGCGGCCTGGCAGGAGGGACGCTTCGCCGAAGAGGTCGTGCCGGTCACGGTCGAGACCCGGAAGGGGCCGGTCGTGTACGCCGCCGACGAGCACATGCGGCCCGACGCCTCCCTGGAGGGGCTCGCGAAGCTGCGGGCGACGTTCAGGAAGGACGGCCTCGTGACCGCCGGCAACGCCAGCGGCATCGGCGACGGCTCGGCGAGCGTGGTGCTCGCGCATGCCGAGTGGGCGAAGGCCCGGGGCCTCCGGCCGATCGGACGGCTCGTCTCGTGGGGGTTCGTGGGCGTGGATCCGCGCATCATGGGCATCGGTCCGGCGCCGGCGGCGCGGCTCGCGCTCGAGCGTGCCGGGCTCACGCTCGCCGACATGGACCTGGTCGAGGTGAACGAGGCGTTCGCGCCCCAGTACAAGGCGGTGGAGCGCGAGCTCGGGCTCGATCCCGCGAAGACGAACGTGGACGGGGGTGCGATCTCGCTCACGCATCCGCTGGCGGCTTCGGGCGCGCGCATCACGGTTCATCTTCTCCACGAGCTGCGGCGACGCGGCGCGCGCTTCGGGCTGGGCTCGGCGTGCATCGGAGGCGGGCAGGGCGGCGCCGTGATCGTCGAAGCACTCTAGGTATGGTGGACGACGACGGCCGCAGCCTCACGCGCGGGGAGTTCGATGCGGTCATCCGGCGGGCGGCCGAGCTCGCGTCGTCGGACGCCGACACGCCGGAGGCCGATCTCAGCGAAGGCGAGCTGTTTCGCATCGCGCGGGAGGTCGGGCTCGCCGAGGGACACGTCCGCCGAGCGCTGGCCGAGGTGCGCGCCGGCACGCCGGAGCCGCCGGCCGGCGGGTTCGTCGATCGCGTCTTCGGTCCGGCACAGGTGCGCGTCTCGCGCGTGGTGCCGGGCGAGCCCGAGCGGCTCGCGCGGACGATCGACGACTATCTGGTGAGCACGCAGCTCCTGCAGCGGGTCCGTCGCAGCCATTCCGTGCTCCAGTATCGACCGGCCGCGGACTGGGCCTCGCAGGTCGCCCGCGCGACCCGCTCGCACAAGTACTACATCGCGTCGTCCAAGTCGCTGGAGGTGCGCCTCGACGCCGTGGACCCCCACCGCACCTTGGTCGCGTTCCTCCTGGAGCCGGGCACCCGCGGAAACGACGTGGGTGGCGCGGTCTTCGGCGGCGCGGTGGCGTCGGGTGCCGCGGGCACCGCCTCCGCGTTCGGCCTGGCGCTCGTCGCGCCGGTCGGCTTGGCGATCGGGGTGGGGGTCGCCGTCGGGGCGAGCCTGTGGTCGGGAATCTTCTTCGGCACGGGAGCCGCCCACCGCCGCAAAGTCGACGACGTGCGCAGCGAGGTGGAAGGGATCCTGGATGCGCTCGAGACCGGGACATCCCTCGAGCCGCCGCCGCCGGCGTGGCGCAAGTGGGTCAAGCGACACTTCCACGGCGTCGCGCGCGACATCCTGGGCGAAGAGGACGACGTGACCAAAGGGAGGGAGTCATGAGCGTCGAGCGCGTCGGAGTGGTCGGGTGCGGCCTGATGGGGAGCGGCATCGCGGAGGTGTGCGCTCGCTCGGGCAAGGCGGTCGTCGTGCGCGAGGCCTCCGCCGAGCTGCTCGCCGCGGGCCGCAAGCGGATCGAGAAGTCGATGGAGCGCGCGGTCGCCAAGGAGAAGCTGACGGCTCCGGAGCGCGACCGGGCGCTGGAGCGTCTCAGCTTCACGACCACCCTGGCCGACCTCGCGCACGTCGATCTCGTCATCGAGGCCATCGTGGAGGATCTCGAGGCGAAGCGCTCGACGTTCCGCGAGCTCGATGCGCTCGCGCCGACGGACACGCTCTTCGCCTCGAACACGAGCTCGCTGGCGATCAGCGACATCGCCGCCGCCACCGGGCGCGCCGACCGCTTCGTCGGCCTGCACTTCTTCAACCCGGTGCCGGTGATGGCGTTGGTCGAGGTCGTGCGCACGCTGGTGACGGCCGACGCATCGTTCGAGCGCGCGGTCGCCTTCGTGCGGGAGATCGGCAAAGTGCCGGTCGCCGCCAAGGACAACAGCGGCTTCGTGGTGAACCTGCTGCTGGTGCCGTTCATGCTGGACGCCATCCGGCAGCTCGAGCGCGGCGTCGCTTCGATCCCGGACATCGACACGGCGATGGTCCTGGGCTGCGGTCACCCGATGGGCCCGCTCACGCTGTGCGACTTCGTGGGTCTCGATACGCTGTTCCGGATCGCCGAGATCATGTACCAGGAGCACCGCGAGGAGCGGTACGCGCCGCCGCCGCTGCTGCGGCGGCTGGTCACGCTCGGCCGGTTCGGGAAGAAGAGCGGACGCGGGTTCTACGACTGGGGCGGGCCGGAGCCGGTTCCGCTGGCGATCTAGGGGAGATCGACGGGGCCCCGTCCCGGAGTCCTCCCCCTGGCTCCCGAGGCACCCCGCCGCGCTCGGGGTTTTTCCCGTGGCGCATTTCGCCCCGGCCGCTCCACATTGGAAGGGTAGACCCCACGCCCCCCCGAGGCAGCGAGCTCGATGATCGTCGTTCGATGTACGGACCCCCTGCTTCGCCAAGCGGTGGCGCTCGCCGCCCGTGTCGAAGAGGACGTCATCACCGATGCCGACCTGAGCGCCGACGCCCTGCAGTGGCGCTTCGCGCGGCTGCTGGTCCGGGCGGGGGGGCATCTCGGGGGTCCAACGCACGACGGCACCCCCGCGCTCGATCTCGACGACGCCACGCTGCGCCGGTGGGAGGTGGAGCGGAGGTCGGAAGCGACCCCGCAGGCAAAGCTCGACTTCCTCGTGGAACGGCTGCGCACCGCGATCGAGGACGCGGCGATCCCGGTGACGTGGGTCGACGCGGCGCTCGCCGATCTCAGCCGGGCGGCAGGCTCGCGGCTCCCCCTTCCGCTGCGGTCCTTCGCGCGCAGGGTTCTCGAGTTCCCCACGCGCTACACCAGCCTCCATCCGATCGCGGACGAATGCGCGCTCAGCCGCGGTGCGTTGAAGGCCCGGTTCCGGCGGCGGGGGCTCGCCTCACCGTCCGTGTACCTGCGGTGGCTCCGGGTCATGGCCGCCGCGCAGGTGCTCTCGGACCGCGCGGTCACGGTGTCGTCGGCGGCTCACCGGCTCGGCTTCACTTCGGACGGCAACCTCTGCCGGACGATGGCCGTGCTCGCCCAGATCACGCCGACCGAGGTTCGTACCGTGCGCGGGTGGAACCGGCTGCTGATCACCTTCGCGTGGGCGCACCTGACGCCGGCCGCGCTCGACGCGTGGGCCCAGGTGGGTCAGCTCTTCCAGCGCCGCGTCGCCTGACGGGCGAGACGCGGGCGGCAGAGCCGGGACGGAGGACTGGCGCCTAGCGCCGGGTCCTGCGTTGGCGGCGACGCTCGCGGCGGATGGCCGCTTCGCGCTTGCGCTTCTTCTGGGCGCTGGGCTTCTCGTAGTAACGGCGCTTCCGCAGCTCGGAATAGAGGCCCGAGCGCTGCACTTTGCGCTTGAAGCGCCGCAGCGCGCGATCGAGACTCTCGTTGTCCTGAATGACGACTTCCAAGCGCTGAACCTCGCCGGCTGGAGATGAGCGGAAAAAGCTAAAGCTGCCCCCCGCGGGGGGCAACGTCCGCCGGCCCCTCCCGGATCGTTTTTCTTGCGACCGGCCGGAGCGGACCATTAATCTTGCTCCCCCGATCATTGGAGGGCGCGAGGGCTCCCGCGGCACTGTTCGTGCGGGGTCCGAGCGAGCGCGACGCCCGGCTCCGGCCGGGCTTTCTCGTCGAAGAGACATGGCAGGTCGCAGAGGATCGATGCAACCCAACGTCCATGCCGACGCCCGCCCCGAAGCGATGGGGGACGTCCCCGGCATATGCGAGCTCTCCCTGACGCGCGCGATCGTGCAGTACCGCGACGTCCACGAGATGGACACCCCGGGAGGGCGGATCGAAGACATCGGTCTGGCGCTCGTGGTCGAGGGCCGATACGCCGCCACGTCGGAGGCCATCGACCTGGGGAGCGGCCAGATGAAGGTGCTCGATCTGAGCACCGAGCTCGTGGTGCTCGATTGGATCTACGAGCCGACGCTCACCCACGTGTCCGAGCTCATCACCGCGAGCGCGGGCGCACGCGACCGTGAGCTGCTGCAGAAGTACGGCTTCCAGCTCGGTCTGAGAGTGCTGGAGCGCATCGGCTTCGGTCCCCTGACGCGCCCGACCTTCCTCCGGCTCGGATACCGCGACATCTGCCGCGATCTCGATCTGCACGAGGGCACCTCGATCCGCTTCGTGCTCGGCCCCGGCCGACTCACGCGCGCCCACCTCGACTACGACGTGTGCGCAATCGTCTTCCGCACGGCGTTCCCGGAGCCGGATGCGCAGCTCGAGCACGCGCTCGCCGATGCGTTCGTGACCGCGGAGCTCCGCCGCGTCGAGCCGCTGATCGAAGGAGGCGCGGTCGACTACCACGTGCGCTTCCCCCTTCCGACGACGCTCGCCGAAGCCCGCAGCTGCCTGGCGCAGATGCGGCGGGGGCTCGTGTCGATGCTGGCGCGCTTCGAGCCCGATCGCTTCGACTCGCTCGCCCCCGTGATGGACACGTTCGGCGAGAGGGAGACGCTGCGAGGCCTCCGCATCAACGAGCCCGCGACGCAGGCCATTGCCGTGCCTCCGCCGTTCGCCGGCTCGCACGTCATCCACTAGCCCACGTGCTCGAGAACCTCGACGGCCTCGGTGCCGATGCGTCGGCGCGGATCGACAGCCGGCTCGAAGCCCACGAGCTCGAGACGCAGTACGCGGAGTACCGCAAGCGACAGGCGCGCGCCCTGGTGGGTCTGCTTCCCCGCGAAGCGGTACGACCGCTCTACCGGCGCGCGATCGCGGCCGGCTACGGAGAACGGGCCGCGACCGATCCTCTCGCCACGCTCGTCGCGTTCTGCGAGACGCTCCTGCCGCTGCCGCCGTTCGAGCTCTGGTGCGAGGACCGCGCGGCGTTTCCGTCCGCGCATCTGCACGAGCTGGACGACTCGGCGGCGGCACCGACCGAGGACGCCCCCACGACGGTCGAGGCCCGCGCGTTCGACCTCGACGGCGTGCCGTGGGTCGCCTACCTGCGCTCGTTTCGCGACGGGACGGCCTGGCGCGGCTTCATCGCCTTCGAGGAGAGCCGCTCGCGACTGGTGCATCGCACCGCGCTGATCTTCCGCGAGAACGACCCCGCCGATCTGCGCGATCGCTTTCTCGACTTCGAGCCTGCCGCCCTCGGCGCCTTCCTGCGCTCGGCGCTTCCGTAGCCGTTACGTCGCTGCGCACTTTTTCGATTTTTTCGTAAAAGTCACGCGACACTCGTCGCGCGGACGCGGCGCCTTCATCCCTCCCAAACTCGCTGTTCCCCTTGCACTTCCGCTCCGCGGGATGAACGGCTGTTAAGCTGCGACATCGGCCAGGAACACATGGTTTGGCGAGCTGGCACGTTTCTGTAATCAATTGTGGCACAATGACTTACGGCGCACGCCTGGAGACGTAGTGGAGCCGCCGAGGGGGTTGCGCCGCACCTTCCCGATCTATAGAGTTTCTCCCGCTTCGAGGTTCGCTAGCACCTCTCCTGTATGTCGTCGCGCGCCCCCCACGCGACAGGGCCGTAGCCCCGAAAGTGTAACTTTTCCACAATTCTTCCCCGGGCGAGGTGTGTCTATGTGGGAAACGCGTTCCGTGCAGCTGTCCGTGCGCTTGCCACGCGACATCGCGGCCCAGGCGGAAGAGGTCCAGCAGTCGGATCCGGAGTTCTTGAGCCGTGTGGTGCTCTACGGGCTGACCCGACGCTCGATCTACCGGCACCTGCGCGACACGGATTCCGGTAGCGAGAAGGAGTCGGGCGACACGCTCCCGGACTCGCAGCTCGTCCTCGAGTCGGAGCAGCTGCGCCCGATCCCCTGAGGGAGCCCGCGGCTGCGAGCGCGCGGGGCGGGCGGCGCCGCGGAGCGTCCCAGCTGGATACGCAGCGCTCCTGCTGAAGCGGTGAACGTGGGCCGCGAGCCGTAGTCGCACCCGGGCCGGTGGATCACGGCCACGCGCCCACTCAGAGACTTGCGTCCGATCGGCCGGGCGGTGCATACCTTCCCGCGATCGCGTTCGGGCTGTTCACCCCGCCGGGAGGACCGCGCGTGGACGCCGGCCAGACGGGCTCCGAAGAACCGCTACACGTTCTCCGCGCCAAGTATCACGACTACTGCTCGGCGCAGGTGGCGGATCTTCTCGTCTACATGAGTCCCGACGAGATCTACCTCCTCGCGCACCGCGCGTATCGAGAGGGCGGAGGGGAAGGCGACATCTCCTACGTGGAGATGGTTCGGGTCGCCACCGATTGGCTCTCCCGCCGAATCGCGCTGCCGCCGTTCGAGGTGTGGCTGGAGGACTACCGAGCCCACCCCGATCTGTACGAGGAGTACTTCATGGGCCTGTGGCAGGCCGACACGGAGCGGCCGCGCCGCGACGGGTAGCCGGACCGCCTAGAACGGAAGGTCGTCGTCCGGCTCGGTGCTGGGCGCCTGCGGGCCGGAGCCGCCGCCGCCGGTGTAACCACCCGAGGGCTGTCTGCCGCCACCGCCACCGCCCCCGGTTCCCGAGCCGAGCATCACCATCTCGTTGACGACGATGTCGGTCCAGTACTTGGGCCCGCCTTCGCCTTCCGTCTGCGAGTACTCGATGCGGCCCTCGACGTACAGTCGATCCCCCTTCTTCACCCACTGCTCGACCACGTCGACGAGGCGACCGAAGAAGGTCAGCCGATGCCACTCCGTCTTCTCCTGCTGCTGACCGGAGCGGTCCGGCCACGAGCGGTTCGTCGCGAGCGAGATCTTCGCGACCCTCGTTCCGCCGCTGGTCGCTCGGATCTCGGGGTCGTTCCCCACGTTTCCAATCAGCATGACCTTGTTCAGCGACCGGCTCATGCGTGTGGCTCCAGGCTGAGGGGGAAGAGAAGCGGAGAGGAGAGATGCGTCGGAGGGGCCGAAAGGTAAGGGCCGCTCCCTCTTTTTTCCATTTGAGGATGGGCCGCTATCTTGCGCGAAACGGACCCTCGGAGACCCGGTCCCCATGTCAGATCTGAAGCACGTCCGCGTGGAGTGGGACGGCGAGATCGCCGTCGTGACGATCGATCGGCAGGAGAAGCTCAACGCGCTCAACGCCGAAGTGATCCGCGAGCTGTCCGACGTGTTCGACAACCTCGCCGCCGACCAAGCCGTGCGCGCGGTGATCCTCACGGGCGCGGGGGGACGCGCGTTCGTCGCCGGGGCGGACATCGCGGAGATGGCCCGAGTGGACGCCCTGGAAGCCGTGCGCGTGAGCAGAGAGGGACAGCGCGCGTTCGAGAAGATCGAGCGCTGCGGCAAACCAGTGATCGCTGCGGTCGTGGGCTACGCGCTCGGCGGCGGGTGCGAGCTCGCGCTGGCGTGCCACATGCGCGTCGCCGCCACGGGGGCGCGCTTCGGCCTCCCGGAGGTCGGGCTGGGCATCATCCCCGGCTATGGCGGGACGCTCCGCCTGTCCCGCGTGGTGGGTCTCCCGCACGCCATCGAGATGATCCTCACGGGCGAGCCCATCGATGCCGCGCGCGCCCGCGAGCTGGGGCTCGTGTCGGCCGTCGTGGAAGCGGATGCGTTGCTCGACGAAGCCAAGAAGCTGGCGCGCCGCGTGACGAAGAACGGGCCGGTTGCGGTGCGCCTGGCCCTGGAGGCCATCTACCGAGCGGCGGACGCCGACTCGGCGGAGGCGCAGCAGCTCGAGGCGGCGCTGTTCGGGCTCTCGGCGTCGACCAAGGACATGAAGGAGGGGATGGAAGCGTTCCTCGAGAAGCGGAAGCCCACATTCCGGGGGGCGTGACGGCTCCCGCCGGTTCGTGTCGTTTCGACGCCCGCGGCGATACCCTGCCCGGGGCGCCGCGATAGGTCGAAAAGCCTTATCGCACAAGCCCTTCTGCGGGTCGGCGCGGGGTAGTCGGGCAGCCCCGGACCGGTTAAATTTGCCCATGTTTTTCGGGCTCCCCCGACGCGGCGGGCCGTGCGTCTGAGCACGCTGACCGTCCGCCACTTCCGGAATCTCCGCGATCAGGACCTGGAGCTCCCCCCCGAAGGCGTCGCCTTGATCGGCGACAACGCGCAGGGCAAGTCGAACCTCCTCGAAGCGATTTACTATCTGGAGACCTTTCGCTCCTTCCGTGGAGCCCCGGACGAGCAGCTCGTGAGCTTCGGCGCGGACGTGTTCCGTCTCGTCGGGTGCGCGGCGTCCGACGTGGCACACGGCGGCGCCCAGGTCGCTGCTGCGTACGAGCGTCGCGGTGGACGCAAGAAGGTGAGCATCGACGGCAGCGAGCAGGAGCGCCTCGGCCCCGCTCTGGGCAGATTGGCCGCCGTGATCTTCTCGCCGGTCGATCTCGAGCTCGTGAGCGGCGGTCCGAAGGAGCGCCGGCGCTTTCTCGACATCGTCCTCTCGCTGAACGAGCCCGGGTATCTCACGGCCCTGCAGGAATACCGCCGCGTGCTCGGACAGAGGAACGCGGCGCTGCGGGACGGGCTCCCGCTCGCGGCGGTGAGCGCGTGGAGCCCGGGGCTGGTGGATTCCGGAGCCTCGGTGATGCACGCTCGCCGAAGCTGGATCGAAGGGGTCGGAGCGCAGTGGAGCGACTATTATGCGCGGGTCTCGAACGACGGCACCGCCCACATGCGCTACGAGCCGAGCGTCCCGCTGCGTGCGTCCGACGGTCCGACGATGACGGTGCCGGATATCGCCGAGGCGTTCCGTGCAGCGCTCGAGGAGGCCTCCGAGCGCGATCGCCGCATGGGTACGACCACGGTGGGGCCGCATCGGGACGAGGTCGCGCTCACGCTCGATCGCGAAGGAGCCGCCGTCGATCTCCGGGATTTCGGCTCGGGCGGCCAACGACGCACGGCGGCGCTCGCGCTGCGGCTCGTCGAGGCGGTCACCATACGAGATCGCCGTGGCGAGACGCCGCTCATGTTGGTGGACGACGCGTTCGCCGAGCTCGACGAGGGACGCAGCGAGCGGGTGCTCGAGCTGCTCGAGATGGACGCGGGACAGGTCGTGCTGACCGCGCCGAAGGAGTCCGACGTGCGTTTCAGGCGGCACTCCCTCGCACGTTGGCGGATCGCGGCGGGCCGCGTCAGCACATGAAGTCGAAGGAAGCGGTGCGGGCGTGACGTCCGCGGCGGGCCCGACCCGCGTGGGCGATCTGTTGGGCGAGGTGCTGCGCAGGCACGGCGTCGAGAAGTCGATCCGACGAGCCGGGATCACGCAGATCTGGCCGGAGATCGTCGGCGACAAGCTCGCCGATGTGACGCGGGTGAAAGGGGTGGACGGAGACGCGCTGTTCGTCGAGGTACGCAACAGCGCGTGGTTGGCCGAGCTGAGCATGCTCAGAACGGAAGTGCTCGAGCGTGTGAACGCCCGGGTGGCCGACGCGCCGCTCGCGCGCGTCGTGTTCGTACTGGCTGAAACAGCGTAGCCGCGCGGGAGCGGATATGGCGAAGAAGAAGCAGGAGCAGGACGGCAGCGAGTACACCGCTGGCCAAATCCAAGTCCTCAAGGGGCTGGAGGCGGTCCGCAAGCGGCCCGGCATGTACATCGGGTCCACGTCGGCCCGCGGTCTCCACCATCTCGTCTACGAGGTGGTCGACAACGCGATCGACGAGGCGATGGCCGGCTTCTGCACGGAGGTCAAGGCCACCGTCCATCGCGACAACTCCATCACGGTGGACGACAACGGGCGCGGGATCCCGGTGGACATCCACCCCACGGAGAAGATCCCCGGCGTCGAGCTCGCCATGACGGTTCTGCACGCCGGCGGCAAGTTCGACAAGAACACCTACAAGGTGTCCGGCGGACTCCACGGCGTGGGCGTCAGCGTCGTCAACGCGCTGTCCGAGTACCTGGAGGTGGAGATCAAGCGGGACGGCTCCGTCTACCACCAGCGCTACGAGCGGGGAGTGAAGGCCACCGAGCTGAAGAAGATCGGCAAGGCCAAGGGAACCGGGACGCGCGTCACGTTCAAGCCGGACGCCGAGATCTTCACCGAGACGGAGTACTCCTTCGAGGTGCTCTCGAACCGCCTGCGCGAGCTCGCGTTCCTGAACAAGGGCCTCAACATCCTGTTGGTCGACGAGCGCAACGGCGGCCACGAGGAGAAGTACCACTACGAGGGCGGCATCGCGGAGTACGTGGCCTTCCTGCGCGGCGCGCGACCGGCCGTGCACGAAAAGGTCTGCTACTTCGAGAGCTCGAAGCCCGAAGCGGAGATCGAGCTGGCGCTCCAGTACGATCAGGGGTTCAGCGAGAACACGCACACCTTCGTGAACAACATCAACACGCACGAAGGCGGCATGCATCTGACCGGCCTCAAGGCCGCGCTCACCCGCACGATCAACGACTACGCCCGGCGCAACGGGATCTTCAAGAAGGAAGAGAGCCTGTCGGGCGACGACGTCCGCGAGGGGCTCACCTGCGTGCTGAGCGTGCGCGTGCGCGAGCCCCAGTTCGAGGGGCAGACGAAGACGAAGCTCGGCAACTCGGAGGTGCGTGGCGCCGTCGAGGCGGCCGTCAACGAGCACCTGTCCACGTTCCTGGACGAGAACCCGAAGGCCGCGCGCGCGATCATCGAGAAGTCGCTGCAGGCCGCGCGCGCGCGCGAGGCAGCGCGTAAGGCGCGTGACCTCGCGCGCAAGAAGAGCGCGCTCGAGGGGGGCATCCTCCCCGGCAAGCTCGCCGACTGCTCGATCTCCGATCCGGCTCTCTGCGAGCTCTACCTTGTCGAGGGAGACTCCGCAGGCGGATCGGCCAAACAGGGCCGCGATCGCGGATATCAAGCGATCCTGCCGCTGCGGGGCAAGATCCTCAACGTGGAGCGCGCGCGCATCGACAAGATCCTCTCCAACGAGGAGATCCGCGCGATCATCACGGCGATCGGTACCGGCATCAAGGAGGAGTTCGACATCGATCAGGCACGCTATCACAAAGTCCTGATCATGACGGACGCCGACGTGGACGGCGCGCACATCCGCACGCTCTTGCTGACGTTCTTCTTCCGTCAGATGCCCGAGCTGATCGAGGCGGGGTACATCTACATCGCTCAGCCTCCGCTCTTCCGCGTCCACAAGGGCAAGCAGGACTTCTACGCCTATACGGAGCAGGAGCGGGACGAGTACGCGAAGCGACTCGGTGGCGGGGACGGCGAAGGCGAGGCGAAGGGCGTGCGCATCCAGCGCTACAAGGGTCTCGGCGAGATGAACCCCGATCAGCTCTGGAAGACCACCATGGATCCGGACACGCGCACGATCCTCCAGGTGCAGATCGAGGACGCCGCGATCGCCTCCACTCTCTTCGACCGGTTGATGGGCGACGAGGTCGAGCCGCGCCGCGACTTCATCGAGAAGAACGCCAAGTACGTGAAGAACCTGGACGTCTGATCCCGGCCGCCCGAGTGGCGTGAGCTCGGGCGAGTCGGGCCGGACGACCCCCGGAGGCCGCATGCCCGCACTCGCCCCGTCGACCTCGCAGCTGGCGAGGTCGCTCGCGCGCGTCTGCGATCGGCACCGCGTCGCCCGCAAGCTGGTGGTGGCCCCGACGCTGTCGATCGGTCGGGAGCTGCTGCGGCGAACCGCGCTCGCCGGCTCCGGTTGGATCGGCTGCGAGGTCGTCACGCCGCGCCCGCTGGCACTCCGGCTCGCGAGGCCGGCGATGGAGCGCACCGACGCCGCGCTGATCGACTCGTTCGAGACGCGCGCGCTCATGGACGAAGCGATGGACGCGGCGCTCGGCGACGAGGCGAGCGCGTTCGCACGGCTCGCGGACGGCGTCGGGTTCCGGGAGCGGGCGCACGGTGCCGTCGAGGCGCTGCGTCTCGCGGGGATCGGCTCGAACGAGCTCACCCGCGCCAAGCTGGCCGACAGGCCGAAGCGCGCGTTCCTGTCCCGCATGCTCCTGCGCTACGAGCAAACGCTCGCTTCACGTCGCCGCATGGACACGGCGGACCTGCTCCGGCTGGCTCTCGCCGCCATGGAGGACGCCGGAGCGACCTTCCCGCCCGCGCTCGAGGCCGACGTCGTCGTGCTGGTGCCGGGTCTCGGTCTGCGCGGTCTCACGGGCAGGCTCGTCGGGGGGCTGGTGTCACGCGGCGCGAAGGTCCTCGAGAGCGAGCCGGTGTACGGGCTCGAGACGCCGCCGCGCTTCCTGTGGAAGCCGTCGAAGGAGGCCGCACCCGGCTCCCGCCTGCGCGCGCCGGACGACGTTCCGGCAGGTGAGGAGGTGCCGCGCGTCGAGCTCTTCCGAGCGGCTTCCGTCCACGAGGAGCTCCGCGAGGTGCTCCGGCGCGCCGCGGATCGGTCGCTCCGCTGGGACGAGATCGAGATCGTCACGCCGGATCCGGAAGCCTACGGCTCGGCGCTCCACGCGCTGTGCACGCGGCTCGGGATCCCGGTCACCTTCGCCGTGGGCCTGCCGGTCGCTCGCACGCGGGTGGGACGCGTGGTGCGCGCGTACCTCGACTGGATCGCGGAGGGCTTCCAGGCCGATCCGATCCGCCGACTGCTCGAGGCCGGAGATCTGCGCGCGCCGCGCTCGCGGGGGCAGCACGGCGCCGCGGCGCTCTCGCGGCGCTTCCGCGCGCTGCGCGTGGGGTGGGGACGGAATCGCTACAAGGAGCAGCTGCGCGAGGCGCTGGCGAACGTCGAGCGCATCGAAGCGCGGCGCTACGAGACGGAGGAGGCGCTGCGACGCCGGCACGCGCGCACGCGGAGCGAGCTGGAAGCGCTCCGGTCGATCCTGTTCCCGGCGCTGCGCGCCACACCTTCGGTGCCCGATCACATGGGCCAAGCCGGCGCCCGCGTGTCGCCCGCCGAGCTCGCGCGTGGGCTGCGCGCGTTCCTGCGCCGCGTTCCCCGCGGCCGCGGCGTGGATCGCGCCGCGCGCGACGACGTCGACCGCGTGCTCGAGCGCGTCGAAGCGACGCTCACCCGCCGAACGTCGTTCTTGGCCGCGGTCGCGGCGCTCCGCCGCCACCTCGACCTCCGCGTGCGGGGTGAGGCGATATCGGCGGGCGGGGCGGTGGAGGCCGGCGCGCCGTGGTCGTCGGAGGGAGGCCACCTGCACCTCACCGACCTGGAGCACGGCGGCTACACGGGGCGAAAGGCCGTCTTCCTGGTGGGATGGGACGCGGACCGGGTGGGCGGGCTCGGCGGGCAGGATCCCATGCTGCTCGATGCGGATCGTCGCGTTCTGGGCGACGAGCTTCCCACCTCACTCGACCTGCTGCGCGAGCGGGAGTTCGGCGTGGCCGCGCTCTTCGCTCGGCTCGGCGGTTCGGTGACGATGAGCTACTGCGCGTGGGATGCCGGCTCGGCGCGCGCGGCCGCGCCGTCCCCGGTCATGCTGCAGGCGCTGCGGCTCTCGAAACGTGACGCCACGCTCTCGTTCCGCGATCTCGACGCGGCGTCCGGTCGCGTGGTCTGCGCCGCGCCCGCCGCGATGGGCGTGCCGCTCGACGGGGACGACGCCTGGATGTCGGCGATCCACGGAACCGGCCCCGGGCGCGCCGTCGGGCTCGTCACGTCCGCGTTCCCGATGCTCGCGCGTGGTCTCGAAGCCCAGATCGCGCGCCGCGGTCCGCCCGGTCCGCTCCACGGCGTCGTCGGCGCGCGCCCGCAGCTCCACGACCCGAGGCACAACGCCGCCGTGGTCGTCTCGGCGAGCCGTCTGCAGGATCTCGGGCGTTGTCCGCTCAGCTACCTGCACGGCTCCATCCTGGAGATCCGGGCGCCGGACGACCCCGAGCTCGATCCCGATCGCTGGCTCGACGCGCTCCGGAGCGGCGATCTGCTCCACCGTGTCTACGACACGTCGCTGCGCGAGGCGTCGAACCGCGGCATCCTCGCGGCGGACGACGCGTTCGAGTCGTTGACGCTCGACGCGCTCGCGCGCGCGATCGAGCGCATGCGAGCGGAGGTGCCGGTGCCGGGGGAGGGCGCGCTGCTCCGCCAGACGCAGGCGCTCCGGAGCGACGTGCGCTCCTTCGTGCGCATGGTGCGCCGTCGGGGGGCTGCGTGGGTCGCGCTCGAGCTGAAGTTCGGGCTCGCCGGCGAAGAGCCGGCGATCATCGAGGTGCCGGGCGGCGCCGTGCGCCTGCGCGGCGCGGTCGATCGCATCGACGAGGACCTGAACGGGCTCACCGTGATCGACTACAAGACTGGTGCGCCGTGGGATTTCGCGGGCACCGGAACGTTCAACGGCGGCCGTCGGCTGCAGCATGCGCTCTATGCGCTCGTCGCCGAGAGCCGTCTCCGCTCGCGCGTCGTGAGCGGTGAGTTCCACTTTCCGACCATGCGCGGCCAGAACGAGGTGATGACCTTCGACCGCATGCTCCTCGCGGGCGTCCACGATCTGCTCGGCATCATGCTCGACGGTGTGGCGGCCGGCGCCTTCGTGCCGACCGACACGGCCGACGACTGCAAGTTCTGCGACTTCGGGGAGATCTGCCGTGCTCGGGTCACGGGACCCGGCAAGGTCGTGTCCCCCCTGGCCGCGTGGTCGGCCGAGCATACGCACGCCGCGCTCTGGCCGGCGTTCGCTCATCTGAAGCGCGCGCGAACGTTCGAGCGCTGACGGCGCCTCGTCGCGACAGAAACGCCGGCGGCGTCGCGCGCCCGTCGCGATACGGGCGCCTGAAAGCGCGGATGTGACCCGCTCGCGTGCGGCACCCCACTTGCACTACCGACCCGACGTTGCGCTCCGGAGGAGTTCTTCGAAGGGGCGGACGCAGGTCAGGGGAGTGGCGGACGCGGGTCGCTCGGCGGGTGATGGAGGTATCCGACGAGAGTCCCCGTCCCCCTCCCCGTTTGCGTGTCCGGGTGTCTCGGCGAGGAACGAGGGAGAGCGGCCCGGGAGCCTGCGCGGTCGCATAACGAAGAGGCCGACTCTCGGCAGGGCACTCAGTGCCGCTGCTTACACGCTCTTTGGGGGGGCGCGCTCCGGCTGGGGGGGAGTGCCGGGCGCCGGTACCCTCCGGATGGAGGTCGGAGAATCAGGAAGCGAGCTTCCCGCCTCTCCGATGGAGGTCGGAGGGTACTAGTGCCGCCGCGTCAGTTAGTTATTCGGCCGCGGCTGGGCACCGGGCTGCGCACCCGGCGTGGCACCAGGCTGTGCACCCGGCGTGGCACCGGGCTGTGCACCTGGACGGGGCTGTGCACCCGGCTGCGCGCCAGGCTGGGCACCGGGCTGCGCGCCCGGACGGGGCTGTGCACCCGGCTGCGCGCCGGGCTGGGCACCAGGCTGTGCGCCCGGACGGGGCTGTGCACCCGGCTGCGCGCCAGGCTGCGCACCACCCTCACCCTGCACGTTCAGCTGCGCCGTGCAGCCGCCTTCGTCCGCGACGAAGGTGATCCGATGTGAACCAGGACGCGCGTCTTCCGTGTTCAGGTAGACCGTCCACGTGTTCTCCTGCCCCTCGGCCATCGCGATCGGGCGCGGCGCTTGCGCGTCGGCCGCCAGGTTCGTCCGCGGGAGATCTCCCGCCTCCGCCAGCTGGATCCCGCTCTCTGCGGTCTGCACTCTGGTGAGGTCGCCTACGTCTTCGGAGAACCGCACGTTGAGCCGCACTGCTTGCTGACCCGCCTGCACCTGCGCGGGCGTGATCGTAGCGGTGCACTCTTGTGCGCTCAGGTCGAGCGGCATCGCGACGATCGCCGCCGCCAACGCTAGTACTGCTGTGCTTCCCTTGAGGGTCTGCATGAGTCCAACTCCTGTGTGAATGTTCTCATTCGCCATCGGACCGTTCGGTCCGGTTAGGCCCTCACAGGTGTCGAACTGCAACGCGCGTGCCCATGACCGCAATCAACGCATCTCGAGAAGCGTAACTTCTTCCACGCGTGAGCCATCCTGACTCACGCGTCGTACTGCGATTCTTGGGCGTCTCTGCAGATAATACACTGTCTCGTTCGTGAGACCGCTCGCGACATTCACCTCGAACACCGCGCGACGCGTATCCGCGACGTCGATCTCTTCCGCGCGAATGATGTCGAAGCGATCCACGGCGACCTCACCGGCGCGAGGATCGAAGGTGGTGAACTCGACGCTCCTGCCCATGAGCGAGTCCGCCTGCAGTGTCGCGAACGCGAGATCCGCCACGTCACGCAGCAGCACGCCGCTCGGCATCGCACGATCGAGCTCGAGCGTACGTCCGGCGGTGTCCGTCACGGCGCCCAGCACCCGATCGCCCTCGAACCGCACGTCGTGCTCCGCCGAGCGCCATCCCGCCTCCGTCCACCACGAGTACTCTCCGCGCGACGAGATCGGCCGGAGCCCATCCACCGCCACGAGCGAGCGCACGCGCTCGCGGGCGACCGTCTGCCACGTCCCGAAGGGCTCGGTCCTGCGCGTCGTCTCGCTCTCGTAGTAGCGCTCGATGCGCGGCGCCGTCGCTCCGACGGTCTCGATGAGACGATACGTCGTGCGGCCACGCTTGCGCTCCACGTCCCGGACATCCTCTGCCGTCTCGATCATCCAGCCGCGCAGCCCGGCGAGATCGAACGTCAGGCCGGCGTTCACCCGGTCCGCGGCGACGCGGGGCTGCGGGGTCGCCGCGGCGTCTCCCGAGCGACCCGACGTCGGCTGGAGGACCACCAGCGGATCCTGCGTCAGGTTCTGCAACAGGCCGCGCGCGTAGTTGATCGGCACGGCGAAGTTGAGGTTCTGCCCCATGGTCAGCTGCGACGTGGCGATCGCGATCACCTGCCCGCCCGCCGTGAGGACCGCGCCGCCCGACGATCCATTCGAGGCCGGCGCGGTGATCTGGAGCAGCTCGAACCCTTCCGGCTCCTTGCGGCGGCCACTGAGCACGCCCGTCGAGACGGTGTTCTCCAGGCCCAGAGGGCTCCCGATGAGGACGAGGCTGGCCCCGATCCGCAGCGAGTCGGAGTTGCCCATCGGGAGCGTGGGCAGATCGAATCCGGGGATGCGCAGGATGGCGATGTCGCGACGCTCGTCCTGCGCGAGGATCGCGACCCGGTCGTAGACGTCGCCCGACGCGAGCTTGACCCGCGCGCTGCGCGCGTCGCGCACGACGTGATCGTTCGTGATGATCAGCCCCACGGGATCCACGATGAACCCGCTTCCCTGACGCTTGTCCGACGGCGTCTCGACGTCGATTAGCACGACGGCGTCGGTCGCTCCGGCCACCACCGACTCGAGCGTCGTCGTCTCCTGGCCGGCGGCTCGGATGGGAAGGCCGGACGACACCGCGAACGCGGCGGCGAGGCTCGCGCCATGCACAGCGAGCCGGCGAACGAGTTGGAGCACGTGGGACCTCCAGGGTCGAACGAGGATCATTTCGGGCGCTGACCGCGCGCGCCACGTACACGATGCAAGCCGGATACACTTCCATCCATCGGGCATCTCCACGTGTCGCGTCGGAGTCACTGCGCTCCTCTACACCGCGAGATCCGCGTCGGGCTGTCGTGTGGGCGCGACAGTGCGCGATCCGAAAGTGATGCGCGGGTTATACGCTATTCACGCCGGGAAGGTCGGCCCGGGGGCGATCCCGTACGGGCCCACACGTTGCAGTCGGCGCTGGGAGATGACACGCCTTCCAGGAGCGCGATCACGATGTGGCGCCAGACGCGAGGCCGGACGTGGGGCCCCAGGAGACATTCACGGTTCGCCGCGCGCGCGGCCGCGGCGCTCGTCGTCTGCGGTGTCCCGCGAACGGGATCCGCGCAGGACCTTCCCCTGCTGACCGAATATCCGGGCTCGGAGGCGTTCGCGTGCCCCGCCTGGACCGTCCCCGAAGCGGCCGCGCCCGAAGCCGCACAGGAGGCGAGGGCGCTCGCGTCCGAAGCGAACGAAGCGCTGGTCCTGGGCGAGCTCGATCGCGCAGAGGCCTTCCTGGGCCGCGCGCTCGACCTCGACGGTGGGTCGCCCGAGCTGTTGTACCGCCGGGCTCGGGTGCTCGAGGAGCGGGGTGCGAGGGGCGAAGCGATCGACGCGTTCTGTCGGGCGCTGGCCGCGGGGTCCGGGACCGAGGACGTGAGCGACGCGCAGCATCGCCTCGATTCGTTGGTGGCGCTGGATCGGCCGACCCTGTCTCCCACCGCGGTGGCGGCCTTCGACCGCGGCGTGTCGATGGCCCAGGCCGGACGGGCGGCCGCTGCCGAGGCCGCGTTCGAGACCGCCATCCGCGAGGAGCCCGCGTGGGCGCCGCCGGTCTACAACTCCGCGCTCGTCAGCGCCGAGCGCGGAAATCGCGACAAGGCGATCGAACGGCTGAGGCAGTATCTCGAGCTCGACCCCGAGGCGCCCAACGCGGTGGCCGTGTCCCGCGCCATCGGCCGGTGGGAGGCGACCCCGGATTCGCGGCTGCCGGATCCCGGCGCCACGCTCGCGCTCGGTCTGTTCCTGCCCGGAACGGGACAGTTCTACTCCGGTCGGCCCTGGCCGGGCGTCGGCGTGCTCGCGGTGGCGGCCGGCGCGCTCGCGACGGGATTCCTCGTGCAAGAGGTCAGGGTGAGGTGCGTGGGTGCGGAAACGTCCGGGTCGTGCCCGCCCGGACAGGTGGTCGGGCGGGAAACCCGCCGCCCTCACATGGGGCTGGCCCTCGCCGTGGCTGCCGGGGTCACGGTGGCCGGCGCCATCGAGGCCTTCCTGGGGGCTCGGTCCGCGCGCGAGGGCTCACCGAGCATGTTCGCGAGCGCCTCCAACGGCGACGTCATCCTATATAGTGTGCGTGCGCCGTGAGACGGGCCGAGCGTCGCGCTGGCGCGACGATTTCTGTCGCGCCAGGTAGACGCCCCGCGCTGCCCGCGCGGGCCCGCGGCCGATGACGGAGGGCGGGACAGGCGTCCTCCTGCTGAGCGTCGAAGGGACGGTGCTCGCCCACCACGGCCCGGCGGCGATGTTCGGGCCCCCGCGCCACGCGGTCGGGTACGCGGACCTTCCGGCGTTCTTCCGGGCGGAGAGCGGAGACGACCTGCTCGCGCTGGTCCGCGAGGCCGCCGACCCCTCCGGGAGCGGGCCGTTCACCGTGCGGGTCGTCGCCGAGCGAGGGGACGCCCGCGAGCCGCTTCTCCTCACCCTCCACCCGGTCGCTGCCGGGCTGGTGGTCGGTGTCCTCTCGGACCGCAAGAACGGATCGGCCCGTCCCGACCACGCGCTGACCGCGCTGCGCATGGTCTGGGACGGTCTCGTCGAGGGGGTGGCCGTCGCCACGCGCGATCCCCACGGCCGCATGGATACGATCACGGCCGCCAACCTGGCGTTCCCCGCCTTGTTCGGGCTCGAGATCGACGAAGTGATCGGCCGACCGCTCGGGCGCTTCCTCGCACCGGTGAACGGGGGTGTCTTCGCGCGCCGCGTGGACGAGGAGGTGGTCTCGGAAGGGCGGTCGATCATGGATCTCACGATGGCCCGAGCGGCGGACTCCGGAGATCGACGTCTCCTCGACTGGGAGCTCGCACCCGTGCGGGCCGAAGACGGGCGGGTCGCGGGCGTCATCGCCATCGTGCGGGACACCTGGCATGCGCCCCGCGCGCCGTCCCGGGAGCGCTCGGACTTCGACCCGTCGAGCGGGCTCCCCAACCAGGTGCATTTCCTTCGCCGGTTGGAGAGGTCCGTCGAGCGCGCGGCCCAGGCGCGTCCGTACTCGTTCGCGGTGGTGGGCTTGGAGATGCGCGGTCTTCGAGCCGTGGAGCGGCGCATGGGCACCCTGATGGCCAACACCGCCCTGGAGGCGCTCGTGCGCAGGCTCGAGCAGCGCCTGCGGCCGACCGACGTCGTCGCGCGCATCGGTGACCGCCGTCTGGCCATCCTGCTCGAGCACTTCGCGCCGTGGGGAGCGGTCGAGAGCGTGCTCGAGCGCATACGACTCGTCACCGATGAGCCTTACACGATCGCGGGCGAGCGCATGACGATGTCGGCGGTCGGCGCGCCCGTGCCGGTGTGGAGCGGAGACGGCCCTCCCGAGGGCGCCCACGACGTGCTGCGGGAGTTGGACGCCGCGGTGGACCGCGCCCAGGCCGAGCCGGCCGAGCCACGCCCGTCCGCCCCCGCGCCCAGACAGATCGCGGAGCTCGTGTCCGCGGTCCAGAAGGCGCAGCTCCGCCTCTGTTACCTCCCTCTGATCTCGCTCCGGGACGGCAGCCTGGCCGGGCTCGAGGCGCTCGTGCGCTGGTCCCGACCGGACCACGGGATCGTTCCCGGCCGCGCATTCCTCCGAGATGCCGAGCACCACGGGCTGATGGCCGCGATCGGCGAATGGGTGTGGTGGGAGGCGCTTCGCGCCATCCGGGAGTGGGACGCCACGCTCGCGCCCGGGCGCGTTCCGCCCGTGCACCTCAACCTGTCCGTCACCGAGTTCTGGCAGGCGCGGCTGGTCGGTGATCTCGAGCGGCGGACGGCGGAGGCGATGGTGGCTCCCTCCCGCATCCGCCTGGAGGTGCCGGAGTCCGCCGTCGCCCGCCGGACGTCGTCGGCCCAGCGAATCCTCGAGTCCATGGCCGGAGCGGGGTTCGTGCCCTGGCTCGACCGATTCGGGGAAGGGGGGACGCGCCTGCGCGATCTGGAGTCCATGCCTTTCCGCCACGTGAAGCTGCCGACCTCGATCGCTTGGCGGAGCAACGGTCATCCCGGACCGCCGCGCGCGACCCTCGCGTCGGTTCTCGCGCTCGGCCGCGACCTCGGCTGGACCATGGCCGTCGGGGGCGTCGAGTCACGCGAACAGGCGGAAACCCTCCGTGCGCTGGGCTGCGATCTGGCGCAGGGATACTTCTATCACGGCACCCTGGATCCGACCCAGGCCGCCGCGTTGATGCGACGGCCCACGGACGGGGGAGGTGGGCCAACCGACGAATGAGGCAGGTACTGCCGCGGTTTTTCGCGGCGGACCGTCGCTGGCATGTGTGTTGCCAGCGTGATACGCTACCCGACGGGATGGCTCCGTCGGGAACCACCGAACCCGTCACGCTCGGAGTCACATGAATTCCGCCGAAGCTGCAGCGCGGGCCCGTAGCCGGGTCTTTGGGGGCGAAGCCCTCCGACGATACGAAGAGGGCGACGCATCCCGACAGGAGAGCTCCGACGTGGAGGCGTCCACCGACATCCTTCTCAGCCCGGAGCAACGCAAGTCGGTCAGGGTCCTCGTGGTCGACGACGAGGACACGATCCTCGACAGCTCCGTCAGCGTGCTCGAGCACGAGGGCTATCACGTCCGGGGCGTCGACCGAGGCTCGGAGGCGGACGGATATCTGCGCGAGGGCAGCGCCGACATCATCCTCCTCGACCTGTACATGTCCGGCGTATCGGGGACCGAGCTGCTGCGCACGGCGCTCAAGGCCAAGCCGGACGCGATCGTGATCGTGATCACCGGACGGCCGTCGGTCGAGTCCAGCGTGCAGGCCCTCCGTGACGGCGCCTGGGACTACCTGCCGAAGCCGTTCTCGGCGACGCAGCTGCGCGTGCTGGTCGGGCGAGCGGCGCACACGGTCATCGTCTCGCAGGAGTCTCGTGCGGCCACGCCGCAGTCGACGGACTCGGTGGAGGACCGCATCCTCCTCGGCGAATCGCCGGCCTTCAAGCAGGTGGTGGCGCTCGCGCGCCGGGTAGCGCCCACGGACGCTTCCGTGTTCCTGACCGGCGAGTCCGGGACCGGCAAGGAGCTCGTGGCGCAGTTCATCCATCGCATGAGCCGGCGCAAGAGCCGGGACATGGTGGCGGTCAACTGCGCGGCGCTTCCGGAGCCGCTCCTCGAGTCCGAGATGTTCGGCCACGTGAAGGGAGCGTTCACGGGAGCCACGCGGGACAAAGCGGGCCTGATGGAGGTCGCCAACGGCGGCACGCTCTTCCTCGACGAACTCACCGAGATGTCGCCGATGACCCAGGCGAAGCTGCTTCGCGTGGTGCAGGACGGCGTGCTGCGCAGGGTGGGCTCCTCGAAGACGGACATCGTGGTGAACGTCCGGTTCATATCCGCCACGAACAAGGACCCGGTGCAGGCGGTGGAGGACGGCAGGCTGCGCGAGGATCTCTACTACCGGCTCGGCGTCGTCCCCATCAGGATTCCGCCCCTCCGGGAGAGACCCGAGGACATCCCCGTGATCGCGAGGCATTTCCTCACCGCGTACTGGGTGCGCCACGGGCACGGTGCGGGCAACGCGCCCGAGCTGACCGACGATGCGGTGCGCCAGCTCCAGGCCTGGCCGTGGAAGGGGAACGTCCGCGAGCTGCAGAACGTGATCGAGCACGCCATCGTGCTCGCGGAGGGTCGCGACGTCATCGACGTGTCCGATCTACCCCAGGGGGGAGCCAACCAAGGGTGGGACGCGCTCCTCGAGGGTCCCTCGCTGGGATCGGGGATCACCACCGGCGGATATCACGAAACCCGCACGCGCGTGATCGCCCGCTTCGAGAAGGAGTATCTCTCGCGGATCCTCCACGAGACCGAGGGCAACGTATCCGAAGCGGCGCGCCTCGCGGGCGTGAACCGGGCCACGCTCTATCGTCTTCTGGAGCGACACGGCCTGACGAAGCGCGACGTCATCGACTGACGGATCGAAGCGTGCTCGGGGGACCTCCGCGCCTCACGTCGGCGCGAAGGTCTCCCGACGTTCGCGCCCCGATGGGTCCGAGGGTGGCATGGATTCTGCGCCTCGGCCACACGGCGGCCCCCCCACCACATCATCCTCGAGTGAACCCTAGAGACGGGGCCGCTTTGGTGACGACGATCGTGATCACCGGCGGCGCACGTGGGTGCTGAGCCGCCCCAAGCCGACGCGACGCGGGTCCCGCGCCGCGTTCCCTGCCGAACGGACTGACGGCCGGCACGCGAGGTTGCTCGAGCTCCTCCGGGCGCTCGACGTCGAGTCACGGGCGCTGACCTCGAAGGGAGCGCGGACGCGGGAGACGGCGGCCGCCGTGCTGCTGCCGCACGTGTGCGCCTACCTCGGGTGGCCGCTCGGCCGCGTCTACGCGGTGGATGCGGAAGCCGGCCGACTCGTCGCCACGGACCTCTGGCACCGCGCGCGAGACGACGCGTTTCAGGCGTTCGTGGACGCGTCGGCCGTCGCCCCACCGAGCGAGGGCTTCGTCGGACGCGCGCTGACGCGCCGGGGCCCGGTGTGGGTCTCGGACCTGAGCTCGGAAGCGAGTGTCCTGCGGGCGGCGGCGGCGCGGGGAGCGGGGCTCAGGTCGGGTGTCGCCGTGCCGATCGTCGGACGCAGTGGCGTGCTGGCGGTTCTCGAGCTCTTCACGGACGAGCCCGCGGACGGGGACGAGGAGACCTTGGGCGTGCTCGAGCACGTGGGCGCCGCTTGGGGGCGGGCGCTCGAAGCGGACCAGCTCGTGGGTCGGCTGGACGGGAGCGAACGGAGACTGCGCGCCCTCGCCGAGTCCACGAGCGACGCCGTCGTCCTCGCCGACGAGGAGGGACGAATCCTGTCGTGGAACCCCGCCGCGGCGCGCATCTTCGGATACGAGGCGCACGAAGCGATCGGCCGGCCACTGGCCCACCTCTTCTCCGAGCGGGACCGCGAACGCCATCGCGAGGCCTTCGGGCGAGCCATCGGGAGCGAGGACGAGACCAGCCCGGCAGGCGTGCTCGAGCTCGAGGGTGTGAGCAAGAACGGGCGTGTCTTCCCCATCGAGCTGACCCAGGCGAGCTGGCGCGCCGGAGGGTCGCGCGAGATAGCGTGTACAATGCGCGACGTCAGCGAGCAGCGAGCGACCGAGAACGAGCTGCACCAGCTGGCGGCGGCCACCGAGCACCTGCGCGAGGCCATCGTGATCTCGACGGCGGGCGAGGGTGGCGACGGCCCCACCATCGTCTACGTGAACGCCGCCTTCACGCGCATCACCGGCTACATGGAGAGCGAGATCCTCGGCCGGAGCTTCTCCGTGCTCGCGGGCCCCTCGACCGATCAGGGGTCGTTGCAGGCGATGCACCATTTCATGCGCGCCGGCGAGTCGGCCGCGGCGGAGCTCGTGGCCCATCGCAAGGACGGCCGCGAGTTCCTCCTGGCCTGGCAGGCGGCCCCGATCGCGAGCTCCGCGGGCGGCGCGCCGAGCTTCGTTTCGATCCTCAGGGACGTGACCGGCGAGCGCAACGCGCAGCAGGCGTTGAGCCGCGCGGATCGCGACGCGCTGACGGGTCTGCCGAACCGCGAGGTGCTCGAGAAGCGCCTGCGCCGCTCCATCGAGCGGGCGCAGGAGCGGGACGACTATCGCTTCGCGGTGCTCTTCATCGACCTCGACGGGTTCAAGCAGGTCAACGACGACTTCGGTCACGTCGTGGGAGACCAGCTCCTCAACTCGGCGGCGGAGCGCCTGGAGCGCACGGTTCGCCCCGGCGACACGCTCGCCCGCTTCGGCGGTGACGAGTTCGTGATCCTGCTCGAGTACGTCACGGGCATCGCGGACGTGATCATGGTCGCCGACCGCGTGCAGCGACGGCTGGAAACGACGTTCAAGCTGAACGGTCGAGAGCACCGCATCGCGGCGAGCATCGGCGTGGCGCTGAGCGAGACCGGCTACAAGGACGCCCGCGATGCGATTCGCGACGCGGACGAGGCCATGTACGAGGCGAAGCGGAAGGGGAAGGGACGCCTCGAGTTCTCGGACCGAACCCTCTACACGGACGTCGTGGCCGGCCTGAGCCTGCAGGAGGATCTGCGCAGGTGTCTGGATCGCGAGGAGCTCGAGCTCCACTACCAACCGTTGGTGGACCTGGGGTCGCAGTCGATCGTCGGCTTCGAGGCACTGGTACGGTGGAAGCATCCGGAGCTCGGACTTCTGCTCCCCGACCACTTCATACCGCTCGCGGAGGACACCGGGGTCATCGTACCGCTCGGTCGCTGGGTGCTGCGCACGGCCTGCTTGGAGGCACGTGCGTGGCGGCAGAAGCAGCTCTCGGGTGAACCCCTCATGCTCAGCGTGAACGTGTCGATGCGAGAGCTCGCCGCCGCCGACTTCGTCGACGTCGTGGTCTCGACGCTCGAGGAGACCGGGTTCCCGGCCGAGCGGCTGCAGCTGGAGCTCACCGAGAGCGTCCTCATGGAAACACTGGAGCCCAACCGCAGTCGCATCGACGCCGTCCGCAAGCTGGGCGTCACCGTGTGCATCGACGATTTCGGGACCGGCTACTCGTCGCTCGGCCATCTGCACCGGCTGCCGATCGACAAGATCAAGATCGATCGCCTCTTCGTTCGCCATCTCGACGAGGCACCGGGCAACCGGGAGATCCTGCGCACGATCCTCACGCTGGCTCGTCACCTCGGGCTCGACGTGGTGGCGGAGGGCGTCGAATCCAACGCGCAGCTCACGACCCTGCGCGAGCTGGCCTGCGCGTATGGACAGGGCTTCCTCTTCTCGGAGCCCGTCCCTCCGCATCGCGTGGTGGACCTGTTGGCCGGGGACGCGACGACCGATTCGTCGTTCACGATCGGCTGAGTCGATGGGTTGCGCACAGCCCGCGCGTTCGTGTGGCGTGTTCGCGACAGCGTCTCTCGCGGCGCACAGACCCCGCCCCGACTTCGACTTCGGAGAACCCGCAGCCTTCGCGCCTGGATCCGAGCACGATGCTTGCGTATGGCGCGTCTACTCGACGGAACGCGCCATTCAGACGGAGACCCACCAATGTCCGTGATCGACAGGCCGGTGTTCATCGTGGGGGTGGACCATTCGGGAACCACGATCCTCTACCGGATGATGGCGCGGCACCGGGACCTCGCGTGGTTCAGCCAGTACTCGCTTCGCGGCGGCGACTTCCCGGGCAGGAGCTGGGTGCCCCTCCACGGATGGGCCAACCGCGCGGGTCGCTCGATGTTTCCGTTCCAGTGGCAGAAGGCGAAGCCCAGGTATCTACCGGAGCCCCGCGAAGGAGCGGGCATCTGGCGGCGGTTGATCCCGCGCACCGAGGGGTTCCTCTACGACTCCGATTTCGATCCGCAGATCGCGGAGCGGACGCGGTCCGCCGTGCAGGCCGAGCTCGACGCATGGCAGCTGGATCGGATGCTGATCAAGATCCCGTACCTGACGCGCGCGATGCAGCTCATGGATCGCATCTTCCCCGACGCGCTTTTCATCCACATCGTGCGTGACGGCAGAGCCGTGGCGCTCTCGAATCAGAAGAGGTTCGAGCAGGGAGGCCGAGCCCCGACCGATGCGCTCAGGGCATCGGCGCGCATCTGGATCGAGACGCTCGAGTACGTCGAGGCGCTGCGCGGACGGTTGGGGTCACGGCTGATGACCATGCGCTACGAGGCGTTCTGCAAGGACGTGCACGGCGCGCTGCGCGAGGCCTTCCGGTTCAGCCAGCTCCCGTCGCAGGCAGCCGACCTGGAGGGGATCCCGACCACGTTGCGCTCCACCAACGAGAAGTGGCTGGCGACGTGCTCGCCCTCCGATCAGAGGCTCCTCGACCAGGAGCTCGCGGCCGGCCTGAAGAAGTGGGGCTACCCGCTCTTCGGAGCGGGCCACGCCGCCGTGCCCGCGGCGTCCGCGGCACGGGCGGTGGGACGGCAGGAGACGTCCTCCGGCGCCTACTCGTGAGCCGGTCTGCACGTAGGTGATGTCCGCAGGGTAGTCGGCAGCGGCTCGATGGCCCGGGGGCCGGACCCGTGGGCTCCATCGTGGTCATCCCCGAGGCGGCATCACCTGATGGTGCCGACGCCGAGCGTCACGTTCGCGGCTGCGCACAGCATACACGCAGAAGCTTCGGGCAACCGCGTGTGCGCGCGCCACCAGCCGCGCCCCCGGCGAGGCTCACACACCGGCTGAGCGACCCCGCGCCGCGAGGTCGCGCCAGCGTCGCGAGGGCGCACCGCTGCGCGCGTCGAACTTCGCCGATCCCGTCGGAGATGTGCCCGTCCTACGCCATGAACCGGCGACGAGGATCGCCCGCATGCATGCGGTATGGATCGTGCCATCAGCGGGGAGCGCCGGCGGGACGCGGCGCTGACGAACCGATCGCTGGAGAGGGCTCGACATGGACATGGGACAGACGCCTCGTGTGCTCGCGCGCTCCACGCGCGTCACGTCGTTGGCGAGGAGCGCAACGTGAGCGTGCTGGTGACCGGCGCCGCCGGCTTCATCGGCTCGCATCTCGTCGAGCGGTTGCTGGACGAAGGCACGGAGGTGGTGGGGCTCGACAACTTCGACGCGTTCTACGACGCAGCGGTGAAGGAGAGAAACCTCGAGCGCGCGCGCGACCACGCCGGGTTCGTGGAGGTGCGCGGTGACATCCGCGACCCCGGCGCGTACGAGCGCCTCCCGGACGGGATCGACACCGTCGTCCACCTCGCCGCTCTGGCGGGTGTGCGTCCGTCCATCCGCGATCCGCATGGCTACTTCGACGTGAACGTCCGCGGCACGCTCGTGCTGCTCGACTTCATGAAGAGTCGGAAGATCCCGCGGCTCCACTTCGGATCTTCGTCGAGCGTGTACGGCAACAGCGCACCGGTGCCCTTTCGCGAGGACGACGCCGGCGACAGGCCGATCTCGCCCTACGCCGCCACCAAGCGCGCCGGCGAGCTGATCGTTCACGCGCACGGCCACCTGTATGGAATCGATGCGGTTTGCCTGCGGTTCTTCACGGTCTACGGCCCTCGCCAACGGCCGGATCTCGCGATCCACACCTTCTCGCGGCGTCTCGCCGACGGGCAGCCCATCCAGATGTACGGAGACGGGACGTCCGAGCGGGACTACACCTACGTGGACGACATCCTCGACGGCGTCCGTGGCGCGATGCGCTACCTCGAGGCCTCGCCCGGGACGTACGAGATCGTCAACCTGGGCGGCGCCCGGACCATCACGCTGCGCGACATGATCGTGCACGTCGCCACCGCGCTCGGCGTCTCGCCTCGAATCGAGACGGTGTGCGAGCAGGCCGGCGACGTCCGCAGAACGTTCGCGGACGTATCGAAGGCGGAGCGGCTGTTCGGATACAGGCCCAGCGTGCCGTTCGAGGAAGGCACGCGGCGCTTCGCCGAGTGGTTCCTGAGCGAGCGCGCCGCCGCGGGCATCTTCGCGTCCGATAGCGCCTCGTCCCTACGCGCAGGTAGCAATGGCGCGGCGGCCGTGGCGTACGGGGTGGCTCCATGAATACGCGTGTTGTCGCCATCGACGGCGACGTGTCGCGCGCAGGAAGCAACGAGCACGACCGTGCGCAGAAAAATGCTGACAATCAGCGCCTATCCCGCGCATGGCAGAGAAATTGCCCCTTGGTCGCCCGTTACCGGCAGCCGGTCGCGGCCCCCCTCGGAGAGAGATTCATGAGCGCCCAGTCCAGCGCCAAGACAAGCGCCAAGAACAAGGTCGCGTGTGTCGCTGCCGCTTGGTTGATCGCCGGCGCCTGCTCGTCGGGTGGCGGCCCGCAGATGCCGGTGCCTCCCGCGCCCCAGGCAGCCAACACCGCGAGCCTGGCCGAGGCGAACCAGCGACTGTTCGCCGCCGCCGCCGCGGAGCCGGCGAGCGACACGGCCATCGTGGCGGACGAGTACGAGATCGGGCCACAGGATCGCGTCAACGTCGTGGTGTTCGGGGCCGAGACGTTCAGCGGCGAGTTCACCGTGGACGACGGCGGCTCGATCGGGGTGCCCCTGCTCGGACCCGTGTCCGCCGCGAGCCACACCACGCGTGAGCTGGAGGACGAGCTCGAGGCGCGGCTGCGCGAGACGTACATGCGGGATCCTCACGTGACGGTCTCCGTTCTCGAGATGCGCAGCCATGGCGTCTCGGTGCTGGGCGCGGTGAACGCGCCGGGTGTGCACCAGGTCACCGGCAAGACGACCCTGCTCGACGTGCTGGCGCAGGCCGAGGGTCTGAGCGAGACGGCCGGCAACCGGATCACGGTGACCCGCCCCGGAGCCGTCGAGCAGAACGTCGAGATCGATCTGTCCGATCTGCTCTTCGTCGGCACGCCGCAGGCGAACGTGGACATACACGCGGGCGACGTCGTGCACGTGCACAGCGCGTCTCTGGTCTACGTCGTGGGCGAGGTGAACAACCCCGGCGGCTTCACCATGCCGCTCGGCGAGCAGATGACGGTGCTCCAGGCGCTCGCCATGGCCCAGGGCACCAACAGCCTAGCCGCCGATTGGAACAGCGTGATCGTGCGCAACCAGGCGGACGGTACGCAGGTCGAAGTGCCCGTGGACGTCGGCAAGGTGCTCGACGGTGAGCTCGCTCCGCCGGTCATGGAGCCGAGCGACGTCCTCTACATCCCCAGAAACGGGGTCAAGGCGGCGGCGATCGGCGTCGCCAACGCGTTCGTCAGGATGGTCACCTTCCGCGGACTGATCGACTAATGGATCACGACGACATCGAAGTCGGCCGCATCGTTCCCGTCACCCGGGCTCAGGTCGCCAGACCGGCGGCTGCGAGTCCCACCGTGGGCGGCGGTCTCGAAGCCGAGGTGCGCGTGTACGTGGACATCGTCCGCCGTCGCTTCGGCTGGATCAAGTGGACGTTCGTGGTGATCGTCGCGGCCGCGCTGGCCTACACGGCGATGCAGGAGCCGGAGTACCGCGCGACGGCGCTCGTCGAGCTCAACGGCGGTGACGCCGACGTCCCCTCCCTCGACGCCCTGCTCGACGAGTCGGAGCCGTCCGAGGAGGACCTCCGCACGCACCTCGAGCTGTTGAGGAGCGCGTCGCTGGCCACGCAGGTCATCGAGGATCTCAGGCTCGACACGATCAGCGGCTTCCTCGGAGACGCGGAAGCGCTGCCCCATCAGCGCGCGGCCGCGCTGTTGGAGAAGCTCATCGTGGATCCGGTCGAGGAGAGCCGACTGGTCCAGATCAGCTTCGACGGACCGACCCCCGAGCTCGCCGCCGCCGTCGTGAACGGCGTCGTCGAGGCCTACGCGGGCCGCGGCGCGGAGGCGCGCCGCCAGATCGCCCTCACGCTGGCCGAGCAGGTGGACAGCGTCGAGGCCCGTCTGCAGAAGTCGGAGGAGGACCTGCTCGAGTTCGCGGTCGTCACGGGCTTCCCCTATCTGGTCGAGGAGGACGTCACGGCACAGGTCAGCACGCGCATGAGCGATCTCCGCACGCGGCTCACGGACGCGCAGAGCGCGCGCTTCGAGAGTCAGGCCCTGCGGGACGTGGTGGGCGGCGGCGGAGTCTCGGTCGTGCAGGACGAGGTGCTGAACGGGCTGCTCGGTCAGCTCTCCGATCTGAGGGCCGAGTATGCACGGCTGTCGGCGACCTTCACGGACGACTATCCGGAGACGGCCGAGGTGCGCCGGCAGATCGAGCAGGTCCGTGGGCTCATCGAGGAGGAGCAGCAGCGCCTCGCCGGCCGCGTGGAGAGCGAGTACCAGCTCGCGGTCGCGCGCGAGAACGCGCTGGCGAACGCCATCGCGGAGGAGCAGGAGAGCGCCACCGACCGCGGGCCGGACGCGGGACGTTACTACGTCCTCCGGCAGGCGATCATGGCGAACCGCACGCTCCTCGCCGACCTCAGCGGTCGACGCCGGGAGGCGGAGGTCGCCGCGGCGATCGCGTCCACCGACTTCGCGGTGGTGGACCGTGCCGTGCCGCCGCTCGAGCCGCATCGCCCCGTGTTCATGATCAACATGGCGCTCGCGGTCATGTTGGCCCTGGTGCTCGGCGTGGCCGCGGCCTTCGGACGCGAGCTCATGGACGGAACGATCCGCTCGGCGGAGGACCTTTCGCTCGCCGATCGCCTGCCCGTGCTCGCGCTGATCCCGTCGTTCGCCTACGCGGGCGGGGGGCGGAGGGGCTCGCTCGGGGGCTCGAACGGCCATCTGCTCCTGCCTCGGCGGGGCACGTCCACGAACGGCAGGAAATGGATCGCCCCCCGCGGGGAGTGGCCGCGCATCGACGCTTCGGACGGCGCCAACGCCGGCGGGCGCGCGCTCGCCGACTCGTTCGGATCGCTCCGCGCGTCCGTGCTCTTCGAGGAAGGGAAGCCCGCGCCGCGCTCGGTGCTCGTGACGAGCTGCCGCCCCGGCGAGGGAAAGACGACCGTCGCGGTGAACCTGGCGATGTCCACGGCCAAGCTCGGCAAGAGGGTGCTGCTCATCGATGCCGACATGCGCAAGCCGGCCGTGCACCGCGCGTTCCGCATCAACCCCGGACCCGGCCTGGCGAGCTGCCTGGCCGGCGAGGCGAACTGGCTGAGCGTGCGCCGGCACTCCGGCGTCGAGGACGTGCACCTGCTGCCGGCCGGTGAGCCGACGCCGGGCGCGGCCGACCTCCTCTCGGGTGAGCGGCTCGGGCTGCTGCTACGCGAGGCGGAGGAGATCTACGACCTCGTCATCGTCGATGCCCCCGCGCTCTTCATCAATGCGTCGGACGCGAAGCTGCTCGCACGCGAGGTGAGCGGCGTGATCGTCGTCCTCCGCAGCCGCTTCACGCCGAAGGCGTTGGTGGACCGGATTCCGGCCACGATCCCGAACGTGATGGGCCTCGTCGTGAACGATCTCCTCACCACCAGCATGCCGGATTACTTCGGCAACTACTTCACCGAATACGGCAACGTGCCTGAACCGCAGAGAACCTGATGATCATGAATTGGATCGGGCGCGTCTTCGGCGCCAAGGACCCGAGTCACGAGGCCGAGCTCCTGCTCGCCCGTACCGCACGGCCGGACCTGCCCGCCGTGCTCTCCTCGATGGCCGAGGCGGTGGACAGCCTGTCCTCGGAGCTGGACCGCGCGCGCAGGTACAACCACTCCCTCTCCGTCGTCGTGCTGACGGCCTCCCCGATCACGGGCAGTCCCGAGCAGAACGGAGCGGGCGGGACGTTCGAGGGCGCGGCGCTCGAGACGAGCCTTCCGCAGGTCGTTTCCCTCCTCGCCGCCGGCGTCCTGCGCGACGTGGTGAGGAAGAGCGACATCGTCTGCTACTGGCCGTCCGAGAACCGGTTCGTGATGGCGCTGGCGGAGTCCGACGTCCACAGCGGTCGCAAGGCGATTCGGCGGATCGAGGAGCTCTTCCGCAATCGCCTCCGGCTGAACGTGCACGCCGGTCTGGCGCGCTTCCCGGACGACGGCCTGACGCTGGACGCGCTCGTCTCGCGAGCGGGCATCCGCGCGCTCGAGGGCCCGCCGACGCGGCGTCCGGCGAACGGGACGAACGGGACGAACGGCACGAACGGGGCGCACGCAGCGAACGGCAAGAACGGACACGCACCCAAGCCGCGGCCGGAGGTCCTCGTCGCGGAGCGGCAAGAAGAGCAAGAAGAGAAGGCAACCCCCTGATCCGATAGAGGTCGGCGAACATGCAAGGTTTCTCTCCGCGCACACTGGGGCTCAGCGGCGGCCCCTCGATCGATTGGCGTCGCTCCGCGGCGGGGTCCGCAAAAGCACAGCGTCTCCTGGCGGTGATCCCGACCGATCCCTGGTACGTCCGCGGCCTGGTTCCCACGCTGAGCGCACGCGCGTACGCTGCCGCCAAGCGAGTCGTCGACATCGTGGTGTCGCTGCTCAGCTTGCCCGTCGTGATCCCGATCCTCGCGCTCTGCGCGATCGCGATCCGCATCGATTCGCCGGGCAAGCCCTTCTTCTCGCAGCTGCGCACCGGACGCGGCGGACATCGTTTCAAGATGTTCAAGCTGCGGACGATGGTGCACAACGCAGCGGAGCTGAAGGCGAAGTACGCGCACCTCAACGAGCTGTCGTGGCCGGACTTCAAGATCACGAACGACCCCCGCGTCACGCGCGTCGGACGCTTCCTGCGCAAGACGAGCCTCGACGAGCTGCCGCAGATCTTCAACGTCCTGCTCGGTGACATGACGCTCGTGGGACCGCGCCCTACGTCCTTCGCGGCCGATACCTACAGCCTGTGGCACACGGCGAGGCTCGAGGTGAAGCCGGGCCTCACGGGGCTCTGGCAGATCTCCGGGCGATACCAACTCGACTTCGACGAGCGGCTCCGGCTGGATATCTCGTATATCCGCCATCGGTGCCTCGCGCTCGATCTATATATCCTGTTTCGGACGGTGGGAGCGGTGTTCAGTGGACGCGGTGCCTCCTAGGCGGCGCGCCCATGCAAGCCCTCTTCTGGTGCCTGGTCGCGATCATTGCCTATACCTATGCGGGCTACCCCCTGGTGGTGCTCGCGGCCGGCACCGTCCTCCGACGCAGGGTTCGACGCGACCGTAGCGGGCGAAGCGAGGGGAAGGACCGCCCCACCGTCAGCGTCATCGTCGCCGCGTACGACGAGGCGGACGGGATCGAGGAGCGGATTCGCAACCTGCTCGCCTCGGACTATCCGAGCGACCGGCTCGAGGTCGTCATCGCCTCGGACGGATCGACGGACCGGACGGTGGAGCTCGCGTCCGCCGTCGATCCGACGCACGTGCGCGTGTTGGACCTGCCGCGCCGGGGCAAGGCCGCCGCTCTGGCCACGGGTGCCGAGGAGGCGCGCGGGGACATCCTCGTCTTCACAGACGCCAACACGGTCTTCCGTGCGGACGCGCTCGCGGCGCTGGTGAGCAACTTCGCCGACCCCGACGTCGGCGGCGTGGCGGGCCACACCACGTATCTCGTCGACGAGGGGACCGGGTCGGCGGGTCGCGGCGAGGGGCTGTACTGGCGCTACGACACGTGGCTGAAGCAGCTCGAGACCTGGACGGGAAGCGTCGTCTCGGCGCACGGCGGCATGCACGCGATCCGGCGGGAGCTCTTCCGTCCGATCGAGGATCCGGCGGTGACGGACGACTTCGCCATCTCGACCAGCGTCGTGGCGCAGGGACGGCGGCTGGTGTTCGAGCCGAGCGCGATCGGCTACGAGCGGCCGATGGCGACCACCGGCTCGGAGTTCCAACGCAGGGTGCGCCTCATGACCCGCGGCCTTCGCGGCATCTTGCTGCGGCGCGAGCTCCTCGACCCGTTCCGCTCGGGGTTCTACGCCGTGGCTTTCGTGTCGCGGAAGGTCTTGCGGCGGCTCCTCCCGCTCACGTTCCTGCCGCTGCTCGTCACGAGCGTGATGCTGGCGGACGAGGGCGCGGTCTACGCGCTCACCGCGGCGGTGCAGCTCTGCGTGCTGTTCGCCGGTGTCCTCGGATGGGCCCTGAGGGGGACCGCGGCCGCCCGCAGCCCGCTGCTCTACGCACCGTTCTTCTTCTGCATGGCCAACCTGGCCTCCCTCGCCGCGCTCTGGAACGTGGCCAGAGGTCGCCGAGTCGAGCGCTGGACCCCGCAGCGGCACGACGCCGTCACGGGGCCTCTTTCCCCCGCCACAGGTGGTCCATCGCAATGAAACGTCCACCGGTCGTCGTCATCGGGCTCGACTGCCCGACGGGTCTGCAGACCGCCCGCGTCTTCGATGCGCGCGGCATCGAGGTGATCGGCATCGCGGCCCGTCGCGGCCATCCGTGCGCCCGCACCCGCAGCTGTCGTCGCGTGATCGAGGTGCCTCCGGGCGAGCTGCCGTTGGTGGAGGCGCTCATGCGGCTGGGACCGCAGCTCGGCGAGCGCGCCGTCCTGGTGCCGTGCACCGACCTCGCCGTCCTCACCCTGTCGAAGCATCAGTCGGAGCTGCGCCTGCTCTATCGCTTCGCGGTGCCGACCATCGACGTCACCGCAATGCTGCTCGACAAGGCCTTCTTCGCGAAGTTCGCCACGATCCACGAGTTCCCGATCCCGAAGACCTTCGTCATCTCGGCCCCGGGCGACATCGAGACCGCCGGCGCCGAGCTCGACTACCCCTGCGTGCTGAAGCCGTCCGTGAAGTCGGCCGCGTGGTCCGCCAGCACGACGGCGAAAGCCATCGTCGTGCAGTCGCCCGAGGGACTGGCCGACGCATACCGGAGGTTCGCGCCCATGGCCGACGCGTTCGTGGCGCAGGAGTGGATCGTGGGCGGGGACGGCGACCACTACACGTGCGACTGCTACGTCAGTGCCCAGGGCGTTCCGCTGGTCACGTTCTCCGCCAGGAAGATCCGCCAGTGGCCCCCGAGCACGGGGCAGGGGAGCCTGAGCGTGGAGTGCAGGGACGACTACGTCCGCGACCTCACGCTCCGCGTCCTCGCCACGGCGGGGCATCACGGCCAGGGCTACCTCGAGACCAAGCGCGACACGAGAACCGGTCGCCACCTCATCGTCGAAGCGAACGTCGGCAGGCCGACGGGCCGCGCGGCCGCCGCCGAGAAGGCGGGTGTCGAGCTGCTCATGACCATGTACTGCGACCTGATCGGCGCTCCCCTGCCGACGGCGCGCGCGCAGAAGTACCTCGGCACGAAGTGGATCCACGTGCGGCGGGATCTCCAGGCCTCGGCGCACCTGCTGCAGAGCGGCCGCGCCGGCCTCCGGGAGATCGTGGAGCCGTGGCGGCGCGGTCCCTTCGCGTTCGCGCTGCTCGACCGCCGGGACCCCGTGCCTTTCTTCGCGGACTGGGCGCACGCCTTCGCCCAGATCGCGCGCGCACGTTGGGCGAAGGTCCGCGACCGCCTCTCGGAGCGGAAGGGGCTCGCATGGCTGGCTCCGGCCGCGGCGGCGTCCAGCGCGGAGGCGGGCGACGAGGACTCCGCCGTGGCCGGGCCTCTGCGGGCCGAGCAGGCGGACTTCGACGTGGGAGGGCTGCTGCGGATCCGCACGCGGGATGGGTGGCCCGGAGATCTCTCCGCCGTCGCACGTCACCTCGGCTACGCAGCCAAGCCGCCGGTCGGAGATCCCGACGTGGTGGTCTGCTTCGTGGACGAGCTCACCCCCCGTGTGCTCGAGCGCATCGAGGATGACATCGCGTTCGGAGACGACGGCGTGTACGCGTTGAGTCGCACGACCGGGCGCCCGCTCGCGCACATGAGGCTCAGCGAGCCCTGGGGGTCGGCGCTGATCGTATGTCGTCGCGGCCTCGGGCGCATTCCACTGCTCGCCACGGCGCTCGACCTCGCGTCGCTGCACCGCGAGTGGATCCCCGTGCGCGCGCAGACCTGGAAGGTGAACGACACCCGCGTGCTCGTCGTGCCTTCACGCGCGAGCTGGGCCGCGACCCCCGTGATCGAGTGCATGCGACCGGTCCCCGAGGGACGCCTGCTGCTGTCCCCGGACGGCCGCACGACGATGACCATGGGACGCGAGCCCCGTATCGCCGGAATGCCCGCGGGTGCGCCGGCGCGAGCCGAATCTTCCGGAGGCCGCCCCGAGGCCATCGTGCTCCTGGAAGCGCACGAGCGGCCCGACGTCTTCGCCGAGCGCATCGATTCCGAGGCGGTCGCGGGCAGGATCGCGGCGGGCGTCGGTGCGGAGATCCGCGCCGGGCTCGCCCTGCGAGATGCCCGCGACGGACAGCTCGCCGGCCGAGGATGGATCTCTTCGCGCCGCGCGCCGGGCGTGGCGACACGCCTCCTGCGCGAAGCCCTCCGATGGAAGCCGTGCTACGTGCTGCGGCACCCGGAGAGCTGCTCGCGCGAAGCCCTCTCCGAAGCGATCGCGCGTGTGCTTCCCGAGGCCTCGCTGGCCGCCGAGCGCAGTCTGCAGAATCGCACCGACGCCCCCCCGTCATCCAAGCCGCAGTCAGGGAGCCGCCGGGCGAAATCGTCCGAAAAGAGCCACGAACAGCGGCGAGGGTGATCGCATGCATCGCATGCAGGGTTCGGCGGTGTCCATGGCGGCCATGTTCGTGGCTGTGTTCCTGCTCTACACGAACCTGCCGGTGGTGCTGGCGCAGGGCGGGATGCTCCCGGCCGCGGCCGCCGGGATCCCTCTGGCGTTGATGGCGGTCGCAGCCGGTCATCAGCTCCTGATCATGCGGCGGCCACTCATCGTCGACCGCACGCTGTTGCTCGCCCTCGGGCTGCTGTGCGTCTTCGTCGTGTCCACGCTCAACGCGGTGGGCTACGACGTGGCCATCGACCGCATCGTCGTGTTCGTGACGGAGGGCATCGTCGTCTACCTGTTGGTGAGAAACGCGGTGCGCACGCGCACGGAGCTGCGAGCGGCGATGGCGTCCATGCTGCTGGCCGCCGCCCTGTTGGCTACGCTCACGACGATCCAGAACGTCACCGACAACTACGATCAGGAGTTCATGGGCCTGGCGCAGCGCAGCTACGGGGATCCGAACGCGCGCTCGGCGGAGACCATCAATCTGGAAGATCGTGCGCGCGGCCCGGTCGACGAGCCCAATCGCTTCGCGCAGGTCCTCCTCATGGCCGCCCCCGTCGGCTTCATCCTGGCCAGGAACGCACGGCGAACGAGGGGCAGGGTCGCCGCCGCGACAGGGATGCTGTTGGCGCTCGGCGGCGTGCTGCTCACCTACTCGCGCGGTGCGTTCGTCACGTTGGTGATCCTGATGCTGCTCGCGGTGCCGATGAAGCTACTTCGATTGCGCGGGCTCGTGATGACAGGAGCGGCGGCCATCGTGATCATGTTCGTCGTCGTGCCGGGTTACGTGGCGCGCGTCGTCTCCATCGCGGGCGTGGCCGACCTGCTCGGCACCGGCCCGGCGACGGTGGAGGCCGACGGGCCGACGCGCGGACGGACGACGGAGATGCTGGCCGCGTTGGCGGCCTACCTGGATCACCCGGTGATCGGGGTGGGGCCGGGGCAGTACGTCGTGTTCCACTCGCAGCACTATCAGTCGCTCCCGGAGATCAGCATCCGGGACCTGACGGAGCCCCGCAGGGCGCACAACCTCTACCTCGAGATGGCGGCCGAGACCGGGACGGTGGGACTCCTGGTCTTCATGGCGATTCCGCTGCTGCTCCTCCGGGATCTCGAGGTGCTGCGCCGTTACTCGTGGACGAGGAGCCCGGAGCGCGCGTGGCTCGCGGCCTCCTTCGCACTCGTCATTCTCTCCTACCTCGGCACGGGTGTGTTCCTGCACCTGGCCTACGAGAGGTACTACTGGTTCATGATCGGGCTCGCGGCGGCGACGGTCGGGATCCTGCGCGAGGAGCTCTCGTTGATGCCCGAGACGAAGGTCGCCGACGTGCACGCGGATACCGGTCGGCTCACGCCCGCGACCCACGGGGACGCTTGGGCATGCTGAGAGTCCTCACCTACCATCGCGTGGCGATCCCCTCGGAGACGCCGTCCATGGACCCGATGCTGATCAGCGCCACCCCGGAGGTCTTCCGTGAGCAGATGGTCCACCTCGCGCGTCGATACCAGCCCGTGGGGCTCGGCGAGGTACTCGATGCGTTCCTACACGGAGCGCCACTGCCCCCTCGTGCCGTCCACGTCACGGTGGACGACGCGTACCGGGACTTCGGTGAGATCGCCTGGCCGATCCTGCGTGAGCTCGGCATCCCGGTCACGGTGTTCGTGCCGACGTCCTATCCGAGCGAGCCGTCGCGCGGCTTCTGGTGGGACCGCTTGCACCAGGCGGCTCGACGTCGCGGCGACCGAATGGCGGCCGATCGTGCGCTCCGGGAGTCCCTCCGGGGAATGCACCACGACGAGACCGAGGAGTGGGTGGACCGCCAATGCGTCGAAGCCGGGCTCGTATCCGACGCCGCTCCCTCGCGCTCTGCCGTCTTGAGCTGGTCGGAGCTGCGCGATCTCGCCGAGCAAGGCGTGGAGTTCGGAGCGCACACGCGCGGGCATGTGGCGCTCACCCAGGTGAGCGAGCACCGGATGCGTGAGGAGATCCGTGGCTCGCTCCAGGAGTTGGAGAGGCAGATCGGTAGTCGCGCGCCCACGCTCGCGTATCCCTACGGGCTGCACAACGCGCTCGTCCGGCGCGTGGCGCGCGAGGAAGGGTGTGCCCTCGCGTTCACGGTCGAGGACGGTCTGAACGAGCCACGCAGCACGGACCCGATGGCGATCCGGCGCACCAACATCACGTTGCGAACGTCGCCTGCGCTGTTCGCTCTGAGGATGCTCCCGTGGTTCGCCGACGTGGACCGGTGGCGTCACCGCGGGGAGCGGACGAGGACGTCCATCCAATGACGTCCTCCGCGGCGCGGGCGCCCGCGTCGGCGCGTGCCGACATCCAATCTCCGCTCCCCACCCACTCGGCGCTCGGTGGGCCGCGAAGGGTCGCGTACGTGATGTCGCAGTTTCCGAAGATCTCGGAGACCTTCGTCCTCAACGAGATGACGGCCCTGGAAGGGCTCGGCACCAGGATCGAGGTCTTCCCTCTCCGCCGGGGCCCACGGGGCCCCCGCCACGCGGAGGCCGCCGTGTATGAACGGCGAGCCCACTACATTCGCACGTTCTCTTGGCAGGCGATCTGGGCGACGGTGCGTCGAGTCGTGCGCGAGCCGGCTCGATGTCTGAGCATCTACAGGGACGTTCTGAAGGGTACCTACGGCAGCCGAAAGTTCTTCCTCGGAGCGCTGCTGTACTTCCCCAAGTGCGTCGCTTTCGCCGAACGGATGCAGGCGCTCGGCGTGGATCACATCCACGCGCACTTCGCGAGCCATCCGGCTCTGGCCGCCCTCATCATCCATCGACTGACCGGGATACCGTACAGCTTCACCGCGCATGGATCGGATCTGCACGTCGATCGCCGTATGCTCGATGCGAAGGTCGCCGAGGCGGCGTTCGTCGTCGCGGTGTCCGCCTACAACCGCGACCTGATCTGCGAGAGCTGCGGTGAAGGCGCTCGAGAGAAGGTCGTCGTCATTCACTGCGGCGCGGACGCCAGCGTGTTCGTGAGTCGGAACGACGGCGACCGTGCGGCTGGCGGCGCAACCCGAGACGACCCACGGGCTCTCCGGATAGTATGCGTGGCGTCGTTCGAGGAGGTGAAAGGGCACACGTACCTGCTCCACGCCTGCCGCATTCTCGTCGATCGCAACGTGGATGCCACGTGCGAGCTGATCGGCGGCGGTCCTCTCCTCCGCCGGATGCGCGAAAAGGCGACGGAGCTCGGACTGGACGAGCGCGTGAGGTTCCACGGTCCGCTTCCTCGCAACGAGGTCGGTCGCATCGTAGCCGCGGCGGACGTCGCCGTGCTGGCCAGCTATCCCACGCGATCCGGCCGACGGGAAGGAATTCCCGTCGCGTTGATGGAGGCCATGATGAGCGGCCTGCCGGTCGTGGCCAGCGGCCTCAGTGGAATCCCTGAGCTCGTGGTCCACGAGCGCACCGGATTTCTGGTTCCGCCCGGCGATCCGTGGTCGCTCGCGGATCGCCTGGAGTGTCTCGCTGACGCACCAGAGCTTCGTCGAAGCCTAGGCGAAGCGGGTCGCGCGCGAGTCGCCGAAGCGTTCGATCTTCGAGGAAACGCGCGGGTTCTGCTCGATGAGATCACGCGGCGTCTCGAAGCGTCGCGCCATCGAGACAATTGACGCGCCTGCACGACGAGCGACATCTCTAGCGCGACCTCGAAGAGAGTGACACGAGCGCACGTCAGTGCGCCTCGGCACCTCCCGAGGTCCGCTGCTCAGAGCAAAGTCGCCGAAAGGCGGCGGCGCAGAGCCACGGGGCTACAACGACCTCGATCGATGCCGTGATCGACTGAGGGTCGTCAGGCCGGCCGGGCCGCCAGCGACAGATCACCACGCTGGCGGCCCGGCATTTTTGTGCCCGCCGCCCAAGCAGAGAGGCGCGGCCCCCATGACCTAGAGCAGCACCCGAGCGTCGATCGCAGAGCAAATCCGCCGCAAGACGGCGGCGCCGCTTGCGACCGACCACGACAACGGTGCGAGTCGGCGGCCCCCCCATCACCGCGCTTCAGCGGAGACAGCCGGCCTCGCGCAGACGCCGCTTCCGGTCGGAGCGGCATTCCTCGGCAGCGCGGCCGACAGCATAGGGGCCAACTCGCGCCGCTCCCGAGGTCGATCGGAGCCCGAAACCGAAGGCATCCCGGGCTCGCTGGACACCACAACTGACAGCGACGGGAGACGTTGAAATGCAAGCGGGACTTCTTCTTGCAGTGAAGCGGGCCACGCGTCCGGCAGGGGCGCGGGTGCGGCGTACCAACGTTGGGACCATGCTCACCGGACTGACCCTCGCAGTGCTGGCGGCGTGTAGGGCGGACGCGCCCACGGAGCCCGAGGTCACGCTCTCGCCTGTCGCGGCGACCGTGCCGACGGATCGCGTGGACGACCTCACGGTGACCTCCGTCACCGACTCGACCGCGGAGTTGCGTTGGACGCAGGTCGACGACGGCCGCGGACGACCGGCCTTGTACCGACTGAAATACGCGCAACCGGCGATCACCTGGGCGACGGCCACGGTGGGATGCAACGCCAAGGGGTCGTCGGTCGGATCGCCGATAACCTGCACGGTACGAGGTCTAGGCTCCGCGACGGCGTACGACTTCCAGCTCATGTCCTATCGGGTGGCGAGCGGTGTCTGGCAGGGGGCGACATACTCGAATGTCGCCAAGGGACAGACGTCCTCGTCGCGGGCCGTCGATGATCTCACAGCGGTCGGCGCGAGCTCCACGTCGCTCCGCGTGCAGTGGACGCAGGTCGATGACCATACGGGTCATCCGGCGAGGTATCGCGTACGCTACGCGGTGCCTCCGATGTCATGGAGCACCGCAGCGATCGGATGCGACACGACGCTCGACGGAGCCCAGATCGGCGCGCCGATGTCCTGCACGATCGAGGGGCTGACCGCCGGAAGCTCGTACGACTTGCAGCTCATGTCGTATCGGGTGGTGGATGGCGTCTGGCAAGACGGCACGTTGTCGAACGTGGCGAACGGCAGGGTGCTGCGGAAAGCCGAGGCGGTGAACGACCTCTCCGTCAGTGCGGTGACCGACTCGAGCGTGACGATTCGCTGGACCGAGGTGAGCGACGGCGAGGGCGCGGCGGCCTGGTATCGGGTCCGTGTCGGACGACTGCCGTTCGATTGGGCCACGGCTGCAGCTGCATGCGCTTCGAGCGTCGCGGGCACCGCCGTCGGAGCCCCACGCTCGTGCACGATCCCGGGTCTGTCCGCGAGCTCCGACTACGCCGTACAGGTGATGTCCTACAGGAACGCGGCGGGTGTGAGCGACGGCGAAGCGATGTCGAACCTGGCCAACGGCAAGACCGCCGCGGCGCAGGCCACCGCGCAGCAGGCCACGGCAGGCATCTGGATCAGCCCGGCCGAGGTCGCGCGACTGCCGATGTCCGGCACCGGGTGGACGAACGTTCTGGCCGCGGCGAACAGCTCCTGCGGGGTCGTCGATCTGACCGATCAGGAACAGTCGACGAACGTGTGCGTGCTCGCCAAGGCTCTGGTCTTCGCCCGCACGGGCACCGCGAGCTACAGAACCGCGGTGGTCACCGCCATCTCGCAGATCGTGGCCAGCGGAACGTATACCGGAAGGGCGTTGTCGCTCGGGCGCGAGCTCGGTGCGTACGTCGTGGCCGCCGACCTGATCGATCTCAAGCAGTTCGATCCCACGCTCGATGCCTCCTTCCGCGCGAAGCTACGCACGCTGCGGACGGCGTACACCACCGGCGCCGCCAGCAGTCTGATCGACTGCCATGAGAAGCGGCCCAACAACTGGGGTGCCCACTGCGGGGCCACGCGTGCCGCGATCGCCGTGTATCTGGGCGATACGGCGGACCTGGCCCGCACCGCTCAGGTCTTCAAAGGCTTCCTCGGTGACCGCGCATCCTATGCGGGATTCGACTACGGGGCGGACCTGAGCTGGCAGTGCGATGCGGCACGGCCGGTGGGCATCAACCCTCCGGGCTGCGTGCGCAACGGCCGCGTGTTCGATGGTATCATCCCGGACGACCAACGCAGGTCCGGAACGTTCACATGGCCAGCGCCGCACGAGAACTACGTGTGGGAGTCGCTCCAGGGCCTTCTCGCACAAGCTCAGATCCTCAGCCGCGCAGGATATCCGGTGTGGGACTGGGAGAACCGGGCGCTCCTGCGCGCGGTGACGTGGGTGAACGACGTGAACGGCTTCCCGGCGGAGGGCGACGACCGCTGGTTGAACCACATCGTCAATCGCGCGTACGGGACGAGCTTCCCAGCACCCATGGGGACGAACCCGGGCAAGAACTTCGGCTGGACCGACTGGACGCATAAGTAGCAACACCGTCGCAGGACGAGCCGGGGGGGCCGGACACCGTTCCGGCCCCCCGTTTCGTTTGCGACCACCGAAACGTCGAGATGTCGCGTCGCACGAGCGCGACGATCGATCGGGGCGTGCGACACCGGGGCCCGCGGCGTCGGTCCTGCGCCCTAGCTGCGCGCCCGTCGCGGCTCTGGTCCTGGATATGCTGATGGCGAAATGCGCTCCGTTGCACGACCCCCATCGACATCCAGGAGTCACCATGATCGCGTCCGACCTGTTGTCCTTGCTCCGTTGCCCGACATGCCGCGGGGAGCTCGTCTTGGAGGCCGGCCGGAACGCGCCGGAGGTCCCGAGCACCGTGGATGAGGAAGGCGTCCTGCGCTGCACGACGTGCGGTGAGCGGTACCCCACGCGCCGCGGCTTCCCCGTGCTTTTCCCGGCCCAGACGCTCCACCGGCCCGAGTGGGTGCAGTGGAACGATCATCTCGAGAAGTTCCAGGCACGCCGTGACTCCAGGGTCCAGAACCCGGAGCGCCCGATCAACCGCATCGCGGAACGATCGCAGCCACAGCCGTCGTTCGGTCGATTCGTCGGTATCGAGGAAGGAGCGGTCCTCGACGTCGGCTGCGGGCCGGGCAAGTTCCGGTTCCAGCTCGACCCGCAGAAGGTGCGCTACGTCGGCCTCGATCCCATCGCTCTGCCGGACGTTGGCGAGTTCCCCTTCGTTCAAGGTCTCGCGGAATACATGCCGTTCCGCGATGGCTCCTTCACCGACGTGGTCGTGCTGGCAGCGCTCGATCATTTTCGCGATCTCGATCAGTTCCTGAGCGAGACTGCTCGTGTGCTGACCGCCGGCGGCAGGTTGCACATCATGCAGAGCGTGCACGAGGTGCGCGGGCCCGTGTCGGCGGTGAAAGTGATGGCGCACAAGATCAAAGACGCACTCGAGGATCGCGTGTCGGCGCGCCACGGAAGCGACGTGCCCAAGCACCTCTCCGAGTTCACGTCTCGCGCGCTCGTCGAGCGGATGGCCTCGTCGTTCGACGTGGTTTCCACGGACACGTACAGCGCGACTTGGTACAGCCCCGAGAAGCTGTTCCTCACCTTCCGCCCGAAGTCCGACGTTCCCTCCCTGGCACATCCCGCGTAGTCACGCACTCGTCGCGCACTAGCGCGGCGTAGTCGGGCGGCGGCCGTTCGCAAAGCCGCGCCGGGGTTTCCCGGCGCGGCGTTTCGTTGCGCGCGGTGAATGCCCCTCCCAGGTCGGCCACGGCTCGCGTCCGTCTCGCTGGCGCACCAGTCGATCGACACGCGGGGGGTCGCGCGGTCGGTCTCGTGACACCCGCGCAACGCGATATGCCAAGCGCGGCGCCGGTTTTCGGGCGCTACGTGTCGAACGGTCCCGCGCGTCGCTGCATCGCGACAGTTGACGCATGAACACGTCGCCTCAGAATTGCGCGTGACAAAACGATTCGATGGCCGAATGCACTCGCTCTGAGTGCGGATAGGCTCCTCGAATGGTTCGCTGCTCAGAGCTAAGCCGCCGAAAGGCGGTGGCGCAGAGTCACGGGGCTACAGCGACGGACGCGTCGCCAAGTCGGCCGGGCCGCCAGCGGTCGAGATGGACGGACGCGGTGCGAGGTCATCCTCGCGGCGTGTGTCGCGACCCCCAGCGCGACGCCCTCGGAGTGATCCGATGTGGCCCCCCGGGCCACTACGTCGCTCTCCACGGGCCCGACGAAAGTCAGCGGGGAGGCAAGCGATCGCTCCTCGCGATCCATGGCTGGCCACACCCAAGCGGCTGAGGAGCGCCCCACAATGTTCTTCCGAGGTCCTGTCGGCCCGGTGACGTGCGAACGTGTGCGTCCCACCCCCCATCCCCTCGTCAGGCTGGTTTGTCTGGCGCTCACGTTATCCGCGGCGTGCTCCACGGACGCCCCCACGAGTGCGGTGGACCCCGTGGCCTCCGCGGCCGTCGCGGCAGCAGGCATCGTGGACGACCTGTCGATTCTGTCGAGCACGGTGTCGTCCGTCACCATCGGCTGGACCGAGGTGGCGAACGGAGCGGGCGCCCCGGCCGCCTACCGCGTGAAGTACGCTCTTCCTCGCATCAACTGGAACACGGCGAGCTTGGGTTGCGGCAAGACGATCACCGGGGCGCACGTCGGCGCGCGGATCAGCTGCACGGTGGACGGCTTGCAGGCCGGCACTCAGTACGAGTTCCAGCTCATGTCCTTTCGCAGTCGGGGCGGCACGTGGCACGGGGCCCAGTACTCGAACGTGGCCACGGCGCGAACCGCCACGTCCTCGGCCGCGGCGGTCGGCGATCTGACGATCGAGTCGACCGGGTCGTCGTCGCTGACGCTCCGCTGGACGCAGGTGGACGACGGGTCCGGCCACCCGGCATCCTATCGCGTGAAGTACGGGACCCAGCCGTTCTCGTGGAGCACCGCCACGATCGCGTGTGGGTCGACGTTGGTGGGCACGGCGATCGGCGCTCCCATGTCGTGCAAGATCGAGGGGCTGCTCGCCGGGACGGGCTATGACGTGCAGCTCATGTCGTTCCGTGTGGCCGACGGTGTCTGGGAAGGAGCCGCTCACTCGAACGTCGTGCATGGCACGACGACGGGCACGGAAACGGCTGGAGCAGGAGTCGCCCGGCACGGAATCTGGTTGGACCACGCCCAGCTGATGCAGCGACCGACATCGGGATCCGCATGGAGCCGTGTGCTCGCGGACGCCGCGCGCGACCCCGGTCGCGCGAACATCGCGGATCAGGACTCCAACCACGACGTGTACACGTTGGCGGCCGCGCTGGCCTGCGCACGGGATGGTCAGCACTGCGCGAAAGCACGCCAGGGCGTGCTCGACGCCATCGGCACCGAAGCCGGCGCGAGGTGGCTCGCGGTCGGCAGGAACCTGGGCGCTTATGTGATCGCAGCCGACATCCTCGACCTCCGACGCGATGGCGTGCCCAACAGCGACGGCTCGCGCGTGCAGGCCTGGATGGAGAGCTGGCTCACCAAGCGACTGCTGGACAACAACACCAGCGTGCTCCGCACCATCGAGCCATTCCACGCCAGCGCGAACGCCGCCGCGCAGGAGGGCTTCGTCTTCGCGGCTGTGGCCGCGTACCTCGACGACCGCGCCGCCCTCGAGCGCGTGTGGAACGCATTCAGGACGTACGCCTGCGATCCGGCCGCGCCGGACGACGAGCACATCTATCTCGATCCGCCGGTGCGCGACGGCTGGACGCACGACAGCCAGAGGCCGTGCGCCGTGAATCCTGCGGGTACGCGCAAGACCGTTGCCGGGGGACTCCCCGGAGCCGGCGGCACGTACCGCATCGATGGCGCGCTGGTGGGTGACATGCGGCGGGGCGGCGTCTTCCAGTGGAAGCCCGGTTACACGTCATATCCCTGGGTCGGTCTCGAGGGCTTCGTGCCGGCGGCGGTGATCCTCGAACGAGCGGGCTACCCTGCCTTCCAGATCGCCGACAAAGCCGTCCTCCGCACGCACGAGTACCTCTGGCAACTCCGCAACGCGACCGGCGAGACGCGTTGGTTCGATGGGACGCGCGCTCGGGAGATCGTGCACCTCGTGAACGTCGTCTATCACGCTTCGTTCCCGGTGAACGACGTGACCGGCGGCGGAAGGACCGTCGGTTACACCGCGTGGACACATCCCACGTGGTGAGCGACATCGACATGAAGTAGGACCCGCAACGCAGCGGTTGGCCCCCAGGGCTGGAGCCCGGCGAAAGCCGGGCTCCTCGCGTTTCCGGGGGTCGAGCACGCGTGACGAGACGCGTCTACTCGTGGAAGCTCAGCCGTCCCACGAACCACTCGTCGAGCGCACTGCGATAGGCGCACACTGCGTACTCGTCGCTCAGAATGCCGCAGTGCAGGTCCTGCTCGTCGAAGGCGTAGAACTGCCCGTCCGGTTGGAAGATCCCGAAGGTAGAGATCGGAGGGGTCGTGCCGTTTCTCGGCACGATGGTCCCGCCCAGCACCAGCCCTCCCCGACTGACCATCGATGCGTTGGCCTCACTGGCAACCGTCGAAGGCCACGGGCTCACTTGCCCATCCTCGAAACGCCACAGAGAGCCGACGTCCGTGTTACGGATGTAGGCCACGCTGGACTCGTCGATTCCGATCCAAACCTCGTTCCCATCGGGCACGGGAGTGGGCACGTTGGGGGCGTCGCCGATCCACGCGATCGTGCCGTCCAGGTTCCAGATGTTGAAGATCGGGAACGTCAGCCCGTAGCTGACGCCGAGGATGAGACCGGCGCCGTTGGAGAACTCCGCACTCGAACCTTCCTCGAAGCCGGGCACCGGTGGAAGCTCCCGCATCGCGCCGTCCTCCCACACGAACCCGCGACTCGGAGACGTGCCACCGAACGCCGTACCCACGATTCGGCCTGCATTGTCGAGTCCGGCGATCTTCACTTGGGAGTAGCCCGGCAACGTGCCGATGTCCGTCACGGTGCCGTGATCCCAGAGCACTCCACGGCCGGTGCCGTCATAGCCGGCGATCTGGCCGGCGTCGTTGAGGAAGCGAGGAGCGCCCTCGAGCGCGGTCAGGACAGATGCCGTTCCATCCTGCCAACGGACCGCCACATCGTCGCTCGTTCCGACGACGACGCCGTGCACGTTCACCGACATCGGACTCGCCTCCGTATGACCGGCGAGCGGCGGCAAGGGCAGCCGATCGACGACCGACACGATGGGGAGGCCCGCGCCCATCGTCGTCACGGTGACGACGTTCGAGTAGCGCGCGTCGCGCCACTGGCCGTCCACCATGCGATAGGACATCAGCAGCGCGTCGTAGGTCGTGCCGATCGCCAGCCCCTCGATCTTGCACGAGATCGGGGCGCCGATCTCGGTGCCTCGGATCGTTCGGTCGCACCCGATCGTCGCGGTCTTCCAGGAGATGGGAGGTTGCGCGTACTTCACGCGATACCACGCAGGACTGCCCGTGCCGTCATCGACCTGGGTCCACGAGAGGGAGATCTCCGTAGGCGTGACGCGCGTGACGGCGAGGTCGTCCACCTCGAGCGGTGCAGCGGCCGTTCCGGGAAGCGTCGTCGCCGTGGCGACGTTGGAGTAGACGGCGCCCCGCCATGTCCCGTCGACGACCCGGTAGGACATGAGCAGGAGCTCGTACGTCGTCGCCGGGCCGAGTCCTTCGATCTCACATGAGATGTCATCACCGATCGCGGTTCCTTCGATGGTACGATCGCACCCGATCGTCGCCGTCTTCCAGTCGATCGGGGGCTCGGCGTACTTGACGCGGTAGAAGGCGGGAGCGCCGGTCCCGTCATCCACCTGCGTCCACCGGAGCGTCAGGCCCGTCGCGGTGCTGTCGGCGACCGCGAGGTCGTCGACGGATGCCGAACGCGCGATCGAGGCCGATAGCATCGCCTCGGGCGCGATGGTCGATCCTCCTTCGCACGCCAGCAGCGGCGTCGTCACGGTAATAGCGATCCATAACCGCAGAATGCGCATGATGTCTCCGACATGTCGGCGTGTGGGCGTTGCGCAGGGCAGATTACATGCCCACGAGAGGGTCGCGCATCGAGGGACTGAGCGGACGTCGTCGCGTGCATTGTGTCGCACGTCTGGAGGCCGGCTGACGACGCCACGCGGCGGTCGTGCGCGCCCGTCCTGTCGAGCGGGCGCGGCATGAATCTCGCGACGCGGCCGCACAGGATCATTCGTCGGATTGCCAACGGAGCGAAGCTTCTGTGCGACCCCACGTCGCGCTACTAGGCGCCGCACTGGCCGTCGGCCTGCTCGTGCGGGGGTAAGACGAGACGCGTCGGGCCGAGGTCG
>JBFXDG010000011.1:0-127520 GCA_050181335.1 Gemmatimonadales bacterium | reverse complement strand
ACGAGCACCACACCCGTGCGGGCCTTCCCCACCCCGTTCTCGGGCGGCTCGCGCCGCGCTGCCAATGTCGCCGCCATCGATTCCCACTCCCTGTTGCAGGCTCGATGACGTTAGCCCACGACAGGATGTCCCACCGTCGGGCAGGATCAGTTGCCGACGTGGTGAATTTCCCTACGGGCTCCCATGCGGAGGGCGGCCCTTGGCGCCGCCCTCCGGGCGCATCCGCTCAGACGTGCACCTGGCGCCTCAACAACCGGCCGACGTCCTCGCTCGCCGCCATGATGCCTTCCAGGAAGTCGTCCAGGGAGACGATTCCGACGACGCGCTCCGCGTCGTCCAGCACGACCAGACGGCGGACTTCCTCGTCGGCCATCTTCTCCAGGGCGGCCTCGACCTCCGTGTCCTCCCACACCGTGACCGGCTCACGCGTCATGATCTCGGACACGGCCGTGTTCTCGGGAGCCAGCTCCTCCGCGAGACAGCGGACCACGATATCACGATCCGTCAGGATACCCGCGGCCCTTCCGCCTGCGTCGGTCACGACGAGCGTCCCGACTTCCTGAGCGGCCATCTGACGGGCCGCAGCGAGAACGTTGGTGTCGGGGTGCGTCGTCTCGGGAAGACGCGTGCAAATGCTGGCGATGTTCATGCCCCCTCCTCCTTGGTTCGTCCATCTCATCCGCCGGCGCGGCCGAGCCTCGACCGCGCCGCGGATCCGCGCGATCAGGTGATCTCGATCTGGCGGCCCTTCGCCTCCAGTCCCTTGGGCATGTGGATTTCGACGATGCCATCGTGGTACTCGGCCCTGATCTTCGCCGCGTCCACGTTCCGAGGCAGCGTGAAGGCGCGCGTGAACGTGCCGTACTCCCGCTCCCGGATGTGCATCTCTTCCTTCTTCTCGTCCCGCTCGAGCTTCTTCTCCCCTTTCAGGGTGAGGACGTTGTCCTCGACGGAGATGTCGACGTCTTCCCTGGCCATGCCCGGGATCTCGGCGGTGAGCAGGAACTCACCGTCGTTCTCGACGAGCTCGACCGCGGGCAGCCATTCCGTGGTCTCCGTCAGGAGCGGGGCACGGAACAACGATGCTCCGAGGGGCGGAAAGTCCGCCCAGCGGCGTATCCGCTCGCTCAGCGCCTCGAACTCCTGCCACGGGGTGACGTCACCACCCCATCTCCTCGTTGTGAGCGCACGCATACCGATTACCTCCTGCACTCGATTCGCCGCCGGGTCACTTCGCCCGGCGTGCGCAGCCTAGAAGCGCAGGAGACATGCCAACGGCGTCCGGCTCCGGCGGGGACGAGGCGACGACCGCTCGATGCCAAAGTGTCCCGCACGCACGTCCAGGATGCGACAAAACGCGCAGCGCCAAGCTCCGCGCGGTCACTGGACGTCCCGCTCGACCTCGATCTTGCAGTTGCTCACGAGCGCGGCCAGGGCGCCGATCGCCGCCCACACCGGCAGCAAGATCGCTCCCGCGACGCCCACGCTCACCGGAAACTCGATCAGGGTCTTCGCCTCGTCGTTCTTGATCACGACGTGGCGCACGTTCCCTTCGTGCAGCAGCTCGCGAATCTTCGCTACGATCTTCTCGCCACGGACCTTGTATTCCTCGCGGCGCGCAGTCGTCGGGCTCATATCCTTCCTCACTAGTAGGCACCTTCGGTGCGACCCAATTGACGGCCTACGTGAGCGCAAGGATCGAGCCCGGCGCGACGCTTCACCCGCGAGGCTCGCGGTCTTCGCGAGCGCGCGCGAGCAACCTCCGCACCTCGTCGTCGGACACCGGCTGGAAGTCTTCGTACCAGGCGCCGACGGCGAGGAAGTTCGACGGCGTCTCCAGGCAGAGAACGAGGTCCGCCTCGTCCTCCAGCCCCGGCACGGTCTCGGCGGCCGCGACCGGACAGGCGACGATGCGCCGGGCGACACCGCGCTTCGCCAGCGACTCGAGAGCGGCCCGCACGGTCGATCCGGTGGCGATCCCGTCATCGACGACCACCACCGTCTTTCCCGTGAGACGCAACGGCTTGCCGGCAGGTCGATAGAGTCGCTCGCGCCGCTCGAGCTCCGCTCGCTCGCGCGTGACCACGTCACGAATCAGCCCTTGGTTGATCCCGAGAGCCGTCACGTGATCCTGATTGATCACCACGACGTCCCCGGAGGCGATCGCCCCGAACGCGAGCTCCGGTTGCCATGGCACGCCGAGCTTTCGCACGAGGAGGACCTCGAGGGGAGCGCCCAGTCCGGACGCCACTTCGTAGGCGACCTCGACCCCGCCGCGAGGTAGCGCCAAGACCACGACGTCCTCACCCTCGACCTCGGGCGCGACCAGGTCGGCCAACAGCCGGCCCGCTTCGCGTCGGTCCTGAAAGCGTCTCATCGTGTATGCGGCTGTCATCGGGGCCATGATCGATCTCCACAGCGCTCGGGAAAAGGGGCTCGAAGAACTTCGGGGGGCTAGTTTCGTGCCGTGAGCGATGATCCCAGCGTGACTCACCGCAGCCTACAGGCGAGACTTTCTGTCCCGAGATCCCGCAGGGCCGTGGCGCGGTCGTCGGGCATGGTCCTCGCTTCCCGGAAGCCTAGAACATGACCCATCGCGTCGTCGTCGTCGGAGGAGGGTTCGGCGGGCTTCACGTCGCCCAGCGGCTCCGCCGCGCACCGGTGGAGATCACGCTCGTCGACCGGCGGAACTTCCACCTCTTCCAGCCACTCCTGTACCAGACCGCCACCGGCGGGCTCTCGCCCGGCGACATCACGTCACCGATCCGGCACGCGCTGCGGAAGCAGCGCAACGTGCGCGTGATCATGGACGAGGTGATCGGGCTCGACCCCGGCAACCGCGCGATCGTCACGACGAGCGGGCGGCTCGCGTACGACACGCTCGTGATCGCCGCGGGGGTCGGCAATCACTACTTCGGTCACGACGAATGGAGGGAGGCCGCGCCCGGCCTCAAGTCCGTCGAGGACGCGCTCGACATCCGCCGTCGCATCCTGAGCGCATTCGAGACCGCGGAGAAGGAGTCGGACCCGCAGATCCGGGCCCGGCTCCTCACGTTCATCGTGATCGGCGGGGGCGCCACCGGCGTCGAGCTGGCGGGCGCAGTGGCGGAGCTCGCGCGTTACACGCTACAGGACGAGTTCCGCGTCGTGGACCCGCGCTCGAGTCGCGTGGTGCTCGTGGAAGGCTCCGAGCACGTCCTGCCCGACTTCGCTCCGGCTCTTTCCGAGCGTGCCAGCCGTGCGCTCTCTCGGCTCGGCGTCGAGGTGAGGACCGGAGCGCGGGCGTGTGGCATCGACGCCCACGGGGTCGACCTCGAGGCGCGAGGCACGCGGGAGCGCATCGAGGCCGCCACGGTGATGTGGGCCGCCGGCGTGCGCGCGTCCCCTCTGGCCGACACGCTGCGACAGGCCACCGACTGCCCGGTCGACCACATCGGAAGGATCGTGGTCGGGCCCGACATGAGCGTGCCCGGACATCCCGAGATCTTCGTGATCGGCGACATGGCGCACGTGGAGCATCGCGGCCGTCCGATCGCGTGCGTCGCCCCCGCCGCGATCCAGCAGGGGAAGTTCGTGGCGCGGGTGATCGCCCGGAGACTCGCCGGCAAGACCCCACCCCCGGCGTTCCGCTACTTCGACAAGGGAAGCCTGGCGACGATCGGTCGCTCCGCCGCCGTGGGCGAGTTCCACGGCCTGCGGTTCTGGGGATTCCCGGCATGGCTCGGTTGGCTGTTCATCCATCTGATCTATCTGATCGAGTTCGAGAATCGGCTGCTCGTGCTCATCCAGTGGATCAACATGTACGTCAACCGCCACCGCGGGGCTCGCCTCATCACCGACTGACGTCGGGATTTCCCCGACACCACCGGGCGCGACGGACCCGACGGAAGGCGGGGCGAGGATCGGCGAGCTTGTGGGGGCCACCATGCTCCCCGTCGCCTTCCTTCGCCGGCTCGCGCGCGCGACCATCCTCCTGCTGGTCGTGCCGGCGGCCGTGTCCGCACGACAGTCGGAGCGCGACCAGGCGGTCGAGGAGCTCAGGTCCCGCATCGAGCAGCTGCGGACCACCGACTCCCTCATTGCGGGCGGCGCCGTCATCCGAACGGACCCGCTTCTGCTCGCCGCGTACGAGACGCGTGGCTTCCGGCCGCTCTGGGAACGCCACGACGCCGTCGCGAGCCTAATCCGCGGGATCGCCGACGTGGCGGCGGACGGGCTCGACCCGGAGGACTACCATCTCCCGGCGCTGCGGCGAGCCGCCGAGTCGCTCGGCGGACCCGCCGACGCGGCCGAGCTCGACCTCCTGTGCACGGACGCGCTCCTGCGTATAGGCCACGATCTCAGGTACGGCAAGGCGCCACCTCAGGGTCCGACCAGCGAACCACGGAGCGGATGGGCTGCGGGTGACCCGGAAGCCGTCGACGCGCTCGCCGACCTGGTGACCTCGGGAAGAGTGGAGGCGTCCCTCGCGGAGCTGCGACCCCGCCATTTCGTGTACGCGGGCCTGAAGAAGGCGTTGGCGGACCTGCGCTGGATCGAGGCCGGCGGCGGGTGGGAACCGATTGCGGCGGGCCCGCTGATGGGGCGGGACAGCGTGGATGACCGGGTACCGGCTCTGCGGACTCGCTTGGCGCTCGAGGGCGACTACACCGGGCCGGCGGGCGACACGAGTCGCGTGTACGATGCGTATCTCGAAGCCGCCGTTCGCTCGTTCCAGCACAGGCACGGTCTCAACGAGGACGGCCTCGTCGAGCGCGCGACGCTCGCGGCGCTCGCCGTCCCGGTCGAAGAGCGCATCGCCCAGCTCCGCGTCAATCTCGAGCGCGCACGTTGGGTGGGCCACGAGCTTCCGGCCGACGAGCTCGTGGTCGTGAACGTGGCCGGAGCGAGGGTCTACATGCTCCGAGGGGACAGCGTCGTCTTCGAGACGCGCGCGATCGTGGGCACGGAGGCCACGCGCACTCCCGTCTTCGCCGCCGAGATGCGATACGTGGTGCTGAATCCCACCTGGACCGTTCCGTCCAGCGCGCTGGACGAGGTGCTCGACCTCGCGCGTGCCGACGCGGACTATCTGGGCCGCCAGGGCATGCACCTACTCGATGCGTCGGGCAAAGAAGTCGACGCCGGGTCCGTCGATCTGACGCGTTACACGGCGGCCGACTTCCCCTACACGGTCCGACAGGATCCCGGGCCGATGAACGCCCTGGGGCGCATCAAGCTGATGTTGCCCAACTCCTATCACGTGTACCTGCACGACACGCCGTCGCGCAGCCTGTTCGCACGCGAGACGCGCCTCTTCAGTCACGGATGCATCCGCCTCCAGGACCCGGTGGGTCTGGCCGAGCTCGTCCTGGGGGACCACGCATCGTGGAGCCGCGCGGCGCTCGAGCAGGCCATCGCGTCCGGCGAGACCAGAACCATTCCCCTCGCGCGCCCCGTGCCCGTGTTCGTGCTCTACTGGACGGCGGGAGCGGACGCCTACGGGGTTTCGCATTTCTACCCGGACGTCTACGGGCGGGACGCGGCCGTGCTGGCCGCCTTGGACGGCGATGTCGATCGCGGAACCCCGGGCGGCGATCCCCGGTAACCCACACTCGCTCCACGCAGGGACCGGCGTGCGCCGTTCGTGTGCCGGACGTGATCTCAGAGACTCGAGGTGCTCGCCCGGTGCCCCAACGCCGTCGAACCCGTTGCGCCATCGCCCTGTCGGGCACGCTGCTCGTTGCCCTGTCGGCGTTCACGCCACCGCCCACCGAGGCGGACGCGGCCCTGCAGGCGTTCGCCGCTCACGTGCCCGCGACCAGCGAGCCGACGGCGCTGCGCGTAGCCTTCGAGGCGTACTATCGTTACCGGGCCGCGAACGCGAGCGAGGTCGAGAAGCCCTACCTCTATTTCGTGGATCTCGGGCTGGACAACCGAGCGGCGCGCGGGTGGGTCTTCGACATGGACCGGCTCGAGCTCGTCGAAGGCCCCTTCCCCGTGGCGCACGGCAACGGCTCGTCCACCGCGCGCGACGGCGTCCCCACCCGCTTCTCGAACGAGCCCGGCAGCCACGCCTCGTCGTTGGGCCTCTACCTCGCGATGGAGACGTATCCTTTTCACGGCAGCGTCGCGGGGAAGGCCTACGCTTCGATCGGACTGCGTCTGAGGGGCGAGTCGGGCCGCTTCAACGATGCCGCGCTCGCCCGCAGGATCGTCGCCCACGGCGCTCCCTACGTCACGGCGACGCGCGCCGGCCGCAGCGAGGGGTGTCCCGCCATGGAGCCCGACCGCGCGGAGCGGCTGCTTCCCCTGCTCGCGAACGGCGGCGTGGTGCTCGTGTACTCGCCGAACGACACCGGGTGGCTTCGCGAGGGGCGCTGGGTGCACGCGACCGAGTAGCAGCTAGCGTCCCGTCTCCACGAGACGCCGGCTCACGCGCACGACGGTCGGGTCCCGATCGCTCCGGGAGGCCGTGAAGCCGAGCACGTGACATAGCTTCAGCATCGTCGCGTTGTCCGCGAGCACGTCGCCATGGATCTCCGCGATGCCTCGCGCGCGCGCATAGTCGATGATGCGCTCGAGCATGAACGGCCCGAGCCCGAGCCCCGTCACCCGCTCCTCCACCAGGATCGCGAACTCGGCGGTGGAGTCCCGCGGCCGGACGTTGATCTGCGCGACGGCGTGGATCTCCGTCCCACCGTCCGGAACGCGCTCGGTGAGGACCATCACCATGTCGCGGTCGTAGTCGATCTGCGTGAAGCGCGCCATCGCGAGGTGGGAGAACGACTTCTGCGGCACCATGAAGCGGAAGCGCGTCTCCTCGGGCGTGAGGCGCTCGAACGCGCGCTTCAGCATGGGCTCGTCCTCCGGCCGGATCGGGCGAAAGAGGAGGGTCCGCGCGCCGGGAAGCGCGAGCTCCTCTTCCAGATCCACCGGGTAGGGTCGGATCGAGAGGCGCGCGTGCCGATCCCCCGTGTACGGAGCGACGCGCACCCGCCCGTCGAGCGCGATGACGCCGTACGGGTCGGCGAGCAGCGGGTTCACGTCCACCTCGCGGATCTCGGGCAGATCGGTGACGAGCTGCCCGACTTGGAGGAGCGCCGCCGCCACCGCATCGAGGTTCGCCGGTGGGACGTTCCGGTATCCGCGGAGGAGGTCGTGAACCTTCGTGCGGCGCATCATCTCGCTCGCGAGACGCAGGTTGAGCGGGGGGAGTCCGACCGCGCGATCGTGGATGATCTCCGCCGCGGTACCTCCATGGGCGAAGACCAGCACGGGTCCGAAGGTCGCGTCCTCGAACGCGCCCACGATCAGCTCGGTGGCCCCCGGACGGCGGACCATCGACTCGACGATCAGCCCGTCGATGCGCGCGTCGGGACGGGCTGCGCGCACCGAGCGTAACAGATCTTCGGCCGCTGCTCGCACGTGCGTCGGCCCCTCGAGCCCGAGCACGACGCCTTCGACGTCGCTCTTATGCGTGATGTCGGGCGAGAGGACCTTGAGTACCACCGGGCCTCCGAGCCCCGCCGCCGCGCGCGCCGCCGCGTCGGCATCCGGCGCTGTCTTCCCCGGCGCGGTCAACATGCCGTAGGCACCGAGGATCTCCTTCGTCTCGGGCCACGTGAGCCACTCTCGTCCTTCGCCGAGCGCGCGCTCGATCGTGCGCCGGGCCCGCTCGACGTCGGGAGGCGTGGTCTCGGGCACCGAAGGCGGCGTCTCCATGAGGACACGCTGTCCCTCGACGTACGCGACCAGGTGCATGAACGCGCCCACCGCGTCTTCGGGGCTCTCGTACGTGGGGACGCCGCCCCGCGTCAGGATGCGCCGCGGCTCCAGGGCGGTCTCGTCGCCGACGAAGCTCGTGAGGAACGTGACGTCCTCACGGCTCGCGGCGGCCGCCACGACGGCATTCGCGGCCTCGGTGCGCGAGACGAGGGCAGTCGGGCTGTTGATCACGAGGATCCCGTCCACCCCGGGATCGCTCGCCAGCGCCGTGAGCGCCCGCGCGTATCTCTCACCGGGTGCGTCGCCGACGATGTCCACCGGGTTGGCGTGGGACCACGTGTCCGGCAGCACGGCGTCGAGCGCGGCCATGGTGGTCGGTGAGAGGTCGGCGAGCGTCCCGCCGCGGGAGGCGAGAGCGTCCGCGGCGAGCACGCCAGGTCCACCCCCGTTCGTGAGGATGGCCAAGCGGTCCACCGCGCCTTCGGTCGGCGCCTGACGCGGCGCCCGGCCGATGCCAAGCGTCGCCACCGCATCGAAGAGCTCCTCGAGCGTGTCCACCCGCAGGATACCGGCGCGACGGAAGGCGGCATCGTAGACGGCGTCGGACCCGGCCAGCGCCCCCGTGTGGGACGACGCGGCACGAGCGGACGCCTCGTACCGGGCGGCCTTCACCGCGATCACCGGCTTCATGCGCGCCGCGGCGCGGCTCGCCGACATGAACTTGCGAGGATCCCTGATGGACTCGACATAGAGGAGGATCGCGTCGGTGCGCACGTCGTCGGCGAGGTAGTCGAGCATGTCGCCGAAGTCGACATCGGCCATGTTGCCCAGCGACACGAGGTGCGAGAAGCCGATCCCGCGGGGGTGTGCCCAGTCGAGCACCGCCGTGATGACGGCGCCCGACTGGGTGAGGAAAGCGATGCGGCCCGGCAGGGCATCGAGGTGCGCGAAGCTCGCGTTCAGCCCCGCGTGAGGGACGAGCACGCCCAAGCAGTTCGGCCCGACGACGCGGAGCGCTCCCACCCCCGATGCGGCGAGGAGCTCGTTCTGGCGTGCCCGCCCCTCGGCTCCGAGCTCGGCGAAGCCGGCGCTGATGACGACGATGCCGGCGGCGCCGCGTGCCGCGAGCGACGCGGCGACACCCTCCACGGAACGGGCGGGTACCGCCACGACGGCCAGATCCGGCACCTCCGGCAGGGCGTCCACGTCGGCGTGGCACACGCGCCCATCGATGCTCGGGTACTTGGGGTTCACGAGCATGATCTCACGCTCGGGTGCCGCGGCGACGAGATTGTCGAGCAGCACCTTGCCGACGGTGCCCGGCCGCGAGCTCGCGCCGATCAGGGCGACCGTGCGAGGGTTGAAAACGCGATCGAGATTGCGGATGCTCACGGCAGGCGTGGCTCGAGCGTGGGGCGACGGATGAACCGGACGAAGATCGAGGAGCAGGTGCTGGAGGCGCTAGGCGCGGCCGTGCCCGGCGCCAAGGCGCGCGCGATCGATCCGGCGCTGCTCATCCGCGACCAGGTCGACATGGACTCGATGGACTACCTCGATTTCGTGCTCGCCGTCGAGCGGCGCTTTTCCGTGCGCGTGCCGCCGGCATCCTACCCGCTGTTCGCCACTGTCGAGCACGCGGCGGACTGCGTCGAGCGTCTACTCGAGACCGCGGCTCCGGCGTCGGCCGGCTCGACCCCCGGTCGTCGCTGACGGTGGCGGCACGGAGCGCGGGCGTCGTGGTGTTTCGTCGGCGGCCGAGCGGGCTCGAGTTCCTGATCGTCCATCCCGGCGGACCGCTGTGGGCCAGGAAGGACGACGGCGCCTGGTCGATCCCCAAGGGCGAGTACGCGGAGAGAGAAGACCCGCGGCAGGTCGCCGTCCGGGAGCTGGAGGAGGAGACCGGTCTCTGCGCAGACGGTGAGCTCGTTCCCCTCCAGCCCGTGCGGCAGCGCAGCGGCAAGGTCGTCACAGCATGGGGACTGGAGGCGGACTGGGACCCTGCCCTCCTGCGGAGCAACACGTTCCGCATGGAGTGGCCTCCGCGCTCCGGCAGGATTGCGGAGTTTCCGGAAGTGGACCGAGCGGCGTGGGTCACGCTCGAACGGGCGCGCGTGAAGCTCAACCCCGCCCAGCTGCCTCTCCTCGAGGAGCTCTCGGCGAAGCTGGCCGAAGCCACCTAGGGCCGTAGCCGGGACAGCCCGTCCCGGAATGTCCCAGTTCGTCCCGCGCGAGCGCTCTACCGCACGCGCGCGAAGAGCACCGCCTGGTTCTTGCCGAGCTTCTTGGCGCAGTCCGGGCAGGTGGGATGGAAGAAGTAGATCTTCTCCACCTGCTCGCCCTGGGCCGCGACGTAGTCCTCCATCTCCTCCACCCATTTCGGCGCGTCGCGGTACGGTCCCTCGAATACCTTGGTGAGGAACGTGCCCGACAGCTCGCTCATCACGGCGTCCGGTACGTCCCTGTCCACGGCGAGGAGGACGTCGCTTCCCCAGGGGGACAATTCGTCGGTGAGCCAGAGCGGCTCCTCGGCGTACGCGTCGGCGGCCGCGACTTCGGCGTGCAGACGCCGCATGACGGCCCCGAAGTTCAGCGGCACGTGCATGACGGCGCGCATGTGGCCGCGCACGAATGGCTTGTCATTCCACGTGAAGCGCTGGCCGTCCCAGCGATCACGGTCGAGCGGTGCGCAGCACCCCGTCACCGCGTTGTCGTATTTGGTTTCCGCGAGCCTCATGAGATCCTCCTCTGCTCGTCCACCCAGAGCAGGGCCGCATCAAACGTGCCGACGTGCGGATAGCCTTCAACTCTCGCCCGTCGGGGTGACGCGGCCGGCGAGCGCCGTCGTCGTGCGCGTCTCGAAGCCGCCGGCGGCGGCGCGTGTGATGAAGAACGCCGCCAACCCCTCTCGCTCGGCGAGCGCAAAGCCGGCGTCCGGCCCGAGCACCGCGAGGGCCGTGTCCCACGCGTCGGCGACGGTCACGCTCTCGTGGACCACGCTGACGGCGGCACCGATCATCCGGACCGGCCGACCCATCCTCGGGTCGATGAGGTGCGCGTAGCGCACGCCGTCCACTTCCACGTAGTTCAGGTAATCGCCAGCGGTCGAGATTCCCTCGTCACCGAGATCGATCGTTCCCCACACGGCGGCCGCGCGCGGCTCGGGCGCCTCGATGCCTACGCGCCACGGGGTTCCGTCCCGGTGCGTCCCGACCGCCATCAGCTCCCCGCTCATCTCCACGAGGAAGCGGGTCAGCCCGAGCTCCTCCAGCGCGGAAGCGACCACCTCCACCGCGTAGCCTTGCCCGATCGACGACAGGTCGATGCGCACGCGGGGATCGGACTTCGCGACGGTTCTCGCGCCCTCGTCGATCAGGAGACGCTCGTAGCCGACGAACGCCATCAGCTCCGCCAGTAGCGCGTCGTCCGGAACGGCGCCGTCGCGGTCGACCGGCCCGAACCCCCACGCGTCCACCAGCGGCGCCACCGTCACGTCGAGCGCGCCGCCGGAGCTTTCGCTGACTTCTCGCAGCAGAACGAGCAGGTCGAGCACCTCGGCGCTGACCGCGAACGGCTCCGTGCTCGCGTGCCGGTTGAAGCGCGACACCTCCGAGGTGCTGTCGTACGTCGAGAGCAGGTGGTCCACGTACGTGAAACGCTCCTCGACGATCGCTCGTGCTCGCGCTCGTTCCTCGCCCGAGAGCTCCTCGTCGATGGTCACGTGGTAGAGCGATCCCATCGTGGTCCCGCTCAGGAGGATCGGCTCTCTCGCTTCGCTCTGCACATACCTGACGATGAGCGCCGCCCCGACCGCGACGAGCGCGAGGAGGACGCCGCCTCGACGCACGCGCGAGGTTCGAGGAGACGTCACGCGACGGTGGAGCCTCAGGGCGCCGTGACGCCCCGGTAGATCGTCTCGACGAACGCATCCTCGGCGGCCGGATCGGTCACGCCCCACGCACGCGCCTGAGCCTCGATGGGCCGGAAGTCGAGGATGTGCTCGATCGGGTGACCCTCTTCCACCAGCTCGGCGACGAGTCGCCTCATCGTGCGCAGGCCTTCGGCGTACGCCGCCAGATCCTCGCGGGTGGCGAGCGGCCCGTGGCCGGGAATCACCTTCGTGTCGGCATCGATGAGGCCCAGGGCGCGGTCCACGGCGGCGATCACGCCGTCGATCGAGCCGCCGCTCGACGTGTCGATGAAGGGAAATCCGCCGTTGAAGTACACGTCGCCCATGTGCACGACGTTCGCGCCGCGGAAATGGACGATCGCGTCGCCGTCCGTGTGCGCGTGCTCGACGTGGAAGGCGTGGATGTCGTCGCCGTTCAGATGGAACGTCACGTCTTCGGCGAACGTCACCACGGGGAGCGCGACGGCGGGCGACGGAGGGACCCGCGTCGTCTGTCCGCCGAACTCGAGCATCTGCTCGGCGCTCATCCGTACGCGCACATTGTCTTGCGCGACGATCACGGCTCCGGTGCCGCCGAGGTTCTCGTTTCCGCCCGTGTGATCCTGGTGCCAATGCGTGTTGAGCACGAACCGCACTGGCTCGGGGGAAACAGCGCGGATCGCGCCGAGAACGCGCTCCGTGAGAGGCGCGTACTGGTCGTCGATCAGGAAGACGCCGTCCTCACCCGCCGAGACGCCGATGTTGCCGCCGGGCCCCATCAGCATGTAGATGCCCGGCGCGACGCGCTCGGTGACGATCTGCGCGTCGTCGAAGTTCTGCTGGGCGGCCGCGGGCGCGGAGAGGGCGGCTGCGGCGAAGGCGATCGAGGCGGTGCGACGCATGGACGTCCGGGGGCGGATGAGACGTGCTCATCGCCAAGATGGGCACGCGGACCGCGTCGCGCACGACTATGGCGTCTCGTGCCGTCCGGGTGAACCATGTGCCCATGCCCGCGCTTCGCGCCGCTGCATCGAGGTCTCGCCCCGCCCGACGGAGCTGCTCGCTCGCCGTCCTCCTGGGTGTCGCGCTCGCCTCCTGCGACGTCCCCAACTTCGAGGGACCGCAGATCCAGGAGCCTCCCCAGGGCTTTCTCCTGACGCCCGAGTCCTACCCCGTCCGCCGTCTCGTCACCGACCAGGAGGCTGCGTTCCACACGGCGTGGGTCGAGTCGGTCGAGGACTTCAGCACGATCTACGTGGACGGCTACCGGTCCGTCATGGGATACGAGGAAGCCTTGGCAGCTCGGGACTCGGCTCGACGGCACGCCACCGACGCCGGCGCGACGTTCGGCGAGGTCGAGCCGTTCACCGTGGACGGGCGCGACGGATGGGGTTGGGCGGAGCGCGTGGAAGACCCGCGGCGCGGACTGGTGTCGGTCGCCTACCGGGCGTTCGTGCCGTACGACTCCATGACCTACGTGATCGACTTCTCCTCGGGCAATCCGCGGTACAAGCGCGCCGCCCCGGACACGCTGAAGGCGATCATCGCGACGTTCGCCGTCGGACGGACGACGTTCAACTTGCCGCTCATCGCGATCGGCGGCGGGCTCGTCCTCTTCGGGCTCGCCGTGGTGCGCTCGAAGCGCCAGGAACGCGCCGCGCGACTCCGCTCGATCAACCTGGTGAAGATCCCGAAGAAGGAAGCGTCTCCGGAGCCCGAGGCTGCCGCGCCTCCAGCGGCACCGCCAGCAGAGGCGGTGGCTACGCGCACCGCGGCTCCGCCCGCCGAGTCGCCCGCCCCTGCCGCGCCTCGGCCCTACCCCGATTGGCGGACACCCAAGCCGCCGTCAGCGCAGTAGCACCCGGCAGTCATAGCCGTCCTCGACGTCGGCCATCAACGTGACGAGCCGACCGTCGTCTCCCCCGATGCGGAACGTCTTCGGCGTGGCCTCGCACGGCTCCCGCAGGATACGCACCACGTGCTCGCCGGGCTCGATCTCGAAGCCTGTCACCCAGTTGCTCCGTCCGTAGCGCTGCAGCACGCCGACGCCTTGGCCGTCGATCTCCACCTGGGCGCCTTCCAGGAAGTCGTTCCCCCACCGGAAGTCGATCTGCACGATGTGCCTCGTGCCGCCCGCCATCCACACCCACGCCCCGACCAACCCGGCCCCGACGACCAGAATGGCCGCCCGCCACCGCATCGATCTCATGCCGTCGGCCATGTGGTGCCTCCGCGGTTCAGCCGAACGTCGTCGAGGTCGTGGAACCCTCGCCCAGCCGCATCGCCGTGCATTTCATCGCGTCGCCCTCAGAACGCGCTGATCCCCGTCAACGTCTGCCCGAGCACCAGGGAGTGCACGTCGTGCGTGCCCTCGTAGGTGTAGACCGACTCGAGGTTCGCCATGTGGCGCATCGAGTGGTACTCGACCAGGATGCCGTTGCCGCCGAGCAGCCTACGCGCCTCACGGGCGACGTCCGTCGCCATGGAGACGTTGGCGCGCTTGGCGAGCGAGACGTGCTCGGGCCTCATGGTGCCTTCGTCCTTCATGCGGCCGAGGCGGTAACAGACGAGCTGCGCGTGCGTGATGCCGGTCAGCATGTCGGCGAGCCGCACCTGCTGGATCTGCTTGCCGCCGATGGGCCCGCCGAACATCACGCGCTCCTTGGCATAGGAGAGCGCTTCGTGGAAGCAGGCCATCGCGGCGCCGACGGCGCCCCACGTGATTCCGAAGCGCGCCTGCGTCAGACACTGCAACGGGCTCTTCAGGCCGGCCGTTCCCGGCAGGATCGCGTCGGCCGGCAGCGCGAGGTCCTGGAAGACGAGCTCGCTCGTGTCCGACGCGAGCAGCGAAAGCTTTCCCTTCTGGTCGCGCGCGCTGAAGCCGGGCGTGTCGGTCGGGACGAGAAAGCCGCGGATGCCCTTCACGTCCCCGATCTCGCCGGTCTGCGCCCAGATCACGGCCACATCGGCCATCGACCCGTTCGTGATCCACATCTTGGCGCCGTTCAGCACCCACCCGTCCGCCGTCTTCCTGGCCGTGGTGATCATGCCGGCCGGGTTCGAGCCGTAGTCGGGCTCGGTGAGGCCGAAGCAGCCGATCGCCCGGCCGGCGGCGAGCTCGGGCAGCCAGCGCTTCTTCTGCTCCTCGGTGCCGAAGGTCAGGATCGGGTACATGACGAGCGCACCCTGGACGGACGCGAACGAGCGAATCCCCGAGTCGCCGCGCTCGAGCTCCTGCATGATGAGCCCGTAGCAGACGTTGTTCAGGCCGGCGCAACCGTACTCCTCGGGGAGCGTCGGCCCGAGCACGCCGAGCTCGGCCATCTCCGGGATGAGCTCCTTCGGAAAGCGGCGCTCGATGTACGCCTTGCCGATGATCGGGAGAACGCGCTCCTCGACCCACGCGCGTACGGTGTCGCGCACGAGCCGCTCCTCCTCCGAGAGGAGCGAGCCGATGTCGTAGAAGTCGATGCCCTCGTACTTGGCCATGTCGTCGTCCCGGTCGGTTAGCTCATCGCGCGCACGATCGCGTCGGCGAACTCGCGCGTCGTCGCGGTCCCACCCATGTCCCGCGTACGGCTCCATCCCTCGCGCACGACGAGCTCGAGCGCGGTCCGTATCCGCCGTGCGGTCTCCGCCTGCTCCACGTGCTCGAGCAGCAGGCACGCGGAGAGGATCAGCGCCGTCGGGTTGGCGATGCCTTTGCCGGCGATGTCGGGCGCCGAGCCGTGCACTGCCTCGAACATCGCGGCTTCGGCGCCGATGTTGCCCGCGGGCGCGAAGCCGAGACCGCCCACCAGTCCTGCCATGAGATCCGAGAGGATGTCGCCGAACATGTTCTCCATGACGAGCACGTCGAAGCGATAGGGATCGAGCACGAGCTGCATGGCGGTCGCGTCGATGATCCTGTCCTCCCACTCGATGTCGGGGAAGGCGTTGGCCACCTGCTTGGCGACGTCGAGGAAGAGCCCCTGCGTGTACTTGAGGATGTTCGCCTTGTGCGCGAGCGTGACCTTCTTGCGGCCGCGCCGTTGCGCGTACTCGAACGCGTAGCGCACGATGCGCTCGGCCCCGAAGCGCGTGACGATCATGACGGACTCGGCGGCCGCGCGCGGATCGCCGTGCATGCCGATGTAGTGCTCGACGCCGACGTAGAGCCCCTCCGTGTTCTCGCGGATGAGCACGAGGTCGATGTCCTCGTAGCGGCCGCCCGGCACGATCGTGCGGACGGGCCGCACGTTGGCGTACAGGTCGTACGTCTTCCTCAGCTCCACGTTGATCGAGCGGAAGCCCGATCCGGAGGGCGTCGTGAGCGGTCCTTTGAGGATCAGCCGGGTGCGCTCGGCCGAGTCCAGCGTCGCTTTGGGCAACGGGTTGCGGAGCTGCTGCAGCGCCTCGAGACCGGCGAGCTGGGTGTCGTACTCGAGGTCCGCGCCCGCCGCCCGAAGAACCACCAGCGTCGCGTCGGTCACCTCGGGCCCGATGCCGTCGCCGGGGATGAGCGTGACGGCTCGAGTCATGGCGTTGGACTCACGACGTTCGACTCAACGAACCGCGTACCAGAGGAGAGAGCCGGCCAGCGCGTCCACGGCGGAGACGAGCGCACGCGGATCGCCCGGCGGGAACGGCTGGCCCTCGAGGACGGCGAACCACGGCACCCGTCCCGTTCGCACGTCGATGAGCGCGGCCCAGAGCCGCACCCGCGGATCCTCGCCCGGCGCGCTCTCGAGCGTCGCCTGCACGGGCAGAACCACGGCCTGGGCGTCCACGAGCGCGGCGATTCGTCGGAGCTCGCCGAAGAGCGGATCGCCGATACGCTGCACCTCCGCCTGCACGAACGCCCCGACCGGGAGCCCCCGTGTGCGCGTCTGCATGGCGGGTGAGCGCGCGAGCACCTGGTCCACGTCGGACGTCGAGATCCAGGCGACCTCGGCGCTACGCTCCCGCAGCCCGTAGGCGAGCTCCGCGTCGAGATCCCCGGGCACGCCGAAGTTCTGCTGCACGGGCAGAATCACCACGCGGGTCCCACGCAGATCGGGAGCCACCCCGCGGATGGTGCCCGGCTCGGGAGGCGGAGTGGTGCCCCCGCACGCCCCGACCCCCGAGGCCGCCAGGCATATCAGCGCCCACGAGGCGACGCGGGGGGCGCTCACTCCGGGGGATCGGCGGCCGGCCTCGAGGTCTGGCATGCGGACAGTGTATCACCATCCGCGGCCCCGACGTGAGGCCGACGTGTCTTTTCGGCCGCTACTTCCCCTCGCCGTCCTTCTCCAGGTCGAGCGAGCAGGAGTTGATGCAGTAGCGGAGACCGGTGGGGCCGGGACCGTCCGGGAAGACGTGCCCGAGGTGTCCCCCGCACGCCGCGCACAGCACCTCCGTCCGGGTCATGAAGTGACTGCGGTCGGTCTCGGTCCTGACGTTCCCCTTCTCCATCGGGTCGGTGAACGACGGCCAGCCGGTCCCCGAGTCGAACTTGGTATCCGACGAGAACAGCGGCGCGCCGCAGCCCTTGCAACGATAGACGCCCTTCGCCTTCTCCGCGTGGTACTCGCCCGTGAACGCGCGCTCCGTGCCCTTCTCACGCAGCACGTGGTACTCGTGGTCGCTCAGCTGATCGCGCCACTCCTGCTCGGACTTCTTCACCTTCTCTGCCATCTCGGCCTCCCGCCCTCGGGTGCGCACTTCTGACACCGACGCTCGCCGTTGGATCCGCGAACCGGCCCAGCCGTCACCGTGTGTCCGATTCCGCGGGGATCGCACGGAGCCGCCGCTCGAGCGACAGCCGGTCGAGCTTCTCGATCGGCAGGGCGAGCAGCAGATCGATCCGGCGGGCGAGGAGCTGACGCGTGCGCGTGAACGCGCGGAGCTTCACCTCCTCCGTGCCCTCCACCTCGGCTGGATCCTCCATCCCCCAGTGAGCGGTGGCGGGCTGTCCCGGAAAGATCGGGCAGGATTCCTTGGCGCGGTCGCACACCGTGATGACGATGTCCCACGACGCTGCGGCGACAGCGTCCAGCCCCTTGGGCTCGCGGCCGATCCACTCGATGCCCGCCTGGCGGAGCACCTCCACCGCCCGCGGATGCACCTGGGATGCCGGCTTGGAACCCGCGCTCGCCGCGGTGAACCGGCCCGAGCCTTTGTGGGTCACGAGCGCTTCCGCGATTTGACTGCGGGCGGAGTTGCCCGTGCAGAGGAACAGGATCCGTCGCACGCTCATGCGGGCGCCGAGCAGCAGTCCGGCCCGCAGCAGCCCCCGGCGGCCTTCTCGGGTGCGGCCGTCGCGGAGGACGTGGGCAGCGTCGGCTTGGTCGCCCGCACGAAGGCACTCACGACGCGGCCGTCGATCTCCGGGGCGATCTCGTCGGCATCCAGGCCCGCCGCCGCGAGGAAGACGGCCGCGTCCTCCGCGCGGTAGACGCGCGTCGGCTCGATGGAGGCATCCTCGAAGCCCGCCTCCTCCAGCAGCTCCAGGAACTGCCGCTCCTCCAGCGCCCCGGCCACGCATCCGATCCAGAGCTCCACGCTCTTCCTGACCGCTTCGGGCACGTAGCCCCGCACGACCACGTCCGAGACCGCGAACCGCCCGCCTGGCTTCAGGACTCGGAACGCTTCGCGGATCACGCGGCGCTTGTCGCCCGACAGGTTCACGACGCAGTTCGAGATGATGACGTCCACGGAAGCGTCGGGAAGCGGGATGTCCTCCATCTCCCCTCTGAGGAAGTCGACGTTGGTCGCGCCCGCGCGGCGGGCGTTCTCGTGGGCGAGCGCCAGCATCTCGTCGGTCATGTCGAGACCGTACGCCTTCCCGGTCGGTCCCACGCGCCTCGCCGACAGCAGCACGTCGATTCCCCCTCCCGACCCGAGATCGAGGACGACCTCGCCCTCGTGAAGCTCGGCGAGCGCGGTCGGATTTCCGCACCCGAGGGACGCGCGCACCGCCTCGTCCGGAAGCCCGGCGACGTCTTCGGCCCCGTAGAGATCCGTCGAGATGGGATCGGTGCCCACCGACGCGCCGCAGCAGCCGCTCGAGCCGCAGCAGTCGGCCGGCAGACCCGCACCGCCCGCGACGCGGGAAGCCGCCTCGCCGTATCTCTCCTTCACGACCGCTTTCAGCCTATCCGCCGCTTGCGTGCTCATCGTACGACCTCCTATCGAAACAAGAAATGTTGATGTGTGGTGGCAAAAAAAATCAGCAGCAGCGCGACCGTCCGGCCTCGCGGCTCCGGGCGTGCAGCGATTCCACGAACCGCCCGATCTCCTGGAGGGCGTCCGGAGCGAGCGCGTAGTAGACCCATCGCCCGTCCCGGCGGTCGGTCACGAGACCCGCGTCCTTGAGCGTCCGCAGATGGAACGACAGACGCGACTGCGCCGCGTGCAGATCGTCCGTCAGCTCGCACACGCACCGCTCGCCCCCGGCGAGGCGCTCGACGATCTCGAGGCGCGTCCGGTCGGAGAGCGCGTGGAACCAGGCCGCGGCCCGGCGGGCGTACGGCGCTCGAGACGTCGTCGGCGAGGCTGTCGGCATGCGCTGAACATATCTACGGAACTTGATGCGTCAATCCCGCCGGCCGGCGGGTGTCCCGTCTCGGTCATCCTCGGCCGCCCCTCGTCCATTGACATCCCCGGCTTCGGGGCGCCGATTGGCCCTCCCCCGAGCACCGGAGCCCCGCATGACGTTGTTGTCGGCCGTGCGCCACGAGAGATGGGCGGACATTCCCCGGGAGACGGTCACGCCCGACATCGCTCGGCGCCTGTTCACGGGCGAGCGGATGATGTTGGCTCAGGTCTATCTCGACAAAGGCGCGATCGTGCCTTGGCACTCGCACGAGAACGAGCAGCTCACGTGGGTTCTCGAGGGAGCGCTGCGCTTCTGGATCGGCGAGGAGGGCTCGCCCGACCTGAAGGAAATGGTGATCGCATCGGGCGACGTGCTCTTCATTCCCTCCAACTTGCCGCACAAGGCGGAGGCCCTGGAGGACACGCTCGACGTGGACGTGTTCAGCCCGCCTCGCGCCGATTGGTTGAACCACACGGACAGCTACTTCCAGAAGCGGTGAGGGCGCCCCCCCGGGAAAAGGCTTCACGGGGGCGGCGGGGGGCGTACATTAGGAAATCGAACCTGGCCGCCGGACGGCGGCTATTGCAAAGGAAGACCGATGGGTGCTGGGAGCAGCTTCGAGCCGGTGGATTGGATCTGGCGCGACGGAGAGTTCGTGCCGTGGGATGACGCTCGACTCCACCTGCTCTCCACCGCGGTACAGTTCGGCACGTCGGTCTTCGAGGGGATTCGCGCGTACGAAACGAAACGCGGCCCGGCGATCTTCCGGTTGGATGCGCACATCCGCCGTCTGTTCGACTCGGCGCGCATCTACCGGATGGTGCCAGACTACACGCTGGAGAACGTCTCGGCGGTGTGCAAGGAGATCGTGGTCAAGAACGGTCTCACCGACTGCTACATCCGCCCGATGATCCTGCGGGGGTTCGGGGCTCCGGGCCTCAACCCGCTCAACAGCCCGATCGAGACGTACGTGCCGGCGTGGAGCTGGGGCACGTACCTCGGCGAGGGGGCGCTCGCCGGCGGCGTGGACGTGTGCGTGTCGTCGTGGCAGCGCGCCGAGCCGAACACGTTCCCCTCCCGCGCCAAGGCGGGCGGCCAGTACGTGAACGCGCAGCTCATGAAGATGGAAGCGATCGCCAACGGCTACACCGACGCGATCGCCCTCGGGCCCGGCGGCCTCGTCAGCGAGGGCACCGGGATGAACCTCTTCTTGGTGCGCGACGGCGTCCTCATCACGCCGGTGCTCGACGGCACGTCGCTCGTGGGGATCACGCGCGGCGCGGTCATCCAGATGGCGGAGGATCTCGGATACGAGGTGAGCAACGAGCCCGTTCCGCGTGAGAGCCTCTACACGGCGGACGAGATCTTCTTCACGGGAACCGCGGCGGAGGTCACGCCGGTCCGCAGCGTCGACCGCATCGCGGTCGGCACGGGCAAGACCGGTCCGATCACGCTGGCCCTGCAGAAGCAATTCCTGCAGACGGTCCGCGGGCAGATCGACGACCCGCACGGCTATCTCACCTACGTGCACGACGACGCCCAGGACGACGAGGTTCGCCAGCCGCGGCGAGCCGCCGCGGTGGGTCAGGCTCCGGCTTTCCGGGCGCGCAGCACGACGTGAGGGTGTAGGTAGCCGCGATCGATCCGCGCGGCCTCGACGTCGGTGAAGCCGGCCGCGTCGAGGCCGCCCGCGAGCTGCTCCAGCGACTGGAAGTGCGGTCGGCCGTGCGTGATCCGCATCACGTGCACCGCGATGACCTCCTCGAGCGCCATCGGCGCGTACTTCCACCGCGGGCGCGTGTCGGCGTCCTTGAGCACGATCGTTCCGCCGGGCGCGAGCGCCGCGTGACACGCCTCCAGCACTCGGCGCTTCGTCTCGTCGGACAGCAGACAGAACACGTCGAGGATCGTGATGCAGTCGAACGTCCCCGCCGGAAGGTCCACGGCCGACGCCTGCCGTAGCTGCGCCTTGCCGGCGAGCGATGCCGACGCGACCTCGAGCTTACGCGCATCCGTGTCGATCCCGTGCAGCTCGAGCGCGGGCTTCTCGAGTGACAGATAGGTGAGCCAGAGCCCCGAGCCGCAGCCGACGTCGAGCAGCCGTCCCCGGTCGGGCACGAAGGGCAGGATGCGATCGAACGGGCAGATGGCCCATCGCATACGCATGTAGACGTGCGCGCGGAGCCCCGGGCTCCGGTACTGCGCGATGACGCGCCCGGCGCCGGTGATCATCGACGTACCGCCCGGCAGATGAGCCCGACGCCCATGGGGAGGTCCATGTGCTCGAGGAACGAGCCCTCGAGCGCGAGCAGCCCGGCCAGCGCGCGGTTGAGCGGGCCCGGCGGCATGCCGAACCCACTCATGCCATGCTCGTCGTTCTTCGGCCGCGGAAGCAGCCGTTGGAGGAGTCGCACCGCAGCCACCGGCGGGAAGAGCGCCGCGTTCACGTAGCTGAGCTGCTCGATTTGCCAGCCCGCGCGGGCGACACGCTCGCCCAGCTCCGCGCGCCGGTAGCGGCGCACGTGGTGGACGCGCTCGTCGTGGACGCTCCAGAGCCAACGATGCGCCGACGTGAGGATCAACGTGTGTCCGCCGGGACGCGCGACGCGCAGCATCTCCTCGAGCATGAGGTCGTCGCGCTCCACGTGCTCGATGACGCCGAACGCGGTGACGACGTCGAACGAGCCGTCCTCGAAGGGCAGCTCCGTCGCGCTCCCCACGGTGATCCTCGGGAACCCGCGCCCCCGCACGAACGCCGCGGCGGTCGGCGACGCGTCCACGGCCCACGTCGTCCCGATGCTCGACAGCAGCTGGAGCGTGCCGCCCGTCCCGCATCCGACGTCGAGAAGGCGTGAGCCCGGCGGCAGGCGGAGCCCGGCGAGCTGCTTCGCGTAGATCGCGCGCATGCCGACGAACCACCAGTGCGCTTCCTCCAGCGCGCGGTGCTGCCGGTAGGCGATCTCTTCCATCTCGTGGCTCCTAGGCCGCCAGGAGATCGGTGAAGCGGCGCAGCTCGAAGCCGCCCTCGAGGATCGCCGCGCGGAGCCCCGGGTCGGTCAGCGCCGCCGTCTCGCCGCTCCAGTCGTATCCCCAGTCGTAGCGCGCTTCGACGGCCGGCGTGTTGATGCCCGGGTGGACGACGAGCTCGGCCGTCGCACCCGAGGGCACGGCCGCGAGCGCGCGTACGATGCCGTCCACGGTGAGATGACCGCTCTCGGCGAGCGCCGGCGTGACGTCCGCGCTGCGCAGCCCGTCGAGACCCGCGCGCCGCCCTCGCTGGAGAACGTTCAGCCCCATCCTCAGGCCGACCAGCACGGCCCGCGCGCCGTCGGAGGCCAGTGGCCGAAACGCCGGCACGCGCACCCAACGGACCCCGTGACGTCGCGCCAGCTCCACGACCACCGGCCAGATGTGGGGAAGCAGGTGCACGTGCTGGTGACCGTCCAGGTGCGAGGGGCGAATGCCCGCGCGCTCGACCTTCTCGATCTGCGCCTCCAGCTCGCGCATCACCGCGCCCCGATCGAGACGCCACGCGAGCGCGCGGGCGACCAGCGCCGCGTGCCCGTCGACGAACCTCCCTTCCTCGGTCACGAGCTCGCCCAGCGAGGCCGGATCGCACAGCGGCCGCTCGCCGACCAGCGTGAGGTGCACGCCGACGTCGAGCTCCGGGCAGCGCCGGCAGACCTCGGCCCCGTGCTCGAACGCGTCGCCGACGGCGGCCAGGGAGGCGCTCGTCACGATACCCTCGCGGTGGGCTCGTTCGATGCCGCGATCGATGTCCACGTGCAGACCGAGGTCGTCGGCGTTGACGATCAGCTTCCTACAGGCTACCCGCAATCAGGGCTCCTTCGCCGACTCGCCCGACCGAAAGCCGACGACGTACGTCGGCCGTCGCTTCGCTTCGTCGTAGATGCGGCCCACGTACTCGCCGAGCAGGCCGATGCCGATGAGCTGGACGCCGCCCAGGAAGGTGATCGCCGCCGTGAGCGTCGCCCAGCCGGGCGGTGACAACGCCGGATTGCGCGTCGCGAGCGCGATGCCGCCGGCGATCACGGCGGCCACGCCGTAGACCATCGAGAGCAACGCGATCGTCACGCCGAACCCGGTGAAGAGGCGGAGCGGCAGGATCGTGAACGAGAAGACGCCCGTCGTGACGAGGTGCAGGAGCTGGCGGAGCGTGTACTTCTCCGCGCCGGCGAAGCGCTCACCCACCTGGTACTCGATGCCGGTCTGGCGGAACCCGACCCAGTGGATGAGCCCTCGCAGGAACTTGTCCCGCTCGGGCATCGCGATCAGCGCGTCGACCACGGATCGGTCGAGCAGCCGGAAGTCGGACTGGCCGAACGTGAGGTTCAATCCCGACACGAACCTCAGCACCGCGTATCCGCCCTTCATCATCATGCGCCGCGTGCTCGAGAACCCGCGCGACGAAGCGGCCTTCGTGGTGAAGACCACGTCGTTGCCCTCGCGCCAGCGCGCGACCATCTCCGGCAGGAGCGCGGGCGGGTGTTGCAGGTCCGAGTCCATCGTGATGACGACGTCGCCCCGCGCGTTCTCCAGGCCCGCCACGAGCGCGGCCTGGTGGCCGAAGTTCCGCGACAGGCTCAGCCAGCGCAGATGGGGCTCTTCGGCCTCGAGCCTGGCGAGCACGGCCCGCGACCCGTCCCTGCTGCCGTCGTCCACGATCAGGATCTCGTAGTCGTCGGCGAGCGGCGGCAGCACGCGCCGAACCTCCTCGACGAACTTCGGCAGCCCCTCCTCCTCGTTGTATGCCGGAGCCACCACGGACAGGAGCCGCGGGCGGCGGCTGCGCGGCGCGCGCGCGTCGGCACGCGGAGCGGCCGTCTCGACCGTGCCGGGAGCTCGGGAGGTGGCGGTGGACATCCTGAGATGATTGGCGAGCGCGCCCCTCCGACGCCACCCCCGTGATAGCTTGGTGACCATGTCCACGCCTGCCCCCGACCGAGCGGCAGCCGCCCCCGAGGCGCGACCCTTCGCGGGCCGCGAAGGCGCGGTGCTGGCTCTCGTCTGGACGGCCGCCGCCGCGCTCGGCTACGCGTACCTGCGCCGCGGATGGATCCCCCACGACGTGGGCACGCTCGGCCACGCCGCCGAGCGCGTGCTCGCGGGCGAGCTCCCGCACCGCGATTTCGCCGACGTGTACACGGGCGGCCAGGCGATGCTGAACGCGCTCGCGTTCCGCCTGCTCGGCACGGAGCTCATGAGCCTGAGGTCGGTGTTCTTCGCGGCCTATCTGCTCTGGGTGCCCTGCGTGTGGTACGTCGCGCGCAGCTTCGCCGGACCTACGCTCGCGGCGGTCACGACGCTCCTCGCCGCGTCGATCACGCTGCCGGTCTATCCCGAGGGGATGCCGAGCTGGTACAACCTCTTCCTCGCCACGGCGGGCACGGCGTCGCTGGTTCGCTACCTGAGGGGCGGCGGCCGCGTGTGGCTCGTCCTCGCCGGGGTCGCGGGAGGCGTGTCGATCCTGTTCAAGATCGTGGGTCTGTACTACGTCGCCGGCGCGCTGCTCTTCCTCCTGCACCTGGAGACGAGAGAGCCGTCGGAGCGATCGACCGATTCGGACGCGGCCTATCGCGTGGTGATGGCGGTGGCGTGCATGGTGCTCGCCTTCGCCGCGCTCTACGTCGTCGTGAGCGGCAGCGGGCCGGTCGGGCTGCTGCACTTCGCGGTGCCGCCGCTCGTGGCGGTCGTCGCGGTCTCGCTGCGGCTGACCCGGGAATCGGGGAGGACCTCCGCCGCCCGCTTCCGCGCGCTCGCGCGCACGGTGGGACCCTTCAAGCTCGGTGTCGCCGTCCCCGTCGGGCTCTTCCTCATTCCCTACGTGGCGAGCGGCGCGCTCGGCGCGCTGTACGAGGGCGTCTTCGTGCTGCCCCGAGCCCGGCTGGAGTTTCCGGCCGAGGGCGAGCTCCCCGTCCTCGGATTCGCGCCCGCGGCGGCGCTCGCCCTATGGGCCGCCTCGCGCAACCGGATGGTCACGCTGCTCGGCGGCGGCGCGCTGCTGGCCCTCGTGGCCGCGAGCCAGATCGACATGGCCTACCGGCTCACGTGGTGGACGCTCATCTCGATCGGCCCGGTGCTGGCCGTCGCGGTCGCATGGTGGCCCGTCGCGGCCGACCAGCCCACCCGGCAGCGGGACAGCGCGGTGCTGCTGCTCGCGGTCTTCGGGTTCGCCAACCTGGTGCAGATTCCCTACTCGGCGCCGATCTACTTCCTGTACGCGGCGCCGCTCCTGGTGCTGCTGGCGCTCCCGCTCGCCCACGAACCGGCGGCCGCGCGTAGGCTCCTCTTCGTGGTGTCGCTGCTGCTCGGCTTCGCCGTGCTCAGGCTCGATACGGGCTTCATCCGCCATCTCGGATACCGGTACCGGCCGCACGAGGAGACCGAGGCCCTGGAGATTCCGCGCGCGCGAGGCATCCGCGTGGCCGCCGAGGAGAAGCTCGAGGCGGAGCAGCTCGTCGAGGCGCTGGGCCGCATCGGCGCCGGGCCCGTGATCCTCGCGCTGCCGGACGCACCCGAGGTCTACTTCCTGTCCGGCCTCACGAACCCCTCGCCGACGCTCTTCGATTTCTACGAGGATCCGGAGAAGCGCACGGAGCGCGTCCTCGCGCTGGTGGACGGCCAAGGCATCGGCACGGTGGTGCTCAACCGCCGTCGGCTCTTCGCCCCCCTCGTGGAGGGGCCGCTGCTCGACAGCCTCGAGGCGAGGCTCGACTGGTCGGCGGAGATCGGCCGCTTCCGCGTGCTCTGGAAAGGGCCGGCGAACGTCGCGGTCAGGACGCCCTGACTATTCGCTCCGGCCCTCGGCCATCGTGCGCCGACGGTCGGCAACCACGTCGTCGATGATGGTGTCCAGCGTCGTCTGGGGCCGAAATCCCGTGACGCGCGCGAGCTTGACGAGGTCGGGCACCCGTCGCTCCATGTCCTCGAAGCCCTTCGCGTACGCGACGTCGTACGGCACGCGCACGATGGGAGAGCTGCTCCCCGCCGCGGCGCGTACTTTCTCCGCGAGCGCGCCGATGGTGACCTCGCTGTCGTTGCCGATGTTGACTACCTCGCCCACCGCGTCACCGGAGCCCATGAGAAGCGTGAGCGCGTGCACGGTGTCGCGCACGTGGCAGAAGCAGCGCGACTGCTCTCCGGTGCCGAACACCGTGATCGGCTCGCCGGCCAGCGCCTGGCTCGCGAAGCGCGGCAGCACCATCCCGTACCGCCCGATCTGCCGAGGGCCCACCGTGTTGAACAGCCGCGCGATGATCACGGGCAGCTTCTTCTCGCGCGCGTACGCGAGCGCGAGCCACTCGTCGAGCGCCTTCGAGCATGCGTACGCCCAGCGGCTGTGCGTCGTCGGCCCGAGGCTCACGTCGTCGTCCTCGGAGAACGGCACCTTGGACGCCTTGCCGTAGACCTCGGAGGTGGATGCGATGACGCACAGCTTCTTCTTGCGGGACGCGGCGCTCAGCACGACTTCGGTGCCGCGCACGTTCGTCTCGATGGTCGCGGTGGGCTCCTCGATGATCTTCTGCACGCCCACGGCGGCGGCGAGGTGCACGACGATGTCGCAGTCGTCCACGAGCTCGGCGACCAGCGGCACGTCGGTCACCGAGCCGATCCGGTGCTTGAAGCCGGGGGAGCCCACGAGGTGCGCGATGTTCGCCATCGAGCCGGTCGACAAATCGTCCAGGACGGCGACTTTGTCACCTGCGGCGAGCAGCCGCTCGGCCAGATGGGATCCTATGAAACCCGCCCCTCCGGTGATGAAGACCTGCACCTGAGCCTCCATGAGGACGTAGCCCGAGCCAGGATCAATATATGACGACCCCCGAGCGATACTCCCGTGAGGGCATCCTCTCCTTCGCCGAGCAGTTCCCCTTCTTCCGCCTGATCGGCCTGGACGTGCTCGACGTGGGACCCGGATGGTCGAGGACCCGCGTGAGCCACAGGCCCGATCTCGCGCAGCCGGCGGGTATCATGCACGGCGGCGTCATCTCCACGCTGATCGACACGGGGATCGCACACGCGCTGATGATGACGGACAGGCTGACGGAGCTCCGCCACGACGGCGGCGCGCTGGTGTCGGTCGATCTGCGCGTCAAGTTCATCCGGCCGGTCTCGGCGGGAGCCATCGTCTGCGAGGCGAAGATCGTGCGGCTCGGGCGTCAGATCGTCCACGCCGAAGCGGTCGTCACGGGCGAGGACGACAAGGAGGTCGCGAGAGGCGACGCCATCTACATGGCGGTCCCGCGCAGCCAGATCGAGCGTGCGTGACCTGCGTTACGCGCCCGGCTCCCGGAGCAGGGGCACGAACCGAACCGGCGTCACGTCGCGCGTGTCGACGGTTCCGTCCGGTCGCTTCTCGAGCACCCTGAGCACCTGCTCGGCCTGCGTGTCGCCGACCGGGATCACCATGCGGGCGCCCACGGCGAGCTGATCGACGAGCGGCTGCGGGACGTGGTCCGCGCCCGCCGTCACGAGAATGCCGTCGAACGGCGCGTGCTCTGGCCAGCCGAGGTAGCCGTCCCCGGCGCGCACGTGCACGTTGGCGTAACCGAGGCGCGCGAGGCGCTCGGCCGCCGACGCGGCGAGCTCGGGGATCAGCTCGGTGGTGTAGACCTCGCCGACCAGCCCGGACGCGACCGCGGCCTGATAGCCCGAGCCGGTCCCCACTTCCAGAATGCGGTCACTCGGCTCCGGGGCGAGCAGCTCGGTCATCAGGCCGACGACGTAGGGCTGCGAGATCGTCTGCTCGTGCCCGATGGGGAGCGGTCGATCCTCGTACGCGAGGCTCTCGTATTCGGTCGGCACGAACTCGTGGCGCGGCACGCTGCGCATGGCGCGGAGCACGCCCTCGTGCCTCACGCCGCGCGCCTCGATCTGCCGCTCGACCATGTCCGCGCGGGCGCGCGCGCGGTCGAGGTCCTGCCGGTTGGCGTCGGCACCCGCCCCCTGGCCGGGCGGCGATCCGCAGGCCGCGGCGAGCACGTCGAAGGCGAGCAGGAAGGTGAGCGAGCTCGCACGCGATGACCGATGTCCAGATGACCGATGTCCAGATGACCGATGTCCAAGGGACATGCCCTGTCTCACACCGCCCGCGCGAAGTGGCCGCGCGTGAACTCCTCGCCGCGGATCAGGCGGAGTGTGGACAGATCCACCCGCTCGCCCGCGGCCAGCGCGTCCACGACGCCCCGCCAGGCGCGCGTGACCTCGGCCACGGGATCGCCCGGCACGTTGAAGACCAGGCGGTAGCTGCGGAGCCCGCTCGACCAGAGCGAAGGCGCGTAGCCCGAGCCGTCCACCGGGCGCGAATGCAGCAGCCGGTTGCGGCAGGCGGAGTCGGTGGCGACGGGAAAGACGTAGCCGGTCGGGTCGGTGAGACGGACGTCCGGGTGCTTCTGCACGCAGAGATCGCGGCAGGTGGTCACCTCGCGGTCGAACGCGGCGGAGAGCACGCAGTGCTCGATCGTCATCCCCTCGGGCCGGCCCCACATGAAGACGTCGAAGCCGGCTCCTCCCCAGGGCGCGGAGACCTGGGCCATCTCCTCCGCGGTCAGCTCCACCGACAGGACGATCCGCCGCGTGCCCAGACGGAACAGCTCGCGTGCCGTGTGCTGGTTGAAGCAGTTCACCGCGTAGTCCGCCACGACGTCGCGTCCTTCGCGCGCGAGCTCCGCGATCAGCCCCAGGTGCCCGCTCGAGACCGGCGTGCCCAGCGCCAGCCAGCGATCCACCAGCCGGTGCTCCTCCGGCCGCACGATGGTCGGCGTGCGCAGCCGCAGCGTCCGGCCGCCGGTGGCGAGCTCGTCGGCGAGCGCGCGCACACGCGTGGGCGAGGGTGCAGGATGACGGAGAAACACGTCGAGCGTGATCTCGTCGGCACCCGCGTCCGCCGCGGCCCGCGCATCGTCGAGCGACCACACCTCGGCCACGAGGCGCGCGACCGGCGCGGCGGCTGCCTCGGCAGTCTCCACGTCCACGACGAGGGCGGCATCGATCACGGCGGCTCGGTCCTCGCGCGCGCGGACGGCGTGCGTCTCGCGCAGCACCTCCAGACGGCGTACGGCTTCCTGCCGGAGGTCGTTCAGCACGCTCACCGGCAGGAAGACGTCGGCAGCCAGGCCGCCTGTGTCGATCTCTCCCAGCTCGAACGTCGTTTCGCCCAGTCGCCCGAGCTGCTCGCGAAGCCTCGGGATATCGAGCGGGTGCCGCTCGGCTCTCACCAAGGGAATCGCGCTGTGGACCGTGACGGCCAGCTCTCCCGAGGCGTACGTCACGGCGAGGGGCTCACCGGCGCGACCCGCGGCCGTCACGTCGAGGACCGTCTTGGGCTCGGCGCCGGCCGCTTCGGCTTCACGGTAGGAGCGCCTCGCGCCCTCGAGCAGCGCGCCTTTCGACGTGAGGAGCACGGTCCAGCCGGCGCTCACGCGCCGGTCGGCCGGCACGGCCACCACGGTACGGCCGCGCTCGGAGGGAAGCTCGCGCACGTGCCGCACCACGAACCCTGTGGTGCCGAGCGCCGCACCGCCGGGATGCTCGAAGCCGAGCCCGTCGCCCGGCTCGATCGGCCCGCCGATCGCCAGCACGAGGTCCCCGCGCTCGACGCGCAGGACCTGGCCGAGCGGAACGCCGCGGTTGTCGGGCTGCGTGCGCGTCACGTAGCTGCGCCCTTCCCTCCCCCCGAGCATCCCCGCCGTGAAGCCGCGGGAGTAGATCTGCACGAGCGGCTCCATGTCCCGCTCGCTCGGCGGCGACCAACGCCCCTCTGCGAGGCGGTCCAGGAACGTCCGGTAGGCCTTCGTGACGGTCGCCACGTATTCGGGCCGCTTCTTGCGCCCCTCGATCTTGAGCGTACGGATCCCCAGCTCGGCCAGATGTTCGAGGTGCTCGCCCGCAGCCAAGTCGCGCGCCGAGATGAGATAGCCGCGGTCGAGCTCCGCGCCCGTGCCCTCGTCGGTCAGGACGTAATCCTTCCGGCAGGACTGGGCGCAGGCTCCGCGGTTGGCGCTCCGCTCCGAGATCATCCCGGACATGAAGCATTGCCCCGAGTACGCGATGCAGAGCGCCCCGTGGACGAAGCTCTCGAGCTCGAGGTCGGGCACGGCGTCGCGGATGGCGCGCAGGTCCTCGACCGTGTTCTCGCGTGCCATCACCACGCGGCCGACGCCCATGTCGCGCAGCACGCGGGCACCCGAGCCGTCGTGCACCGTCATCTGCGTGGAGCCGTGGATCTCGAGCGCCGGGAACACGCGCTGGACGAGCCGCACCGCTCCGAGATCCTGCATGATGGCGGCGTCCACGCCGCGGTCCACGCACTCACCGAGGTGCAGCAGAGCCTCGCGCAGCTCGGCCGGCTTGAAGAGGATGTTGAACGTCAGATAGACCCGCGCCCCGTGCGCGTGCGCGACGGCGCACGCCTGCTCGAGCTCGTCCAGCCCGAGCTGCGCGCCGTCGTCCCGGGCGTTGAAGCGCTCCGCGCCCAGGTAGACCGCGTCGGCGCCGTTCGAGACCGCGGCGTACACGGCTTCGAGGCTGCCGGCGGGAGCCAGGAGCTCGGGAATGCTGGACATGCGGAAGTATAGCAGCCCCGCTGAATCCCCCGGATCGACCGTCACGTAGGGCTGTCGCAGACCGCGTCCCCCCCGACCTCGGAGGCCTCATGGACTTCTGGCACGACGTCCGTTACGCCGTTCGCCGCCTGATGGAGGCCAAGTGGTTCACGCTCGCCGCGGTCACCGCGCTCTCCCTGGGCATCGGGGCGAACGCGACCGTGTTCACGTTCGTCAACGCGATCCTGCTCCGGGACATGCCGTTCGAGAACGCCGACCGCCTCATCGCGATCTGGACCGAGAACGCGCAGGGACAGCAGATCGGCGGGCTGTCACTGCCCAACATGCGCGACGTGCGCGACCAGTCGGCCACGCTCGAGAGCATCGCCATCACGCTCAACTCGTCGATCAACCTGAGCGACGACGACACCGCCCCCGAGCGCCTGCTGGGCGTCTACGTGAGCGACGAGTTCTTCGACATGATCGGCGAGCAGCCGGTGATCGGCCGTGATTTCACGGAGGCCGACGACGTCGAGGGCGCCGAGCCGGTGGTCCTGCTCGGCTACGATGTCTGGCAGAACCGCTACGACGGCGACCCTAGCGTGCTCGGGCGGACCGTTCGCGTGAACAGCCTACCCGCCACGATCGTGGGCGTGATGGCGCCCGGGATGCGGTTTCCGAACAACAACGATCTGTGGATCCCGCAGGCGAACCTGCCCGATGCGTCCGACACCGAGAATCGGGCCATCCACCAGTTCCAGGCCATGGGGCTCCTCGCGCCCGGGGCGACGCTCGAGCAAGCGCGCGTCGAGCTGGAGGCCGTCGGGCGTCGCCTGGCCGAGGCGTATCCGGACACGAACGCCGACCTCGGCTTCAACGCACAGCCGTTCGCGGAAACCGCCCGAGGCGATCAGATCCGGCTGGTCTTCTCGGCGCTCATGGGCGCCGTGGCGTTCGTGCTCCTGATCGCGTGCGCGAACGTGGCGAACCTGCTCCTCGCCCGCTCGGCCGAGCGGGCACGCGAGATCGCCGTTCGCATCTCGCTCGGCGCGACGCGGCTCCGCATCGTGCGCCAGCTCCTCGTCGAGAGCCTGCTGGTCGCGGTGCTCGCCGGCGGGCTCGGGCTGCTGTTCTCGCTCGGCGGCATCCGGTGGTTCGACTCCGTCACGCAGAACGTCGGCAAGCCCTACTGGATGGTGTTCTCGCTCGACGGCGCGGTGTTCGGCTTCATGGCCGCCGTCTGCCTGGGCACGGCCCTCCTGTTCGGCCTCGCGCCGGCGATGCACGTGTCCCGCACCGACGTGAACGCGGTGCTCAAGGAAGGTACGCGCGGGGGATCGGGGGGCGTGCGCGCTCGCCGGTGGGCGGGCGCGTTGATCATCGGCGAGGTCGCGCTCACGCTCGTGCTGCTCTCGGGCGCGGGCTTCATGATGCGCAGCTTCATGAGCCTCTACACGCTCGACATGGGGATCGAGACGAGCGGCCTGCTCACGACACAGATCTATCTCCCGCTCACGAAGTACCCGCAGGCTCCGGCCCAGGTCGCCGTGTACGAGGATCTGCTCACCCGTCTCGAGGGCGTCTCCACGATCGAGGCCGCCGCGATCACCACCGCGCTGCCGCTCTCGGGCGGGGGCGGACCGGGCCTCGAGGTCGACGGGCGCGTCGCCGAGCCGGGAGAGACGCGCCCGACCGTGACGTCGCTCGGCGTCAGCGAGCGTTACTTCGAGGCGCTCGGCCTGGAGCTCGTGCAGGGCCGCTCGTTCACGCGCGACGACGGCCTACCCGGCTCGGAGGTGGCGATCGTCAACCAACGCTTCGTCGAGCTGCACCTGTCGGACGGGGAGGCACTGGGGCGGCGCATCCATCTGGTTCCCGGGGGCAACGCTCCGCCCGAGAGCCCCTGGCTCACGATCGTCGGGGTCGTGCCGAACGTTCGGCAACGCAACATCGAGGATCGGGAGACCGACCCGGTCGCGTATTCGCCGCTCCGGCAGCTTCCCACGCGCACCGTGTCGCTGCTCGTCCGATCCGACGGGGACCAAGCGGCGGTCACCGAGGTGCTCCGGAGCGCGATGCGCGCCGCCGAGCCCGACGTGCCGCTCTACGACATCATGCCGTTCGAGGACAACCTCGCGCTCCAGCGCTGGCCGTTCCGGGTGTTCGGCACGCTCTTCGCCGTGTTCGCCGGCATCGCGCTCACGCTGTCGGCGGTGGGCCTCTACTCGGTCACGACGCATTCCGTCGTGCAGCGCGTGCGCGAGTTCGGGATCCGCGCCTCGCTCGGCGCGGAGCCCCAGACCATCTCCTGGCTCGCGCTCCGCCGCGTGCTCGGTCAGCTCGCGATCGGGCTCCCGCTCGGCGCGTTGGGCGCGTTCGGCGTGGGCCGGCTGCTCGAGAGCCTGCTCGTGCAGACGAGCCCGCGCGATCCCCTCACGCTCGGAGCGGTCGTGCTCGTCATGGTCCTGGTGGCGACGGTCGCCTGTCTGATCCCGGCGCGGCGCGCCGCGCGAATCGACCCGGTCACGGCGCTGCGTATCGAGTAGCGCGCCGGGGCTACTCCCGGAGCAGGTACTCGACCGTCGAGACGACGCGCACGGTTTTCTCGATGCGGTTCTGCTCCATGACGCCGGGCGCGGGGTCGCGCGGCAGGATCTCGAAGACGCCCTGGTTCGCCCGGCGGATGCCACCGATCTCGGCGCCCGAGTCGCGCGCGAACTCGACCGCGGCCTCGCGCGCACGCGCGGTCGCCTCGGCGATCATCTCCGGCTTGATGTCGTTGAGCCCGCGGAAGAGGAACGTCGGTCCGCCGGGTCCGTACTCCTGCCCGGAGATCAGCACGACGCCGTTCTCGACCAACGTGCCGATGTCCTGGGCGGCCGCTTCCACGAGGCGCGGCTGCTCGGAGCGCACGACGACCGTCTGCGTGACGGAGAAGCGGCTGTTGATCGGCCCTTGCTGGTAGGCGTTGGCCTGCGCGTCCACGACGCGCACGCCCTCCACCTGAACGAGGCTCGAAGAGATCTCGTGGCTCTCGAGGAAGTCGAGCGTGAGCTGCAGGTTGCGATCGATCGTGCGCTGCACCTCGGCGAGCTGGTTGCCGCCGGCCGAGAACTGGATCGTCCAGACCGCCAGATCGGCTTCGACGTCCCGCTCGGCCACGCCCTTCACCGTGACGAATCGGTCACCGAGTCGGGCGGCCGTGAACCCCTGCCCGGCCATGAGCCCGCCGCCGAAGATGCCGAGCGCGATGAGCCCGGCCGGCAGCCAGGCGCGCGAGCCGTTCTCTACCAGTCGGGACGCTCCGCCTCGTCGAGCTTCTGCCACTCCGCCCGGAGCCGCTCGGCGTCGTCGTTCGCGACCTCGCGGACCGGCGCGGGACCCGCGCGCTTCATGTTGCCCCGCGCGACCAAGGTGAGGAGCGCGCCCGCGGCCAAGATCGTCACCGCCGGCAGGAAGTACCCGAGGAGATTGAACCCCTCGGCGGGCGGGGCCATCAGCACCTGCGTGCCGTAGTCCTCCACGAACCCCGCCTGGATGTCCTCGACCGACCACCCCGCCTCGAGCTCCTGGCGGATACGTTGGGACCAGCCGGGTGAGTACGCGCACTGCATCTGGAACTGACAGGAGTGCACGTCCATGGTGCAGCCGCACGGGCACTTCAGGCTGCGCTCCACGAATAGCCACTGCTCGCCGGTGAGGCCTTCGTGGTAGTGGCCGCCGATCGGGGCCGTCGGGTCGTAGCCGGCATGCGCCGGGCCCGTCGACTGGGCCGCGGCGGGCGCCACGGGCCACAGCACGAACGCCGCGGCCGCCAAGGCCGCAGCGGGGCGACGGAAGCGCCGGGGGCGCGCGAACGTGTGGAGCGTGGTCATCATCGCCTCGAAGTACCGCTCAGGGGCGTGCGACGTTCCTCGGTCCCCACCGCCGCGCCGGCCGGCCGTGGTCAGCGGCGCCGCGCGAGGGTCAGCCCGTCGCCGACGGGAAGCAGGCTCAGCCCGATGCGCCGGTCCTGGGCGAGCTTGGCGTTCAGCCGGCGGATGGCCTCGGTATCGGCGTCCGTCACGGAGGGATCCGCGACCTTGCCGCTCCACAGCACGTTGTCCACGACGATCAGCCCACCCGGGCGCACGAGCTGGAGGCAGAGCTCGTAGTAGACGTCGTAGTTGGCCTTGTCGGCGTCGATGAACGCGAAATCGAAGTGGTCGCGACGGCCTTCGCGGAGCAGCCCTTCCAGCGTCTCGCGGGCAGGTGCCAGCCTGAGATCGATCTTGTCGGCGACGCCGGCTTCCTTCCAGTACCGCCGGGCGACCGCGGTCCACGCCTCGCTCACGTCGCAGGCGATGACGCGCCCGTCCGCGGGCAGGGCGAGCGCCACGACCAACGCGCTGTAGCCGGTGAACGTCCCGATCTCGAGCGTGCGACGGGCGCCGATCAGCTCCACCAACAACGCCATGAGCTGACCCTGCTCCGGCCCGATCTGCATCTGGGCGTCCTCGAGCGTGGCGGTCTCCGCGCGCAGCCGCGCGAGCAGCTCGGGCTCGCGAAGGGAGAGGCGGAGGAGGTAGTCGTAGACCTCGTCCGTGAGCGGCTTCGATCGTCGGGTCATGTCTTCTTCCTGGACAGCTCGATCGCGCGCCAGCAGTAGAACGCCGCCGCGCTGCGCCAGGGCCGGTAGGCGTCTCCGAGCGGAAGCAGCTGCTTCTGCCCGGGAAGCTCGTCCAGCCCATGGATCTTCGCGAACCCCGCGCGCACGCCGTAGTCCAGCACCGGCCAGACGTCGGGGCGGTGGAGTCGAAACATCAGATACATCTGCGCCGTCCACGGTCCGATGCCCCGCACCTTCACGAGGCGGCTCACGACCTCGTCGTCGCTCTGCTCGTGCAAGTCGTGGACCTCGACCTCACCCGAGCGCACCTTGGACGCCAGATCGCGGATCGCGGCGAGCTTGGCGGCCGAGAGCCCCGCCTTGCGCAGCGTGGTCTCGCGCACGCGCAGCACGCGCTCCGGCGACACGTCGCCGCCGAGCGCCTCGATGAAGCGGCCGTGGATCGTGCGCGCGGCGGCGCCGGCGAGCTGCTGGTACACGATCGCGCGCGCGAGATAGTAGAACGGCTGCTCGTTGGAGACCGGCACGCGGATGGTGCCGACGCGCTTCACCCACGGCCCGAACATCGGGTCCTTGCCGAGCTTGCGCCGCCCTCCGGTCCAGATGGTGAGCAGCTTCTCGGCCCCGACGCTCACAGCAGGAACCCTCCGTCCACGGGGATGACGGCGCCGGTGATGTGCCTCGCGGTCTCGGAGCAGAGGAACACGACCACGCCGGCGACGTCCTGGGGGTCGCCGAGGCGTCCGAGCGCGGAGCGCTCCCGCGCGCGATCGAGCACGTCGGGCGGCACGTTCTGGGTCAGCCGCGGCGTGCGGATGTATCCGGGCGCGACGGCGTTCACGTTGATGTTCATCGGACCGAGCTCGAGCGCCGCGCTCTGCGTCAGGCCGATCAGGCCGGCCTTGGAGGACGAGTAGTTGGAGATCCCGAACACGGCGCGCATGCCGAGCACCGAGCTGACGTTCACGATCTTGCCATACTCCTGCGCGCGCATGGTGGGCGCGACCGCGCGGATGAAGTGGAACGCGCCGTCGAGGTTCGTCCTGACGACGGACTCCCACTCGTGGTCCTCCATGCGCCAGAGCGGCCGATCACGGCTCACGCCCGCGTTGTTGACCAGGATGTGGATGCCGCCGAGCTCCTCGCGCACCTCGGCGACGAAGCGCCTGACGTCGGCCGAGTCGCGCACGTCGCACGCCCTGAAGTAGACGCGCACCTCGGCCTCGCGGAGCTGGCGGGCGACGTCGTGCGCGTTCAGGCGGGACTGCGAGCCGGAGTCGAGGAAGCAGAACGCGACGTTGCAGCCACAGCGCGCGAGGTGCAGCACCACGGCGCGGCCGATCCCGCTCGAGCCGCCCGTGACGATCGCCGTGCGACCCCGCAGGCCGTGCGCGTCGAAGATCGGCTGTGGGTCCGGTTCGGTCCCGACCTCGTCGAGGAGCGCCTCGACCGCCTCCCGGACGGGCTCGCGCGCCTCCGGCAGCACGACGTCGGCGTCCGTTCGCTCCTCGCGTGGGCTCATGTCCCCGAAGAGGCTACGAGCCGAAACACCCGTTCCGCAACGCGCCTCGGGATCGCTTCACTCGCCCGCGACGACGGAGTGATCCGTGACGAGCAGCGTGCCGGCCGTGTCGGTGATCTGCACGTGCCCGCCGATGATCGAGTCGTGCAGGCGCGCGCGCTCGAGTACGGCCTTCGGGCCGACCACGCAGTCGCGGAGCTCGCAGTCGGTGGCGACGGTCCCCGCCTCGAGCGTCACGTTCGGACCGATCCGGCCGCCGCGGATCTTCACGTCCGCCTCGATGCGCACCGGCTTCACGATCTCCGCGTTCTCGACCGTGGCCGACGGATCCACCGTTCCGCGACCCGCCTCGAGGAGGTGCCCGTTGGTCTCGAGCAGCGTCTCCGGCTTGCCCGCGTCCCACCAGCCTCGCACGGGCGCGGTCAGGAGACGGCTGCCGTGATCCACCATGTACTGGAACGCGTCGGTGAGATAGAACTCGCCGCCCGGCCCCGCGCCGGCGGCGAGCGTGTGCCGAACGCCCTCGAAGAGCAACTCGTGATCGCGGATCCAGTAGAGGCCGATGTTGGCCAGCTTCGAGATGGGGGTCTTCGGCTTCTCGACGATCTTCGCCATCGTCCTGTCCGGGTTCGTGACGATGACGCCGTAGCGCTGGTAGTCCTCGACCTCTTTCGCCCAGATCACGCCCGCCACCGAGTCGGGCAGCGCGCGGATCATCGCGTAGTCGACCTCGAGGACGGCGTCCGGAAACGCGATCAGGACCTCCTCGTCCACGAACGGCTCCGCCAGCGCGATCGCCCCCGCCGTCCCGTCCTGGACCTCCTGGAAGACGTAGTGCCCGTGGATGTCGGCATACTCCGTGCGGATCCACTCCTCCATCGACTCACGGAGATGTCCGACGATGAAGACCATCTCGTGGATGCCGAGCTCCAGCAGGTCGTCCAGGATGTAGGCCAGGACCGGCTTGCCGGCGACCTTGAGCAGAGGCTTGGGGGTATGATGCGTGTGCGGACGAAGGCGGGTCCCCTTACCGGCGAGCGGGAGCACTGCTTTCATGCGATTGCCTTGGTTTTCTCGATGAAGGGGCCACACAATAGGTCGTCCGCAGCGCGGCGACCAGCGCCCGAAGCGAGCGCGGAGTGAAAGGAAACGAAGCGATGAAACGAGCCCGTCCCATCCTCGCGGTCGCCTGGGCGCTGGCCGCCTGCGCGAGCGCCCCGGCGCAGGGACGCGCGGGTGCCGCCAGCACCATCGGTCCCGTCGCGCCGAACATCTACGAGATCCCGGTCGAGCAGGTCGCGGCGCCTCAGGAGCAGACGCCGTTCGTCGAGGTGAACGGTATGGCCGTCGTCGACGTGCCCGCCGACCAGGCGCAGGTATCGTTCGCCGTCGAGACGCGCGCCGCCGTCGCGGCCGAAGCCTCGTCGGCCAACGCCGCGCTGATGACCCGTGTGCTCTCGGCGCTCCGCGGCGCGAGCCTCCCGGGACTCGACCTGGAGACGTTCGGATACTCGCTCCAGCCGCAGTACGCGACCGACTCGCAGCGCGTGCGCTCGATCGCGGGCTACGCGGCGCACAACAACGTGCGCGCCACCATCGACGACGTGAACATGGTCGGGCGCGTGATCGACGTGGCCATCGGCGCCGGCGCCAACCAGGTCTCGAGCATCGCGTTCGTCGCGTCGGACGTGGAGCCCGCTCGCGCCGAAGCGCTGGCGCAGGCCGTGGGCAACGCGCGCGCGCAGGCCGAGGTGATCGCGCGTGCGCTCGGGTTCGAGCTCGGCCCACCGCTCGAGATCCGCGGGGGAGCGGACCGGCCCATGCCGATCATGATGGAGGCGATGCGGTCCGTGCAGGTCTCCGACGCGACGCCCATCGAGGCCGGCGACCAGTCGGTGAGCGCCAACGTGACGGTTCGTTTCGCGCTCGGGAGGGCGCTGTCCGGCCGTTGAGGGAGATCCTGCTGGCGCTCAGAGAGGACCGCGCCGACACGGACCCCGCGTCGGCCGACGCACGCCTCGTGGGGAGGACCTACGCGATTCCATTCGAGCACGTGTGGAACTGCGCCGTGGGTCTTGCCAAGGAGGGCATGCGCGGCTGGAGCGTGGCGAGCGCGGACGATCTCGCCGGGCTGATCATCGCGAGCACGGCGACCAGGCTGCTCAAGATCCGCGACGACGTGCGCGTGAAGATCGGCCTCGACGAGAACGGCCAGACCCGGGTGGACGTGAGCGCGAGATCCCGGTCGGAGCGCGCCTCGTTGGGTCGGCACCGGCGAGCCATCGCGCGCTTCCTGGACCGCCTGGATCAGCGGCTCGACGCGCGGCCCGGGCAGATCCTCGACGCGACGCGCCGGCCTTCCTGGGTGGAAGCGCGCTGATGCGACGCGCGTGCGCGGTCGCCGCGCTCGCCGTCATCGTGGCGGCGTGCGGCGAGGAGCCGCCGGAGCCGCCCGAGCAGTCCGCAGGCGCGCGCGTGGGCTCGACGCCTTCGCCGGGCGAAGTGCCGACGTACGAACGAGACTTCGCGTTCGCCGGGTTCGCGGGGGACAGCGTGATCCTCGTCCCCTGGCTCATGCGAACGTGGGCCGGCCCCGATTCGGTCGCGCGCGAGGCGTACGGCTGGCTCGGCCGACGGGGGACGTGGGACGCGTTCTACGCCGAGCGTTGGGCCACACCGCCGACCCGCGCGCCTTCGCGGGTGCTCCCCCACGGCAGCCTCCGGCTCCTCGTGCAGCAGGACGACGTCATCGACGGCATCCTCTTCGGTGACGGCGAGAGGCGTCTCGAGCTCGCGCTCGGCAACGTGCGCTCGAGCTGGGGCGGCCCGCGCGGCGAGTCGATCGAGCTCGTGCAGGGCGTGGCGTATGTCGCGGACCAGCGCGTCGAAGGCACCATCGTCCACATGTCGCGCGCTTCGGCGGGCGCCTCACCTCCCGGTGGCGACTGGGCGCTGCTCGTCTCCGGCGATTCGCTGCAGCTGGTTCTCGCGGCGGATGCCGAGCACGGGGGCGAGAGCGATCCGCAGTACCGAGCCTACGCGGACCAGGAGGGGACCGACGGCACGTTGGAGCGCGTCTGGACGGACGTGCGCGTGACGTGGACCACCATCGAGGCGTTCCCTCCGGCCCGTCGCGACGTACCGGTCGAGTGGCGCATCACCGCGGAGGACGGCTCGCTGAGCGGGGAGCTCGCCCGCGTGTCGTCGGACATCGAAGCCGGAACCGGGCGCGGCCCGCTCCTTCCCGTGCGCGCGCTCTACGAGGTCGAAGGGGAGCTGCGCGTGTCGGGTCGCCCGTATCCCGTGCGCGGCCTGCTCGTGCACGAGCGGCGCTGAAGGCGCCACCCGGCGGTCAGGACTGCAGTCAGTCCTGTTTGGTCGCCGACTCCAGGATCAACAGCGGCAGGCCGATCGACAGGATGATCGCGACCGCGTTCGTGCCGACCGCCACCAGGCTGACGACCGTCCAGAACACCGCGTGCGTGAAGAGGTAGCCGCCGGGAACCAGGTCGCGCATGGGTCGTCGTCTCGGGTCGATCCGGTTGTGAAAAAAGGTGCCAGCAGCAATATGCGCCGCGAAATGGGCGGTGTCACCCCCCGGGACGGCGCCCCGGGGACACCTTCCCCACGCGGCCGGTGTTGCCAACCGCCCACCGGCGCCCGATCCTGGCCGAGCGCCCACGCGGCCGTTTGCCGGCGCCGCTGACGACGACCCAGGAGACCCCATGTCCGAGCCGGAGCCACCCGCCCGACCCGAGACCCGCACCTCGGGCCGCAGCAGCCCGCACGGCAGGACCTCGGCCATGGGCCGCTTCTACATCGTCCTCGCGGTCGTCGCGCTGCTCGGCGTCGGAGCCGTGGGATACAACGTCACGTGGGGACGGACCGGCCAGGCCGCGTCGGTTCCACTCGACCTCGCGGTGCTCGACGACCCCGATTCGCTCGTCGCCATGGCGCGAGGCGTGACGAAGGGCGATCCGAACGCCGCCGTGACGGTGCTCGAGTTCGGCGACTATCAGTGCCCCGGCTGTGGGCAGTTCGCGCGCGACTTCAAGCCCGCGGTCGAGCTGGCGCTCGTCGAGACCGGTCGCGCGAAGTTCGTCTTCCACGACTATCCGCTCGTGAACATCCATCCGCACGCGTTCGTCGCCGCTCGCGCCGCCCGGTGCGCGGAGGACCAGGAGAGGTTCTGGGAGTACCACGACCACCTCTACCGCGAGCAGGCGCGCTGGACCGTGCAGGAGGATCCCCTCGCCACGTTCGAAGGTTACGCGGAGGAGCTCGGCCTCGACGCGGGAGACTTCCGTGCGTGCCTGAACAGCGACCGGCACGCCGACGTGGTCACCGCCAACCTCCGCCTCGCCGAGGCGGTCGGCGTGCCGCGGACGCCGACGATCCTCGTGAACGTGGCCGGACGGGGGACGCGCGAGTCCAGTGGATGGGATGCGGCGGCGATCATCGCCACGATCGAGCTGCTCGAGGCGACGCCGCCCGCGAACTGAGCGGCCTCAGTCCACTCCGCCCGACGGGCTCGGGCCGCCGCCCTCGGCGCGCTTGCGCGCCTCGGCGAGGTACCCGGGCTCGAGGCGGAGCAGGTTGCAGATCTTGCGCATCAGATAGTCCTCGCGGCCCGCGAGCTCACCGTCCGAGTGCGCCACCCCCCACATGATCTCGGCGAGCACCATCTTCTGCCCGAGCGAGTAGTTCTCGGCGATCAGGTTCGTGAACTGCCACAGGTCCACCGCCTGGCGGCGCTCCTGCTCGGCGAGGGCGAGCAGCTTCTGCGCTTCCGCCGCGTCGAGACCGAACTGGCGCTGCACGGCGGACTCGAGGTGCTCGCGCTCGTCCTGCGTGAACTCGTCGTCGGCATGCGCCAGCTCGACCAGCAGCGCGCACGCGGCGAGACGGATGTCCTTGCGCGAGGCGTTCGCCTCGGCTTTCGCCGGGGGGGTCATCGACGACTTGAAGAAGCTCTTGATCGAGTCGAGCATCGGGCCTCCGATCGAGTGCAATGACGCGAATGTAGCCGCCGGCGCTCAGAAGTCGACCGATCGGACCTTCGCGATGCCCATGCGCAGCGGGAGGTAGATGGCGGCCGCCGTCAGCACGGCGGCCCCGCTCATCCCCAGCATCAGCGGCCCGACGCCCACCTTGCCGGGACCGCCCTCGAAGCGGGAGCTCAGGAAGAGATAGACGGGCCACGCCTCCAGCACGATCACGCCGGCGAGGTAGGTCACGGCCGCCATCATGAAGAGCAGCCCGCCGAACGAGGTCGGGATCTCGGCGACGTTCTCCGTCTCGTAGTTGGGATACAGGGCGCCGAAGCCCAGCGCGAGCGCCGTGAGCGCGAACGTGATGCCGATCATCGTCACCGTGGTGAGCGCGAGGATGAACGGCGAGGCCTGGAGCACCACGTTCGTCACGACGATGAGCGGCAGCGCGACCAACAGCAGCGGCACCGTGCCGATCCAGTACTTCGACCAGAAGAGCCTGCTCACGTCGAGCGGCGACGAGCGCAGCAGCCACATCATGCGCCCCTCGATCGACATGGCGGGAAAGACGAAGCGAGCCGCGATCGCCGCGACGACGAAGCCCGCCAGCCCGAGGTTCAGGAACGACACGACGTTGATCAGCAGGAAGGAGAGCTGCTCGCCCGTGAAGAGCGGCAGCACGGTGATGTTGTAGACGTAGACGGCCACGAGCACGGCGAGCAGGATGAGCTGCGACCACTGCGTGGTGTCCCGGAAGAAGACGCGCACCTCTTTGCCGACGAGGCCCCGCGTGGTCGGCGTGGCGCGCGCGAAGACCCTGTCCAGGATCCCGGAGGACCGGCGGGCGGCGCTCCGCTGAGCCCCCTCCTGCGCGCGCGTGAACCCGGTCTCGAAGTGGCGGCGGTGCATCCACGCACCGAGGACCACGCAGGTGGCCGCGGTGCTCCACAGGAACGCGAACGGGAACCACTCGAACGAGCCGCTCAGGTACGACATCAGCGCGTCGGTCGCCCACTCGCTCGGCAGCCAGATCGACGAGGGCGTGCGGAGCACGGCCACGAAATCGACCAGGTTGCGGAACTCGTCGGGCCGCATGAGCCGCTCCGGCCGCACGAACCGGAAGAGCGCCACGACGCCGGCGGCGGCGAAGAGCCCGACCAGCGCGAGCAGGTCCCGCGTGCGGCGCGCCGGAAAGACGTTCACGAGGATCAGCGTGATCAGGCTCCCGACCACGGCCGGGATGACCAGGAACGGCACGAGCGTGGCCGCGGCGAGCGCGTAGTACGAGAGATCCGTCGCGTAGACGACGCCGTAGGCCAGGAGCAGCGGGATCGCGAGCAGCGCGACCATCCACGAGGAATCGAGCACCGTTTCCGCGAGCCGCGCGCCGTAGACGGACTCCGCCTCGACGGGAGCGGCGACGACCAGCTCCAGATCCTCGGAGAGGAAGAACGTGGAGAGCGCCGTGATCACGTTCGAGAGCACCAGGATCATCAGGAACGTGAGGAACGCCATACCGAGCAGCTTGGCCGCCAAGATGTCGCCGATCCCCTGCGTCCCGCGGAAGTAGATCAGCATGCGGAAGATCACGGCGAAGATCAGCCCCCAGAAGAACAACAGTACGAAGCCGAGCATTCCCGCCTTGAAGAGTCGACCCTCGGCGGTGCGGGCGCGGTTGATCTTGGTGCGGAGCTTCGGCCGCAGGAGCCAGAGGAGGCCCGCGCGGCGGCTCACTCCATCGCCTCGCGGAGGCTCGCGACCACGTCTGCCATCGCCTCGCCGCCCGTGAGCTTCAGGAAGATCTCCTCGAGATGCGCGCCCCCGGCATCGGCCTGCGCGCGCAGCTCCTCCATCGTCCCGAGCGCCATGACGTCGCCCTTGTTGATGATGGCGATGCGGTCGCAGAGCGCCTCGGCCACCTCGAGCGTGTGGGTGGTGAGAAAGACCGTGCCTCCGTTCGTCACGAAGGTCCTGAAGAGGTCCTTGAGCAGGCGGGCGGAGCGCGGGTCGAGGCCGACGAGCGGCTCGTCCACCACGATCAGCTCGGGCTGATGGATGAGCGCCGAGCTGATGAGGATCTTCTGCCTCATGCCGTGCGAGTAGCTCTCGATCAGCTCGTCTTTCCACTGCGTGAGCTGGAACAGCTCGAGCAGCCGATCGGCGCGCGCCTCCACCGCGTCGCCGTCCTTGCCCCAGAGCCCCGCCACGAAGCGCAGGAACTCGCCGCCGGAGAGCTTCTCGTAGAGGAAGGGCCGGTCCGGGATGTAGCCTATCCGCGATTTCGCGCTCTCGGGGTTCGTCGTCAGGTCGTCGCCGCCCACGATCACCTGCCCTTCGCTGGGCTGCAGAACGCCCGCGACCATGCGGATCGTGGTCGTCTTGCCCGCCCCGTTGGGACCGAGGAAGCCGAAGATCTCTCCGCGGTGCACGACGAGATCGAGACCCTTCACGGCCGCGAACTTCCCGTAACGCTTCCGCACGCCGCGCAGGTTGATCATCTCGGCACGCGCCTCCCCCACGGCGCCCCGGCCGTTGCGGGGCGCCAGCACGGACACGTCGGCCGTCGTCTCCTCCATCACTCGCCTCCTCCGCTCTCGGCGGCGACCACGGTCGTTCCGACGACGTCGATGTCCAGGTTACCGATGAGGCGCACGATCTCGACCTGCTGCGCGAGCCCCCCGACGACGAAGCGGATGTGCGCGGCGTCCGCGGGATACTGGCCGAACGTTGGGTCCACGGCGACCCATTCGCCGAGCCAGACCTCCGGCCACGCATGGTAGAAGAACTGCCCGTCGAGGTAGACGAGGCCGACGGCCGTCCTCGCCGGCAGCCCCATCGAGCGCGCGAGCGCGACGTAGAGCACCGTGTGCTCGTTGCAGTCGCCCTGACGCGTCTCGAGCACCTGCACGGCGTTGGGGACGGAAAAGGTGATCCGCTTGTCGAGCAGCCCGTACACCGACTCGGTGAGCCGGCGCGCGACCGCCTTCGGATCGCTGCGCCGCAGATTGATGGAGCGCGCGTGGCGGATGATGCGCTCGTCGTCGCTCTGGATGAGCGGCTCCGGCTCGAGAGCCTCGCGCAGATCCATGAACGGGTAGGGCAGCTCGTAGCCCGGATCGATGTCGTCCCACCGCTCCCTGCGGATGACGAGCGTATCGCCCCTCAGCGACTGGCGTCCGCCGTCGAGCTCGAAGCCGGCGAGATCCACACCCGTGAGGCGGAAGCGCAGCTCCTCGTACTGCTCGGCGTTCTCGAGATCGACGTTGCTCTGCACCGCGGTCTGCAGGATGACGTCCTCGTCGATCACGGACGTGGAGGTGAGACGCGAGTCCTCCTGCGCCTGACGCGCCAGCTCGTATTCGGTCTTCTCCATGGCGAAGCCGAGCGGGCTCGACGCGCGCAGGATGCGTCCGTCCGCGTCCACCCAGCTCTCCACGCGGATCCCGCCGAAGCTCTCCGCGATCTTCCACGCCGGCACCGAGTCGAGACGCGCCGAGGCCCATCTTCCCGTCGCCGGATCGATGGACACGGAGTCCGTCACGAACAGCGTGTCGTGCTCCAGGATCTCGACCTCCACCGTCCGGGTGCTGAGGCTCGTCGGATCGAAGACCGGGAGGCGGACGGTCTCACCCACCTCGAGCGCGCCGCCCATGGCGATGCGGATCGGCACCACCGTCGACATCACCGGTGGCTCCGGCAGACGGAAGCTCAGGTTCTGCTCGCTGCCCGCCGAGACGATCGACACGTGCAGCGTGGTATCGGGCCCGAGCTCGCCCGTGGCCTCGAAGCGCCCGACCTCGCTGTCGAGCGTGAAGGAGAACTCCTGCATGACGAGCGCGTCGCTGAGCCGGACGCGCGTGCGCGCGACCGCGATCCCCGTCTGGCCGAGCGCGGGCAGCTCGAGGTTCATGATGTCCTCGAGCTCGAAGCCGTCCGGGAGCGTGTCGAGCCTGGACGTCGCCTGTCCGACCGTGCGGTCGCCCATCGTGAGCGTGTAGAAATGGATCCCGGGGGCGAGCGCCAGGGCGGCCTCGGCGAGCCGGGTGAGCTCCGGCTGGAAGTACTCCTCACGCGCCTGCCAGGCGACCATGCCGATCCACACGAGCACGATCGCCGTCCCCAGGATGCGCTTACGCATGTCGCCCGATTCCCCCCGGAAGTGAGGCTTCCCAAGATGGCGCAGCCTTCGAGGGCGATTCCAGGTTCTCGCGACGGAGCGGGATTTCGCGTCGCGCGGCGACCTTCCCAGGTCCGTCGCGGGTAGCAGCGCCATGACCTCGCCGACCCTGACCCGCCGCCGGAAGATCGCCGCCGTCGCCGCGGGGGCGGTGGTCGTGGTCCTCGCGCTCCTGCTCGTGCTCCCCCGCCTCTTCGAGGGCCCGGTCGAGGCGCGCGTCCGTGCGCAGATCGAGCAAGCGACCAGGGTACGCGTCTCCTGGAGCGACGCCGCGCTGGGGCTGCTTCGCAGCTTCCCGCACGCGACGCTCGCGCTCAGAGATCTCACGGTGGTCGGCACCGGCGGCTTCGAGGGGGACACGCTGGCGGTGGTGGGCAGCCTCGACGTGGCGATCGACCTCTGGAGCGGCCTGCGGGCGGCGCTCGGGCGCGGACCGCTCGTGGTGCGCTCGGTGCGCATCCAGGAGCCGGTCGTCCACCTCCGGGTCCGCGACGACGGAACCGCCAACTGGGACGTCATGGCGGAGCGTCCCGAGCAGGCGGAGGCGCCGGGCGAAGGGGCGCGGCGCGGGCTCGCGGTCTCCCTGCGCCGCTTCGAGCTCACCGACGGAAGCGTCTCGCTGGAGAACGCACGCTCCGGACTGTTCGGCTCGCTCGAGGGTCTGCGGCACTCGCTGCGCGGTGACTTCGGCGATGAGGAGCTCACGGCGACCACGAGCGCCCACGCCGATCGTGTGGGCGTCCGGTTCGCGGGCGTGCCCTATCTCACGGGCGTCGCCCTCGATCTCGACGCCGAGCTCGCGGTGGACATGGCAGCACGCCGCGTCAGGCTGCAGGACAACGAGCTGCGGCTGAACGACCTGGTCCTGCGGTGGTCGGGCGAGGCGGCGCAACAGGACGAGAACCTCGCGCTCGACCTGTCGTTCGAGGCGCCGGGCGCGGAGTTCGGCGAGATCCTCTCCCTCGTCCCCGCGATCTACGCGCAGGACTTCGCGTCGCTCCAGACGTCGGGCACGTTCGCCGTCGAGGGCACGGTGCGCGGCGTCTACGGGCCGGGTCAGTTCCCCGCGCTCGCGATCCGCGCGAGCATCGACGAGGGGACGTTCCGCTATCCCGATCTGCCGCTCCCGGCGCGCGCCATCATGGCCGATCTCGCGATCGACAACCCGGGCGGAGACCTCGACAGCACCGTGGTGAGCCTGTCGCGCTTCCACGTGGAGATCGGGGATCAGCCGCTGGACGCCGCGTTCACGCTGCGGACTCCGGTCTCCGATCCCGAGATCGACGCGCGCGTCGCGGGCACGCTCGACCTCGATGCCGTCGCCCGAACGGTGAAGCTCGCGCCCACGCGCGAGATCGGCGGCGTGGTGGTGGCGGACGCGTCCGTGCACGCGCGCCGCTCCGACGTGGACAGCGCGCGCTACGAGAACATCGCCGCCGAAGGGACCGTGTCGGCGACCGGCGTGACGCTGCGGAGCCCCGAGCTGCGTCAGCCGGTGTCGGTGGACGAGGCGAGGATCGAGCTCTCGCCCGAGCGCGCCGAGCTCCGCACGCTGCGCGCGCAGCTCGGCAGCAGCGACGTCGAGGCGAGCGGCCGGCTCGACAACCTGCTCGCGTTCGGCCTCGGCCGAGCGCCGCTCGCGGGAACCGCGACGTTCACGAGCCGGCGCTTCGTGCTCGACGAATGGCGCTCGGGCGGAGAGCTCTCCGCCATCCCGGTGCCGCCCATGCTCGACCTCGCGCTCTCCGGCTCGATCGACCAGCTGGAGATGGGCAACCTGATCATGACCAACGCCCGGGGCGATGCCCGCGTGCAGGACCAGCGGCTCACGTTCGACGGGTTCGGCCTCGAGACGCTCGGCGGCCGCATCGGGCTCGACGGCTGGTACGAGACGCTCGATCCCGCGCGGCCCACCTTCGAGCTCGCGCTCGCCATGGACAGCCTGGACGTCAACCGGGCGGCGGAGGCGTTCGTGACCGTGCGCTCGCTCGCGCCGGTCGCACGCTACGCCCGCGGGACGTTCTCGGCGGACCTCGACCTGAGCGGCGCGCTCGGGGAGGACATGTCGCCCGCTCTCGACGTGCTCGACGGAGCGGGCTCCCTGAGCACGTCGCGGCTGGCGATCGAGGGCATGCCGCTGCTCCAGCGTCTCTCGGATGCGCTGCGGCTGTCGCAGCTCGCCAGCCCCACCGTGAGCGCGATTCGCTCGAGCATCCGGATCGAGGACGGAAGACTCCACGTGAGCCCGTTCACGACCGAGCTGGCCGGCATCGGCATGAGCGTCGGCGGCTCCAACGGCATCGATCAGTCGCTCGACTACACGCTCGGCCTCACCGTGCCGAGCGGCGCGCTCGGCGACGCGGCCACGTCCGTGGTGAGCGATCTGGCTCGCCGGGCCGGACTGCCCGCGCCGACGGGCGGGGTCGGCCAGTCGGTCCAGGTCGCCGTGCGCGTGGGCGGCACCGTGACGGAGCCCTCGCTCGACCTGGGTATCGGCAATCCCGTCGCTTCGGCGGGCGATCAGGCCAGACAGGCGGCCGGAGCGGCGATCCAGCAGCGCGTCGACGACGCCCAGCAGCGCCTCGACGCCCAGCGCGAGGAGGGTCGGCGGCGCGCCCAGGCCCAGGCGGACAGCCTGGTCGCCGACGCCGGGCGGCGCGCCGAGGAGATCCGCGCGGAGGCCGCGCGCCTCGCGGCGGGTGTGCGCGCCGAAGCCAACCGCGCGGCCGACGAGGTGCTCGCGCGCGCCACCAACCCGATCGCGCGCGCGGCCGCCGAGCCCGTGGCGGCTCGCATGCGTCAGGAAGGGGAGGAGCGCGCACGCACGATCGAGCGGGAGGCCGCGGAGCGCGCCGACGCGCTGGTCGCCGAGACCCGAGCGCGCGCCGACGCGATCGTCGGCGGGAACTGAGGAGCGCCGCGGGCGGCGGGGACGCGCGCGCCCGCGCTACTCCGGCCGGCGGAAGAGCCCCATGTAGACGGCCTTGCGGAGCACGTGGCCCTGCATGGCGTCGACCACGGCCTGGCGCGTGACGAACGCGTCCTCCGACGGCTGCACGGCCAGCGTCGTGTCGAGCGCGTAGAGCTCGAAGACGTAGTGGTGCGGCGGACCGTTCGCCGGAGCGCCGGGACCGCGGTACATCGGCCCGCTCGCGCTGACCTGGAAGCTTCCGTCCGGGCGCCGCGACCCCGCGGGCACGCCCTCCGGCAGACCCGTCGCGCTCGGGGGAATGTTCCACACCACCCAATGCACCTGGTCGTCCGTCGTCGCGTTCCGGGCGACGTCCATATCGTGCATGTGGAGCACGAGGCTCTGCGCGCCCTCGGGCACGTTGCTCCACGTCAGCGCGGGAGACGTACCGCCGCCCCCCGTCACGCCGGGCGCCGCCTGCGTGAAGCGCACGGGGATCGTGGCGCCGTCGGCGAACGCGGTCGTGCCGAGCGTCATGGCCGGTGCGCCGCCCCCTCCCCTCGCCTGCGCGAGCGCGGGCTGGGCCGTCAGGGCGTGGACCACGAGGACGGCGCCGAGCGCCGAAGAGGTCACGAGAGATCGCATGGGAATCCTCCGAGCGGAAAGGGTGGTCAAGCGGCCGGCTGCTCCGCGAGCCGCGTGGCGATCGAGCATTCCTCCGCCGCGGTCAGGAAACGGCCCACGGCGTCGGTCCCGATCACGTAGGGATGGGCCTCGCCGGGCCGGCGTCGCGCGAGCAGGGGGCAGCTTCAGGGTCGAGGCGTCGTAGGCCGTGTGGTTGGAGAGCAGGATGTCCGCACCCGCCGCTCTGGCCACTTCGCGGAAGCGGGCGGCCGACTCCGTGTACATGCGGAGCCGCGCGTCACGCGGGTCGTCGGGTGAGCCGCGGAAGTTGAAGAGCGTGCCCCCCCAGAGCGCCGCGACGTGGGGCTGACCGCCGTCGCGAACCGGGATGATGGTCGAGATCGTCCCGAGCGTGTGACCGGGCGTGAGATACAGCCGGAGCGTGGTGTCACCCAATGTCAGGGCCATGCCGTCGGTCGCCACGATGTCGCGCGTGGCCTTCACCTCGTCGTTGGAACCCTGGTACAGATCCCAGTCGGCGGCCGACATGACCACGCGCGCGCCGTACCGCTGCTGCAGGATACCCGCGCCGCCCGAGTGGTCGCCGTGCGCGTGGCTGATGATCACGTAACGGATCTCGGCCGGATCGATGCCGTGGGTGCGCAGTCCCTCGATGACCTCGGCTTCGACGGAGTAGTCGAAGATCGCGTCCACGAGGATGATCCCCTCGGACGTCCGCACGCCCCACACGGAGAATGCCGTCTGGCCGAGGAAGTACAGGTTGTCGAAGACCTGCATGGGCGGCGTGTACCATGCGCGCTCCGGATCGAGCGAGGGAAACGCGCCGGGCACGTCGTCGGCGACCGGCGCGGCCCCGAGACGCTCGATGGGCACCGAGCAGAGACGCCCGAAGATGGCGGTATGGGTCGTCCCGGCGGCGGCCCTCGCCGCCTCGAGGTGCGCGCGCACCTGCTCGTTCACTGTCTGCGCCTCCGCCTCGAGCGGCGTCACGAGCCACGACACGAGCGCGGTGGCCGCGACCGCCGCGGCCGGAATACCTGTGCGTCCCACTGGACGTCCCTCCTTCGGATCGGAGGCCGAGGCGGCCTCGACGTTGTGGAGCATAGGCCGGGGCCCAGCCCGCGGCCAGCCGGCGGCACGGGCGGCCCGGTCAGTTGCGGGCGGCGCTCCGCGCGCGGGTCATCTCGTCGACCAGGCCCTCGAAGAGGCGGGCCTCGAAGTCGGATGCGACCACGATCGTGAGGTCGAGCGGCGCGGCACCTTCGTCGAGATGGTTGAAGAGGATCTCCACGAGCGCGCGGGCCGAGTCCTCGGGCTCGATCATGCCGACCGACAATCCGAGGGGCGGCAGCGCGAGGGACGCGAGCCCCCAGTCGGCAGCCCGGCGGAGCCCGTTGCGGAGCGCCCGCTGGACGGAGAGGCTCGTCTGCGGCTCTTCCTCCGACATGACCACCACGTGGATCAGGTAGGCCGCAGGGAGCTTGCCCGCCGGCGTGAGCACCGCGCCCCCGAGCGGGAGGGCTCCCAGGCGCGCGAGCCGCTCCTCGAGCTCTTCGCCCGCGGCGGCGGCGATGTCACGCGATGCGGCGCTCACCGGGGCTAGGTCCGACCGCACGGGACGCATCAGGCCGTCCACGGCCTGCGCAGCCAAGTCGCCGACGACGACGCGGATCACTGCTTCTGCAGCCGCCTCGCTCTGCGGTACATCTCGGCGGCCTCCTCCGATAGGTGCTTCCGGTCGTACAGGTGCCCGAGCGTGTAGACCGGCTTCGGGTCGTTCGGCATCAGCTCCGCCGCCCGCTCGAGCGACTGCGCCGCCTCGTCGTAGCGAGCGAGCCGATTCAGCGCCTCGCCGCGGTAATAGAAGGCGGGACCGTTGTCGCGGTCGCGGGCGCACACCCAGCGGAGCTCCATCTCCGCCTGGTCGTAGAGACCCCGCCGGAAGAACAGGACGCCGATGGAGGTGCGTACGCGAAGGTCGTCCGCGTCCACCTTCTTGGCGCGCTCGAGGATCGCGTCCGCGTCGTCGTAGCGGGCGAGCGACGTGAGCGTGGACGCGAGGTTCGTGAGGACCTCGACGTTCTCCGGCTCGAGCCGGGCCGCCGCCTCCAGGTGATCCCGCGCGGCGTCGAACTGCTTCAGCTCGTCGAAGAGGACGCCGAGGTTGTTCCGCGCTTTGAGGTTCGACGGGTTGACCGTGAGGATGCCGAGATAGAGCTCGATGGCCTCCTGGATCTTCCCCTGCTCCACGAGCGAGCGGGCGCGCGCGAGCGGCTCACCCGCCGGCCGCGCGCGGGCGGCCGGTTGATCACGGGCGGGCTCGTCGCGCGCGGAGGACTTCGCCGGGAGCGTCGCGGACGCTCGCTCGGACGCCTCGGGTCGGCGCTCGGCTCGACGGGCGCCGGCCGCTTTGGCCGGCGCGCGAGCGCCGCCCCTCGAGGCAGCGGGTCGGCTCGGAGGCGGCTCGAGCGTCAGCGCCGGCGCGCCGGGGCGCGAAGGAAGCGAAGCGGTCAGCGGAGCCTGCGACGGGGTCGCGGCCGGCACGGCGCTCGTCGCGGCGGCGATGGAGGTCGGCGGCGGCTGCTGCGGCTGTGGTTGCGGCGGTGGCTCCGACACCGGGGGGTCGTCGGGCTCCGGTGCGGAGCTCGGCTCCGGCGACACGGCGACCGGCGAGGCCGCATCGGCGTGTCGCTCCTCCTCCGCGAGCAGCTCCCCCTGCAGCGGCTCGGCGTGACGCGCTCGTCTCCTCCGGCGTCTACCCATGCTCGAGCTCGCCCCGGACCTCGACCTCGTGCACGCTCACGCGCGGGCCTCGACTTCGTCGCGAACCCAGTCCAGGTAGGGCGGATGCCCGGCGCGGACGTCCAGCGCGATCAGCTCCGGCACCTCGTACGGATGCAGCTCGATCAGCCGCTGGTGGAGCGCCTCGAGGCGCAGGGTGGTCGTCTTGAGCACGACGAGCACCTCGGCTTCCGTCGATACGCTGCCCTTCCAGCGGAAGATCGAGCGCACGCCAGGCAGGACGTTCGCGCACGCCACGAGCCGCTCCTCGACGAGCGCGGCTCCGATCCGCTCGGCGACGTCGGCGCTCGGCAGGGTCGTGAGCACGGCGACGACGGACGGCTCGGACGTCTCACTCATGGAGGACGTCGGCCGCCTCCCCGGCGTAGAGACCGTCGATCACGTCCGCGAGTCGCTCCTCCACCACACGCCGCTTCACCTTCAGGCTGGGCGTGAGATAACCGTTCTCGACGGTGAGGTCGTGCGCCAGGAGCGCGATCTTCTTCGGGCGTTCGAAGCGGGCGAGGTCGGAGAGCGTGCCGAGCACCTCCGACTCCACGTACGCCACGACGCGCGGATCGGCCACCAGCTCCTCGTGGCTGGACCAGGAGATCCCCTGCGACTTGGCCCACGCTTCCAGTCGGGCGAACGCGGGCACGACGATCAGGCTCACGTACCGTCGGCGCTCACCGATCACCACGACCTGCTCGACGAGCGGATGGGCTTTCAGGCGATTCTCGATCATCTGCGGGGCCACCTTCTTCCCCCCGGCCGTGACGATCAGATCCTTCTTCCGGTCGGTGATGGTGAGATACCCGTCGGCGTCGATCACGCCGATGTCTCCCGTCGAGAACCAGCCGTCCGCGTCGATCGCTTCGGCGGTCGCCTCGGGCCGGTTGTAGTAGCCCTTCATGACCTGCCGTCCGCGCACGAGGATCTCGCCGTCCTCGGCGATCCGCACCTCCGTGCCCGGCACGGGTTGGCCGACGCTGCCGATGCGCAGGTGGTCGAGCGTGTTGACGTTCGTGACCGGGCTGGTCTCGGTGAGTCCGTACCCTTCCAGGATCGTGAGACCGATCGAGTAGAAGAACCGGTTGAGCGTCGGGTTCAGCGGCCCGCCACCACTGACGAAGAAGCGGATGCGCCCTCCGACGGCGTTGCGCACCTTCGCGAACACCAGCTTGTCGGCGATCGCGTACTGGAGGGCCAGCCATCCCGCGGGCCGTCGGCCCGCGAGCCGCAGATCGGCCACGCGGTCCGCGACCCCCACGGCCCAATCGATGAGCGCCTTCTTGAGGCCGTGCGCGTCCATCACGCCGTTGTAGATCTTCTCGTAGACGCGCGGCACGCACACGACCGCCGTCGGACGGATCGTCTTCATGTCCGCGACCAGCGTGTCCATCGAGCGCGGGTAGGCGATCGCGCATCCGACCCAGAAGAACAGAAAGTCGACCATGCGCTGCAGGATGTGCGAGAGCGGCAGGAAGCTCATCGTGCTGTCGGCGCTCGTCAGATCGAACATCATATCCGCGGCACGTACGTTCGAAGCGACGTTGTCGTGCGTGAGCATGACGCCCTTCGGCTCGCCCGTCGTTCCGGACGTGTAGATCAGCGTGGCGACGTCGTCCGGCTTCGCGCGCAGGGCGCGGGCGCGAAACTCGGCGTCGGACCAACCTTCGGCGCGTGCCCGCCCGGTCTCGAGGAAATCCGCCCAGGAGACGATGCGGCGCGACGGATCCGACGGCTGATCGAACGCGACGACCTCGATGCTCATCCCGCGCTCGCCCGCCGCCGCGAGCGCCTTGTCGACCTGACTGGCCGTGGAGGCGAACACGAGCCGGACGCCGGCGTCGGCGAGGAGATACGCCACCTGTGGAGCCGTGAGCGTGACGTAGATCGGCACCGGGAGCACGGCGGCGCACAGGCAGCCGTAGTCGGCGATCGCCCACTCGGGCCGGTTCTCCGCCAGGATCCCGACGCGCTCGCCCGGTCCGATGCCGCGGGCGTCGAAGGCGGCGGCGATCCGCTTCACCATGCCGAGCACGGCACGGTACGACACGTCGTCGATCTGCGTCTCGGAGCGCACCCACCGCAGGGCGGGCCGGTCCGCGAACTCCTCGACCGCTTCGAAGAAGAGCCCGACGAGCGTGGACCTCTCGACGGGTGTCGGGTTGGTCGCGTACGTGATGCCCGATGCATTCGGAGCCGGCGCGAGTCCGCTCTTCGGGTCGTTCATGCCTCGGCCATGGTCGACGAGCGGCTAGACGCGCCGCACCCGGATGTCGATCTCGATGGCGGGATCGAGCGAGTGCATCACGCTGCAGTACTTGTCGCGCGAGAGATCGATCGCGTGCTGGAGCCGCCTCTCGTGCTCCTCGAGCGGCCCGCGCACCGCGTAGGTCAGCTGGATCCGCGTGAAGCGCCGGGGCGGCGACTCGGCGCGCTGCCCCACGGCCTCGACCTCGAGGGACTCGAGCGGCACGCGTGACTTCTCCAGGATCATCTTCACGTCCACGGCCATGCAGCCGGCGAGCGCGAAGAGGAGGTAGTGCGTGGAGGAGAGGCCCTCCTTGGCGTCGCTGTCGAGCGTGGCCACGGGTCCGCCGTCCGGACCACCGCGAAACACCAGCCCCTCCCCCGTCCAGCGGAGGCGCACCTGACGAACGTTGGGGTCGGTCAAGGCTGCGGCTCGATGGGCGCGTCGTGCAGCTCGCCCCGCAGCTGGGCGAGCGTCCAGCGCGCGTGCTCCACGTGCGCGCCCGCTTCCGATCCGGTCGGTGCGCGGGCCAGGAACGCCTCGAGATGCGGAATCGATTCCTCCGGGCGCTCGCCCCTCAGGAGAATGAACGCCAACCCGTAGTGCGCGCCGGCGGCGTTCGGGTCCTTCTGCAGCACGTGTCGATAGGTCTTGGCCGCCTCCTCGGTCATCCCGATGCGCGTGTAGCACATCGCGATCTCCTGGAGAACCACCACGTCGCCCGGTGAAGCCTTGAGCGCCAGTCGGAAGGAGGTGAGCGCCTCGTGGAACTTGCTGGCGCCGAAGAGCTCCTTGCCTTCCTGGTAGTAATCGACGGGCTTCGGGGTGTCGCTTCCGAGCAGCTTCTTCCAGAACGACATTCGGATCACTCGAGCAGGGCCGGAACGTCCGCGTGGGAGCGCGCGCAGGCGGCCCTCGCGCGCCCGCCAAGGTAGACGGACCCTGGGGCCGCACGCAACGCTCAACTCCTTGCCGCGACGACGCTTTCCGCGTCCGAAGCGATCACGTGGAGCCCCACGTTCTCCAGCGCGCCCCCCGCGTCCGTAGGCGCGTGCGTGACGACCACCCTCCCGCGGTGCGCGATCACCCGAGCCGCCTCGGCGAGCCACGAAGGTCCGAGCCGGCCGTCGATCGCCACCGCGCGCAGCGTGCCACCGAAGAACGGAAGGCCCGGTGCCGTGACGAGCCGGCTGACGCGTTCGCCCTCCGGCCAGCGCACCAGATCGGCGTCGATCGCGGCGACCTGGATCTCCGGGAGCGCCCGGGCCACGTCCGCGGCCACGCGCGCCGGCTCGCCCACGAGCGCGACCGTCCCCGGACCGCCCAGGACGCCGAGCATGCCCAGCAGCCGCGCGGCCTCCCCTTCGGCGGCCCCGCCCGGCTCGCCCGCCAGCCCCCTTCCCAGGGGTTCCCGAGGCGGCGCGCGCAGATCGCCGAGCCCGCCCACCACGGGGAAGGCGTCGCGGCAGTTCGCGCACCCGAGGACGCCCTCGTGGACCACGCGATCCTCGAGGCGATGCGCCAGCAGGATGAGCCCGAACTCCGGCCCGCAGCGCGGGCAGGTCAGCCGATCGGTGAGGAGGAGGTGCAGGGGGCGACCTCGCGGGCTCAGCGCTCCGCGCGCGCGCTCACGCCCGCTCGATCTGCAGCAGCGGGATGCGCACGTCGGCCGGACGGGTCGCCAGGAAGAGCACGGCCTCGGCGACGTCCCGGGCACGCAGCATATCGGCTCGGTTCGGGAGCTTCGGGTCGTGATCCGGATCGATCGGATCCCAGATCGGCGTGTCGGTCGAGGCCGGCTCGACCAGCGTCGCGCGCACGCCGGTCCCCCGGAGCTCCTCGAGCAGCACCTCGTGGTAGCCGCGTAGGCCGTACTTCGACGCCGAGTAGGACGCGTTCTCCCGGAACGCCTTCCGACCGGCCACCGAGCCGAGGTTCACGATCAAGCCCGAGCGCCGCTCCAGCATCGACGGCAGCACGACGCGGTTCACGAGGAACGTTCCGCGCAGGTTGACCGCTAACGCGTGATCGAACGCCGCGACCGTCTCGGTCGCGATCTGCGTGATGCCGAACACGCCCGCCGAGTTCACGACCACGTCGGGCGCCCCGCCGATCGTGTCCATCATGCCGTCGAGCGCTTCCCACGTGGAGGCGTCGTCGGTGAGGTCGCAGGTCAGCGCTTCCCCGCCCACCTCCGCGGCGAGCGCGCGAACGTCGGCCGCGGTGCGCGCCAGGCACCAGACCCGGACTCCGGCGTCCGCCAGCACCTCGACGACGCTTCGGCCGATGCCACGAGTGGCCCCGGTGACGAGCGCGGTACGGCCGGCCAGCAACGGATCGTCGCTCGAGGAAGCTTCGCTCGCCGCCATCACGAGAGCGGCTGGTGCGCGCTGGTCGTGAGCCGCAGGAATTCCTCGCGCGTCGCGGCATTCTCGAGGAACACACCCCGCATGGCGGATGTGATCGTCTTCGAGTTTTGCTTCTGCACCCCGCGCATCATCATGCACAGGTGGTAGGCCTCGATCACGACCGCGACGCCTGCCGGGTGGACGATGTCCCATAGCGCCTGCGCGATCTGGTCGGTCAGACGCTCCTGGACCTGGAAGCGGCGCGCGTAGACCTCCACGAGACGTGCGGCCTTCGACAGACCGATGATTCGCCCGTCGGGGATATAGGCGACGTGGACTTTGCCGAAGAACGGAAGGAGATGGTGCTCGCAGTTGTGCGTCAGGTGGCCCGCGACCAGGAACGTCGGATGGGGGGAGCACTTGTAGCTGTAGACGCGGAAGGGCTTCTTGCCGGGAGCCGCGACCGGCCGGACGGCACGGACCCCCACGAAACGCGACTCGATGAGGGTGGTCCGGTGGTCTTCCTGCTGGAAGCCATGCTTGCCGTACCAACCGGGCCGGTTCCAACGATCCGTGACGTAGAGCTGGGACGTTCCCGTCGCGCGCGGTGTGAAACGCGCGTCGATCGCATCCGCGAATTCCTGGAGAAACGGGGCGTTGCTGCTGGCGATCACGGCGCCGGTTCCCTGCCTCACTCGGGACCCATCGCCGTCCGCATAGCCGGCGATGAATCCCTGCATGCATTCTCGCGAGTTCAGCACGACCCTGGGAAACGCTTGGCGCATGTGGTGGGCGTCGCCGCCGACCCACATCCGGAACAAGTCGGCCAGATAGGATGAAACCACTCTCACCCTGAACCCTGGAACCTCGCGCTGAAGGAAGCCCGACGGCCTGCTGACTGGCTCGATCACCGGCGCGACGCCGAAGGCTCGGTTGAGACAGCCGGCGAATCGGCTCGCGAAGTCGCGGGCGTTCACAACCAACGACAACGTCCGCTCTCCAACCGTACCGTCGGAGCACATCGCGCCGATCGAGTAGCCGAGCTCGTAGCCGACAACGGGCGTGAAGCGCCTACGGCAAAGCGCACGCGCATTGGTCCACTCGACGGCGCAACCCTCGAGATCCTTCGCCTCGACCCACCCGCTGGGTGTCGCCACCGGGTGATCGGGTGTCACTCGAAACGTCCCTTCGTCCGTTTCCACCTCGACCAGCTCTCGCGCCGGACGCGACGAGACCTCGGTGACCGTGGTCTGAGCAACGCATCCGTCGTGGAGAGTCCAGAGTCGATCGCCGAGCCTCACACGCGCAGCTGGCTTCGCCCCACCGACCGCGTTCACGAGCTGCTTCGACGGCACGCACATCGAGTACATCTCGATGTCCTTCACCAGCACCATGTTCTGATGACGCTCCTCGAAGAGCGCGTCACCGATCACTCGCTCCGGGTCCAGCCGATACCCGTGCGTCAGAAACTCGAGCGCCTTCTGGACACGGACGGGCGTCTTTCGCATGCCCTCCCGTGCCGGATCGTCTCCGAGTCGGCGTATCATCTCCGCGATCAGGTCGGGAAACTCGACCCCCGAGAGGTCCACGTGGGGGCGCCCCCAGTCAGGGCACTGTTCGTCCTGCTCCTCCTGAACGAACGCCTCGTCCACGACGGCGCGAGCGCGTTCCGAACGGGCTGCACCGGCTCTGTTCCTTTCTTCGTCGTTCTCCGCCACCGCACCCTCCTTTCCTGAACTACCGATCCAGACCTACTGACGCGTGATGCGACGCCCCTCGTCAGCTCTCTGGTCCCGTGTACTCGACCCAGTTCCGCTCGGTTTCGCGCAGCAGCACCTTCGCGAGCCGTACGCCGGACGGCAGCTGATCCGACAGTCTACCCCAGATCGCGACGACCACGTTCTCGGTGGACGGGTTGATCCCCTCGAGCCAGCGGACCTCGTTGTTCAGGTTCTTGTGGTCGACGTCGGCGAGCACGCGCCGCTCCATCAGCTCCTTGAGGTCCTTAAGATCCATGACGAACCCCGTCTCCGGATCGACCGGACCCTCGACGGTCACGTCCAGCTCGTAGTTGTGCCCGTGCCAGTTCGGGTTCGCGCAATCGCCGAACACCTCGCGGTTGCGCTCGTCCGACCAATCGGCACGGTGCAGCCTATGCGCGGCGCTGAAATGCGCCCGGCGCGTCGCACGAACGACGTTCATGGCTCGTTGGCGTCTGGATGAAGCGAAGGGCCGGCACCCGAGCCACGAACGAACGTGGCGCAGATGTCGGCCCCCGCGAAATGCACATCGGAGGGAGTTATTGAAGCCCGGGATGAACAGATGGTGACCTCCCCAGGCCCTGCCGCTTTCCCCTCGAGGGGGCTTAGCGTCGTTCCCGGGAGTCAGTCCCGGCTTCGGTGTGTTGGCTCAATAAGTGAGCCCCCCGACGCGCTGCCGAATATAGGTCGAGTCCGTCGGCGCGGACAACCCGGTCGCGCGCGCGAATTTCCATGCGAACCCGGTGTGTAAGAAGTGCGTGAGCCGGCTCGCCGGCCGCCGGGCGCCCGCCTAGGTTCTCAGGAAGCTCCAGCACGAGGAGGCCCCATGCGAGCATTCGTTTCCATGGCCGTCGTGACGGGCTTCGCCGCGGTCGCGCCGCTCCCGGCGCAGCAAGCTCCGGGTGACGCCGATCTGCGCGAATGGCCGGTCGATCGCGGAGGCAGGACGCGCGATCCGTACGTCGCCCCCGACGGCAAGGTCTGGTTCGTCGGACAGAACGGGAACTACGTCGCCAACCTCGACCCGACCTCCGGCGCCGTCCGCTACTACGAGATCGAGGCGGGCACCAACCCGCACACGCTGATCGTCGGCGACGACGGCATCGTCTGGTATGCCGGCAACCGCAACGGAAGGATCGGCCGACTCGATCCCGTCAGTGGTCGGGTTCGCACCTTCATGACCGGCGAAGCGCGTGATCCGCACACGATGGTTTTCGATGGAAACGGCCACATCTGGTTCACGTCGCAGAGCTCGAACCGGGTCGGGCGGCTGAACACGGAAACGGGTGAGGTGCGGCTCGTCACCCCCTCGGAGACGCCCTCGAATCCATACGGCCTCGTGCTCGATGCGGAAGGCAATCCCTGGGTCATGCTGCTGCGCACGAACATGGTGGTGCGCATCGACCCGGCGTCGTTCGATCTCACGCACTTCGAGCAGGCAGCCGCTGAATCGCGTGGACGTCGCCTCGCATGGACGGACGACGGCATGGTCTGGTACGTGGACGAGACACGCGGCTACATCGGCCGGATCGACACGGCGACGCGCGAGGTGAAGGAGTGGCTGACGCCCGGCGGACCGGACTCGGATCCCTATGCGCTCACGAAGGACGACCAGGGACGGATCTGGTTCTCGGAAACCGGACCCGTGAAGCAGCTCGTGGGCTTCGATCCCAGGACCGAGGAGTTCTTCTCCATCAGCCCCGTGAGCGGCAGCATCCGCAACATGTACTTCCACGCCGAGACCGGTACCATGTGGTTCGGCACCGACGCGAACCACGTCGGGCGCATCGTCACGAGGCGAATCGTTTCCTGAGGGGAGCGGGGCGCTGCCGCCGACGACGCGACAGCGCCCCGGTCCTCACGAAACCGTTACATCCACGTCGAACGGACCGAAGTCCTCGTGGCCCTCTTCCAGGTGGAAGAGACTGAACTCGATCTGCGTGCTGCCCGCGGTCAGACCGTCGAGTGTTCCCGCGAACGCGCCAGTTCGCGTGAACGTCACGACGGCGGTGTTGGCCGGCTCGGCTCTGAGCTCGAACACACCGCTCGTCACCAGCGTCTCCGCACTTCCATCGGCCTTGAGCCATTGAGCGGTGACCGTCGGGTTGACCCCCGTCGTCAGCGCGATAGGGCCGCCCGTTACCGCACCGGTGTCGTCCACGTCCACGACCTGCGATCCGATGGTGAGGCGCATGGTCGCCACCTCGGGCTCGTCCTCCACGACGGGGTCATCGTTGCATCCCGCCAAGACCATGCCACCGGCCAGGAGTACAATTCGAGCGAACCGTACCTGCTTGAAGTCGAACATCGTCATCTCCATGCGAAAAGGTGTGAGAGCACTCGAGGTGCGTCTCGTCAGAAAACCATGCGGTATAAGACGCTCAAGCTCCGGCCGGCCCCGGGCATGATGTCCTTGATTCGGGATAGGTGATCGCGATAGCTGGTATCGAACACGTTGTCGACGCGCAGAGTGATCGTGTGCAGCATGTCGCCGCGCACGATCCTCAGTCCCGCGTTCGCATCGAACAACGCATATCCGTCCGTGGTCGTCTCGAAGTCTCCGAGCCGCCCCTGTTTCGCCACGAGCTTCACCCCGATCCCCGCGAACCGCCCCGGCTGGTCGAGACGGATCCCGACGCGGCCCTGAGCGGGAGGAATCAGCGGTGGGTACTTCGAGGCCGCGACGAATGTCGTGTCCACGCCGTCGAACTCCGGAATGGGCGCACGATCGGAGGTGAAGGTCGCGCGAACCACCGATCCGCTGCCTTCCAGCCTGAGCGAACGAGTCAGCGCGTAGAGAACCTCTCCTTCCACGCCCACGAAACGCGCGTCTTCGTTCGTGTACTGGAAGCGAGGCCGACCTCCCTGCGTCCCCAGCTCCGCACGCCCCCGGCTCGACGGAAAGACGTAGTCGCTGAGCATGTTCCGATACGCCGCGACCTCCGCGCGAATGCGCTCGTGCGTCAGACGCACGAAGACGTCGAGACCCATTCCCGTCTCCTGACCGAGCGCGGGATCACCGACATCGTACGAATTGGCGGCCAAATGGGGGCCGTTCGAGTACAGCTCGTTGAAGTCCGGGGTGCGATAGGCTCGGCTCACGCTGGCCCCGACCTTCACGAACTCCGTGGCCGTCCACAGGAGACCCGCCGATCCGGATACCGCTCCGAACGAGCGAGGCCTCACGGGGACACGCTCCCCGCCGGCGGTCACGAACGACGAAGTATCCCTCGGCTCGTAGCGCGCGTGATCGACCCGTAGACCGAGCTGGAACCTGAGGACTTCGGGTCCCAACTCCTCGACGAGGAATCCGGCGAGGGAGTAGTCCCACGTCGAAGGCGTCCGAAGAGAGCCGCCGGTGCGGATGTCTCGATACTGCCCGTGGAGGCCGACGGCGCCTTCCCGGACGATCCCGAGAGGAGAATGCCGCGCTACCAGCTCCCCTTGGACGAGGTCCTGCTGGAAGTCCGTCCCAACAGCTCCGCTCGGCTCGAACTCGGTGTGCGTGTAATGCGTGAAGCCGCCATCGAGACCGACCGAGGAGACCAGACCCTCATCCCGGTGCAGCTCGCTCTGCACGTGCAGAGCGTGACGACGCATCGAAATATCGACACCCGTCGCGTGCCCGCCGACGAAGCCGCCCGGTATTCCGTACTCGTTGCCGTAGTACCGGTATGACGCACCGCCGTGTGCGTGCTCCCCGGGCAGTCCCATCCCGAGCGAGAGGTCCCAGGTGCGTCCCCCCGTGTTCGCGACGCGTCCGTCCGGAGTGCGGAGGTTCGCGTAGTTTCGTCCGCTTCCTTCCCCTCGCAACGCGACTGCGCCCAACCCCCACATCAGGTAGCCCCCACCCGTGAGGCCGTCGTTCACGGTCGCCCCCTCCAAGGACACCATCCCATGTCGTTCTTGGGCACTCGTGTTCGGAATGTCCTCACGAACCACGTTGACGACTCCTCCGAGCGCGCTGCTGCCATACATCAACGACATGGGTCCACGTACGACCTCGATTTGGCGGGCCGTCAGGGGCTCCGACGCAACCGCGTGGTCGGACGACATCGCAGACATATCGCCGGTGCGTTGTCCGTCCTCGAGGACCAGGATGCGATCACCCCCCAGACCCCGAATGATCGGTCGGGCCGTGGACGGTCCGAGAGACGTGGAGGTCAGGCCTGGCCGGCCATCGAGCATGGCGGCCAGAGTCTGATTGCTGCGGCGATCGAGGTCCGCGCCCGCGATCGTCGTGACCGGACTGAGCACATCGTCCGCGGACCGGGAGCTCAACGCTCCCGTGGAGACGATGATCCCGCTGAGCTGTAGGGCGGCCACCCTCAGCTCGACCCGTACTTCCGTGGCCTCTCCCGCCAGAACCGTCACCGACTCAGAGGCTCCCTCATAGCCGAGACGCTCGACCGAGAGAGTGTAGGTGCCCGGCTCGATCTGCTGGAGGATGAATCGTCCGTCGGCCCGTGTCATGTCCGCCTGGTGGAGCGGAGCCAGCTGGACTTGGGCGACGGCCACGGGCTCACCGTTCGTGGCGTCGACCACGACGCCGCGGACCTCCCCGTGCGTGCGAGGGACGTCCTGCGCATGCGCGGACCCGAGTCCGGCAGCAATGAGTGCCACGAACAGCACAACGGAACGCATGACCATCACGTTCCTCCATGAATGTACGGGAACGGGATGCGGCTCTTCGCAATGGACGGAGACGCGAGCGCGTAAGATGCGCGCCGCACGGCCCACTGCGATGACGCCGCTACTCAGCCTGGAGCGTCAGACGAGCGGCGGCGGTCGTGGGCCTGCCGGTCCCGATGAGTCGAGGTACGAGAGCTTCGCAAGCCCCTCGAGAGGCACCTCGGGAACCGGTTGCGCTTGCGGGGGATGGCAGGTTCTCGCGACGACGTCCCGAACGACGCCGGCGACGGCAAGCGTCCGGCAGAGTTGGCAGAACTCGTGGTCGTGGCCCGCGCCACACGACGCGGCACGCTCTGCCTCGATATGCAGCGGCTGGGACGCCGCTGCTTCCAGCATTGCGTCGGCCACCGGCACGAACGCCGCAGCCGCCACCTGGAATGCGGCGAGCAGCAGCACGCTCCTGCGTGGTCTGCGACGATTCATCTCGAGACGTCCATGGACGAGGCCAGCCCGTTAGATCGTACCCCGGCCCCTGGAAAGGGTCAACTGCGAGTCACCCGCGCCGGAACCCCCGCAGCAGCGCGAGGTTCGCGCGGTCGAGCGTGATCTCGTCGTCCCCCTTCGGCGTCTCGATCACCTTGGGGACGCGGCGCAAGCGCTCGTCCAGCACGATGCGACGGAACGGCTCCTTGCCGAGCGTTCCTTCTCCGATCGCGGCGTGGCGATCCTTGCGAGATCCCAGCGCGTGCTTGGAGTCGTTCAGATGGAGGAAGCGGAGGCGGTCGAGCCCGATCACGCGGTCGAACGCAGCCCAGACGCCGTCGTAGTCGCCGACCAGATCGTACCCGACGCTGTAGGCGTGGCAGGTGTCCACGCACACGCCCATGCGGTGCGCGAAGCGCGGGCCGATCGCGTCGAGCAGATCGCGCAGCGCCTCGAACGAGCCGCCGACGCTCGAGCCGCCGCCGGCGGTGAGCTCGAGCAGCACGCATGGACCTTCGCCCGTGGCCTCGAGCGACTCCACGATGCCGCGGGCGTTGCGCTCGATGCCCGCACGCAGATCCCCGTCCACCGCGTTGCCGGGATGCGTCACCACGAAGTCGATCCCCAGCCGCGCCGAGCGATCGAGCTCGGAGGCGAAGGCCTTCTGCGAGATGCGCCAGAGGCGGCGATCGGGCGAGGAGAGGTTGATGAGGTAGGAGTCGTGGCTCGCGGCCACGGCGATGCGGTGGGCGGCACGCTCGGCCCGGAAGGACGCGATCGCGGCCTCGTCGAGCTTGGGCTCCGCCCACCGGCTCGGCTGCTTCGAGAAGAGCTGGAGGACCGTGGCGTCCAGCGCCGCCGCGCGTGCCGGCGCCTGGTCCAGGCCTCCGCGCGTGGAGACGTGGGCGCCGATCTCGTCCGGGGTCATGAGGGCAAAGATTGCCACCCCCGGTAGGTTCTGGCTGCCGGCCCCGGGAGCGGGGCGGTTCGCCCCATCGAGTCAAGTCGTTGATCTATCATCACTTATGGCCGTTCGGCCACTTCGGCAGGCCCCTCCGAAGACCGGGCACGGGACTTGTCCCTCAAGGCGCCGTCGTCGAAGGACGCTAGTCGCACTCCCCCCATACAAATCAGCGGCGTCGAGGGCCATCGGAGGAAGGATGCGTGTTGCAACGGACGGTTACATCGACCTGAGGGATTCCCGGGTGAAGACCCCAGGCTACCACGACCCCGGCGTCGAGCCGGTGCCCGAGGCGGAGGCGGTGGCCTTCCTCCTGTCGCACAGCTTCCGCGGTCACCGTCGCGTCGTACGGCCGCTTTCGCTCCAGGATCGCAAGCGGATCCGTCTGGCTCTCTGGGCCGACTCCGTCTCGGAGCGCATGACGCTCGTGGACCGGGTGTGGCGCGCGATCACGGAGGCCGTGGGGATCCCGGCGAACGCCAAGGGCCCTCACCTCGTCCAGCTGATCAAGTACGGCGAATGGGTCTATCCTCTCTATGCGGACGGCGATGTGACCCGCGTCATCCCCATGAGCGGCACGCCGTTTGCTCAAGTTCCGGAGCAGGTGGTGGTCGAGTTCGATCTGGAGCGGAAGACCGCGTAAAAGCTTCGTGCCGGCTCGGTTCGGCCTCGCGTCGTCCAGCCGGCACAAAGTCCCACGCCAGTTCGGGTGGGCAACACGCCCTGGGGGGGCGTGCCAAGAGCGGCGGTAGGTGCTTGCACCTACCGTCCGCTCGTCTTTTGGGGGGTAGGTGATCGACCGGAGGGTCAGACCACCGCCACCTTCACGCAGTGGATCGGCGGCAGCGAGTCGAACAGACACTCCCAAGACTCGCCCCCCTCCCTCCCCATCCACAGCTGCCCCGTCGTCGTGCCGACGTAGAGCGCCGGTGTGCTCAGCTCGTCGATGTCCATCCCGTCGCGCTGCACCGTGAAGAAGCTCTCCTTCTTCGGGAAGCCGTTGGCGAGCCGCTTCCACGAGCCGCCGCCGTTCTCGCTGCGCCAGACGGCGGGTGAGCCTCCCGGACACGTGCGCGTCATCGGCTCGAGCGGGAGCACGTACACCGTGTCGGGGTCGTGCGGGTGCACGACGATCGGGAAGCCGAAGTCGGACGGCAGGCCCTGGGCGATCGAGCGCCACGTCTTCCCGTGGTCGTCGCTGCGCAGAACGCCGATGTCGGGACGCGGACCTCCGGGGCCGTCCCACTCGCCCCAGCCCCCGTGGTTCTGCATGTAGAGCCGGCCGGGGGCGTCGGGATGGCGCGCGATCTTGTGCACGCACTGACCGAACTCCGGATAGGGATCGGGCGAGAAGCCCGCGCCGATGCCGGTGTTCGACGCAGCGAACGTCTCGCCGCCGTCCTCGGACATGTAGTGGCCGCCCGTCGAGATGCCGAGGTGGATGCGCTTGCCGTCGCGGATGATCGTGTGCATGCACATGCCGCCCGCGCCCGGCTGCCACTTCCGGGCGTGCTCGTGGTCGCTGATGCCGGGCACCATCTCCCACGAGTCGCCGCCGTCCCTGCTCCGGAAGAGCGAAGCCGGCTCGACACCGGCGAGCAGCTCGTTCTTCCCGTCGCCCGCCTCGAGCGCCCAGATGTTCGCGAGCGCGCGCCCATCGTCCTTCGCGAACGCCGGCGCGGACTTCGTCTCCTCGAACGACTCACCCAGGTTCTTCGAACGCAGGACCTTCATGCCGAAGAACGCGTTGCAGCTCGAGGCGTAGATGCGCGGCGAGCCGCGGTTGTCGATCAACGCCGAGTAGACCGCCACGCCGGGTGCGAACGGACCCTTCAGCGTGAATCGCTTCCTGGGCTTGGCCGCCTCGGCCACGAAGAAGCCCTTCTTGGTCCCGATCCCCAACACGACGCGTTCCGCCATGGATCAGCCTCCTGAGACGGCCGGCAAGATGATGATGGTATCTCCGGTCACGAGCTCGGTGTCGAGCCCGTCCCGGTCCCGCATGTGCTCCGAGTTGACGAAGACGTTGATGTGTCGGCGCACGGCCCCCGTCTCGTCACAGACGTTGGTGTAGAGCGACGGATGCTGCCGCTCGAGCTCCACGAGCGTTTCGCGCACGTTCCCGGCGGTCACGGCGATCTCGCGGGCCCCGTGGCAGTACCGCCGCAGCGGACCCGGGACGAAGACCTTCACGGTCGTTGCTCCGTCGATCGTCGGCGCGAGTGATCCCGGACGCGGGCGCATGCGGGACGCTAGCGCCGCACCAACGCCCTGCCAAGCCGACGGGCGGGACGATCGATGTCGCGAGGGCAACGTTCCCATGCGGTCATGGTCCAGCCCACCTCACGCGATAGCTTGTACGTATTCCCGGCCCGACGGAGACACCGAGCCCCATGAGCCCGAGCGAGTATCAGGAGCTGACCGAGTACTTCATCGACCAGCTCGGTCGTCACCACCGGGATACGCGAACGCTCGTGGAAGGAACCTTCGAGTCGGTGCGGAGAGAGATGGAATCGCTGCGGAGCGAGATGCGGAGCTTCGTCGGCGTGAGCGTCGAATCGCTACGCAGCGAGATTCGTCTGGTCGCCGACGGAGTCGTGACGAACGGCCGGCGCATCGAAGAGAACGGCCGCCGCATCGACGCGCTCACCGACCGCGTGGGAGGCTTGGAAGTCGCGGTGTCCGCGCGCTTCGCGGATCATGAGGAGCGGTTGGGCGCTCTGGAGTCGCCCTAGGGAACGCCATACTTGTGCAGAGCTTCCCTAGCCCCCGCCGCCGACCCCGCCACCCTCCGGCAGTCCAGGCTCGGTCATCGCGCGCACGTCGAGCGCGTCGTCGATCTTCTCGGGCGGCAACAGCTTCTTCTCGAGCACCACGTCGCGCACGCTCACGCCGCGCTTCGCCGACTCCTTCGCGACCACCGCCGCCGCGTCGTAGCCGATGTAGGGGTTGAGCGCGGTGGCGATGGAGGGATTGCGCTCGAGCAGGTCCTTGGCGCGGCCCTCGTTGGCCTCGATGCCCACGATGCAGTTGTCGGTGAACGCCCGCGCGACGTTGGCGAGCAGCGTGATCGACTCGAGCAGCGCGTGCGCGAGCACCGGCATCATGACGTTGAGCTCGAAGTTGCCGCGGCTTCCCGCCACGGTGACCGTGGTGTGATTCCCCATCACGCGAGCCGCGACCATCATCGTCGCCTCCGCCATGACCGGGTTGACCTTCCCCGGCATGATGGACGAGCCGGGCTGGATCGCCGGCAGGCGGATCTCGAAGAGGCCACTCGTCGGACCCGATCCCATCCAACGGATGTCGTCGGCGATCTTCATGAGGCTGGTCGCGACCGTGTTCAGCGCCCCCGCGGCATCCACCGCGGCGTCTTTCGCGCCCTGCGCCTCGAAGTGATCGTCGGCCTCGCGGAACGAGATGCCGGTCGCCTTCGCGATGCGCGCGATCGTCGCGGCCGCGAAGCGCGGATCCGTGTTGATCCCCGTCCCCGTCGCGGTCCCGCCGAGCGCCAGCTCCTCGAGCTCGGCGGACGCCCGCCGGACGCGCTCGATGCCCTTGGCGATCTGCGTGGCATAGCCGCGAAACTCCTGGCCGAGACGCACCGGCGTGGCGTCCATGAGGTGCGTGCGCCCGGACTTCAGGATGCCGTCGAACGCGCGGCCCTTGTCGGCGAGCGCGGAGCGCATGTGCTCGAGCGCCGGGAGGAGCTCTCGCTCCATCGCGACGCGGGCGGCCACGTGAATCGCCGTCGGAATCACGTCGTTCGAGGACTGCCCGAAGTTGACGTGGTCGTTCGGGTGCACCGTCTTCTCGCCGCCCGCGAGCTGGGTGGCGCGGCGCGCGATGACCTCGTTCGCGTTCATGTTCGTGGACGTGCCGGATCCGGTCTGGTAGACGTCCAGCACGAACTGGTCGTCCCACTTGCCCTCCGCGACCTCACGGGCGGCCGCGACGACGACCTTCGCGATCCCGGGATCCAGGTGCCCCTGCTCGGCGTTCGTCTCGGCCGCCGCGCCCTTGATCAGCGCGACCGCCTCGATGAAGCGGCGGCCGAAGCGCTGCCCGCTGATGGGGAAGTTCTCTACGGCGCGCTGGGTCTGCGGCCCGTAGAGCGCGTCCGCCGGCACCTTCATCTCGCCGAGGGAGTCCTTCTCGATGCGGTACTGAGTCCGGTCCAAGGGATGGTTCCTCGATTGGGTCGCGATGGCGTGTAGATCGAAGGTCGAAAAACTGGACGAAAATCGGCGGATGCGTCAGCCCACCCCCGGCCTCATCCCCGGGGCGGCTGGCTCGGCCTCATCTCGATGCGGCTCACGTGCGCCTGCTTCGGATAGTCGAGCAGCTGCAAGACCGCGTGCGCCACGTCGTCGGCCTCGAGCGGCCAGGACCGCCCGGAAGACTGCTCGCCGCGGAAGTGCGTGTTCACCGAGCCCGGCATGATCATCGACACGCGCACGTCGTCGTGGCGAACGTCGAGCATCATCGCCTCGGTCATGCCGACGAGCCCCGCCTTGCTGGCGTTGTAGCCGGTCCCGCCCGCGAAGAAGTTGCGGCCGGCGAGCGACCCGATGTTCACGATGACCCCGTCACCGGTGGCGCTCAGGTGCGGCAGCGCGGCCTTCGAGCAGTAGAAGACGCCGCCGAGGTTCACGTCGATCTGCCGGCGCCACTCGTCGACGGAGAGCTCGGTGATCGACTTGAAGATGCCGAAGCCGGCGTTGTTGACGAGCACGTCCAGGCGACCGAGACGCTTCACCGTCTCGTCGACCAAGCGTTGGCAGGCCGCAGGGTCGGCGACGTCGCAGGGGATCCCGATCGCGGGTGTGCCCAGCCGCTTCGCCACGGCGGCGACGTCCCGCTCGGTACGGGAGCTGATCACCACCGCGGCTCCCGCCGCGTGCAGGCGCTCGGCGACCGCGAGCCCGATTCCCTTCGTGCTTCCCGTGACGATGGCGACCTTACCGTGCATGTCGTGAGCTCCCGCGTGGAATGTCGTTCACCGTGTCGAGCTCGCCGCCCGCTCGGCCGCTCGCGCTCGCCGCGGCTGCATCGGGGGATCGGCCCGCTCCCAGCTCCGGGCCACACGTCCCCAGTGGACGGCCGCGCTGTCCGCGGCCCCGGCGGCGTCGAGGGCCTCGGCGAGCAGCTCGTGGACCTCGGTCAACCCCATGTGCAGGTTGCTGGTTTCGAGGAACCACCCGCGCGCCGCGAGCCGGAGCAGACGCACGGCCTCCTCGGGCCGGCCGCGGCGCAGGAAGACGAGCGCGAGCTGCCGGTTGGCCCTCCCGAAATCGCTGGCTGTGGCCGCCGGCGACGCTCCGAACGCCGCGATGGCCGCGTCCTCCTCCCCCCGAGCCTCCTGGAGCAGCGCCGCCACGAAGCGACCCTGATCGCGCGGCTGGAACATCGGGAGGCGCGTGCTCTCGCCGGCGAGGCTGTCCGCGAGCGCGGCCAGGCCCGCGGTGTCTCCGTCCGCGTAACGCGCGGCGGCGGCCATCGACAACGCCACGACGCGCTGCGTCGCGCGGACCGTGGCAGGCTGCCCGTCCGCCCCGGGCCAGCGCGCGATCGAATCGAAGAGCATGGCGGACGCGCGATAGCGGCCGGCGTCGAACAGCATCTGCGCCGCCACGATCGCGGAGGGCGGAGCCGCCGATCCCCGCGGCGTCTCCCCGCTCGCACGGCGCAGCTCGCCGGCGACGGCGAGCGCCTCGGCGAGGCGGCCCTGGTCGCGCAGCGTAACGGCCCGAAAGTAGAGCAGCTGCGAACGCTCGGCGCCCGAGGCGGCCGGGATGCGCGCGGCCAACATCGAGTCCGCACGATCGAGCTCGCCGGCCCGGATCCAATGCTTCACGAGTGGAACCACGAGGTCGGGACGCGTCGCGTCCAGCCCTCCGGCGAGCAGCGCCTCCGTTTCCGCGTAGCGGCCCGCGCCGTCGAGGATATCCGCGAGCCGGCGCCGCGCGGCATCGGAGGTGGGCTGCACGTCGAGCCACCGTCGGGTCATCTGCTCGGCGACGTCCAGGGAGTCGGCCAGCATGTAGCTCTCGGTCAGGTTGTTCATCGCCTCGCACGCCCGACAGTTCGCGACCCCGTTGCGCATCGAGGCCGAGTCCATCGCCACGACGCGGCGGAAGTAGGGGATGGCCTCCGTGAACCGTCCCTGGAAGCCGAGGCTCTGCGCGAGCGCCAGATGACCGAAGACCTCCTGCGGGTACCGCACGGCGAGCGTCTCGGCGACGGCGCTCATGTCGGGCGCCAGGTAGAGCAAGGCGAAGAACGACCTCGCGATGAGCCGCTCGCGATCACTCGCGCGGTCGGAGAGTCGAAGCGCGCGCTCCATCCGCGCGTTCAGCATGGCTCGCTCCGCCTCGGTGGCGCTCGCGGACCGCCAGTTGACGGGCGTCACCTGCACGCTGTAATAGGCCGCCATGGCGAAGGTGGAGTCTTCCGCGAGCGCCGCCTCGAAAGCTTCGTCCGCGCCGGCCTGATCGCCCGCGGTGAATCGTTCGAGCCCCTCCGTGTACAGCCGGTAGGCGGCGAGCGAACGTGTCGTGACGTCCGCGATGGACCCGCTCGGCGGCGCGAAGCCGAGATCGAGCGCGAGTCGCGCGGTGGCGCTGTCGGCCACGGCGAAGAGCGTGGCGCCCGTCGCCGTGACGGCTCCCTCGACGCCACCCGACGCGAGATCGACGCTGCGCAGGTCGAGCCGCAGCGTGCCGTCCTCGTTCGCGTAGATGGCGCCCTCCAGCATCCGGTCCGCGCCCGCGAGCCTCGCGGCCCGTAGGAACCGCTCGTTCGGGGCGTCGTTCCCGGTCGCGATCTGCTGGACGAGGTCGAGCATCCTCGCGGAGCTCACGACGCCGAGCCCCCGGATCCGCGCGAGGTTCGTCGCCAGCATATCCGCCACGGCATCTGCTCCTCCGTCACCGGCCTCGCGGTAGTCGGCGAGGCGACCGATGGCCAGGACAGGCGCGCCGCCTCCGAGCGACGCCGACGACGGGCCGATTCCGGGCGTCCAGCGGCCGACGGCGAAGATGGCGGCGGCGCCCGCGACGCCGAGCGCGGCGCCGATGCGCGCGCGATGCCGGCGGAGGAAGCGTTGGGCGCGATACGCCCGCGACCGCCGGCGGGCATCGACCGGCTCGCCGCGCAGGTGGCGCCGCAGCTCTTCGCCCAGCTCGCCGGCCGAGGCGTAGCGCTTCAGCGGGTCCTTCCGGAGCGCCGTCAGGACGATCGTGTCGAGGTCTCCGCGCAGGCGCCGCAGTCTATCCGGATCGGGTGCCGCGACGTCGTCGAGCGAGCCCGCGACCTCCGACGGCAGCACCGGATCGTCCTCGAGGACCGCGCGCTCGACGTCGTGCGGAGTCCGGGGGCCGCTCCGGTACGGGCCGCGCCCGGACAGGAGCCGATGGAGCATCACGCCGAGCGCGTACACGTCGCTGGCCGGCGTGACCGGATCACCGCGGACCTGCTCGGGGCTCGCGAACTCGGGCGTGAGGAGCCGCTCGCCGGTGCGCGTGAGGCCGGCCTCGGCGTGCGCACCCTCGGGGTCGAGCAGCTTCGCGATGCCGAAGTCGAGCAGCTTGGCATGGCCGTCCTCCGTCACGAGGACGTTGCCCGGCTTGAGATCGCGGTGCACGATCTGCCGCTGGTGCGCATAGGCCACGGCCTCGCAGACGGTGAGGAACAGCTCCAGCCGTTCGTCCACCGTGAGCCGATGCTCGTCGCAGTAGCGGTCGATCGGGATCCCGGCGACGTGCTGCATGACGAAGTACGGACGCCCGTCGGGCGTGATGCCGCCGTCGATGAAGGTCGCGATGTGCGGATGGTCGAGCCGCGCGAGGATCTGTCGCTCCTCGAGGAACCGGCCCCGAAGGCGACGGTCGTCACCGGCACCGGCGCGGATGAGCTTCACCGCGACCCGCTGCTCGAACTGCCCGTCGTCCCGCTCCGCGAGGTACACGGCTCCCATGCCGCCTCGGCCGAGCAGCTCCACGATCCGGAAGGGTCCCAGCCGGCGGCCGAGGTTCTCGTCCGGCAGGAGCCCCGCGCCGTACACCGCCGCGGGCGAGTCGGGAAACAGCGTCGGCGCCTCGCATGCCGCCAACCAGTCCAGGACGGCGCGCCGGAGCTCGTCGTCCTCGCCGCAGGCACCGCGCACGAACTCCTCGCGCTCCCCTTCCGGGAGATCGAGCGCCCGGTCCAGGATCGCTTCGGCGGTTTCCCAGCGGATCAGCTCGTCACCTCTCGCTCGAGCTCCTGCTGGAGCCAACCGCGGGCCTTGATCCAATCCCTCCGCACCGTGCGATCCGTCACACCCAGCATACGCGCCGTCTCCTCCTCGGTGAGCCCGCCGAAGAAGCGATGCTCGACCACCTCGGCCATGCGCGGGTTGAAGCCGGCGAGGCGGGCCAGCGCGTCGTCCAGGGCGACGAGCGTCTCGGCCCGCTCGCTCACGGCGACCAGCTCGGCGTCGAGCTCCACACGCCGCAGGTCCCCGCCCCGCTTCGCGGCGCTGTGTCTGCGGGCGTAGTCGATGAGGATCTGACGCATCGCGCGGGAGGACAATGCCAGGAAATGCGCCCGGTCCTGCCACTCGATGCGGTCCGCGTCCACCAGCTTCACGTAGGCTTCGTGGACGAGGGCGGTCGTGGAGAGCGTGTGACCCGCCGCGCCGCCCCCGAGGTGCGCGTGCGCGATCTCCTGCAGCCGCTCGTAGACGACGGGATAGAGCCGATCCAGCGCGGTCGGATCCCCGCCCCTACACGCGATGAGGAGCTGCGTGACGCCCGATTCGGCCTGTGGAGGGCCGATGTCCGGATTCGGCATCGGACTGCGTTTCTGAGGTACGGGGACGATACGAGACGTCTCCGGCCCAAGGTACCCGGGCTAATCCGCACACAACAGATAGAGAGGGTAAGACCATGTCGACGACCATCCGCAATCGCGCCTCCACCCCCGCCTGCAACGCACGCTTCGCGGCCGCAGCGCTGCTCGTGGGTCTGAGCCTGTCCACGGCGCCGCTCTCGGCGCAGGAGGCCATCGGGGTTCCCTTCATCGGCAAGCACCACCTCAGCTTCTACATGACGGAGCTGAGCCGTGACGGCGTCACGGACGAACGGACGTCGGTGTTCGGTGCCGTCTACGGTCACCGGTACGGCAACCGGGCCGAGTCCGGTGAGATCGCCCTGATCGTGCGGGCAGGTGCGCGCGCGCTCAACGGCGGCGGCGACGGGATCCTCGACTCGGGAATCGGGCTCGCGGCGACGAAGGTGGTGCCCGGGGTCGAGCGCCTGAGCGCCACCGGCTCGGTGGGTCTCGGAGCGATGATCTGGGGCCAGGATCCGATCGGTGCGCCGGACACGGGTCGCCTCAGCATCCGCGTCCCGATGAGCGCCGGGCTGGCGTACGACCTCCACTGGGGCGCCGCGACCGTGGCTCCGTTCCTGGCCGCCACGAGCTCGTATTCGAGCGAGCGCGACTACGTCGACGATGCGCGGGTCGCCCAGGCGGGAGGCTGGAGGGTCGGCACGGCGGTGGGCGTCTCGGTCCGGTTCCGCGAGACCGTGCTGTCCGTGAGCGGGCTCAGCCGGGAGCACGGGCTGACCGGCTCGAGCCGCTACGTCTTCAGCGCGGGGATGTCCTGGTAGGCCGCCCCGTCGGGGCCGGACGGCCACGGGGGAGGAAGAGAGGACGAGGATCGGGAGGGTCGCGCGGACCGCGCGGCCCTCTCGGCCGTTTCTGTCGGTGGTGGCGACGTTATTCTGCATGCGATGAACGCCGTCGAACCGCAACGCGTGGCGCTGGTGACCGGGGGCGCCGTACGTCTGGGTCGTGCGATCGCCGTGGGGCTCGCGCACGCCGGGTACGACCTCGCGATCACCTACCGCGGCTCCGAAGCCGAGGCGCGCGAGCTGGCGGCGGAGCTGCTCGCCCGGGGTCGGCGCTGCGAGCTCGTGCGCGCGGATCTGTCCGAGCCCGCCGCCGCCGAGTCCGTGATCGCCGCGGTCCGCGCGGCCTACGGGCGCCTCGACCTCCTCGTCAACTCGGCCGCGAGCTTCGAGGCGCGTCCGCTGCTCGATGTGGATGCGGACGCCTGGGACGCCGTCATGGACCTCAACGCCCGAGCGCCTCACCTGCTGGTCCGCGCCGCCGCGCCGTTGTTGCGCGCCGCGCGCGGCAGCGTGGTCAACATCACCGACCTCGCGGCGCTCCAGCCGTGGACCGAGCGACCGCACCACGCGGTCTCCAAGGCCGCGCTCGCGCACCTCACCAGGATCCAGGCCCGGGTGCTCGCGCCCGACGTGCGCGTCAACGGCGTGGCGCCGGGCGCGGTCCTGCCGCCCGACGACCTCCCCGAGGAGCGGCGCCAGGCCCTGGCGGCCGCGACCCCGCTGAAGCGGCTCGGCACGCCGGACGACGTCGTGCAGGCCGTCCTCTACCTCGCGGGAGCGGCCTTCGTGACCGGTCAGATCCTGGTGGTGGATGGAGGAAGGCTGCTCGGGGCCAAGGTCGACTGAGCGGTGCGCCCCCGGTGCGGGCCATACCGGTCCCGCTCGGGGGGGGAAGTCGCTATCGTTGGTCCCTTTTCGACCCTCGCAACCGCGTCGCCATGCTGAAAGTCGCCATCGTCGGGTCCGGCCCGGCGGGCTTCTACGTCGCCGAGCACCTCCTCAAGCAGACGGAGGTGCCCGTCCGCGTCGATATGTTCGACCGGCTGCCGACGCCGTTCGGGCTCGTCCGTTTCGGGGTCGCCCCGGACCATCCCAAGATCAAGAGCGTCACGCGGGTGTTCGACAAGATCGCCCGCAACCCGGCGTTCCGATTCTACGGCAACGTCGAGGTCGGCAAGCACGTCACGCTCGCCGAGCTCCGCCAGCACTACGACCAGATCTGCTTCGCCACCGGCGCGCAGACCGACCGACAGATGGGCATCCCGGGCGAGGACCTGCCACGCAGCCACCCTGCCACCGAGTTCGTGGCCTGGTACAACGGGCACCCGGACTACTGTGACTACCAGTTCGACCTCTCGGCCGAGCGGGTGGCGGTGGTCGGAGTGGGGAACGTCGCCGTGGATGTTGCGCGTATCCTGTCGAAGACGCCCGACGAGCTCGCCTCCACCGACATCGCGGAGCACGCCCTCGAGGCGCTGCGCGAGAGCAAGGTTCGTGAGGTCTACATGCTCGGCCGCCGCGGGCCCGCGCAGGCCGCGTTCACCAACCCCGAGGTTCGCGAGCTCGGCGAGCTGGAAGGCGCCGACATCTGCGTGCACCCCGAGGAGGTCACGCTCGATTCGGCGAGCCAGGCCGAGCTCGACGCCTCCGACGACGACACGTCCAAGAAGAAGGTGTCGATCCTCCAGGAGTTCTCGCGCCAGCCGCGCGCGGGAAAGAAGCGCCTGCTCACGCTCCGCTTCCTGGTCTCTCCGACGGAGCTCATCGCGGGGCCGGACGGCGGCGTGCGCGCGATGCGCCTGGCGCGCAACGAGCTCTACTCCGAGAACGGGAGGCTCCAGTCGCGGGCCACGGGCGTGATCGAGGAGCTACCGGTGGATCTCGTCTTCCGCTCCGTGGGATACCGCGGCGTGCCCATCGAGGGGCTGCCGTTCGATCCGCGCTCAGGCGTGATCCCCAACGAGGCGGGACGCGTGATCGACCCCGACACCAAGAAGCCGATTCCCGGCCTCTACGTGAGTGGCTGGATCAAGCGCGGTCCGAGCGGCGTGATCGGCACCAACAAGAAGGACGGCACGGAGACCGCGACGGCCATGCTGGAGGACGCCGCGACGGCCGCGACGCCGGGAGTGAACGACCCGGCGGTCATCGACGCGCTCGTGCACGGACGGCAGCCCGAGTGCGTCACGTACGCGGATTGGGCGCGGCTGGACGCGATCGAGGTCGCGCTCGGCGCGCCGCACGGCCGGCCGCGCGTGAAGATCACCACCCGAGCGGCGGTGCGCGAAGCTCTTACGAAAGGCTGACATCCGGAGCGGTCGATCGCCGGAACTCGACCGGTCCACTCGTTGTCCTAGGTCGCACACCGTGCCGACCCATTCCGCGACGAGGACGACGATGAGGCTCCACACACCGACCAGGTTCGCACTGCCGCTCCTCGCGATCGCGACGCTCGGGACCGCGCAGCTCGAGGCGCAGGCCCTCACGCTCGAGCAGGCCACGACGGCGGTGGCCGCCGCGGAGGCCGAAGCACGTCGGAACGGCTGGAACCTCACGATCGTGATCGCGGGCTCCGACGGGATCCCGATCGCGCTCCGGCGAATGGACGGCGCGAGCCCGCGCTCCTACGAGATCGCGATGGGCAAGGTGCGCACGGCGCTGAGCGCGGGCATGCCGACGGGCGACTACGGTCAGGCGCTCGCCGCCGGGCGCGCGGACAGCATCCCGAACGGGATCACGTTCGAGGGCGGCTATCCTCTGCGGCGAGGTGGCGAGCTCGTCGGCGCCATGGGCGCGAGCGGCGCGCGGGGCTCGGAGGACGCACAAGCCGTTCGCGCCGGCATGGCCGCGATCGGCATCCAGCCGTAGCCCCGACTTCGGGACCTGGCGGACTCGGCTACTTCTCGGCCATCACCGCCGGCTCGTGGGCGCTCTCGGCTCCGCCGTGCGCTAGCCAGCGCTCGGCCTCGAGCGCGGCCATGCAGCCCGTGCCTGCGGCCGTCACGGCCTGCCGGTAGTAGTCGTCCATCACGTCGCCCGCCGCGAAGATGCCGGGTACCGACGTCTGCGTGCGCCACGGCACGGGCGTGCGGATGTAGCCGTTCTTCTTCAGCTCGACGACGCCCCGGAGGAAGCCCGTGTTCGGCTCGTGGCCGATCGCGACGAAGAGGCCGCCGACCTCGACGTCCTCCTCGACGCCGGTGAGCGTGTCCTTCAGGCGGATCCCCGTGATCACGTCGTCGCCGTGCACGTCGATGACCACCTTGTTGAACGCGAAGCGGATCTTCGCGTGCTCGCGCGCACGCTCGGCCATGACCTTGGAGGCGCGCAGCTCGTCGCGACGGTGAACGATGATCACCTCTTTGGCGAACTTCGTGAGGTAGAGCGCGTCCTCCATCGCGGTGTCGCCGCCACCCACCACCGCGAGCGTCTTCTCACGGAAGTGCGGCAGCGCCCCGTCGCAGACGGCGCACGCGCTCACCCCACCGCCGGTCTGGGCGAGACGCTCCTCGTTGGGCAGCCCGATCCATTTGGCGTTGGCACCGGTCGCGATGATGATCGCATCGGCGAGCACCTCGCCGCCCGATGTGGTCACCAGCCGGAAGGGGCGCCGGCGCGCGTCGATCTCGACGACGTCCTCGGTCATCACGCGCGTGCCGAAGCGGAGCGCCTGCGCCTTCATGTCGAGCATCAGCGTCTGGCCGTCGACGCCTTCCTTGAACCCCGGGTAGTTCTCCACCTCGGTGGTGAACATGAGCTGCCCGCCGGGGATCATCGTGCGGTGGAAGGAGCCCTCGATGACGAGCGGGTTCAGCTCGGCGCGCGCGGCGTACACGGCCGCGGTCCAACCCGCGGGTCCCGATCCGATGATGACGACGGTTTCCTTGGACATGCGCTAACCCTCCAGCACCTCTTCGCCACGGTAGAAAGCGGAGCTCCGGTATCGCCGGAGCGCGCGCTCGACGAGCAGCTTGCCGATGGCCGCAGCCGGTACGCCGAGGAGCAGTCCCACGAAGCCGAAGAAGAACCCTCCCAACGAGAGCGCCAGGAGCACGAACACGGGGTGGAGCCCCACGGACTCGCCGACGATCCGTGGGCTGATGACCGACGCCTCCAGGAGCTGAGAGAGTCCGTACACCAGGGCGACCTTCAGGAGCGAGATGAGCACGCTGCCGCTGACCAACGCGATGAAGATCGCAGGAATCAGGCTGAGGACGAGCCCCAGGTAAGGGACCACCGAGAAGACCGCCACGATGAGCCCGAGCATGCCCGCGTAGGGGAAGCGGGCGAGCCAGAGTCCGAGCGCCGTGATGATCCCCATGGCGATCGCCACGGTGAGCTGCCCGCGCAGGTATCTGGAGATCATCCGGTCGCAGTCGACCGCGAACGACACGATCGCCGCGCGGCGATCCTCCGGCAGCAGCGTGGCGGCGGACGTCGTGAGCCGGTCCCAATCGCGGAGCAGGTAGAACGTGAGCACGGGCGTGAGAGCCACGTATCCGAGCACGGTGAAGACGGTGCCGATCCCGCGACCGAGACCGAGCACCGCGCTCCATATGCGCGCCCCCAACGCGGACATGCGCTCCTGGAGGAAGGACACCACCGCGTTGGCGTCGATCGCCTGCAGCCGCTGCAGGAGGTCGTCCTCGTCGACCAACGGGATGTCCATCGTCAGGGCCCGCTGCCGGAGGGACGACAGCCACTCGACGAGGCGCTGGAAGAACACCGGCGCCTGGCGAACGACGTCTCCCAGCTCGCGGAGCGCGGCGGGAACCACGAAGAGGAAGACCACGGCCAGCAGTCCGAGCGCCGGAAGCGCGAGCATCACGATGGCGAGCGAGCGCGAGATCCGTCCCCTGGAGACGCGGTCGACCAGCGGATCCAACACGTAGGCGAGCATGACCGCGAGCAGAAAGGGAGCCAGCAGGGAGCCGGTCGCGGACAGGACCCAGATCAGCGTGACCACGCCCGCGACGGTGAGCAGGGCGGCGTGTCCCTCGCTTCCGCGGAAGGGCAGCACCACCGCCCAGAGCAGCGCGAAGAGGAGCAGCGGGTTGAGGATGCCGCGGGTCGCATAGAGGAAGAACCCCAGCACGAGCACGACGGCGGCGGCCTCGACCACCTGCCAGAGGCTCAGCCGCGTCGCGGCGCTCGTTCTTCCTTCACCGTTCATCGTCGGTCGGTCGTCCTCGCCGTGGCGACCCATCCGTGGACGGGCTCGGTCCACGCCCCGGGTCGGCTCGCCGTCGAGGAGGATCCCCCGCGCGGCGCGCGCGACGGGCTAGGCGCTCCCCGTACGGGAGTGGTGCTTGGAGGAGTCGAACACCTCCGAATCTATCACACGCGTGAAGGGCGGGGCGCGTAGGGCGCAGCGCGCGTGATGACGCCCGCCCGCGAGGCGTCGTCGAACCTAGTCGCCGTCCGGCAGGTCCTCGCTCTCGAGCGTGAACTCGACCTCCTCGGGCCGGCCGTTCTCGCCCGGGACCACGTACGCGATCCGAACCCGTTTGACCGCCGAGCGTGGGTCCGTGAGCGCGACCTCGAAGTCGAGCCGTTGATCGGTGGACGTGATCCGCGTGCGGATGCGGTCACCCGGCTCGGCTTGGGGCTCGGCCGCCGGATTGCGGAAGAGCGTCTTGGTGGACTGCCGCCCGCTCTCGAGCTGACGGGTCACCTTGACGAGCTTCAGCCAGTCGGGCTGATAGCTGACGCCGTACTCGTAGCCTCTCTGATCGGCGCCCGCGCCATCGCGGTTGTGTCGAGCCACTACGCCACCTCCGTGGGACCTCCGTACGACGGACATGCCGCGCTCGCGGTGGCGAGCGTCCCCAGCGTGTGCCGGCGGAAGAAAATTCCTGGGAAACTAATGTTTCCACCGGCACGATATTGTCAAGTTTTTCAGGCTGCCATCCCCCGAGAGCGTCCCGCAGGAGCGCGATGTTTTGCCCTCCACGCCCTCGGAGTTTCCCGAACTATAGGTTTCGCCGGAGGAGGGCGAAAGGAGGGAAATCCGCCTGCTCACGGGTGCGGGCGTGGTCGCCGCGGCGCCCCCGGGCCCAGACGCGGCCCGCCCATGCGCGTCGCACGGGGACCGGGCCCGTCGCACAGCCTTGACGGTTTCCGGCACGGCTCGTTATGATCGCCGCGAACCTCCGATCTCTCGCAGGTTCCCCCCGGCCCGCTCCGACGCGACTGATCCGCTGCGGCCGGCACTTCATCCGCACTCGACGACTCGTCGTTCTTCGATACCTGCCGCACCCGGAACCCTGGCGGCATCACCGGTTCGTTGCGCCCCCACCCCGCCTTTCGTTCAACGGCCCCTGGTCGACCCTAGTCGCGTTTCCCACCCGTGGACATCGCCGAGCTGAAGAGCAAGAACGTCGGTGAGCTGCACGACCTCGCCGAAGAGCTGGAGATCAGCGACTTCACGGCCCTGCCCAAGCAGGACCTCATCTTCCGGATCGAGCAGAACCTGGTCGAATCGGAAGTCGTTCTGCACGCCGAAGGCGTGCTCGAAATCCTCCCGGAGGGCTATGGATTCCTGCGCTCACAGGACTGGAACTACCTGTACGGACCGGACGACATCTACGTGAGCCCGTCGCAGATCAAGCGCTTCAACCTCCGCACCGGCGACACCGTCAATGGACAGGTGCGGCCTCCCAAGACGGGCGAGCGCTATCTCGCGCTGCTCAAGGTCGAGACGATCAACGGGCTCGATCCCGAGATGGCGCAGAACCGTGTCGACTTCGACGAGCTCCGCCCGAAGTATCCGGAGGAGCGGCTCCGGCTGGAGGTCGAAGGTCCGTCGGGCGCCCTGGCGATGCGCGTGGTCGATCTCATCGCGCCCATCGGCAAGGGTCAGCGCGGGCTGATCGTCTCGCCACCCAAGGCCGGCAAGACGACGATCCTGCAGCAGATGGCGAACTCGATCGCCCGGAACGATCCCGCCGCCCACCTGATCGTGCTCCTCATCGACGAGCGCCCCGAGGAGGTCACGGACATGGAGAAGCACGTCGGCGCCGAGGTCATCTCCTCGACGTTCGACGAGCCCGCCGAGCGGCACGTGCAGGTCGCGGAGATCGTGCTCGAGAAGGCGAAGCGTCTCGTGGAGCTCGGACAGGACGTGGTCATCCTGCTCGACTCGATCACCCGGCTCGCCCGCGCCTACAATGCGACCATGCCGCACTCCGGCCGGATCCTCTCCGGCGGCGTGGACGCGAACGCGCTGCATCGGCCGAAGCGCTTCTTCGGCGCCGCCCGCAACATCGAGGGCGGAGGCTCGCTCACCATCATCGCGACGGCGCTCATCGACACCGGCAGCCGCATGGACGAGGTGATCTTCGAGGAGTTCAAGGGAACCGGCAACATGGAGCTCGTGCTCGATCGCGAGATCTCCGATCGCCGCATCTTCCCTGCGATCGCGCTCAACCGCTCGAGCACGCGGAAGGAGGAGCTCCTCCTGAGCGACACGGAGCTCAACCGCGTCTACCTGCTCCGGAACTTCCTGGCCGACATGCCTCCCGCCGAGGGGATCGAGTTCCTCCTCTCGCGCATGGAGAAGACCAAGAACAACCGCGAGTTCCTGGAGTCGATGACGCGAGGGGAGTGACGGCGGCGTCGACGACGACCGCCCGGCCGCGCCGGCCGCCCGGAGCACCTACGGAACGGTAGGTCCGGCCGTCGGAAACCCTTGTGACGAGAGGCTCGTAGGGCCCTCCGGGCCCGTGCGACCTTCGGCACCTGTTCGGTCGCGGGCCGAATCGCGGTGACCGCGATTTTCGTTGACACGCCTCGGGGGGCGCTGAGAATTACCCCGGGCAAACAAATGTTTTGCGCATCAACCTTCTTGGGGGGAACGTCGATGAAGATAGGTTCTGAGGACGGAGCCGGATCGCGTCTGCTGAAGGGCGCTTTCCTGGGCGTCGCGCTGATCGCGGCGGCGACGCCTGTGCAGGCCCAGTTGACGGGCATCGTCAACTACGCCATTCCGGTCGGGGGCGAGATGCCCGCGACGCACCTCGTCGGTGAGTTCGGCCGCGGCCTGAACGAGGATTCGGGCAAGATGAACGCGTTCGCGGTCGCGGCGGGTCGCACGGGAATCGGCGGGCGCGGCTCCGCGTTCGTGGGCGCGTCGATGGTGGACTCGGACCCCGACAGCGAGTACTCGTTCGGGGTCGTGGGCGCCGTCGGCGTGACGCAGCCGGCCGCCCCGACGCAGATCTCGGTGCAGGCGGGCGTCGGCTACATGTCGCCCGTGGAAGACGTGACGATCTGGACCGTGCCCGTCGGCGTCGCGCTGATGCGTGCGATGCCCCAGGGGTCTGGCACCTTCGACTACTGGGTGATGCCGCGCGTCCACATGTCCCGCGTCGCGGTCTCCGGATTCGACAGCGAGATGGACACCAACTTCGGGGCGTCGGGCGGCCTCGGCTTCACCACGGCGAGCGGGTTCGGCTTCCACGCCGCGATCGACTGGTTGTCGGTGGATGGCGGCTCTCCGCTGACGGGCGGCGCGGGCGTGCACTTCGTGATTCCGTAGCGCCGTTTCCGCGGTGATCAGCAGGCGGCCCCGTCCACTTCGGTGGGCGGGGCCGTTTTGCTTCGGAGCCACCGAGCCGCGCTACTCGATGACCTCGCGGTAGCGCGGGTTCACGACCAGGTCGTCGCCCTCGAAGATCTTCCGGTCCCAGGGAAAGAGGACCTCCGCGTCCATGGTGAGCGCGGTGAAGTCGGGCCGGTAGCCGGAGGTGCGCGCGAAGCTCGTCGCCGTACGGACCTCGGCGGGCAGCTTGTCGCGCACGGCCGCGAGCGCGAGCCGTAGCGTGTCGCCCGAGCTGGTGATCTCGTCCACGATCAGCACGCGCTTGCCGCGCACCTCGTTCGGGACCTCGGAGAAGATCTCGGGGCGCTCGCGCACCTGCTCGTCGCCCTCCCTCCGCGTGATCTGGAGAGAGTAGAAGTCCACGCCCAGGATGGAGGCGACGACCGCCGCCGGGATGACCCCCGCCCGCGCGATCCCGATCACGACGTCGGGGTCGTAGTCGCGCGCGACCTTGAGCGCGAGGGCCCGACAGAGCTCGCCGAACATCGCCCAGTCGAGATCGAGGTACTCGGCGGGCGTCGGCGTGGGCTTGTTCATCGAGAAGTAGGGCTGGGACATGGCCGGAAGCTAAGCCCATACCGGACCCACCGACACCCGTGGATCGGCCGGGGGCGCGCGGCGAGACGCCGGCGGTCGCGCGCGAACGGGCCGATTGACCACCGCGGGCGTGTCGGCGAGCGTACGCCGATGTCCGTCTCCTCGTGGGTGGCTCCGACGCCGTGGCCGACTTCCCCAATGACGCGCATGGGTGATCTCGACCTCGCGCTCGGCGTCCCCGACCGCGCCCGTGGCTGACGCCGAGTCCGTCGCGGCCGCCGCCGAGCGCGCGCTCGAGGCGGCGCTCGCCGAGTCGGGTGCCCGGGACCCCCGTGAGTTCTATCGCGAGCGGCTCCGCGAGCTCAAGCGGGCGCGCCCGGAGGAGTATCAGAGCGCCGTGCGGTACTACACGGAGACGCTGCTGCCCGAGGTGGCCGCGAGCCGGCGTGACGCGTTGGTCGCCTGGACGGACTACGGTCGGCGGCTCGCCGAGGCGCTCGCTCCGGGCCGGACCATCACGGTCGACGAGACGGGGCGCGCGCAGCCCTACGATGCGGCGCTCGCGGGACTCGTCCTGCACCTCCCCGACGACGGCGGCGCGCGGGCGCTGCTCGTCGCGCTGCCGCGCACGCTGAGCGCGGCCCAACGGGCGACCTACGACGTGCTCGTGTCGGGCCGCCAGCGCATCGGCGCGGAGAGCGACGTGCCGTAGCGGGCTGGTGCTAGTCCTCCACCATGTACGCGATGCCCCACGCGCCCACGCCGATGTGCGTGGCGATCACGGGTGTCGCCGGCGCGGTGAGGATCTCCGTCTCGGCACCGTACGTCGCGCGCAGATCCCGCTCGATCTCCGCCGCCAGCTCCGGCACCGCCACGTGCACGATGCCGAAGCGAACGGCTCGCGCCGACGGGGGAATCGCCCGCCGCACGACGCGCAGGAGCGCCGCGCGTGCACGCTCGGCACCGACGGCCCTTCCGAAGGCGGTGACCGTGCCGTCCGGCCGGAGCCCCAGGATCGGCTTGAGATCGAGCATGCGCCCCACGAGCGCCTGGCCTCTCGACACGCGACCCGACGCGAGCAGCCGGTCGAGGCTCGCGACGGTGAAGACGATGCCCGACTGGCTCCGTACCCGTCGGACCTCGCGCACGATATCCGCAGGATTCCGCCCGAGCTCGGCGAGCTCGACCGCCTTCAACACGAGCAGGCCCTGGAGCAGCGACGCGCCGAGCGAGTCCACCAGGTGCACGTCGCCGGCCTTCACGCGCGCTGCCGCCGCCTCGGCGGAGCCGAGCGTGCCCGAGAGGGTGGAGCTGACCAGCACGCCGACCACCGCCTCTCCCTCCTCGAGCGCGAGCGAGATCGCGTCGAGGAAGGCCTGCGGCGACGGCTGGCTCGTGGTGGGCAGGGCGCCCTGGCTGCGCATGCGCTCGTGGAAGTCGACGGCGGTGAGCTCGATCCCGTCACGATAGGTGACGTCGCCCTCGACGAGCGTCATGGGCGCGACGTGAATGCCGTGCGCGCGCACGATCTCCTCGGATAGATCGCATGCGGAATCCGTCACCACGGAGACGGGTCGCCTGGCGAGCCGCACATGGCCTCCGACGGCTCGCTCCACGGCGGCGTGCTGGGCGTGCATGTCCTCGGCCTTGTGGGTGACCAGCGTGCCCAGATCGCGCAGGTAGCCGAAGACCCGCTCGGGATCGTCCGTGTGCACGTGGATCTTCAGCACGTCGCCCGCCCGGATCACGATGAGCGAGTCGCCCACGCTGCGGAGCGCTTCCTGCACCGCGTTCTGGGACGGCAGCGCGTCGCCGCGGACGAGGGCCTCCGTACAGTACCGGAAGTGCTCGTCGGGCGAGGGATACCCGGTTCGTTCGACGCTCTCCAAAGGCTCGCCCGCCCCGGGCCCGCTCTCCGGCTGCTCGAGATCTCCCTGGATGAGGAGGTGCACGCCCTCGATCAGGCTCACGAAGCCCTTCGCGCCCGCGTCCACCACGCCGGCCTTCCGCAGGGCGGGCAGGAGGTCGGGCGTGGTCGCGAGCGACCTGCGCGCGGTGTCCACCAGCTCGGCGACGAGCGGCACGTAGTCTTCGCCGCGCCAGCCGCGCGCGCTCGCGGCGACGTCGCGCATCACGGTGAGGATCGTGCCCTCGACCGGCCGCTCGAGCGCCGCGTACAGCCGCGCGAAGCCGGCATCCATGGCCGCGCCGAACTCGTGCGTGTCGATCCGGGCGCGAGAATCGAGCGCGTCGGCGAACCCCAGCAGGAAGTGCGAGAGCATCATGCCGCAGTTGCCGCGTGCGCCGAGCACCGCGCCCTCGGCGGCGACGGCCGCCACGCGGTGAGCCTCCGGCCGATCGGCGGTCCGCAGGTGATCCGCCACGGCCTGCACCGTGAGCGCCAGGTTGGTGCCCGTATCGCCGTCGGGCACCGGGAAGACGTTGATGCGATTGAGCTCCGCGCGCTGACGACGCGCGTGCTCGCACGCGGCGAGGAGGGCGCGCCTCAGGCGGGGTCCGTCCAGGTAGCGGATCTGCATCGAGGCGGCGATGCGGCTCAGCCCAGGGCCTCGAAGACGCCGGTGTCGCGGTTCTTCTCCACGTTGTGCCAGTCGAATACGCGACCGTTCATGGCGATGTAGACTCCCGCGGGGAGCACCTGCGCCACCGACAGCGCGCCGCCGAGGTTGAACAGACCGTCGGAGCTGCCGAACGCGATGGGAATCATGGCACCGGTGAGCACGATCGTCTTGTCCCGGACCGCGTCGGCGAGCACGCGGGCCGTCGCGACCATCGTGTCCGTGCCGTGTGTGATGACGATGTTCCGCTCGGGTGCGTCGGCGCAGTTGCTCGCGATCAGATCGCGATCGGCGTCCGTCATGTCGAGCGAATCGACCATCATGAGCGTTCGGATCCGCACGTCGAGCCGCGAGCGTGCCATCTGCAGCATCTCGGGGAGGTGCGTATCGCGGAACTCGAGCGTGCCGTGGATCTCGTCGTACTCCTTGTCGAACGTGCCGCCGGTCACGAAGAGCCGGATCGGGCCGCCTCTCACTGCGGACATGGACCGGTCGGCATGTGTTTTCTCCGGGGCTCTGGCGGTGGAGCGACGTGACGCCCACCCTCAATCGAACAGGAGGAGATCGCCCATGCAAAGGACCGCCTTACTCGCGGCGACGTTGCTGTCGGTCGTGCTTCCCGGTGCCGGGCTCGCCCAGACCGCGCCGTCCCGCACGTACAACACGGTGATGGAGAAGCTGGCGCGCGGCCAGCCGGTGATCGGCGGTACGATCGATACCGCCGACCCGGACACGTACTGCGCCGTCGCGAACGCCGGCTTCGACTTCACGTGGATCGAGATGCAGCACAGCCCGCTCACGTACTCCGAGGTGGAGGACATGATCTGGGCGTGTCGCGGCGCGCCGGCGATCCCCTTCATCCGCGTGCCCGACGCCACGGAAGGCGACATCCAGAAGGCGACCGACATCGGCGCGCTCGGGATCATCATTCCGATGGTGGACGACATCCAGAAGATCCGGAACGCGGTGACGTTCGCGCATTACCCGCCGCTCGGGAAGCGGAGTCAGGGGAGCGGGCGGTACGGCGCGCTCTGGGGCAGCGACTACCGCGCGACCGCCAACGACAATGTGATGATCGTCGCGATGATCGAGTCGCCGGCCGGCGTGGCGATCGCACGCGAGATCGCCAACGAGCCCGGCGTGGACGCGGTCTTCGCGGCGAGCTCCGACCTCGGCAGCTTCTCCGGCCGGCGGCAGGGCGACCGCGAATACGAGGCGCTGGTCGACGTCATCCAGGAACAGACGCTCGCCGCGGGAAGGGCGCTCGGAGGACCGCTGGCGTGGCTCTCGTCCAGACCCGACGACGGCTACCTGTTCTTCCAGGGCCCGAGCGCGGCGGCGCTCATCCGGTCCGGGGCGCGGGTGACGCTCGAGGACGCCGACCCGTGCCGTTTCCTGCCTCCCGGCACGGCCCCGGTGCCGGGGGAGGATCCGTGCGAGGAGTGAGCGCGGGACGAGTGGGCCGGCGCCGGCGCCCCGACCTGCCTAGCTGAAATCCCCGGGCACCGCCTCGTACATCTCCGCCGCGACCTCCTCGGCGGAGCGCATGCGGGACAGGTCGAGCTCGAAGTCGGGCCGGTCGGGGGGCTGGAGCTTCTCGATCAGCTCGCGGATCTCCCGCGGGGAGAGACCGACCGCCTTCATCTCCTCCTTCGAGACGCTCGCGCCGCCGCGTGCGGCGACCGAGTCGTCGCCCGCGCTCACCAAGCGCGCCAGGACGGCGCGCTCGCCCCGCGTCAGCGGGCGGCCCTCGAGGTCGTAATCGACCCACGCCTCGTACGAGAGCGGCGCGACGCGCTTCACCATGCCGGCGATCGCGCGCCCGAACTCCTGGATCTCCCATTGAGCGCGCTGGTCGACGCGCAGCGACAGGAAGTGCAGGAGGTTGTGCAGGTCGATCTTCCAGTACCACTGCGTGTAGGTCGAGAGCGGCAGGTCGATGCGGGCGATCTCGCGCGCCACGTCCTCCTCGAGCATCCAGCGATACGCGTCGCCCGCGTCGGTGCGCAGCCTCTCCCAGCGCTCGATCGCCGCGCGATACACCTCGGCGGGCGCGTCGCCCGCGCGACCTTGCTTGTTCGATCTGCTCTGTAGCTGGAAGTGCTCGTGCGCCGGCTTGTAGTACATGAGCGGCATGAGCGAATACCGCGCGCTCAGCTCGTTCACCGAGGCGGTCCGATGCCGTATCCACTGCCTCGCGACGAACATCGGCATGGCGCAGTGGAACTTGAGCTCGACCATCTCCGATGGCGTCGTGTGGCGATGCCGGCGCAGGTACCGTATCAGCCCGCGCGTTTCGGATACCTTGCGGGTTCCCGCGCCATAGCTGACGCGGGCCGCCTGCTCCACCGCCTCGTCCGAGCCCATGTAATCCACGAGCGCCACGAACCCGTGGTCGAGCACGCGGTAGTAGCGCCCGAGGATCTCTTCCGCGGCGGGGATGGTGGCGCGCTTGGTCTCCACGGGGGCTCCATGGCCTCGAGGGGGGCGGTGGCCGGATCGGCGGACCCGTGGCCGGCGGCCGAAGCAGCGACGAATATAGCCCGAAGGCCGTGCCGCCTCACGCCGCCGATGAACCCTGCGCGGTGCCGAGTCGTAGGACATCAGGAACCGGTCGAGCGGAGGACGAGACGATGACGCAATGCGCAGGTACGACCCTGAAGGGCCAGCAGTGCAAGCGCGAGGCGCGCGAGGGATCGCGCTTCTGCTCCATCCATTTCGAGCAGCCCCCACGATCGGAGCCCGCCGCTTCGGCGACCGACGACGCGCCCGCGGCAGCGGCCCCGCGAAGCTCCGACTGGATGCTGCAGGCCGCGCTCGGCATGGCGGCCGTCGCCGCGATCGTCTTCTTCCGAATCCGGCGCTGAGGCGTACGCGTCCACCGGCGGGCCGGGGACGGACGCCGGACGGCTAGAACGTCTCCGGTCCGACGCCGAAGCGGTGGCTGCGCGCGACGTCGGGCGTCGAGAAGCCCGAGCGGAGGCGGTTGAGCTCGAGGTTGACCCGGAAAACGGGCCCGCCGCTCGTGTCACCCCCGACGGGGAACGCGATGTCGGTGCGCCAGACGTTACGGGTGCCGTTGGGCAGTCCGATCCGGAGCCCGAACCCGAGCGCGGCCTGCCAATCCGAGTCGACGCCGTAGGGCGTCTCGGCGGCCCAGACGCGACCGAGGTCACCGAACAGCGTCACGCCGAGGTCGGCGGTGTCGGTCGGCCACGGCAGCACGATCCGGTCCTCGGCCACGAACCGCAGCATCCGACCTCCGGGGAACCGGTCTTCCGCCAGCGACCGGACCCCTTCCCGTCCCCCCAGGCTCAGCTGGTAGGGAAGCGTCGTGTCCCACGCCCCCGCCGCCGACATCCTGAAGAAGAGGGTCTGCCACGGCAGCCACTCCGCGCGCCCGTAGGCCGCGAGCTCGCCCTCGGCGAGCACGTCCCGCCATCCCGCCTCGATGTGGCGCGCTTCGACGGTGCCGCCGACGTGCACGAGCGACGCCCCGAGCGGTTGCGTGATGCTCACGTGTCCGCGCGTGTACCAGTCGCTGATCGCTGGCGCGCGCGGCGCGTCGAGAATGCCCAGCGTCCGCCCGACGCTCACGCCGGCGTACACGCCCAGGCCGGCGAGGTAGTTCTCGCGCAGCGCGTCGAGCCCGACGTACTCGCGGTAGCGGATCCGCCGCATGCCGAGGTGGATCGCCGCGCGCGTCGCGGTGAACGGCGCGAGCTGCCGAACGAGCTCGGGCGGCTCCGAGCCCGCGGGCAGATCCTGACGCTCGTCGAAGTCGCCGAACGTCACCTCGATGGGCTGCGGGAACGTCACCACGTCGCGCGTGAGGCTGCCTCCGAGGATGAGCGACGCGCCCGGGCTGCCGAAGCGGTATGCGGCCGAGACCTCGGCGAGCTCACGGCGCACCGGCACCAGGACCTGCGTGAACGACTCGGAGCCCCCGGTCCCGTAGGCGAAGAAGTCGGTGCCGGACGTGAAGCCCTGGCGAACCGACACCCGGTTCGCCTCCCCCAGGAAGGGGTACCGCCAGTACTGGTCGATGAAGTTGCCCGAGCGCGTCCTTCCCACCGCGATCCCCGCGTCGGACCGGCCGAAGAAGCGCGGCGTGCGCAGGCCGATGGACTGGTTCGACGTCTCGCGCCGCGAGTAGTGCGTGAACTCGGCGAAGACGCCGTTGCCGAGGAAGTTCTCCTCGGTGACCTGGAGCCGCTCGAGGTGGAGGCCGTCCTCGTATGCCGGGCTGATGTCCACCTTGGTCGACCACTCGTCACGGGTGACGACGTTCAGTCGTTTGTTGCCGAAGCCGTCGTCCGTGTTCGTGATGCTCTCGACCATCATGAAGCCGTACTGGTCGAGCAGCCTGTACGACTCCTGCACCAGGAACGGGTCGTAGCAGTCGCCCTCCTCGAAGAGAAGCTCTCTCCTGATGAACGCCTGGTTCGTGTTGACGTGCAGGAGGTTGAGGAAGCGATACGTCCAGGCGAGCGGCGCGATCCGCGTCGACTCCGGGTCGTAGACCGAACGGCTGTCCACGTCGATCGCGGTGATCATCCCCCGCGTGCACGCGCCCGTGGAGTCGACGGCCGGCAGGTTCAGGGTGTCGGCAATGGCCACGGTGTCGTGCGTCTGCGCCAGAGCCGGCGTGGCCGACCCCGAGGCGATCCCCAGGATGCCCAGGATGCCCAGGATGCCCGCGCCCACCCGCACGCGCCGCCGGGGCGCGCGTGTGTGTCCCCGAAATGGGTCACAGGGGTTGGGGTGAGCGATCATGTGCATAAGTTAGGCGCCCGCCGTGGACATCTCGATGTTGAAAAGTGCCAGGGAGCGCGGGGCGGGCGGGCGAGATCAGGGTTGCCACCGTCGGCCGAACTTGAATACCGTTTTCGCGCTTCGTTGTTGCGCGCCGTCCCTGCCCTTCGCGAGATCGTTGCAATGAGCTCATACAGGAGTCCATGCAGGCCCTGATCACCGCCCTCTACGCGGTCGCGTCGCTGCTCGCCTCGGCCTTCGCCTTCGTCGAGCTCCGCATGCTCTGGCAGTTCCTCAGGAACCGGAGGGCGATCCGGGCCACCTTCGACCGGGTTCCCGTCGCCGCGGAACCCCTGCCGGACGAGGCACCCCCGAGGGTCACCATCCAGATCCCGCTCTACAACGAGCGGACGACGGCCGAGCAGATCATCCAGGCGGCGGCCGCCCAGGACTACCCGCGGGACCGCTTCGACATCCAGGTGCTCGACGACTCGACGGACGAGACGAAGGACATCGTGGCGGGGGTCGTGGAGCGAGTCCGCCGAACCGGAGTGCGGATCGCACACCTCCACCGCACCCACCGCGAGGGCTACAAGGCGGGGGCGCTCGCCGCCGGCCTCGAGCACACCGACGCCGACTTCTTCGCCCTCTTCGACGCGGACTTCGTGCCGGAGCCGACGTTCCTCCGGCGGCTGCTCATCGAAGAGCGGGCGTTCGAGGATCCGAAGGTCGCATTCGTGCAGGCACGCTGGGCGTTCGGCGGCAAGGGCAGGAACCTGTTCTCCTCCGCGCTCGCGCTCCTCATCGACCGGCACTTCTTCGTGCAGAAGCCGACCCGCGCCTTCGTGGGCAACGTGACGGCGTTCAACGGCTCGGCGGGCATCTGGCGCCGGAAGGCGGTCGAGGACGCCGGGGGCTGGTCCGCCGAAACGCTCACGGAGGATCTCGACCTGAGCTACCGCTGCGCGCTGCGCGGCTGGCGCGGCGCGTACGTGCACCGCGTCGCGGTCGTGAACGAGATCCCGGGGCACATGCGCGCGTTCAAGATGCAGCAGCACCGCTGGGCGAAGGGCAACGCGCAGTGCTTCAAGAGCCTCACCGGCAAAGTGATCGCCGCGCGCGGCGTGCTGCGCGACCGCTGGGACGAGGCGTTCCTGCTCGCGGGTTACGCGATCCACCCCATCCTGCTCACGAACCTGCTGCTGTGGCCGTGGGCGGTGCTCTACATGGACCGCACGATCTTCTGGATCCTGCAGCTGCTGATGGGCGTCGCGATCCTGGTGGCGCCGCTCAGCTTCGCCATCACCGTGATCGAGCGGGACGGCCGCTGGTCGCTGCAGTCGATCGGCGAGATCGTCGCCGGCATCTGCGTGGGCATCGGCTTGATGGTCAACAACACCGCGGGGCAGCTGCAGGGGTTCGCGACGCTGGGCGGCGAGTTCGTGCGCACGCCGAAGGCGAACGTGGCCGGACCGGCGCACGCCGCCGCGACGCCGCGCCTCTACAGCAGCCCGCTGCACTGGACGTTCTTCGCCGAGCTGGCCGTGATCGGCTACTGTCTGTTCGGCACCGCGGTGCTCTTCGCGCGTGGCGAGGGACTCTGGGCGATCCCCCTCCTCTTCTGGGGGATGTGCCTCGGTCTGGTCGTGCAGATGCAGATGTCTCCACGCCTGGCTTGAGGGCGAGCCGCGGCTATCTGACGCTGGCGGCGCGCGACGCGCGCTACCTCGAGATGGCCGTGGACATGGCGCTTTCGCTGCGCCAGCACACGGATCTCCCCATCGTGCTCGCGGCGGACGACGAGCTCGGGGAGATCGCACGCACGCGCTACGGCGCGGCGTTCACGGCGGTGACGCGCGTGCCCGAGCGGTTTCGACGTGGCCGCGCGCTCAAGTACGGCACGGCCGAAGCGAGCCCGTTCGACGAGACCACGTTCGTGGACGCGGACTGCCTCGTGCTCGGAAGCCTGGACCACCTGTTCGACGCGCTCGACCGGGCCGACATGGCGATGACCGGCGAGCAGCTCGGGGCCGACGAGGACCGCGACCATCACGGCTTCTCCACCACGTGGCTCATCCGGCGCTTCGGGCTCGCGACCTACCTCAAGACCAACAGCGGCCTGTTCTGCTTCCGACGCGAGCCCGCGCTCGCGATCATGGAGGCGTGCCTCGCCTGCCACACGGACGAGGTGCTGCGGCTCCGCTGGATGACGCTGTTCGGGCTGTCCGGAAAATGGCTGGGCGACGAGCTCGCGTTCGGCATCGTGGGCGGCCGCCGCGGGCTGGGCACGCTGCCCAAGCCGGACGCCATGTATTGGCCGGAGGAGATCGCCGCGCTCGACCTGCGCCGGCCCGGCAAGCCGCTGCTCCACATGCTCTGGCCGCTGGAGGCGGAGCAGCTCGACCAGCTCGTGGAGGGCACGGCGGCACGCCGCCGCGCGGCGGGCGTTCCGGGAGACGCCGCTGCGCACTGGCGCGAGGAGTCGCGCCGCCTCGAGCGGCTGAGGAAGCGGCGCCGCCGCTAGCCGCTAGGCGCCGACCGCGGCGTCCTTGCCGTACTGCGCCTGGTGCAGGCGGAAGAAGGCGCCTTCCTGCTGCAGCAGCTCGTTCCATGAGCCCTGCTCGACCACGCGACCCTCGTGCATCACGAGGATGAGGTCGGCGTCGCGGATCGTGGACAGCCGATGCGCGATCACCAGGAGCGTGCGCCCCCGCGCGCGCTGCTGGATCGCGCGGGCCACGCGCTGCTCCACCAGGCTGTCGAGCGCCGAGGTCGCCTCGTCGAGGATCAGGATCTCCGGATCGCGCAGCAGCGCCCGGGCCAGCGCGACGCGCTGGCGCTGGCCGCCCGAGAGGCGCACGCCCCGGTCGCCGATCTCGGTGTCGAGACCCTCGCGCAGTCCGGCGACGAACTCGCCCAGCTCCACGTCCTGGAGGGCCTGGGACAGCTCCTGGTCGGAAGCTGCGCGCGCGAGCCCGAACGTCAGGTTGTCGCGCAGCGTGCGGTTGAGCAGCCACACGTCCTGGCTCACGATCGCCATCCTCGCGTGCAGCGACGGGAGCGCGAACTCGCGGATGTCGACGCCGTCGAGGAGGATGCGCCCCGGCTCGCAGTCGTAGAAGCGCGCGATCAGGTCGACGAACGTGGTCTTACCGGCACCGGTGCGCCCGACGATCGCCGTCACCTTCCCCGCCGCGATCGACGTATGGATGTCGACGAGCGTATTCACGCCCGGCTGGTACTGGAACGAGAGGCCCTGCACGGTGATCCCCCGCTCCAGCTTCTCGAACGTGCGCGGGCCCGAAGGGACGATGAACTTGTTCTCGTCCGTGAAGAGGCCGGCGACCGCCTCGAGCCGCGGCCACTCCTCGGCGAGCTTCACGCTGAACATGCTGAGGTGCTTGTAGTCGGGCAGCGACTGCTGGAGCAGCAGCAGGAACGCGCCGAAGAGCGCGAGATCGCCGGGGCGGAAATCCCCCGCCGCGTAGATCACGGCGCCCTGCACGAGCACCATCACGATGAGGACGACGATCTCCTCGACGGGATACCGGAGGCTGATCACGCGGTCCCGCCGGACGGCGACGTCCTCGGCCTGGCGGAGGACCTCCACGTACGTCGCCGCGGCGGCCTTCTCCTGCGAGTACGCCTTCACCAGCGGGATCGAGCCGAGGATGTCGAGGATGCGCGAGCGCACGCGACGGTCGATCTCCACGCCCTCCGCGGAGATCCGGCGCACGCGGCTGTTGATGGCGTTCATGAACCACGACACGAAGGGCAGCGTGACGACGAACGCGATCGAGAGCGGCCGCGAGATCGCCAGCATCACGAACGCCTTGGACGCCAGGTTGATCAGGTAGCGGAAGACCTCCTCCGCCGCCGTGAGCAGACCGAGCACCGAGCTCGACCAGCCGATCTCCGCGTCCACCTTGCCGAGCGAGTGTCCCTCGAAGTACTGCCGTCCGAAGCAGAGCACGCGGCCGAACGTCTCCTCGCCCACGGCCGTGCGGAACCGCTCGGTGCGCGCGACGAGGTAGAGCTTGCGCACGTACTCGAAGACCAGCTTGCCGATGCGCGCGAGGACGATGAGCGCCACGGTGACCACGACGAGGAAGGCGTCGCGGGCCGACGTGTCCTCGAGCGAGCTCGGCACGAGCGCCAGGATCCAGCCGAACGCCCGTGACTGCTCCAGGAAGTCGAACGAGTTCTCCGCGACCGCGTTCGTGAGCGGCAGCAGGAGCGAAAACGACGCCGCCTCGAACAGCCCCGCCACCACGGCCAGGATCATCGGCAGGGCGATGTGCCACGGCCGGACGCCCGCCACGCGCCAGTAATGGCGCAGGACGTTGCGGGGGGTGGGGTGGAAAGGGCTTGTCGCCGAGCTCATGGGCAGAGTATAGCCTTTTCCACGCCATGCATGCCCTCGCGATCGTCATCCCGGCGTACAAGCCGGAGTTCTTCCGCGCCGCCCTCGCGTCGGTCGCGGCCCAGACGGATGCGCGCTTCCGCGTCTACGTCGGCGACGACGCCGCGCCGGCCGAGATCGGCCGGATCGCCGGGGAGGTGGCGGCGACCCTGTCGGCGTCGGGCATCGAGCTGGTCTACCGGAGGTTCGACGAGAATCTCGGCCGCCGGTCGCTCACGGCCCACTGGAATCGCTGCGTGGCGCTGGCGAGCGAGCCGTGGGTGTGGCTCTTCTCCGACGACGACGTGATGGCACCGGACTGCGTGGCCGCGTTCCATGAAGCGCTCTCCCTCGGCGAAGCCCCGTCAGTCGTGCGTTTCGACACGGACGTGATCGACGCGGCGGGCCGCACGCTCGCGGTGAACCCGCCCCATCCGCGCGAGGAGAGCGGCATCGACTTCGTGTATGCGCGCCTGAACGGTCAGCGGAACAGCTACGTGGTGGAGTACGTCTTCCGGCGGGAGGCGTTCGAGCGTGCCGGCGGCTTCCCCGACTATCCGGTGGCGTGGTGCGCGGACGACGCCGCGTGGTACGCGTTCTCGGGCGGCGGCGTCATCCGCACGCTTCCGCGCGGCCGCGTGCGCTGGCGCGCGAGCGGGATCAACATCACGGACGCGAAGCGGAAGAACCAGCGCGAGAAGCTCGAAGCGGGCACTCGCTTCCTGCGCTTCGTGCGCGACGAGGTGGAGCCCGCCGACGCGTCCGGCACGCGGTCGTCCGAGGACTGGCGGCGTGCGCGCGAACGATGGTGGATCGACCAGGTGCGCTACCTGATGCCGGTCGGGCCCTCGCTCTGGCCGGCGGTGCTGCGGTCCGCCGACGGCGTGTGGCGGCGGACGGGGGCGGACAGGTTGCGCACGTTGGCCGCATGGAACGCGATCGCGTCGCTGCGTTGGATGCGGGGGTTGCTGAGGAACCTTCTACAGCATCGGTGAGCCCGGCTACGTCGAACGACGTATGCCTGATGTTTCGGCCTCCCGGCAGGATTGTCGCATCTGATGCGATGTCCGGCCTCGTCGGGAGCACACCATGCGCACGCTGCTGCGGTTCGTGATCGTCGGAACGCTGATCGTCTCCTGCAGTGACAGGCCGTGGGCCGGCGAGCCCGTGGGTCCGGAGCCCGCGCCGCCGTGTCTGCCGCCCGACACGGTGTTCGACATCTACCGTGACTCGCTGGAGCTGGCCGTCGGAGCCGTCCTGCCGGCCGACCTCACGTGGTACGACCAGAACTGTCAGGAATTCCACAGCTACGCACCTGCCATGGCGGAGTGGACGTCGAGGGACTCGTCGGTCGCCTCGATCTTCCTGCGCGATCCGTCCACGGTCGCCATCGAAGCGGTCACGCCCGGGCGCACCGTCGTGGTGGCCAGTGCCGGCGCGGGGTCGGACTCCGTGACCGTGATGGTCCCCGACACGGTCACCATGGGACGTGTGGTCTCGATCGCCGCCGGCGGCAGCGCGTCGTGCGCCGTGGACGAGACGGGCGCGCTCTACTGTTGGGGGGACGGCACCATCGCGGCGACGGAGTCGGGGCTCTGCTACTTCGCACCGTGTCCGATGCCGGTCGAGCGCACCGCGGGCGCGGAGCGGGCCTGGATCGGTGGCTCGCACGCGTGCGTGCTCGACGTCGGCGGCGCCGCGCGCTGCTGGGGAAACGGCTACTCGGGGCAGCTCGGCGCTCAGGTCGGCGGCCAACAGGTCGTCGAGCCCGTCTCCGTCGACGGCGGAATCGCCTTCTCGGAGCTGGCGTTGGGTGGGCTGCACACCTGCGGGCTCGATGGCGACGCGAACGCATACTGCTGGGGCACGGGTGACAAGGGAGAGCTCGGGGGCGGCGCTCGGGTTTCCGATACCTCGCAGCCGACCGCCGTCGCGGGAGGCCATCATTTCGTCTCGATCAGTGCCGAGGAGTCGATGTCGTGCGGCGTGACGGACGCGGGGGCCCTGCTCTGCTGGGGCCTGCTCGGGGACGACGGCCTCTCGATTCCGGGCGCGTCCCGTTGCGGCACGACTTTCCAGGACAAGTCCGGCCCGGTGACCTCCTACGTCACATGCGCGCTGACCCCCGTACGCGTCCCCCTGCTTCCGCAGGGGGCGGATACGACCTTCTCGTCCGTGAGCGGCAGATGCGCGCTCACGACGATGGGCTCCGTCTACTGCTATCGAGTAGCGCGTATGGAGCGCATCGTTCCGCCGGGCTCGTTCGTGTCGATCGCGACCGGCCCGAGCCACGGCTGCGGCCTCACCGCGAGCGGGGACGCCAGGTGCTGGGGTCAGGGCTCGGACGGACAGCGCGGCGACGGGACCATGAGCTTCAGCAGTGTGCCGGTCACGGTGGTCGGCCGGCATGCGTTCGTGCAGCTCGCCGTCGGCAGGACGCACACCTGCGGGTTGGTCACGCAGGGAGAGGTCTGGTGCTGGGGAAGCAACGGGTCCGGGGAGGCCGGCGTCTCGATGCGGAGCGATACGCGCGCGCCCGGGCGCGTGCGGGGCCAGTCGTGACGGCCGTGTCGAGTGCCTCCCCGACCACGTCGTTCGAGGGAGTGACGCTCCGGCTGCCCGCTCGGGATTGGGTGCTGATCGCTCTGGCGGCCGTGCTGCTCACGTTGGCGAACCCTCCGTTCCGGCTCGTAGCGCCGGCGTTCGTCTGCCTCGTCCCCGCCGCGCTCCTGATCCTGCGCGGCTGCACCGCCGACCGACCGTGGCGGCTGCATCTGCACCAGGGCTTCTGGTACGGGACGCTCACGCACGGCGCTCTTCTATACTGGTTCGCGCTCGCCCTGTGGAGGTACGGCCGCGCCGCGGCGCTGCTCTACGTCGTGGCGGTCGCGATGTTCGCCGGCGCCTACGCGGTGATGTTCGCGGTGGTCGGCAGGATCGTGCGTGGCTCGCCAGGACGGCTCCTACTGGCGCTGCCCGCCGGCGTCGTCTTCCTCGAGTGGCTCGCAGCCGAAGTAGGTCCCATCGCGTTCCCGTGGCACCAGCTCGCGCTGACGGTCACCTCGGCGCCCGTCCTCGTCCAGACGGCCGACCTGGCAGGCTCGGGCGGCCTGGCGTTCCTCCTCGCGTTGGTGAACATGTCGATCGCGCTCGCGTGGTGGCATCGCGCCGCGCCGCGGCGCGCGCTACGACATGCCGAACTCGCCGCCGGAGTGGTCTTTCTCCTCTTTCTCTACGGTCGATACCGTCTGGACAGGATTCCGACGGTCGTCGCCGGAGACGCCGCGGTGATCCAGCCGAACGTCATCCCGGAAGACAAATGGAGAAGCGGCCGCCAGGACGCGGTGGTCGAGCGAACGGCATCCCTCACCCAGGTCGCGCTGGAGGAGCGGAGACCCGCGCTCGTCGCGTGGCCCGAGACCGCTCTGCCGGATGCCGTCCAGCTGCACCCGGCATGGACGGGCACGATCGCACGATTGGCGCGCGCCTCGGGCTCCACGATCGTCGCCGGCGGCGTGGACGTCCCGGTCGCCGCGGGCCGCGCGCACGATTACAACGCCGCCTTCGTCTTCGGAGGCGAGGACGAGCACGTCGCTGCGCGCTCGGTCTACCGGAAGCGCCAGCTCATCCCGATGGTCGAGCGGGACCTGCGCGCGACGCCGGATCTGACGCGAACCGCCTTCGGCGGCTTCACGCCGGGTCGGACCGGAGCCCTCACGAAAGGGCCGCTCGGTCCCTACGGAATCCTGCTCTGCTACGAGCTCACCTTCCCGGAGCTCGCGCGCGAGGCTCGCAGCGCGGGCGCAGCCGTGCTCGTGACGCTGTCCAACGACGCGTGGTTCGGGGCCACGTCCGCACCGTATCAGCATTTCGCGCACGCGATCCTGCGAGCGGTGGAGAACCGAATGGCCGTGGTGCGGGCCGCGAACTCGGGAATCTCGGGGGTCGTGGACCCTCGGGGTCGGGTGGTGGTCCGCACGGAGCCCTTCGTGGAGACGTGGGCGACTGGACGGATCGAGCGATCCGAGATCGTTCCCCTCGCGGTGCACCTCGCTCCGCTCGTCGGCCCGGGCTCGTTGGTGTTGCTGCTCGGGCTCCTCGCCGGCTCGGTGCAGGCGAATCGGGTCAGGCCGGCGCCTTCTTCCTCCGCCCCATCGGGATGAGCCCTTCCGCCGAGGCCGTCGCCGGCAGGAACGGCACCCAGTTCCGCACCGCGAGCCGCGCGGACTCGTCGCTCACGTCCACCTGGAGCGCGACGAAGCGGTGCGCGACGAACAGCGTGGGCAGCGCGATGACGCCTTCGGGGAGCAGCTGCTCCGGGGAGCGCACTGCCACGAAGCGGTGATCCGATCCCTCCACGGGCGTCATCTCGTGCGACTCCCCCCGCAGCACGTGACCGTCCACGGTGCGGTAGTATTGGCTGCGGAGCGGCGAGGCGGCCCGCATCTCCTTCAGGGCGGAAGGATTGTCGGCGCGGAAGTCGAAGGCGACCTCCACGCGCACCCTGTCGATGCTCACGGGCGCGAACTCACGCCCCGCGCGCAGCCCCTGGAGGAACTGGGGGATCTTCTGGTCCTTGTGCGGTAGCAACGCGGTGAGCCGGCGCTCCGGGGCGCCACCGGGCCGGGCCGGCGTGGACAGGTAGACGCCGAGCGACTCGCGCGAGTCGGGGACGCCTTTGCGCTCGAGCCTGTCGAAGCGGAGCGCCGCGAGCACGACCACAGGACAGCCCTGCAGCCGGAGGCCCACCAGCTCCCAGATATGGTCCTCCTCCTGCCGACCCAGATAGACCTGCTCCGCGTCGGGAATGAACGCATAGCCGTCGCGCACGCGGGCGAGGTGCTCGGCGACGTGCTCGAAGTGCGGATGCGCCATTCAGTTCGCGGGTCCCGTCGGGTCGAGGATGTGAATCGGAAGGTGGGTCGGAGGCGTCGGGCGACGCGTGGGAAGGGCGACGCTACCAGGCGGGGGCCGCATCCACAAGATTCGACTCCTGCGATCGATCCCCATGCACCGCGGCGGACGTGACGTTACCTCTCTTCGAGCGAGCCCGCGGAAGACCGGACCGCCCGGCCGTCGTGGCCCCGGAGGGCGGGTTCACGTACGGGGACCTCTGCCGGGCAGCCGACGCCGTGGCGGCGCGCCTCCTGGCCGGGCGGGCGGACTTGGCCGGCGAGCGGGTCTGCTTCCTCGCGCCGCCGGGGTGGGTCTATGCGGCGGTCCAGTGGGGGATCTGGCGCGCCGGCGGCGTCGCCGTGCCGCTCGCGGTCTCGCACCCGCCGGCCGAGCACGCCCACGTGCTGGACGACGCGGGACCCGTGGCCCTGGTCGTGCATCCCGACCTCGTGGAGTCCATCGCGCCCGCGGCGGGATCGCGTGACATCATGAGAATCGGAACCGAAGAGCTCGCGTCGGCGCCGGGCCGGACGGCGTTCCCGGACGTCGAGCCCCCTCGCCCGGGCATGATCCTCTATACCTCGGGCACGACCGGCCGGCCGAAGGGCGCCGTGCTGTCGCACGCCAACATCCTCGCGCAGGTCGAGTCGCTCAGCCGCGCGTGGGGCTGGTCGCCCGAGGACCGCACGCTCCTCCACCTGCCGCTGCACCACGTGCACGGGATCGTGAACGTCCTCACGTGCGCGCTCTGGAACGGAGCGGTGTGCGAGATCATGCCGGTCTTCCGGCCCGTGGAGGTGTGGCGGAGGCTGGCGGCCAAGACGATCACGGTCTACATGGCGGTGCCCACCGTCTACGCGCGCCTCGTCGACGCGTGGGAGGAGGCCGACCCGGCCGAGCGCCGCGCGTGGTCCGAGGGCGCACGCGCATGCAGGCTCATGGTGTCGGGCTCCGCCGCGCTCCCCGTGCCGACGCTCGAGCGATGGGAGGCGATCACGGGACACCGGCTCCTCGAGCGCTACGGAATGACCGAGATCGGCATGGCCCTCTCCAACCCGCTCGAGGGCGAGCGCCGCGCGGGGTTCGTCGGCACGCCGCTCCCGGGCGTGGAGGTGCGGCTCGCCGACGAGACCGACGCGCCCGTCCCGGCGGGTCGTCCCGGCGAGATCCACGTGAGGGGCGCGACGGTGTTCGGTGGATACTGGGGACGGCCGGCGGACACGGCTGGCGCCTTCACTGCGGACGGCTGGTTCCGGACGGGCGATCTGGCCGTGGTCGCGGACGGCGCCTACAGGATCCTCGGCCGCTCGAGCGTGGACATCCTGAAGTCGGGCGGCGAGAAGATCTCCGCGCTCGAGATCGAGGACGTGCTGCGCTCGCATGCAGGGATCGCGGACTGCGCCGTGGTGGGCGTCGCGGACCCACGCTGGGGTGAGCGGGTGTGCGCCGCGGTGGTCCCGCGCCCCGCGACTGAAGTCTCCGAGGCGGAGCTTCGTACCTTCGTGAAGAGCCGTCTGGCGCCCTACAAGGTGCCGAAGCACTTCCTCCTGGTCTCCGACCTGCCGCGCAACGCGATGGGAAAGGTGACCAAGCTCGCCGTGCGCGGGCTGTTCTCCGACGTGGTGCGATGAGCGCGAAGATCGATCTGGCCGAGCTGACGGGCGTCGACCCGAAGCTGGCCGACCTGAAGGCCGAGCTGATGACGTCGCTCCGGCGGTTGAAAGGCCGCGGGACCGTGGGCGACGTCGCCACCGAGTCGGGGCTTCCCACCGAGGACGTGCGCAGCGGGCTGAAGGCGCTGCTCGAGTCGCACCAGGGACACCTCGCCGTGTCCGACTCGGGCGAGCTGCTCTACGAGTTCGATCCGCGGCTGATCGAGCGGGGTCGCGAGCCCTGGCTGCACCGGGCGAAGCGCGCAGTCGGCAAGTTTCTGCGCGGCGCGTTCAAGGCGTGGATCGTCGTCATGCTGGTCGCGTACTTCGTGATCTTCGTCGCGCTGCTGATCGCCGCCGTCTTCGCGAACCAGCGCGGCAGAGACTCGCGCGGCGGCGGCTGGGGCGGACACCGTCACCGCGGCGGCGGCGTGGGCTTCCCGAACTTCTGGTTCTGGTACTGGATCTGGGGCCCGCGTTGGCGCGTAGGCCGCCCGTACTACGGACACCGCTGGGAGCGCACGCTCGACAAGGAAGACAAGGTTCCGTTCTACAAGAAGGTCTTCGCGTTCGTCTTCGGGCCGGACCGGCCCGAGCCGACCCGCGCGCAGCTCGACCGCGGCCTGCTCCGATTGATCCGCGCACGGGCCGGTGTGCTCACCACCGCGGAGCTCGTCGAGCACTCCGGCACGACGTTCCCCGCGGCCGAGCAGGAGATGGCCCGACTGCTCGGCTCGTACGGAGGCGAAGCGTTGGTCTCGCCCGACGGGGAGCTCGTCTACGCCTTCCCGGAGATCATGGCCACCGCCTCGGAAGCGAGACGCGTCCGCCCGCCCAACCCGGCGTGGCTTCGCCTCGAGCCCGCGCTCGAGCTCACCGGCAACACCTCCGGCGCCAACGCCGTCGTGGCCGGCATGAACGGCTTCACGCTGCTGTCGGCGGCGACCGCGCCCTGGTTCATCTTCCCGCGCCTCGGGCTCGGCGGCACCGCCGCGTACCTCGGGCTCGTGTGGGTGCCGGTCGTCTTCAGCGCGGTCTTCTTCGCGATCCCGCTCGTGCGCAGCGTGAGCGTGAAGCTCGAGAACCGGCGCCGGCATACGCGCAACGTCCGCAGGGTGCTGCTCGGCCTCGTCTATCGCCGTGCCCTGGAGACGTCGGGACCGGTGGGCGTCGGCGAGGCGCATGCGTACGTCGCCTCCAAGCTCACCGGGCAGTCGGTGGACCGAGGTGACGTCGAGGCGGCGCTGCACCGCCTAGCGGCCGAGCTCGACGCGGACGTCACCGTGGACGAGGGAGGCGAGCAGCACTTCGCCTTCCCCGCGCTGCGGCGCGCGTTCGTGGCGGCGGACGCCGTGCGGCGGAAGCTGGAGCTCGACGAGAAGACCCTCGGCGAGATCGTGTACGCCACCTCGGACACGACGGAGCAGGCCGAAGCCCGAGAGGCCCGACTCTTCGAGCGCGCGCTGGAATCCGAGAAGCGGGTGGACGTCGACCGATACCTGCCCTCTCCCGACCGCATCGGGTTCGAGGAGGACTTCGAGGTGGTGGCGTTCGACGAGGAGCTGCGCCGCCCCACCGACCGGCCGGAGCGGATCGCGCGTCGGCCGCGTGGGTAGACGGGCCCTATGCGACCCACCTCGCGATCGACGCCTGCGTCGAGGCTGCGCGTGCCCGTGCGCCGTGCCCTCGTCGGCGTGCTGGCGCTCGGGCTGCTCGGCTGCGGAACGCGCGGCCCGCGTCCCAGCGCGAACCCCTTCGAGGAGTCCGTCGGCGTGCCGCAGATTCGCCTGCGCGTACGCAACGCGAACTTCTACGACGCCACCATCACGGTGCTCGGCGACACGGCCCAGAGGCGACTCGGCGTGGTGGGCGGCAACCAGACGGCGGTGTTCACCATGCCGTGGGAGTTCTCCAGCGGGCTGCGCTTGCAGATCGACCTGCTCGCCGGCCCCTCGTGCACGACCGAGGCCATCCAGGTCAATCCCGGCGACAGCATCGAGTTCCAGATACCGCCCGACCTGGGATCGACGGGATTCTGCGAGTAGGCCGCTAGTCGTAGAGCAGGTAGGGGGCCACCGATCGACCGAATTCCGCGCACTCGGCCTCCGCTGACGACAGGATGTCGTCCACGGACGCGCCGGCGTCGATGCCCTTCCGCAGCCCGTCACCCCCCCACAGGATGTCGATCGGCGGCTTGACCGTCTCGTACTCGTAGGGCGGCTCGCGCCACCGGAAGTCCTCGGGCGCGATCTCCTTCACCGCGGACAGGATGGCCACGGCGGTGTGCACGGGGCGGAACGTGTCCGCGTCGGTCACGTGGATCTGACCGCCGCCGCACATCCGGGACGCGTGCTTCTGGAAGGTCGGCTCGAAGTGGCACGGCCGGACGATCGCGCCCGGGCCGAGCGTCTCCCGCAGACGCCGCTCGAGCGCCAGCGGGTCGACGAACGGCGCACCGAAGAGCTCGAACGGCTTCGTCGTCCCTCGGCCCTCCGAGAGGTTCGTGCCCTCGATCAGGACCATGCCCGGGTACACGCGGCAGGAGTCCACGGTCGGCAGGTTGGGGCTCGGGAGCACCCAGGGAAGTCCCGTGTCCTCCCACGACATGCGGCGCCGCCAGCCGTCGCACGCGACGACCTCGAGATCGCAGCCTATGCCGCGCTCGGCGTCGAGCCAGCGCGCGAGCTCCCCGCAGGTGAGGCCGTGCCGCAGTGGGATCGGATGGAGCCCCACGAACGACTCGAAGCCCTCGCGCAGCACGGGCCCCTCGCGCAGCACGCCGCCGATCGGGTTCGGCCGGTCGAGCACGACGAAGCGGACACCCGCCTCGGCGCACGCTTCCATGGCGAGCGCCATCGTCCATACGAACGTGTAGACGCGCACCCCCACGTCCTGGAGGTCGAAGAGCAGCGCGTCGAGACCCGCGAGCATCGCCGGCGTCGGCTTGCGCACGTCGCCGTACAGCGAGTGGACCGGGAGCCCCGTCGCGGGATCACGGAAGTGCGCCGACTCGACCATGTTGTCCTGCTTCTCGCCGCGCGCGCCGTGCTGGGGCCCGAAGAGCGCCTGCAGTCGGAAGCCGGCGGACAGCAGCGCGGTCGAGGCGTGCTCGAGCCCGCGCGTGACCGAGGCTGGATGCGCGATCAGCCCGAGCGAGGCACCGCGCAGGTGCCCCGCCTCGCCGTCGAGGACGCGCTCGATGCCGCGGCGGACGGCCGTCATCCGTGCCGCAGCCTAATCGCGACGCCGAATCTCGAGCAGCGCGCCGACGTCCTGCTCGCCGATCGCGATCGCTTCGGCGGGACGCTCGACGCCATCGACGATCGAGACGACGTCGAGCCGCTCACCCCGCCGCACTCCACACAGCCGGTAGGAGCCGTCGGACTCGGTCGTCGTCTCCAGACCGCCGGTGTCCCGGATCATCACGCCGGCCGGGTCCCCACCCAGGCGCTCGTACCGGGACCAGACGGCGCGCACCGTCCCACCCGCGACCGGACGCCCGTCGCGGTCGAGCAGTCGACCCGCGAGCACGCCCACGTCGGTCGCCCCGGACGAGTCGCGGCACGCCGCCCGCAGCAGATCTCCCACCGGCGGCAGGTGGAGCTGCAGGTAGGAGACCTCTCCCGGGATGACCTCGCGCTCCACCAGGGGCGGCACGAGGCCCAACGCCGCCAATCGCGGATCGACGAAGCGCACTTCGTACGTGCCCTCGCGCATCCCGAGCAGGGCGAACGCGCCGCGGGCGTCGGTGAACGCTTCCTGGCTCCAGCCCACGGCGCCCACGCGCGCGCCCTCGACCGGCGCGCCGACACTGTCCACGACGATGCCCTCGATGCCGCCGGTCGGATTGCGTCCGCCCAGGCTGCGCCCTCCGGCCTCGTGCACCTCGAGCACGCGCCCGCCCGAGCGACGCATGCGAGTCAGCGCCGGTCGCGACGAGCCGTTGTCCAGCATGCGCGTCCCGATGATCGGCATCTCGATCCACCAATCGGGCACGATCCACGTCCCGGCGGGCATGCGCCGGAAGTCGACCCGGCCCCCCGCGCCCGCCGTGCGGATCGGGAGGTCCAGGTTGTAGTAGGTGTACTCGAGCCAGCGCAGCTCCGCCGTCGAGCGGTCGAGCCAGAGCGTGCCTCCCACGTCCGCCACGCGCCGGCGCTGCTCCAGCGGCTCGAAGCTCAGGCCGATGAGCTCCTCGCCCTCGTTCGGATCGACGAGACGGAAGCAGTGCGAGCCGAGGAAAGCATCCGACAGCAGGACGTTCGCGTCCGGCGCGTAGTAGACGAGATCGGCGCCGTCGCGGCGCACGAAGCCGCCCTCGACGAGGTCGTCGGGCGGCAGGCTCTCGAAGGGGCTTCGCGCGTAACCCGTCCGCCGGGTCTCGTCGTCACGGATCACCATGCGCGTGTCGGGATCGACGTCGCGCTCGTACGTCATCGTCTCGTAGCGATAGAGACCCTGCACCTCCGTGATGGCCGCGGCCACCAGCGCCTTACGCGCCTCGTCCCACAGACGGGCCACCGCGAGCCCCTCCTGCGTGGGTCGCGCGACACAGCGCCGGCGCTCCGCCCGCACGTCGATGGCCTCCAGATCGATGGCCCGCGGCACCAGCCGCATCTCGAGCGGGGCGGCGGCCCGGTCCGTGACGTCGAAGACGTCGGACTCCAGCGTCGCCATCCCGATCATCTCCGCGCGGGCGCGATAGCGTGCCGCGGGGATCGAAACGAACAGCGCCCTTCCCTGCTCGTCGCTCAGGACGCTCCGCACCACCGCACCCTGCTCGTCCAGCAGGTGCGCGACGGCGCCGAAGATGGGCGCCGACGTCTCGTCGTCGACGACCCGCAGGAGCACCGTCTGCGCCGCGGACGGAAGCGCGGACGCGGCCCACGCGATCAGCGCGGTGGCCACGATGCCGGCGACCCGATGCGCTCGACGTGCTCGCCGCGCGCACGCGGCTCTCGTGATCCCCATCCGACGAAGCTAAGGACGAGCCGCCGACGGCGGCCAGCCGAGCGGTCAGTTCGCTCCGCTCGGCGGGACCACGTCCGCGCGGGAAAGCTCGCGCAGCGCGCCGGCTTCCGTGGCACCGACGATCGACGTTCCGGCGGCGACCTCGGAGCCGTCGACGATCGTGGACACGTCCAGCGGCGTGCCGCGGGGGAGGTCGCACAGCGTGTACGTGCCGTCCGCGAGGGTGGCGGCCTCGATCCGCCGGCGGATGGAGATCCCGCGAGGCTCAGGATCCGGCGGGCCGGCGGGCCGGGGTGCCGCCCACGATGCCCGAACGATCACGCCCGCGAGCGGCCGTCCCCCGGCGTCCACGACGCGCCCGGCGAGGGAGGCGCCCCCACTCGCGGCTCGGCCCCGGCAGACGTCGCGGAGGAGCTCGCTCACCGTCGGCATGTAGAGCTCGAGGGTGGAGACCTCACCGGGCAGAACGCGGCGCGAGACGGGCGGCGGCATCAGGCCGTGGATCGCGGCGCGCGGGTCCTCGAACCAGACGTCGTACGTGCCGCCGCTCAGACCCATGAGGCGGAAGGCGCCCAGGCTGTCCGTGAACACCTCCTGGCTCCCTCCCGCCACGCCGACCCGAACGCCTGCGACCGGATAGCCGGCGCTGTCCACGACGATGCCCTCGACTCCGCCCTGCGGGCCGAAGCCATCGACGGCGCGTCCGCCGCCCTCGAGGACCTCGAGCACCTGCCCGCCGGACCGACGCGTCCCCGCCAGCTCCACGCGCGGCGACCCGTCGCCGGACCGGCGCCCTGCGAGGATCGGCATGTCGATCCACCAGTCCGGCACGATCCAGCGGCCGGACGGCGTGCGCTGGAAGGTGACCCGGCCTCCCGCCTCGGCACGGACCGGCAGGTCGAGGTTCACGTACGCGTAGTCCAGCCAGCGCAGCTCCGCGGTGCCCCGGTCCAGCCAGAGCGTGCCGGCGATGTCCACGACGTCCCGCCGACGCTCGAGCGGCTCGAAGCCGATGCCGACGATCTCGACCCCCGGAGGCCCTGCGACGAGCCGAAAGCAGTGCGCATCGGTGAACTCGGCCGACAGCAGCACGTTCGCGTCCGGCGCGTGGTACACGACCTCCGTGAGCACGCGGCGCACGAAGCCGCCGGCGACGAGATCGGCGGGCGCGAGGGTCTCGAAGGGGACGCGGCGCGTTGCCTGCTGGCGCGTCTCCGTCCGACTCGTGGTCCCGTCGGCGAGGACGTCACGCTGGAACGTCATCGTCTCGTAGCGATGGAGGCCCTGTCGCTCGGTGAGCGCCGCGGCCGTCAGCGCCTTGCGTGCCTCGTCCCATACGACGGCGAGCTCGCGCCCCTCCTCCGCGGGCCTCGGCGAGCACGCCCGGCGTGCCGCGCTCACGTCGATGGCGGCGAGATCCACCGGACGCGCCTCCAGTCGCAGCTCCGTGACCGTGGGCGCGCGCGCGCTGACGTCGAACGGCGCCGTCTCGCGCGTCGACATGCCGATCATCTCGGCCCGCGCTCGGACGCGCGCGCTGGGCATCGCGGTGAACAACGCCCTCCCCTGCGCGTCGGTGAGAACGCTCGCCACGATCGCGCCGGCGTCGTCGACCAGGTGCGCGATCGCGCCGGCGAGCGGCGCGGACGTCTCGGCGCTCAGCACGCGGACCAACACGGTCTGCGCGGCGGCCGCGTCCGCCGCGACGGCCGTGCCGAGGCCGAGGACGAGCGCGAGCCAGCGGAGACGCGTCATGGAGCCGGTTCGGGCCGGCGCCGCCACGCCGGCGGCGTCTAGGCCTTCACGAGCTCGTCGATCATCGACCAGATCTGCCGCTCGAGCGTGCCCCTCGAGTTGCAGTGGATCGGACGGGCGTTCACCGCGCGATCCTCCGCATAGGCGTCGATCGACGTCCGCACCGTCGTCGCTCCGTCCGCCGCCGGCAGGAGCTGCACGAGCAGCGACATCCTGACCGCGTATGCATCCGCGTAAGGTCCCGTGAGCCCGCTGCCGCAGTCGAGGAACGTCGAGAGGGAGCGCCCGCCGAGCCTGCGGGGACGGAAGTTGCCGTTCCCGATCGTCCCCGCGCCCGCGTCCACGTAGCTCATCTCGACTTGGAGACGCTGGAAGACGCCCGGCATCACGCCCCACACCGTTCTCAGAGGGGCGGCCACCGCGGACTCGGCCACGGAGGCTTCGTTCCTGACCTCCACGGTGGACTGGCGACTCGACAGCTGACCCACCGCGACCGAGGTCAGCCCCGTGCCGGTGGCGCCGATCTCCTCCGGCGCGCTCGACGGGCCCGACGCACAGCCGGCCGCCGCCAGCGTCGCCCAGATCCAGGGGGCACGGCCGATCGGGCCCGTGCGCAGGTAGGTCGCATACCCAAGGCGTACCCCGCACGCTCGTCCCATAGGGCCTCCTCTTCGGAGCGTTCGCAGCCAAGCTACGTCACCGCCGGCCGCGTCGATACTCCTTCCCAACGAACGGCGTTCCTGGAATGCGACACCCGCCCTCGGGCGTCAGGGAACCCAGGTCGTGAGCGTGGAGGCCGGCTTGCGCGCGCGTGCGGGCGGCGCGGCCGCGGGGACGCCGATCTCGAGCGTCGCGACGATGCGCTCCCCCTCGGGCACGCCGACCGCCGCGCGCGCCGCCGGGTCGTTCATCACCGCGCCGGTCTTGAGGTGCGTGCCGAGGCCCATGTCCACGGCCACCAGGGAGATGTTCTCGATCGCCATCCACGTCGCCGCGTAGTCCTCCTCGCGGATCTCGGGATCGTCGGCGACGACCACGCTCACCGCGAGCATCGCGGGCAGCGCGGCGTGCTTCTCCACCACCTTGCGGATCACCTCCGCCGCCGCGGCCGGGTCCTCCACGCGCTTCGCCTTCCTGGCGCCCAGGGCCGCACCGTACGCGCGGCGCGCCTCGGGGCCCAGCACGTAGAAGCGCCAAGGCTCGGTCATGCGGTGGTTGGGGGCGTGGACGGCGGCATCGAGCAGGACTTCGATCTGCTCACGCGACACCGCGACGTCGGCGAGCTCCTTGATGGAGCGGCGCTCGCGCACGGTATCCAGGATCGTTCGGGTCGTCATGGCCGAGAACATAGCGGCGCGACGTCTACCAGCGCTCGGTACGCCCCTGCGCGGTGAAGAAGATGACGCGCTCCTTGACGCGCTCCCCGGTGAGCCTCGCCCAGGCGTCCGCGTAGATCTCCACCTGCCGGCGGTAGGCCACCTCTCGCGCGGCGAACTCGGGGTCCGTGCCAACGTCGGTCTTGTAGTCGGCGACCACCCAGCCGTCCGCCTCGTGGAACGCCAGATCGATCACGCCCTCGAGCAGCGTCGGCGGCTGGCCGCTCGCCTCCGGCGCGCCGTTGCCGGCCGTGCGCCCCCCGCCTTCGGAGCCGCCGAAGAGATCGAGCTGCTTGCGCGCGGGCGCGGCGGCGGCCCGCTCGGAGACGTCCGGCGCGCGCGCGTCGTCGATCCATCCGGGGAGCGCGAAGGGCACCTCCGAGAGGACGCGATCGGCCCGCATGGCGCGCATCCAGAGGTCGGATCCCTCGACGGAGCGGACCAGCTCGACCAGCTCGGCGAGCTCGAGCGGCTCGCCGTGGTCGTCGAGCGGTCGGCCGTGCTCGACCAGGAGGTCGCGGCAGGTGGCGCGCAGCGCCTGGGCGCCGGGCGCGCGCGCCGCCGCCGCCAGCGCTCCGTGCACGGCGCTCCCCCATTCGTAGCCGCGAAGCTCGTGACCGCGCGCGCCGTGCCGCTGCGGAGCCGGGCGCGCGTCCACGGGGACGCTCGACGCCGGAGCGTCGGCGCGCGCCGGCGCCTCCCGCACCGGCGCGCCGAGCCCCGCTTCGGTGACGTCGGTGACGGCCCGGTGCACGTAGGACGGCGTGCGCAGCGCATCGAGGATCCGGGCGCCTCGCGCCGCCACGGCCTGGATCTCGTCCGCCGTCACCGCCACGTCGGCGCTCACGGGCGGAGGCGAGGCCTCGAGCTCGAGGCGCGTGGCCCGCCGATCGAGCCACGGATCGAGCGCGCGCCACGGCGACTCCGCCGGCTTGTCGGGCCAGCGCGCGACCACCAGCTCGTGCTTCGCCCGGGTGACCGCCACGTAGAGCAGCCTGACCGCTTCCGCCGCCTCGAACCGCGCCTCGATCTCCGCCATCGCGTCCCAGTCGGTGGGACGGGCGAGATCCTTGGAGCCGGCCCATCCTTCACCGGCATCCACCACACGGGCGTGGGCGACCGCGCCGGCGTCCCCGCGCTCCACGTGGAGGTCGGGCGCGTGCGGTCCGCCGCCGCACGGATCCGCCAGGATCACGACCGGGGCCTCGAGTCCCTTCGCTTGGTGGAGGTTCATCACGCGCACCACGTCGGGCCGCGCCGGCTCGAGGGGCGCTTCGGCCTCGGCGAGCTCGAGCGCGCCCTCGATGGCGACGATCGCGCCCGGGAGCGACGAATCGCCGGCGAGCGCCGCCGCGCGCACCGCATCCAGCACGAACACCAGAGCGCCCGCCCTCACCGAGCCGAGCTCGCCGGCGGCGGCGAGCGGCAGCAGCCCGAGCTCGCTCACCAGCCCGGGAACGAAGATGTCGGACGGCTGCCGGATCGCGCGACGCCACCACGTGTGCAGCGTGCGCAGCGCGTCGAGCACGTCGGGATGGCCCCGCTCGCCCGGCGCCATCGCGTCCAGGCCGCCGCCTTCCAGGCGATGCACGACGAGCCTCTCGTAGTCGATCCCGAAGCAGAGCCCGACCAACGCGGCCACGACGCGCACGGGGTTCGTCGGGTCGATCATGCAGCGGAGCAGCACGAGGAGCTCGCGTATCTCCTCCTCCGCGCCGACGCCGGCGCCGGTCACCTCCACCGGCAGATCACGGGCCTCGAGCGCGCGCGCGTAAGCACCGAGCCGCGCCTTGTTCCGCGCCAGGACGAGGAAGTCTCCGGGGCGCCGCTCGCCGCGGTCCACCCGCGCGCGTATCCAGGATGCGATCCGCTCGGAGTCGTCGCGCGCGAGCGCGCTCTGGTTCTTCTCCAGAGGCTGGAGATCGTACGTGAACACGCCTTCCGACGGCACGGGATCCGAGGGCGGTCTCGTGTTGAGCGGCTCGAAGGCCGCCTGCTCCGCCGTCGCCTCGGCCGGAAAGAACCCCTCCGTGGGGAAGAGCTCGTTGACGACGTCGCCGATCGCGGGACGCGAACGGAAGTTGGTCGTGAGCTCCACGACCCTGCCGAACTCGCGGAAGCGCTCCTGGACCAGCGCGTAGAGCTGGATGTCCGCGCGCCTGAAACGATAGATGCTCTGCTTCGGATCACCCACGACGAAGAGGGCGCCGGGCCGCGGGACCGCGCGCATCCACGCGCCCACTCCGCCGGGGGCCCCGCCTTCCTCCGTCTGCGCGTCCGGCTCGGAGGCCAGGAGGAGCACGATCTCCGCCTGGAGCGGATCCGTGTCCTGGAACTCGTCGAGCAGCACGCGCCGGTAGCGCGTTCCCAGATCGCGCCGCACCTCCGGACGCGTGCGGAGCAGCTCGGCCGCGAGCACGAGGAGATCCTGGAAGTCGAGCTTCCCCGTCCTGTGGCGATGCGCGGTGAACTCGGCGGCCGCGCTGCGGGCCAGACGCACCGCGAGCGCGTATCGGTGGGCGAGCCATCGCAGGTAGAGCCTGCGCGCAGGCGCGTCTCCGACCGCGAACGCGTCGATCTCGTCGCGCAGCGCCTTCGCCCGAGCGGCGTGGCGCCAACGCTTCTGCACGATCTTGTGCGATCCCGACTGCTTGCAGAGCTGACCGAGCGCCTCGTAGACGTCGGCCGGCTCCGTCCATCCCGTGACGTCGCGCAGGAAGAGGAGCGAGCGGATCTTCTTCTGGAGCGGGTCCCAGTCGCTGTCGGGGATCCGCTCCGGCATGAGCTCCCGTGCGCGCTCGACCAGGTCCTCCATGACGGCCCTGACGTCGGCGATCTCCTGCGCGGAGCCGGTGATCGAGGGCTCCGCCGGGAACTCGACGTCCGGATTCTCGACGACCGCGTCGAACAGCCCGCGCAGGGAGCCCGGCCGCAGGCCCGTGCGCGTAAGCTCCTCGAGGATCGGATCGCTCTCGCGCGCGAGCCGCTCGAGATAGGACTGCCAGAAGCGCTGCCGCACGAAGAGACGCTCGTCGGGCTCCATCTCCTCGAACGCCGGGTCGAGGCCGACCTCGAGCGGGCGCTCCCGCAGAAGGCGAGCGCAGAACGCGTGGATCGTGCCCACGAACGAGCGCTCGATCTCATCGAGCCCGGTCACGAGACGCTCGAACGCGATGTCGGAGGTGGCGCCGGCGGCCCTCAGCTCGGCGATGCGCGTCTCGAGCGCCGCCTGGAAGCGCTCGCGCAGCTCGCCCGCCGCCTTGCGGGTGAACGTGACCGCGGCGATCTCGTCGGCGCGCGCCGTGCCGGTCTCGAGCAGCGCGACCATGCGGGTGACGAGCTCCGTCGTCTTGCCGGATCCGGCGCCGGCTTCGACCAGGAGGTTCGTGTCGAGATCGGCACCGATCGCGGCGCGCGCGTCTCGGTCGGGCAGAGGGAGCGCGACCACGGCGAGGCTCGCCGTGCTCGGTCGCGCTGTCCGTCGCGGAGGACGGGCGTCCATCGGCGCACCTCCTCGACGGGCCGGAAACCGTTGGAACGGCGAAGAGCTAACAGCCTCGTCGCCCGCTCGGTAGACCCGCGCGCTCCCGCGGGGCTCAGCCCTCTCGGCTTCCGCCCCCCAAGGACGCGCGCACCAGGTAGGCCCCCCGCACCAGCGTCCTCCGCGTCGCGCGTAGCGCTTCCGATTGCCTCGCGCGAATCCGGATGCCCTCGGCAGCCTTCACCAGCGACCCCACGGCCGCGCCCGTGCAGACGGTCGCCATGGCGACGTCCCGGTGACCGCTCGCGATGTGGAGCTTGTACTGCTCTTCACCGGGACCGAGGTCGAGGCGCGTGATCCCGCGGGCAGCCGCCTCGTTCGCCATGCGCATGAGCAGGAGCAGCCCCGGCGAGCAGCGCCCCATCTCCTCGTCGTAGGCCGCGAGCCAGTAGTGCAGCATGCGCCGCGTGCGAATACCGAAGTGCGCCGCGCAGAGCGTATCGCCCGCGTAGAGCGCTGTGAGCACGCCGCCGAAGTCGTCCGTCCGAGGGAGCCGCAGCCACGCGAGGAGCTGCCGAGCCCACGGCAGATCGAACACGTTGGGCGACCGCGAGGCGCGGCGCTGCTCCGACTTCCACCGCAGGAGCGTGTCGAGAACCCGGTCGTCGGTGTCGTGCCACACGAGCCGGAGAGGTCCGCGCAGGCTCTCGAGCTTCCGGCTCCGTCGATCGACGCGCTTCATCGTGCCGGACCCCGAGCGGATGTTCGCGAGGCGATAGGCGTCGTATCCGTCCGTGAGGTCGATGTACGGCGCCAGCGCCCGCGTGCTGAAGTACGGCCGAAACGCCTCCTCCTCGAGGACGACGTTGGCGAGCCTGAGGATGCGGAGCCCCGCGGCCTTCGTCACCTCTTCGACGTTCCACGCGACGCCGGGCCGCACCACCGCACCGGAACGGTCGCACACCCTTCCGCCGATCGAGCGACCGATCCCGCCCGCGGTCCGCTCGAAAGGAAGGAACCCGACCGCCTCGCCGTCCGACTCCAGCACCGCCACCTCCACGCCCGCCCGCACGTTGGCCATCGTCTGCGCGTAGGCGGGGTGCAGGAAAGGGCTCGAGCAGTCGGGCGCGCTCTCGGTGATCGACAGCCATTCGTCCGCGAGGGCCGGCGACAGCTGGTCGGCGCGCACCGTGTAGGCGTTGGTCACCGTCGAGCTCAGCATGCGAATCGAATCCATCCTTCGCCCTCCAGTCGGCTGACGAACGCCCGCGGCGTATCCATGACCTGCTGGATCTCGGGCCTCCGTGTGTGGAACATGAACCAGCTCGCTCCCGGTCGGACGAAGCAGGAGCTGGCCTTCAGCGCATCCATCCAGATCGGGTCGCCTTGGCCGAGCAGGCCGACGTTGCCCGCCCGGTACGCGTCGGCGAAGAGATGCTCGAGGACCTCCTCGCGCGCTTCCCGGCGGCCGCCGAGCTGGAGCACGCGTCCGACTCCGCCGGGCCGCGACAGGTAGAGGTACCATCCGGCGGGCCCGTCGCCGCCGGGAACGCTGCATCCGCGAAGCGTCTGCTCCCGGTGGCTCTTGCTGAGCGCGGACATGATCCAGCGGAGCGACTGCTCCGTGTACACGGGCTTCAGCGCGTAGTCCGTCGGATCCCGCTCGATCGAGCGCACGAGCAGGCTCTCGTTCGTGAGCAGGTTGTCCGCACCGCAGCACGTCGGCACGCTGCGGAACGAGCCCAGCACGAGCGAGGCGACGGCGTCCGGCAGGACCGCCACGCCGCGGGCCATGCGCGCCAGCAACGGAGGCAGCTTCGAGTCGGAGGCGAAATGGGCCAGCAGGCCGGCGGGTCGCAGCACCCGCAGCCAGCGGGTGGAGCGCGACGGAACGACGTGCCCACCCATCGACTCCCAGATGCGCCGGGCGGGCTCGTTGCCCTCCGACAGGATGAGATCCGCCTCGAGCTGGAAGACCTTCCGCATGAGGTTGATCGCCGTGAGCCCCCGCCGGTGCTCGGGGTGCACCATGAAGTTGGTGCTGATCATCGCCCGGATCGGCTCGCCCTCGAACGTCATCGGGCGCGGCATGACGCCGATCGCCCCGACGAGCGTGCCATCGGACAGGAAGTGACCCAGGCACGGCAGCGTCGGGTCGGTCCACGGATGGTCGAAGAAGATGTCGCGCAGGAGCCTGCGCACGGCTTCCTCCGGCCGGCCGCCGGGCCCGAACGCCACGCGGTGGAGCGCGACCAGGGCGTCGAGATCGTCGGGGACGAGCGCCCGGAGGACAGCCTTCGGTCGGATCGCCGGCTCGCGCACGACCGGCTGCTCGGAGAGTACCTGTGGAGACGACATGGGGGTGTGTCAGCCCTCCGCGGTGCGTGGCTCGAAGACGCCCGCGACTGCGCAAGCTCCGTACCGCCCGCGCCCTCCCGAACGCGCCACGGCGCTCGGCTCCGCACCACGCCACTGCGTCTAAGATGAGATCGCCCGGGAGCGCTCGATCCTGACGAGCGGGTGCGACGGAGGTGATTCCCCTATGTCGCTCGGGCGCGCCAAGCCGGAGCGCCGCCGCGAAGGCCGGAAGTCCCGTCCAACCGCGCCGACCACGGGGCCAGACCCATGGCCTGCATTCTGCAAATGCGCATCGCGGCACTGAGCCACGCATAACGCGCATGTAAAGGGGATGTCAGAACGAATGGACGGCGCTCGTCACGATGTCGAAGGCTTCGTCGATCGAGAATCGAATCGCACGGTCGACGTCTTTGCTGCGTGTCCGAGCGCGACCGGAGCCTCGCCCAAATCGTACCTGAAGAGAGTGCGCGACGTGGCGCGGTGGAGCGAGCGACAGCGCTTCCGCGGCGCGCTCGTGCGCACGGACGAGACGCTCATCGATCCCTGGCTGGTCACGCAGACCGCCGTCCAAGGGACACGCACCTTGGTTCCGCTCGTCGTCGTGCAGCCTACTCACATGCACCCCTTTCCCGTCGCGCGGAAGGTCGCGACGCTCGCCTGCCTGTACGGCCGGCGGGTGTTCATCCACTGGGTGGCGGGCAGCCTCAAGGACGACGTCCCCCACGACGAGCGGTACGCACGCCTCGTGGAGTTCGCGACGATCGTCCGGCAGCTCACGGACGGGACGGCCGTGACGGCCGAGGGTCGCTACTACGACGCGCGCGGGCTCGAGCTGCGCCAGGCCGTGGACGCCGCGCTGCGGCCCGAGTTCGTGGTCTCCGGATCGTCCACGGCCGGCCGCGCCGCTTCGCAGGCGTTGGGCGCGCTCTCGCTCACGCACGCGCTTCCGCCGGACGAGGATCAGGTGCCGTCCCTCGAGATCGGTCCGTCCGCGGCGCTGCGCATCGGAATCATCGCGCGCCGCGACGGAGACGAGGCCTGGCGAGTGGCGCATCGGCGGTTCTCTCCGGCCCATCGGCGCGCGTATGGCGCGATCGGATGGGCGCGCCACCCGGATGACCTCCGGCTGTCCGGCGAGCGTGCCGCCACGGGCACGACCTACTGGACGGAGCCGTTCGAGAACTATCAGACCATGTGCCCCTACCTCGTCGGCAGCCACGAAGAGGTCTCGTCGGCGCTCGCACGCTACGTACAGCGCGGATATGGCACGTTCGTCCTGGACGAGCCGGACAGCGAGGCTGACCTCGAGAACGCTCGAATCGTGTTCGACAACGCACGCAGAACAATCCTGGAGGCGGCATGAGCGGAGTGCTCCACGAGTGGGTGACACGAGCAGCCCGGACGCGCCCGGAGGCTCGGGCGATCGTCGGCGAGGACCGTACGTTCACGTACGGCGAGCTCGAGAGCTATTCGAACAAGCTGGCGAGCACCCTGCGGGCGCACGGCTGCGAGCGGGGTGACCGCGTGGGCGTGCTGCTGCCGAAGTCCGCCCTCGCCGTGGCGAGCTTCATCGGCGTGCTGAAGGCCGGCTGTGCGTACGTGCCCATGGATCCGCACGGACCGAACGTGCGTACCGCGGACATGCTGCGGCAGTGCGAGACCCGCGTGCTCCTGGTGGGGGGCTGCGAGCCGGCGCTCGTGGACGACCTCGCGTCGCGCAACGCCCTCGGCGACTCGCTCGTCGGCTGGCTGGGCGACGGGCCGGCGCCCCGCGGGACCGCGTTCACGCGCGCGGACGTCGATGCCGCGCCCTCGGACGAGCCGAATGGGACGGTCGAGCCCAGCGATCTCGCGTACATCCTCTTCACGTCCGGAACGACCGGTAAGCCCAAGGGCGTGCCGATCACGCACGGCAGCGTCCACATGTTCATCGAGTGGGCGGTGGAGTACTTCGAGCTCGGCCCGACGGACCGGCTCTCCGGGCACACCGCGCTGACGTTCGACCTCTCGACGTTCGACATCTACGCCACGTTCGCGGCGGGCGCGGAGCTCCACCACGTGCCCAAGCGTGCCCTGCTGATCCCGCACGAGATCGCCGCGCTCATCGAGGAGCGGCGGCTCACCCTGTGGTTCTCCGTGCCTTCGCAGCTCGCCTACGTCGCCCGCTTCAACGCGCTCGAGGGGAGGGACCTGTCGTCCCTCCGTCACGTCGCGTGGTGCGGCGACGTGCTCACGCCTTCCACGCTGATGCACTGGAAGCAGCGGCTCCCGGGCGTCGCCTTCACCAATCTCTACGGTCCGACCGAGGCGACGGTGGCGAGCAGCTACTACCGCGTCCCCGACGACTACACGGAGGCGGACGGGTCCATTCCGATCGGATACGCCTGCCCGGGCGAAACGCTCCTCGTGCTCCGCGAGGACATGACGCCGGTCGCGGACGGTGAGATCGGCGACATCTACATCGGGGGCGGAGGGCTCAGCCCGGGCTACTGGCGCAACCCCGAGCGCACCCTCGCCGCGTTCTTGCCGGACCCGAGCTGTCTGCACGCGAACGGCAACGGTCACGCGAACGGCAACGGTCATGCGAACGGCAAGGCGCCGCGCATCTACCGGACGGGCGATCGCGGCCGCCGCCGGGCCGACGGCGCGGTCGTCTTCCTGGGACGGGCCGACTTCCAGATCAAGACCGGAGGCTACCGGGTCGAGCCCGCGGAGGTCGAGCACGCCGTCTGCAGGCTGCAGGAGATCGCGGCATGCGCCGTGGTGCCCGTCATGATCGGCGACTTCTCCGGGAAGGCGATCGGATGCGCCTACGTGCCGAGGAACGGGACGCCGATCCGGACCGGCGAGCTCAAGAAGCTGCTCGCCGACAACCTGCCGTCGTACATGGTGCCCACACGGTGGCTGGTGCTGAGCGAGCTGCCGACCGACGGGCGCGGCAAGATCGATCGCCCGCGTCTCCAAGCGCTGATGGGAGGGTGAGCATGGCCGTCACGGCTTCGAACGCGGGAACCGGGACGTCCTCCGAGGCGGAGTCCAGGCGGGGCACGGAGCTGCGCGTGCACCGGATCTTCGTGGACCACCTCGCCCTGGAGGTGGACGTGGAGACCGACGTGATCGACAGCGGGATGCTAGACTCCGTGGCGTTCGTCCAACTCCTGGTGGGGCTGGAGCAGGAGTTCGGCGTCACGGTCGATGTCGCCGCGCTCCAGCTGGACGATTTCCGGTCGATCTCCCGCATCGCTCGCTTCGTGTCGGCGAGACCGAGCGGGAGCGTCTGAGATCGAGGACGAACGCACATGCGGACATGGAGCGGTGAAGGTGAGCACGACCCCGAATGGCCGTGGAACCATTCTCGTCGTCGAGGACGACGAGGACAGCCGCTACGTGTATGGCGTCGTGCTCGAGGGCCATGGTTTTTCGGTCGCCATGGCCCGTACGGGCGACGAGGGTCTGCGCCTCGCCCGGGAGACGAAGCCGCTCGCCATCCTGATGGACGTGTCGATACCCGTGATGGACGGGTGGACGGCCACGGCACACCTCAAGGCTGATCCGGAGACCGAGCACATTCCCGTGATCATCATCACGGCGCATGCATTCCCCGAAGATCTGACCCGGGCCGAGCAGGTCGGCTGTGACGGCTTTCTCACCAAGCCCTGCGAGCCGACCCGGGTGCTCGCCGAGGTGGTACGGCTCGTCGGGTCGCCCTGAGGCCCGTGGAGGCACGTGATGCCGCTGCTGGACGAGCACGCACGAGCCGCCGCGCTGGACGCGTTGCCCGACGCGATCGTCCTGGTGGATGGCCAAGCCCGCATCGTTCCGGGCAACCGCCGCGCGGAGGAGCTGTTCGCCGCCGAGCCCGGGGACGAGGGACCTCGGGCGCAGACGGTCGAGACGAACCGCCGCACCGTGAGCGCATTCCACGCGACGTCGTCGCCGGCGCACGCGGGCGACGCGGCACGGAAGATCGTCCTCGTGGATCCAAACGACGGAACGGATCTCGTGTTCGAGGTGCTCGAAGCTCCCCTCCCCGCCCCCGGACACGACCGAGCGATCGACGTCCTCGTGCTGAGGGACGTCACGGATCTCGAAGCGACCGAGCGCGAGCTCGAGACGCAGCTCGACCGATCCATCGTGGCGGAGCGGCACGCCCGGAGCGAGCGCGAGCGCCTGCGCACGTTCATCGACCACGCGGCGGTTCCCATCGTGGTGAGCGACCGTCATGGCGGCATCGAGCTGATGAACCGCGAGGCCGAACGTCTGCTCACGCCACGTCCCGGAACGACGCGGGCCGCGCCGCACCTCCACGATATCGACGCCAACCACGCGGCGCTCACCGGCTGCGTCGCCGACCTGCTGCAGCACGCGCGCACGCGCGGCGAGGCGCGCCTGTCGTTGGTCGACCCCGACGAGGCGCGGGAGCTCACGGCGCTCGCCGTGAGCACGAAGATCTTCGACGAGCGCGGTGACACCGTCGCGGTGGTGAGCGTCCTGCACGATCTCACGCACGAGATCGCGAACCGTGAGCTCGCCAGGACGACCGGCGAGCTGACGATGCGCAACACGCAGCTCGAGGAGGAGCATACGGCGCTCGCACGTGCCTCGAGGCTCAAGTCCGAGTTCCTGGCTACGATGAGCCACGAGCTCCGCACGCCGATCCACGCCGTGCTCGGCTACAACTCCCTGCTCCGGAACGGGCTCTTCGGCGAGCTCAGCGATCGCCAGGGGGACGCGCTCGACCGGATGCGCGGCGCCGCCGAGCACCTCCTCACTCTGGTGAACGACGTCCTCGACCTCTCCCGGGTGGAGGCCGGCAAGCTGAGCTTGAACCCGACCGACATCGACTGGGCATCATTCGTGGAGGGCCTGTCGGAGAGCATCAGGCCGCTGGCGGCGAGCAAGTCGCTCGCGTACACCGCGGAGGTCGACGCCGGCGTGCCGTCCATCTGGACGGACGAGATGCGACTCCGTCAGGTGCTCCTCAACCTGCTCACGAACGCGGTCAAGTTCACCGACGCAGGCTCGGTCGAGCTGCGCGTCGGCCAGGCGCCGGGGAGCGAGCGCGTGCGTATCGACGTGACCGACACCGGCATCGGCATCGAGGAAGCGCATCTCGCGACGATCTTCGACGAGTTCACGCAGGTGGACCAGACGTCCACGCGCGAGCACGGCGGGGCAGGCTTGGGGCTCCCCATCAGCCGGCGGCTCATCCGCGTGATGGGCGGCTCGTTGACCGTGAGGAGCACGCCGGGCGAGGGATCCACGTTCCGCGTCGAGCTCCCACCCTCTCCCCCGACCGGGCGCGAGCGGCCGGCGAGCTCGCCGGCCGACCACGTCGGCGCGAGCGCCTGAAGCTCAGGTGGCTTCCGGCAGGGGAATCGCGAACGAGAGCAACAGCTCCTCCGGCACCGCGCTGACGCTGAGCTGGGAGCCCAGGGACTTCAGGATGTTGCCCGCGGCGGCGAGACCCAGCCCGTAGTCGGACAGCACGGCGGTGCCCGTGTCCACGTCCAGGGTGAGCGCCGGCGCCGCCGCCGGTGTGTCCGTGTCCTCGAGCTCGATCGAGCCCGTCGCGCGCACCGTGAACACCACCTCGTCTCCCTCGCCGCTCGCGTCCAGCTCCACAATGCCGTCGCGGGTACGATGCGCCGCGCGCAGCACGAGCCCCATGAGCGCCTGCGCGATGCCCGCGGCCGGGCCCATGCGCGTGCCGTCCACGTCGCAGGTGACGACCAGATCGGAGTTCCTCGCCACCGCCACCGGCCGAGCCGTATCGGCGACCGTCTCGAGCATCGCGCCGAGCTCGAAGCGCGTCTTGGCGGCGCGCCGCTCGTCCTCCCGCACGAGCACGAGGAGATCACCCGTCACGGACGCGATTCCCAGCGCCGCCCGGTGCACGATGCCGAGCTGCCGGATCTGGACGTCCGTGAGCGGTCCCGACGCACCCGTGCGCAGCGTGTCCGTCAGCATCACGATCGAGCCGAGCGGGGAGCGCAGCAGATGGGCCACCTCCGCCAGGAGGTTGCGCGAGAAGGGGTTCAGCACGTCCTGCACCTGAAGGCTCGTGCCCGCGGTGAGGAGCGGTTCCTGGACGTTCTCGATCGCCCGCACCACCGACACGATGCTCCCATCGTCGGCGTCGATGTCGTGCACGACCGCGTTCCTCAGGCTGCGCAGGAGCCGCAGCCTGTCCACGACACCGGACGGTCCGAGGTCCGGCAGCCGCCCCGCGACCGCCTCCCGGACCGCGCCCACGACCGTCTGGATCTCCTTCTGGAGGACGTCCCGGTCCGTGGCCGCCAGGTCCTCGTCGGCCCAATCGTGCAGCACCTTCCGACCGGCGCGATCCAGGATCTCGATCGCACCGGAGTCACGTGGCTCGTCGAAGTGCGTCTTCACGGGGGACTCCCGCGCGGGATCTTTCCTGGTCGCGGTGTACCCGGTGCTCGTGGACGAGGGTCCGGAACGGGGCGCTGTCATGTCCGTCCTCCTGTGGGCTGGTGCCGCTGAAAACTGCCCCTGCACATCTCGGGCCGGCGCTCAGCCCAGGATCTTCCCCAGGACCGGCAGCCGGCCCAGCTCCGGGAAGGTCTCGCCGACCGAAAGGCTCCGCCGGGCGGTCAGGAACACCAGCAGGGCGCCCCCGAGCACGACCGGGGTGATGATCCACAGGTTCCTCGGGAAAGCGATCCGGACCACCAGGAAGACGCAGAAGACCGCGGCCATCGCGACGTAGAAGCCCCTGTGCTCGTGGTCGAGCGACTCGACACCGACCGCGATGCGCGCGAAGAGCTGCTTGATGACGGTGTAGCAGAGCTGTCCCGCCGCCGTCCCGATACCCGCGCCGAGCGCCCCCATGGAAGGAATGAGCGCGACGCTCACCCCGACCAGCACGACCACCCCCGTGATGTTGGCGGCGATGAGCCAGCCGAGCTTCCCGCTGACGCGCAGCGTCGCGTCGTTGAACCCGGCCGCGGCCTGCACGAACTGGCTCAACGCGACCAGCGACAGGATCGGCGCGGCGGCCGCGTAACGCTCACCGAAGAGCAGCACGGTGAGTGGCACCGCCGCTGTGAAGGAGAGGGCGAATAGAGGAAAGGACAGCACCGACACCCACATCGCCGTCCGCCAGTAGTGCCGCTCCAGGCCGACTCGGTCCCCTCGAGCCACGAGGCGTGACGCCGACGGCTCGAAGAGCATCGCGAACGCCTGGGAGACGAGCTGGTTCAGCGCGGCCACGGGCATCACGACCTGATAGAGCGCCACCGTGCTCATGTCGCTGAAGTAGCCGAGGAGCAGAGGACCCGCCGTGGCCATGAACACGGCGCACCAGTCCGCCGCCATGACCGGGGTCGTGTAGGTGAGCACCCTGCGGAACGGAAGCCGCACGGCACGGATCCAACGCATCCGCAGGAGGCCCTGCTTCCTCAGCCTCTGCAAGACGGACCATGCGTAGTAGCCCACGCCGATCACCCCGGCGAGCAGATAACCGTACGCGAGCGTGTGCACGTCGGCCGCCATGAGGACCAAGCTGGCGGCGATGACGAGCCGGAGTCCCGGATTCAGGAGGAACCGCCGCACGAAGATCGGACGCGAGATCCCCAGGGCCGCGCACACACCCGTCAGCCCGTTGTCGAGCTGGTCGATCGGAACCAGGAAGATGAGGATGAAGAGCAGATCGAGCGGTTGCTCGTCCACGACGCCGGCCAGCCCGGCGACGAAATGCGGGAACGCGAAGAAGGCCCCGATGACCGCGGCACCCACGATCGCCATCAGGCCCGTGACCACGGCGAGCACGCCGTAGAACTGGTCGATCTCGCCCCGCTCGAGGTGGAGCGGCAGGTAACGCGCGATCGCCCGATTGAGGCCGAGCGTCGAAATGCCTCGCAGGAACGTCACCGCGGCGAGCGCATAGGTCCACGCGCCGTATTGGCTGGTCGCCAAGTAGCGCACGACGATCAGCTCGGAAGCGAACTTGAGCCCCGCCCCCAACGCGCGTCCGAAGAGGAAGAGGCCCGAGCCCCGGATCTGCTTCCGGGAGACCGCGGCAGCGGTGGACTGCGGAGCGTCTCGCACGACGGGAGCATCCACCTGCTCCGACACGAGCCGAGGAGCAGCGGGGCTGCCCATCAAGCCGCGCAGCGTGTCGACGGGGGAACGCCGCGCCAGATGCCGTGCGATGCGCCCTCGACGCGCGACGATCTCGTCCCACCGGTCCGCCCGAACCCAGGCGAGCAAGGACGCCCAGGGGAGGGCGGGCGCCAGCTCCTGCTGGAATCGCTCGGCGGCGCGCCCCGCGAGAGGGGGATCCTCTCTCATGGCGGCGATGAGCTCGGCCACGCGCTCCCGATGCGCCTCGGGGAACGATTTCAAATCCAGGACGCAATGGAGCACGAGGTCCATCAGCTCGTCGCAAGCCGATGCGAGCGCGGCGCCCGAACGGTGTTGCCTGCGGCGCAACACCAGCTTCTCGTGAGGCCCGCTTCCCAAGCACTTTCGCGGACGCCCGTACAGGAGCGCGGTCGTGACGTCCACGCGGATCGCGGGCGCGGACCCGCGCCCGTTCGTCCGCCCGTTGGAGCGCTCGTCGAAGCTCCAACGGCGCTCCCCTCCTCCGCCTTCGGCCTCGGGCGTCAGATGCATGTCCCGAAGGACGCGCTCCACGGCGACCAGCTCCTCCCTTCCCACGAGAAGGCGCAGCTCGATCGGCCCATCCCCGTCCAAGCGATGTCCGCCTCGAACCACGACGTACTCGATCCGATGTCGGTCGAGCTCGGCGAAGAGATCCGCCGCTTTCGGACGGCCCCTCTCGTTCCCTTCCGAGTCGGCCTCCAATTCGGTCGACCCCGCGGCGCAACCCACGGCCACGCCCATCAGACGTCCTCCGTCGAGACGGGCCTGTTGTCGCGATAGCGACGGATGGGATCGTCCTCACGCCCCGTACGGCGCGCGACGCCGGCGCGGACGGGGAGAACACGCACGTTGTACCGAAGGCGGTAGAGGAGATAGGGGCCCAGGAGGTACCAACCGGGCCTGAACATCCTTCCGGAGGTCAGCACCCGCAGGCGCCGTCCGGACCCGTACACGACGCGGCCTTTGAGGCGCTTGAAGGTGGGGCCCACATTCATCTCGTCCGCCAGGAGCCCGCGGTCGTACAGGTCCAGCAGGGTATCGCGGCGCACCGCGTAGTTGCTTCCACGCGTGGTGGGGATGCCGAGGATTCGGCGCTTCACCCACCGCACGAGATGATGGACGAAGAGGTACGCGTAGATCGTCGCGGCTCTCTCGCAGTCGTGGAAGGCGACGTGCGTGTACGCAGCTTGAGCGCCGCCGCGAAATTGGGCGACGTACCAGTTCAAGAGCTGCGTCGGGTTCGGAACTCGGCAGTCGGCGTCGAGGAGAACGACGTACGGGGACGATGCCGCGCGCACGCCGGGGATCCGCGCGGAGAAGCCGATGGCCTCGCCGAGACGTCGCGCGTCGGGAATCGTGAGGACGACGTCGGCACTCCGGCGAAGTGCCCGGATGCCGGCGGGCATCTTTCCCGCGGGGAAGTTGTTGACGACGAGGATCGTCTCGACGGTGTGGGGTCCGCGGTAGCGGCTGAGGTCTTCCAGCAATCGCTGCACATTGTCGAGATCCCCCTGCGCGTTGACGGGCACCACGACCGATACGTCCGGCCTCCCATTCCGCCCTGGGGACGAGCCGCGTCTCGACAGCAACTTCAAAATCCTCATGAAAGACCCTCGAGTCGTGTAAGCACCCCGTCGCTCGCGAACAGGCAAGGCATATGCCCGGGAGCACCCCATGCTGAGACGCCCTTGGCCCGGTGGTGCGACGGCGCGGCAGCTCGACGCACCCCCCACCGAGAGCGTCTCGCATGCGCGACGCCGGGGCCAGGCATTCGTATCCGACTTGCCTGCGCAGCGCGTCGGGTGAGCACCCCCCATCGGCATGTCGCTTGCACCCGCGCTCTCCCGACAGGCGCAGCGGCGCGCCCGAACTCGCGAGTCACTCCTGGCCATGGCCGAGCGCATCGTCCTTCGGATGGCGACGGGTGTCCCGGTGCTGCACGCAGGTTATGCGCGACCCTATGCAGCGATCGGCGCTGCCATCGTCGGCTTGGCGTTTCTTCGTCTCGGGTGGCCGGACGACATCTGGATCCTCGGCCTGGGAACCATCGCCGCGATGCTGGTGGTCGGCTGGGAGGCACGTTCGTCTCTGTCGATCGCCGACACCTTCCCGGACCTGACCCGTTGGGCACCGTTGAAGCGCATCACGGGATGAGCGGTCCCGATCAGCCTCGGGCCGCTACCGGCGCGCGGAATGTGTCCAACCCGTATAGCCCACCGTGCGACCGCCGGCGACCGTGCGAGCGATGGGGAAGGACCTGCCGTAGGCCACGTTGACCAGGTGGACGATGTCGCGGGCCCGCACGCCGTCGAACCAACGCTCGTCACCGGTCTCCTCGCGCAGATACCAGAGATACTCCACGGCACGCAGCACAGCCTGGTCGGCCACGTCGAAGGCCGGATAGCCGGCTCGCGCGAGGACCACCGCTGCCGGCACCAGCCCTTCCAGCCCGACCCATGGGTAGGCGGTGTACACGGGCTCCCATTGGAACCGCCCGCCGCGCCGCATGTCCGCGGTGAGCGCTCCGTCGATCCGCACCTTCCGCCCTGCTCCCGGCTCTCCGGGAGGCACCACCTTTTCCGTCCGCGCCGGGTTGAGTGCGCACGGTGCACGATCGTCGTGGGCCCAACCGTCCCTGACGGGACGCGTGAGATCCATCCGCTCGAAGTCGGGAGCGTCGGGCTCGCATACGAACGTCCGGAATGCGTCCCACGCGCGGTGGAGAGCCTCCGGGTCTCCCAGGTACGCCGCCAGGGCCGTGTAGACGAATCCCTCCTGGGCCGATGCGTTGGCACCCGAGTGGAATGGCTGGATGCGCCTCGGGACGCGCGTGTTGTTGTCGGGCAGCTCCTTGGTCAGCCATCCGGCGATCCATCGCTCCACCGCGTCGCCGTCCGCCCCGTGCGGGCCGCCGCTCCGGAGGCCGAGCAGATCGGCCGCGATGACGTAGGAGCCCAGGTTGCGTCCTACGGCGAGCCAGCGTGCTCCCGCCTCGGTGCCGATCGCGCTCATCACGGCGTTGCGCGCCTCGTCGCAGAATTCGCCGACCCGTACGCACACCAACGCCGCGGCGAGCGTGTGGACGTCGTGGTTGGAGTCCTGATCGGCGATGTTCGCCTGGCCCGTGGCGCGACGGGCGTCGGCGAACAGCGCTTCCCAGTCTTCACCTTCGGTCGGTCTGCGCATCAGCTGCTCACGCGCAATCCAGATCCCTCGGTCGTCGAGCGATTCGCTCTCGGTCTGCGGCTCGGGTGCTCGCGCGGCCTCGGTCGTCTGCTCCGGCCCGGCGGAAACACCACGAGTCGCTCGATCGGTCTCTCGACTCATCGTCATTCCCGAGACCGCGCCGACCTCGGCCCGACGCGTCTCGTCTTTCCACCGCACGAGCAGGCCGACGGCCAGTGCGGCGCCTAGTAGCGCGACGAGGGGTCGCACAGAAGCTTCGCTCCGTTGGCAATCCGACGAATGATCCTGTGCGGCCGCGTCGCGAGATTCATGCCGCGCCCGCTCGACAGGACGGGCGCGCACGACCGCCGCGTGGCGTCGTCAGC
>JBFXDG010000010.1:0-137214 GCA_050181335.1 Gemmatimonadales bacterium | reverse complement strand
CGACTACGCTTACGGACCAACAATCCTTACGGTAAGCGACCTGAAGAGCTGGCCGCCGTCCTCGAGTACCGGGAGACGGTGGAACCGCTGCTGCGGGCCTCAGCTGACCATGAAGTGGACACGACACCGCCTCTCGAAATGGTTCTCGACCGCCTTCTCTACGTTGTCGGCGAGCCCGAATCCGGCTCCAGAACGCACCCCACGGGATGACGTCAGGCTCCAACGCATCACCGTCGACCGCAGTGAGCGGCACTCCTGATGAGGAGTCTCGTAGGCGGACATGGGAACGCACTTGCAGTGGGTGCTTCGTCTGTGCGCACGACACTGCGACGCACCCTGGCGGGTGGGGGGCTTCGTTTGGCAACGCCAATTCAGCAGAGTCCTTCGGAGTCATGAGCGTGTCGATCCACCTGGGACAGGTCAGGTAGCAGCGTGGATGGGGAGCATGGGGGCGTTGATACCTCATCGGACCGGCCTCGTAGCTCGAGCGATCTCCTCGCCGAGCTCGGTCAGATCGACATCTACGTCTTCGATCAGCTGCTGCGCGGTCGAATCACCTCGTCCATGCGGATCCTGGACGCCGGGTGCGGCGCGGGCCGCAACTCCGAATATCTGATGCGATGCGGGACCGAGATCTACGGTGTGGACTCCGATCCGAACCAGATCGCGCGAATCCGCGAAGTCGCGGCTGCGGCGGCGCCCGGTCTATCCGCCGATCACTTCCGCGTCGCGCGGCTCGATGAGCTCCCCTTTCCCGACGCCCACTTCGATGCGGTGATCTGCAGCGCCGTCCTTCATTTCTCGAACGACCCGGCGGCGTTCGAGCGTGCGGTGGCCGAGCTGTGGCGAGTGCTCAGGCCCAGCGGCGTCTTCTTCGCGCGACTGGCATCGACGATCGGACTCGAAGGCAGATTGACGCACCTGCGAGATCGATGGTATCACCTTCCGGACGGGACGGACCGATTTCTCGTCGATGCCGCCTATCTCCTGGATATTTCCTCCCGCTTGGGCGCCGAGCAGCTCGATCCACTCAAGACGACCGTGGTCCAGGACCTGCGCGCCATGACCACGTGGGTGCTCCGCAAGAACTGAGACGGGCTCGGCCTCATCCGGAGTGACGGCGGCGGACCTCAGCCGGTGGGCTTCGTCCGGCGCTTCTGCGCGTTCACGGCGTTGTCCAGTTGCTGGAGAAACCTGGATCGATCCGCCTTCGTGAATGCGCTGGGCCCTCCGGTGATCGCGCCGACCTCGCGCAGGCTCGCCATCAGCTCTCGATTCGCAAGCGCGTCGCCGATCGAGTCCGCCCTGAACGTCTTGCCCCGCGTGCTGATCACGGTGCAGCCCCGCTCGAGGCACTTGGAAGCGAGGATGATGTCGTCGGTGATGACGATGTCGCCATCCGCGGCGCGCTCGACGATCCAGTCATCGGCGGCGTCGAGACCTCCGGTTTCCTCCACCACCTCGAGATGGATCGACGGCTCCGAGGGAATCCTCAGCCAGGCGCCGGCAACGACCGTGACCTCGAGGTCGTACCTCTTCGCGACCCTGTACACCTCGTCCTTGACCGGACACGAGTCGGCATCGACGTAGATCCGCACCAGTTGCTCCGTGGGCTGAGCCGCGCATGCCACGCAAAGAACATCACCGCGCGGCCTCGCACAATGCCGCGTGGACGACCTCGACGCGTCGGTGAGCTTATGCGCGAGAGGCGCGCCTTGCCGGTGACGCCTCGGGACGAGCATACTGGCCGACGGAAGGAAAGAGATTCGAGCAGGGGCAGCCGATGAAGATCGCCTGCGTGACGAGCCCGGTGTTGGCCGTGGTGTTGGCCCTGCCGCTCGACGCGACTGCGCAGCTCCCGCTTCCGATCATCGATGTGCACCTGCATTCGCTCGGAGCCGACGACCAGGGACCGCCCCCGCTCGCGCTCTGCCTGCCGACCACGTCGTTCGGTGCGGCCAGCTCCGGGAGCTCCTGGGGCCTCGAGCTGCTGACCGGTTACAAGGACCCGCCTTGCGCGGATCCTTCCTGGTCGCCCGTCACGGACGACGCCCTGATGGAAGAGACCGTAGCCATCATGGAGCGCCGCAACATCATCGGCGTCACCAGTGGCCCCCGCCGCAATGCGTGGCAGGCGCGCGTTCCGGAGCGGATCATCCCGGGCACGCAGCTCTTCTTCAATGGCGTCAACCCGGCACCGGTCGAGTTCATGCGCGCTCGATTCACGGAGGGCAGCGTCCAGGTGTTCGCAGAGGTCACGATCCAGTACGCCGGGCTGGAGCCCACTGACCCCTCGCTGGAGCCGTACTTCGCGTTGGCGGAAGAGTTGGACGTCCCGATGGGGATTCACGTCGGCCCGGGACCCCCGGGCGCTCCCTATCTCTTCACGCCGAGGTACAGGGCGCGTCTGCACAGCCCGTTGCTCTACGAAGAGATCCTGATCCGTCATCCCAAGCTGCGCCTGTATCTGATGCACACAGGCTGGCCCATGCTGGATGACCTTCTCGCGTTGATGTGGGCTCACCCGCAGGTGTACGTGGACCTGGGCATGATCAGCTGGGCGCTCCCCCCGCAGGAGCTCCACAGATATCTGCGGACGATCGTCCAGGCCGGCTTCGGAGATCGGGTCATGTTCGGCTCGGACCACATGGTGTGGCCCGCGGCGCTGGACTTCGCGATCGACAACATCGAGTCGGCCGACTACCTGACCGAGACCCAGAAGCGCGACATCTTCTACAACAACGCCGCGAGGTTCCTTCGCCTGAGCGACGAGCAGATCGCCAGGCACCACGGGCGTTAGCAAGCCGAGGGGCTCGCCGAGAGATTCGTCCCCCCCCGGCACGCCGACCATGACGCCGTCCACGCGCACGCGTATTGTCAGCGTGCCGATCGCCCCACGAGATTCGCGGAGCCATGTCGCCGGACAGCCACCTCGCGACGATCGCCAGCGTCATCCAGTTGGCCGTTGCGCCCGTCTTCCTGGTTTCGGGCGTGGCGGCGATGCTCGCCGTTCTCGCCAACCGACTGGGTCGTATCATCGACCGCGCCCGCGTGCTGGAGGCCCTCGTGTCCCCCGATGCGATGGCGATCGAAGAGCTGCGCGCCCTTTCCGAGCGCGCGCGGCTGATCAATCGCAGCATCACGCTGGCGACGACGAGCGCGCTCCTGGTCTGCACGGTCATCGTCGTCCTCTTCCTCGGCACGTTCCTCACGATCGACCTCGCGACGATCGTCGCGCTGTTGTTCGTGGCAGCGATGGCCGCGCTGATCACCGGCCTGCTCACGTTCCTCCGCGAGGTCCGCCTCGCGACACGCACGCTGAGGATCGGGCACGGTCTCCCCTAGCACCCCACGACAGGAGCGACGTATGGGCTTCGGCGCGAAAGGCGCGCGGTACATCCTGTTCCTGGCGATCTCCGCTCTGGCATGCGCGCCGCGCGGGACCCTCGACGAGCTGGGGGAGCCGATCATCGATCGGGGCGACCTGGACACGCCACCCACGCTGCTGGGATGCCCCGGCTATGCCGAGCCGCCCGCCGCCACCGCGCGCTCCGAACGGGTGTCGGTCAGCATCCTCGTCGGGTCGGACGGCCGCGTGCACGAAGTCGACGCGCCACGCCGCGTCACGAGCCCCGCGGACGTCGACGTGCGACTCTCCGAGGCTGCACGGGAGCGGGCGGCGGAGCTTGCGTGGAACTGCGCGTTCGAGCCGGCGCTCTTTGGGGGACAACCGGTCGCCGCGCGGCATTCGGTTTCGTTCCGATTCGCTTCCTGAGCGGCCCTCACCCGACGTCGCGGGTCATCTCGACCATCGTCTCACGGAAGCCGGCTCCCGCGAACAGGCGTCTCGCCGCCTCGTTGCGCGCTGCGGCCTGGAGAACGATCTGCGGGACGCCGCGCGACTCGAGCGCCCGGATCGTCGCGTCGAGAAGCGTCCGCCCCACGCCGCACCCTCGCCGCACGGGGTCCACCACGATGTCGTGCAGCACGCCCGCGGGCCCTCGCAGCGCCATGTAGTCGAGACCTTCCACGGCGGCGTAGCTGTACGCGATCACCTTTCCCCCCTCCTCGGCGACGAGGAGGATCACGTCACGCTCGTCGAGCTGCGAGCCGAGGAACTCGGCGTACCCGTGCTCGGTCCGCGGCGAAGGCGCGAAGAACCGTCGGGGGTCGAAGGCATGATGGGTCCGCACCAGCGAGGCGCCGAGCCGCCCGAGCGCCTGCAGGTCCGCCGCCCGGGCGGGGCGTATCTGGATGTCCGCGCGGTCGGACGTGGTCATACTCTATAGTAGACGGCATCGCGCCGGACGGTGGAGATCTTCGACATCCTGCATGGCTCAGATCCGATGACCGACATCCGACCCGTGTCACCGACGACCGCCGCGGCCTGGCTCGGGCTGCGTCATGCGCTCTGGCCCGAGGCCGACCGTGCGGCGCACGCCAGGGACATCGAGCGATTCATCGCCGGCGAGGCGTCCATGCCGCTCCACGTGCTGCTGGCTTTCGAGGGCTCCCGCGCCGTCGGGCTCGCGGAGCTCGGGATCCGGTCCTATGCCGAAGGATGCGCGACGGACCGCGTGGCGTTCCTGGAAGGCTGGTACGTGGTTCCGGAAGCCCGGCGACGGGGCATCGGCGCCGCGCTGGTCGCGGCGGCCGAGCGCTGGGCGGTCGGGCAGGGCTGCACGGAGCTGGCGTCGGACACGGAGGCCGACAACCGAGTCAGCCAGGACGCGCACCTGGCGGTCGGCTTCGAGGAGGTCGTGCAGATACGCTGCTTCCGCAAGTCGCTGCCGCCGCCCGGATGACGCTGCTCCGGCCGACCCGCCCGGCGGGCTAGCGCCGACCGAACGGATCTCCGGCGAGCGACTCGGTGTGCAACGCGCACATCCATTCCCCGTTGCGTCGCACCCATACGCTCGAGTCGAACGCTTCCAGGCTCACGTCCTCGCCGTCGACCACGAGGGACTCCTTCACCTTGTACGCGAGCGCGACCACGCCGTCACTGAGCTTGCGGACGTGGACGTCCTCCATGTCGAAGCGCTCGAGCTCGTACGTCGCGGAATCGAGCAGGCCACCCAGCTCGTCCTTGCTGACCTCGCCCACGCCCTGTGCGCCCACCACGATGCATGGATCGTCGCTCAGCTCGGTGGCGGCGGTCGCATCCTTCTCCTGTACGGCGCTCCAGTACCTGCGCTCCAGGTTCAACAGCTCCTGGCGCGTGCCATGATCGAGCTCCACGTGACACCTCCGCGTTCGGCCGGCGGCGAGCCCCGATGGCGCGCCACTCGGGCTTCGTGGCCGCGCAAGCGCCATGCCGTCATTCGCATGGGGTTCTCCGCCGAACCCGCTCGCGGCGGTCCCGGCCTTCCACCCCGCCGCGGCGCGGCTGCCGTGTGATGCAGCGCGACACCGTGTTGCCGCGGAAGGCACGCGACTTGCCGAGTTGATCGGTTATGCCGCGCGCGGTCGCGCCCACCGGACGTTTCGGTCCATGCCCGAGCTGCTCGAATTCCAGGAAGTCATCGGATCGCACCCCGGCGTCGTCGGGGCGATCGCCGTCGCGGTGGCGCTCGTCGCCGCGATCGTGACGCGGTGGGTCGACCAGTCGTCCCTGAACGCCGCGAACGATCGCCTGTCGGCCTACGAGCAGGAGATACGCATGTCGAACGAGGCTCGTGCGGACCTCCTCGCCCGCCTCGAGGAGCGCGGTGACGAGCTTCGCCGCGCCCGAGCCGAGCTCGCGCGCCGCGAGGGGCTGGGCAACGCCCCCCCGGTCGAGCCGGCGGGCGACGTGCGGCATCGCGGATAGGCTGCCGCACAGCCCCGAGGCCCGGAACCCACGCGCCCTTGACGCCCCGACCCCGTGCGCGCTTCGTGATCCATGGCACACGCCGATGAAGCCGCGAAGGGGGCCGCGAAGGGAACCACAGCGGAGACCGCAGGGGAGACCACCGGGGGGACCGCGAGGGGGGCCGGTAAGCGGGCCCGCGCGGGGACCGCCGGCGCGAGCGGCGACACGAAGCCCGACGAGGGATTCCGGGAGTGGGGAAGATCGCTGCTGGTCGCCCTCGTGCTCTTCCTGGTTCTGCGCACGTTCGTCGTCCAGACCTTCGTGATCGTCTCCGCTTCCATGCGTGAGACGCTCCTGGTGGGTGACATGCTGGTCGCCAACCGCCTGGCCGTGGGACCGCGAATCCCAGGGACGCAGCGGCACCTGCCCGGCTACTCGACCCTTCACCGAGGCGACGTCGTGGTCTTCGATCCGCATCACGAGGAGAACATGAAGCTCGTGAAGCGTCTGATGGGATTGCCGGGGGACACGCTGGAGATGCGCGAGGGCGTGCTCTGGCTGAACGGCGCGCCCCTCGACGAGCCCTATGTGAGGGCCGCGCTCATCCCGGACGACGCGTCCCCCGAGTTCTCGTGGCAGCGACCGTACCTCGTCGATCGCGTCGATCCCACGACCTACCGTCCCACGCGGGACACGTGGGGTCCGCTGGTCGTGCCGGAGGATCACTACTTCATGCTCGGCGACAACCGCGACGACAGCTACGACTCGCGTTACTGGGGACCTCTGGCGTCGTGGCGCGTCGAAGCGCGCGTCGCCTTTCTCTATTTCTCGTACAACCGCGATTCGTACCGCCCCTTCCCCGCCCTGCGCGAGATCCGTTGGAGCCGGATCGGCCGCCGGATCGACGGGTTCGACGACGCCGCCGGGACGGCGGTGGCCCGCACCGGCGACGCGACGGCGAGGTAGCCGGGGGGTCACGTAGATTCCCGCCATGTCCGCGCCGCGCCGACCCCCGCGCGTCCTGATCATGGCCGCGCTCGCCCTCGCCTACGTCGTGGCGGGACGGCTCGGGCTCGCGCTCGACGCGGTGAGCGGCTTCGCGACGCTGGTCTGGGCGCCCACGGGGCTGGCGCTCGCCGCGCTCATCTATTTCGGGCGTTCCCTCTGGCCCGGCGTGGCGGCTGGCGCGCTGTTGGTCAACGTCTGGAACGGTGCCTCGCTGCCGATCGCCGCCGGGATCGCGACCGGCAACACGCTCGAGGCCGTGGCCGGTGCGCTGTTGCTCGAGCGCACGTCGCCTTTGAGGCTGCCGCTGCGGCGTCCGGGCGACGTGATCGCGTTCGTGGTCCTGGCCGGCGGCATCGCGACGACGATCAGCGCGACGGTGGGGGTCACGAGCCTGCTCTTCGGCGGCTTGGTCGAGCCGGGCGGCCTCCTGCGCACGTGGGGCGCCTGGTGGCTGGGCGACACGGTCGGCGCGCTCGTCGTCGCGCCGGTGCTGCTCGCCTCGACCCCCGCCGACACGTCGACGGTCGAGCGAACGCCGGCGGAGCGGCTCGGCGTCGGCGCGGCGGTCCTCGCCGGCGCGGCGTTGGTCTTTCTGCTCGGCCCCGAAGCCCCGGGCGCCGCGACGTTCCTCCAGGCCTACCTGCTCCTCGGCCCGCTCCTCTGGGCGGCGCTGCGCTTCGAGACGAAGGGCGCCGCGTGGGCGACGCTGCTCGTGGCCACCATCGCCGTGGGCGGGACGGCGCTCGGCCGCGGACCTCTGCAGGGAGACGTCCTCAACGAGCGGCTCTGGGTTCTGCAGGCGTTCATCGGCCTCATGGCGACGACGTTCCTGGTGCTCGGTGCGCTCGCGGCGGCGCGCGGCGACGCGGAGCGCGCGCTCGAGATCGCGAAGGAAGCGGCCGAGGTATCGAGCAGCGCCAAGAGTCGGTTCCTCGCCGTGATGACCCACGAGCTGAGGACGCCGCTCAACGGCATCATCGGATACACGTCGCTGCTCGAGGCGGCGCTGCCCGACGAACGAGCATCGGTCGAGCGGAGGCACCTCGGCCGAATCAAGGACGCGGCTTGGCACCTCACGAGCGTCATCGACGGGATCCTGACGTTCTCGCGCGCGGAAGCGGGCAAGGAAGAGCTCGACGTCCGCTCGTTCGACGCCGCCGAGCTCGTGCGGGAGGCGGTCGCGCTGCTCGAGCCCGAAGCCTCGCGAAAGGGTGTCGTCGTCCGTGCCGTCACGGGCCCGTCGCTCGACGTCCGCTCGGATCCGGGTAAGCTGCGGCAGATCCTCCTCAATCTGGTCGGCAACGCGGTGAAGTTCTCCGAGCGCGGCGAGGTCGTCGTGGAAGCCGTGGACGGGGGCAACGGAACCGTCGTCTTCCTGGTGAGCGACCAGGGACGGGGCATCGCGGCCGAGCGCCTCGCGACCATCTTCGAGCCGTTCAACCGGTCGCTCACCGACGGACAGCCGATCCTGCCCGGTACGGGCCTCGGCCTGAGCGTCTGCGCCATGCTCGCCCGGCTCATGGGAGGCACGTTGACCGTCCAGAGCCGGCTCGGCGAAGGCAGCGTGTTCACGTTGAGGATCCTGCGGCACGCCGCGCCGGGCGAAGAGGAGGCCCCGCGCGCCTCGGCCCCGCTCCGTGCATGACGCGACGCGGAGCTGGAAGCGCACCCGAACCCAACTCCGCCGGACGGGTACGGCGAAGAGATCCAACCGCAGGGGAGAAGGAAGACGTGGCGCGCGCCAACACGCATCGATGAGTCGCCGCGGTACGGCCGTCCTCGGACCGGTCATCGTCCTGCTGGCGGCGGCGAGCGCGTCGGACGTCGCCGCGCAGTCGCCCGCGCCCCTTCCTCCGCTGCCCGAGGTCCTCGTGGGCACGCGGTGGCGGCTCGTCGAGTTCCGCTCGTCCGAAGACGCGATCGGAACCCAGAGGCCCTCGAACCCTTCGCTCTACACGATGTCGCTCGAGGCGAACGGCACCGTGAACCTCCAGCTCGACTGCAACCTAGCGACGGGCACCTGGACCGCGACGACGGCGGGGAGCAGCTTCGGCTTCGGCCCGCTGCGCATGACCCGGACCGTCTGCCAGCAGCCGTCGCTCGACGCGCAGATCGCCCGCCACACCGAGTACGTCAGCTCGTTTCTGGTACGCGACGGCCTGCTCTACCTGAACCTCACGGCCGACGGCGGCACCTACGTCTGGGAGCCGCTCCGGGAGTGAGGCGATGCCGCCTCAGGCGCGGACCAACCCCTCCGGGCGCATCTCGAAGGCGTGCGCGCTCCCGTCTCGGTCGATCGAGATCATGTGATTCGGCTCGACCACCCTCCACGACGTGTCGTCGGTGAGGCGCTCCGACGACACCACGAACGAAGTGGAGCGCTCGTCGCGGCGGCGCCCGGGTGATCCCTTCCAGACGGGCTGATAGAGCTCGCGCTCGATGAGGTAGAGCGACTCCGGGCTCCTCTCGGGATCGTTGGTGAACCGGCAGGCGGCGGCCCGGTCCCCGTCCGTCACCGCCAGGTTGAGATAGGAGGGCGCGGAGCCCCCGAGCGCGTCCACCAGGGCGAGCACGCGCCAGACGGCGCGATTGAGCGTCCGCGCCAACGCGTGCGGCTCTTCCATGGACGAGCCCCTCAGCTCGTCGACGTACGCGGCGAAGAGATGCTCGGAGTCGGTGCTGCCCCTGATGACGTCGAACGCCTCCTCCCCGAGCGACGCGAGCAGCGTACGGCGTATGCTGCGGAAGGATCCGACGTGCCCGTTGTGCATGAAGAGGTAGCGGTCGTGCTGGAACGGATGGCAGTTCGCCTCCGAGACGCCCATCCCCGGCGACGCGGCGCGCACGTGCGCCATCACGCAGGGGCTCGACACCACGCTCGCGAGGCTGCGGAGGTTCGCGTTGTTCCACGCCGGGGTGATGGAGCGGAAGAGCGCCGGCGTCTGGTGCTGGTCGGCGGCGTACCACCCCACGCCGAACCCGTCGCCGTTGAGCGGCTCCTCGCGCTCGGAAGAGTGGAAGCTCTGCAGGATGAGCGAGTGGGAGGGGTCGATCAGCAGCGACTCGAGCCGAATCGGGGGTCCGAGGTAGAGCGTGAAGCGACACATCGCGCGCACTCACCATATAAAAAGGATGGGACGCCCATCGTCGGAGCATCATGCGATGAAAGGTCATGGGGCGCCACGGCGCCTTGACTGCCGTCCCCGAGCCCGTCGACTGTAGGCCATGTCCGCACCCATCGACCCGGGCACCCGGGTAGGCCACGTCCATCTGAAGGTGAGCGACCTCGAGCGCTCGATTCGCTTCTATCGCGACGTGCTCGGCCTCGAGGTGACGCAGCGCTGGGGCGGACGAGCCGCGTTCCTGTCGGCGGGCGGGTATCACCACCACGTGGGCCTGAACACGTGGGAGTCGCTCGGCGGGCGCGCTCCTGCGCCCGGAACGACGGGGCTCTACCACGTGGCGTTCCTGTACCCTTCGCGCGCTGCGCTCGCGGAGGCGTACCGGCGGCTGCTGGAGCACGGCATTCCGCTCGACGGGGCCGCCGACCACGGCGTGAGCGAAGCGCTCTACCTGCACGACCCCGACGACAACGGCATCGAGCTCTACCGAGACCGTCCCCCCGCGGAGTGGCCGAGAGACGCGGAGGGCAACCTGCAGATGATCGCCGCGCCGCTCGACCTGGAGGCCCTGGCCGGCGCGTAGGCCCCGGCCGCCGGTCGCGCGGCGAATCCGCTACGCGCGGCGCGACCTGGGCCGGTCCCCGCCGCGCACCATCTGCTCGAGCTCGCCGAGGAGTGAATCGCTCCCCGCCTCGCTCGCACCGAAGAAGCCGTCGTCCGTCTGCCCCTCGTCGATCTTCTGCATCGCGCCGTGGAGGTCGAGCCAGCGGTCCCACCGCTCGCTCGCACGCACGACCGAGTAGAACCAGCGTGGCTTTTCGCCACGCCCCGAGATGAAATCGACGACGACCGCCACGATCGACACCTGGAAGACGACCACGTCCTTGAGGCCGTCTAACGCCAGCTTGAGCTGGAAGATCATGAAGTCACGCAACGTCACCTGTCGCGATGTGATGACCACCGGTTTGGACCTCCTCAGCTCCTGGATTCTCGCCTTCCCGATCCACCGACCGTGCGCCCCTTCGCTGCGCGCGCTCGCCTGCGTGGAACGATCCCTACGGATCGAGGGCCGGATGGATTCAACTCCCGCCGGGGGACGCCGCCGTCGGTCGTCCAATGCGGCGACCGCAGCCGTCGCAGCCCGCGAGGCCGGACGGCTTACCTCTTGCTTACCGCCACCCCGGGCGCCGCGGGTGGCCAGGAACCTTTCTCCCCCCGTACCATAAGGGAACGAGTCCCGATGGCTGGTCATTTTCGCGGGGGTTGGTCGATGAGGCGCGCACTGGGAGGCATCATTCTCCTCGCGATCGGGACGATCGCATTCGTCGTCCTCGACTCGCGCTCGACCGAGCACCACGACCGGCCGTACGTGATCGGGATCGGCGCCGAGCTGATGGCCCAGCAGGCTCCGCAGCAGGTCCCCCAGCAGGCGCCCCAGATCGACCGGGGAATGTTCGACGACCCGCGGGGGCCGTGGCTCGACTGGCGGCGCGGCGAAGTGCTCGAGACCGCCGGGAAGTTTCCCTTCTACTGGACGCGGGCGGTCTACTCGGGCGGCGGGTTCGGGCGGCGAGGCTTCGGCGGCAACTCCTGGGCGGTCGACTTCCCGAAGAGCGACCAGCAGTTCCTGATCGTGATCAAGCGGCTCATGCACCTGAACGCCTACGACTGGGAGAACCCCGTCAGCCTGGCGGACCCGGCGCTCCGCAAGTTCCCGCTCATCTACATGCTCGAGGTCGGCGGCATGTACCTGACCGAGGAGGAGGTCGAGGGGCTGCGCGGCTACATGGACGCGGGCGGCTTCGTCATCGTGGACGACTTCTGGGGTCAGAACGAGTGGGACGTCTTCGAGTTCAACTTCCGGCGGGTCTATCCCGACAAGCAGTTCGTCGACATCACGTTGGATCACCCGCTCTACTCGGCCTACTACACGATCGACCACGTGGAGATGACGCCGGCGATCGGCAACACGATCCAGCGCACGGAGTGCTACGGCTGCGTGACGCAGGTGAAGGGGGTCTACGACGACGACGGCCGGCTGATGATGGTCGTCAACTTCAACACCGACCTCGGTGATGCCTGGGAGTGGGCCGAGGATCCCGGCTATCCGCTCGAGACGTCCACCTACGCGTACGAGATGGGTGCGAACCTGATCGTCTACGCGATGAGCCACTAGGCGGCGCGCACCATCCATGGACCGCCTCTTCGAGCTCCTCTTCAAGTACCGCCCGATCGTCTTCGAGCAGGGCGACTTCGCGTTCGCGGCTCCCTCCGACGTCCGTACGTGGCTCGGCATCGCCGGCGTGATCGGGGCGAGCGCGGTCGCGACCTACACGATCGCGCGCGGCAAGAGCACGATCCTCGACCGCGGGGTGATGGCGGGGCTGCGCGTCGCGCTGCTCGGCGTGCTGGTGTTCTGCCTCATGCAGCCAGCGCTCACGCTCTCGACCGTCGTGCCGCAGCAGAACTTCGTCGGCGTCCTCCTCGACGACTCCCGCAGCATGCTCCTCGAGGACGAGGCCGGCGCGCCGAGGAACGCGTTCATCGCGGACGCGTTCACGCCCGAGGAGAGTGAGCTGCTGGAGGGGCTCTCCGAGCGCTTCGTGCTCCGCTTCTTCCGCTTCTCCGACGTCGCGCGGCGGATGGACGACCTGGCCGAGATGACGTTCGACGGCACGCACTCGAACCTGGCCAACGCGCTCGACGCCGCCCGCGAGGAGCTCTCGGGCGTGCCGCTCTCGGGCCTCGTGATGGTGACCGACGGCGCCGATTCGGGCGAGCGCCCCCTCACAGAGGCGATCGTCCCGCTGCAGGCGGCGAACATCCCGGTCTTCACGGTCGGGCTCGGGGACGAGTCGATCGCGCCGGACATCGAGCTCGGACGGGTCGAGCTGCCGCGGACGGCGCTCGAGGGCTCCACGCTGATGGTGGACGTGATCGTGACGCAGGAAGGCTTCCGGGCCGGCACGACGGTCCCCGTCATCGTCGAGGACGAGACCAGCATCCTCGTCGAGGAGAGCGTGGAGCTCGGTCCGGATGCCGAGCCGGTCGTGACGCGCATCTCGTTCGAGCTGCCGACCGCCGGGCCGAAACGGGTCCGCTTCCGCATTCCGCCGCAGCCGGGCGAGCGGGTCGACCGCAACAACGCGCGCGACGCATGGATCGACGTGCGCGGCGAGCGTGAGAAGATCCTCTACTTCGAGGGAGAGCCGCGCTGGGAGGTGAAGTTCATGCGGCGCGCCGTCTCCGACGACCAGAACCTCCAGCTCGTGCTGCTGCAGCGCACGGCCGAGAGCAAGTTCCTGCGGCTCGAGGTGAGCGACAGCACGGAGCTCGAGTTCGGCTTCCCGGCGACGCGCGAAGAGCTGTATCGCTACCGGGCCATGGTGCTGGGCAGCGTGGAAGCCTCGTTCTTCACGCACGACCAGATCCAGATGATCGCCGACTTCGTCTCCGAGCGCGGCGGTGGGCTCCTGTTCCTGGGGGGCCAGAGCGCGTTCGCCGAGGGCGGCTGGGCCGGCACCGCGGTCGAGGAGCTGATGCCGGTGATCCTGGGTCCCCCCGACGGCGGCCCCGAGGGCTACTTCTCCGAGGTGGACGTGCGGCCCACGCCCGCGGGCCTCGTCCACCCGGCGGTGCAGCTCGACGTGGAGTCCGACGAGGTGGCCGAACGGTGGGAAGCGCTGCCGTCGTTGACGATCGTGAACCCGCTCAGCGAGGTCCGGCCAGGCGCGACGACGCTCCTGACCGGCGACCGGAGCGAAGGCGGCACCCAGGTCGTGCTCGCCTTCCAGCGCTACGGGCGCGGCAAGGCGATCGCGTTCACGCCGCAGGACTCCTGGCTCTGGCAGATGCACTCCGACATCCCGCTCGAGGACCAGACGCACGAGTCCTTCTGGAAGCAGATGCTGCGCTGGCTCGTGGACGGCGTGCCGGATGCGGTGACCGTCGAGGCGGACCAGGAGCAGGTGGAGCCGGGCGAGACCGTCCGCATCGTCGCCAGCATCGCCGACTCGACCTTCATCGAGGTCAACGACGCGTCCGTGACCGTGGACGTCACGAGCCCGAGCGGCGCGGTCGAGACCGTGCCGCTCGAGTGGACCGTCGAGGAAGACGGCGAGTACGCCGGCGAGTTCCGGCCCACGGAGATGGGCGACCACGAGATCACCGTGCACGCCGACCGGGGAGAAGCTTCGCTCGGCGAGGACGTGGCGTACGTCCACGTCGCACCGAGCGACCGCGAGTACTTCGGTGCGGCGCTCCGCACGCAGCTCCTCCAGCGCATCGCCGAGGACACGGGCGGGCGCTTCTACACCCCCGACCAGGTCGGCACGCTGCCGGAGGACATCACCGTGACCGGCGCGGGCGTCACGCTCGCCGAAGAGCACGACCTGTGGGACATGCCGGTGCTCTTCATCCTGATGATCCTCTTGATGGGCGCGGAGTGGGGCTACCGCAGAGTGCGGGGGCTGGTTTGAGGTTCTCGCTCGCCATCGCTGCCGCGGGGTCCTTCGGTGCGTTTTGCGCCTATGGTGCCGTCGCGCCCGACGTCGTCCACGCGCAGAGCGGGCGCACGCACGCGCTCATCGTGGTCGGGATCGGCGGGACGGCCGAGTACCGCGAGAGCTTCCATGCCGAGGCGTCGGAGATCTACACGGCACTGACGACCACGCACGGGCTCGCGAAGGAGGACGTGATCTATCTCGGCGAGCGGGTCGAGACCGCACCCGAGATGATCTCCGACACCTCCACCCGCGCGCACGTGCTCGAGGTCCTCGGCGAGCTGTCGCAGCGCATCGGGCCCACCGACCGCGTGCTGGTGATCCTCATCGGACACGGGACCGACCAGGGCGGCGAAGCTCAGCTCAACGTGCCGGGTCCGGATCTCACGCCGAGCGATTTCGAGCTGGCGTCGGTGGCATTCCCGTCGCAGCCGCTCGCGCTGGTGCACACGGGGAGCGCGAGCGGGGGATGGGTCGAGCCGCTCGCCGGCCCGAACCGCATCGTCATCGCGGCGACGCGCACCGCGCGCGAGCAGAACGCGACGGAGTTCGGCCAGTTCTTCGCCCAGGCGATCGCCGGCAACGGTGCCGACCTCGACCACGACAACCGCGTCTCCCTGCTCGAAGCGTTCCTCTTCGCCAAGCAGGAGGTCGAACGCTACTACCAGGAAGAGAACGAGCTGCTCACCGAGCACGCCGTCCTCGAGGACAACGGAGACGGCGAGGGCAGCTCGGACGCCAGCCAGGAGGGCCCGGACGGCGTGCTCGCCTCCACGTTCGCGCTCGGGGGCGCCGCGGCGGCCGCGCGGACCACCGACGACCCCGTGCTCGCCCGCCTCTACGAGGAGCGGGACGGGATCCAGAGGCAGATCGACGAGCTGCGCGTCGCACGCGCGGCGCTCACGGAGGACCAGTACCTCGAGCGCATGGAGCCGCTGCTCGTCGAGCTGGCGCTCAAGAACCGGGAGATCCGGGAAGCCGGCGGGGGCGTATGAGGCGGGGGCTCGAAGGTCGTTGGGGGGCGGCGTGGCGCCGCATGGCGCGCGGGCCTGTGGTCGCGGCGCTGCTCGTGGCTCCGGTCGCGGTTCCGGCCGCGTCGCTCTCGGCACAGGATCCGGCCGCCGCGCGGACGGCGCTGCGCTCCGGCCAGTACCGCGACGCGATCGACGAGTATCGCGACGCGCTGCGCGACGCGCCGGGGAACGCCGACGCGCGCATCGGGCTCATGAAGGCGCTGGTGACGACCGGCCAGTACGAGGAGGCGGTGACGGTCGGCGGCGAGGCACCCGACCCGCTGGCCGTGGCGAACGCGACCGGTGAGGCGCTCCTCCGCCTCGGCAGGCTCGACGAGGCCGAGGCCGCGTTCAGCCGAGCCGCCGAGCGCGACGGCCCCTGGATGCTCACGGCGCAGGTGAACCTGGCCGAGCTGCGGTTCATGCGCGGCCGCATCGACGAGGCGATGCGGGAGTTCGACCGCTTCATCGACTTCTACAACGGCGCGGGCGGGCGGATGAGCGCGCGCGACCTGGTGGCGGTGGCGCGCGCGGTCACCTACCTCGGCCGCAACGAGCCCGCCCTCTTCCAGGACGCGCTGCGCGCGTACGACGAGGCGGCCGCAGCCGACCCGACGTGGCACGAGCCGAAGGTGCGCGTCGGCAACCTCTTCTTGGAGAAGTACGACAGCCCGTCGGCCCAGGAGGAGTTCCAGGCCGTCCTCGCGGAGAACCCGCTCGATCCCGAAGCGCTGCTCGGCATGGCCAAGGCGATCGAGTTCGACGGCCAGAACGACGCCCAGGGGATGATCGACCAGACGCTCGCCACCGACCCCAACCACGTCGAAGCGCGTACGCTGCTCGCGATGCGCTACCTCACGAACGAGCGGATGGACGAGGCTCGCGCCGAGGCCGAGCGCGCGCTGGAGGTCAACCCGAACTCGCTGCTGGCGCTCACCGCGCTCGCCGGCGCGTACATGCTCGCCGAGGACACGGTCGCGTTCGAGCAGACGCGGGCGCGCGCCCTCGCGATCAACCCGCGCTACGCGGAGATGGACGCCGCGCTCGCGGAGCTGGCGGTCCAGACGCGGCGCTACGAGGAGGCGGTCCAGCGCGCGGCCGAAGCCGTGCGTCTCGACACCGCCGCGTGGGACGCGTGGGGCCTGCTCGGGATGAACCAGCTCCGGCTCGGCGAGATCGACGAGGGGCGCGGGAACGTGGAGCGCGCGTTCGGCGGCGACCCGTACAACCCATGGTTCAAGAACAGCCTCGATCTGCTGGACACGTTCGACCGCTTCGAGATCCACGAGACGGAGCACTTCGACCTGTTCCTGCACGGCACGGAAGCGGATCTGATGGCGACCTACCTCGCGCCGATCGCCGAGGAGGCGTACGACAGCCTGTCGCGCCGCTACGGGATCGAGCTGGAAGGCCGGGTGCGCGCCGAGCTGTACATCAGCCACGCGGACTTCTCCGTGCGCACGCTCGGCGAGGCCGGGCTCGGAGCGCTCGGCGTGAGCTTCGGGCCGGTCGTCGTCATGGACTCACCGGCCGCGCGCACGCAGGGCGAGTACAACTGGGCGTCGGTGTTCTGGCACGAGCTCTCGCACAGCTTCCACCTGGCGCTCAGCGAGGGCCGGGTACCGCGCTGGTTCTCCGAAGGCCTCGCAGTGCACGAGCAGCGCAAGGGACGGCCGTGGTGGGGCCACACGCCCAACATCCCCTTCGTGCAGGCGCTCGCCGCCGGCCGGCTCAAGAAGGTCAGCGAGCTGAACGACGGCTTCATGCGGCCCGACTACCCCGAGCAGGTCATCTTCTCGTACTACGAGGCTTCGCTCGTCTTCCAGGTGATCGAGGAGCGCTGGGGGTTCCAGGCCGTCCGCGACATGCTGGACGGGTACCGGCGAGGCCAGACGACGGAGGAGCTCTTCGAGTCCGTCCTCGGCACGCCGATCGACGAGTTCGACGACGAGTTCGAGGACTGGCTGCGCGAGCGGTTCGCCGCGCCCTTGGCGGCGCTCGTCCAGCTCGGCAACCCACCCGCCCCCGACGCCGGCGCGCCGCAGCTCGAGGAGTGGGTCGAGGCGCACCCCGGCGACCTCATCGGGCGGCTGCGCTACGGCGCCGTGCTGCTGCGTGACGAACGCTACGACGAGGCGGAGATCCAGCTCCGTGAGGCGCTCCGCATGTTCCCGGACTACGGGGAGCCGGACAGCCCGTACTGGTTCCTCGCCCAGATCCATCAGGAGCGTGGGGAGCTCGACCGGGCCGCGGCGGCGCTCGCCCGTCTGAACGCGCTCTCGGAGTCGAACTATCGGGCGCTCCTGCGCGAGGCCGACGTGCTGGAAGAGCTGAATCGCCCGGCCGAGGCCGCCGCCGCGCTCGACAAGGCGATGCAGGTCTGGCCCTACGAGATCGCGCAGCACCAACGGCTCGCGACGATGATGGCCAACCTCGGCAACCACGCGGCCGCGGTCCGGGAGCGGGCCGCCGTCGTGGCGCTGGCGCCGACCGACCGAGCCGAGGCGCTCTATCAGCTCGCCCTGGCCCAACGCGACGCCGGCGACGCGGCCGCGGCGCGGCGGTCGGTTCTGCGGGCCCTCGAGGTCGCGCCGAACTTCGAAAACGCGCTCGAGCTCCTCCTCGAGCTGCGGGAGGCCGCCGCCCCGGCGACCCGATGACCCTCGACCACGAGAACGTCCCGGCGCGGGAGGGTACGCTGTAACACAACACAGGACCGGAGCATCCTTGATTACAGGGAGTCGCGGGATCGCCCCTCCCGGACCGCGACGATAGGTTGATCCCCCCGACGGCGACCACGGTGGCCACCGGCGACCTCCTGCTCCGGCACGGCACGAAGATCGGGCTCCAGGCCCATCACCATTTCAGCACAACGAGAACGGAGACGACCTTGGCGACGCACGACTCGATCGGAACGATCGCTATCGACAACGCGAACGACGTCGCGCTCGCGGACAAGCTCAAGAACGGCCGAGAGCAGATCATCTCGGAGCTGCGCAAGCTCATCATCGGCCAGGAAGAGGTGATCGAGCAGGTGCTGCTCACGCTGTTCGTGGGCGGCAACAGCCTCCTGGTCGGCGTTCCCGGGCTGGCCAAGACGCTGCTCATCCACACGATCGCGCAGGTGGTGGACCTCAAGTTCTCCCGGATCCAGTTCACGCCCGACCTGATGCCGTCCGACATCACGGGTACCGACATCATCCAGGAGGACGTGCACGGGAAGCGGGCGATGGTGTTCGCGCCGGGTCCGATCTTCGCGAACATCGTGCTCGCCGACGAGGTGAACCGCACGCCGCCGAAGACGCAGGCCGCGCTCCTCGAGGCGATGCAGGAGCACCGGGTCACGGTGCAGGGCCGCACGTATACGCTGCACGAGCCGTTCTACGTGTTCGCCACGCAGAACCCGATCGAGCTCGAGGGCACGTATCCGCTGCCCGAAGCGCAGCTCGACCGCTTCATGTTCGAGATCCAGATCCACCATCTCAAGGAAGAGGAGGAGCTCGAGGTCATCCGTACCACGACCGGCATCCTCCAGCCCAAGTTCAGCCACGCGGTGACCGGGCCGGACCTCATCGCCTTCCAACAGCTCGTGCGCCGCGTGCCGGTCTCCGACTCGGTGCTGCGCTACGCCGTGGGCCTCACGCGCATGAGCCGCCCGAGCCCGAACGGCGGCAGCCCGGACTTCGTCAAGAAATGGATCGCGTACGGCGCCTCGCCGCGCGCGGCCCAGTACCTGGTGCTCGGCGCCAAGGCGCGCGCCCTCACCAAAGGCCGCTACCACGTGAGCTACGAGGACATCCGCGCGCTCGCGCACCCGGTGCTCCGCCACCGCGTGCTGACCAACTTCCACGCGGAGTCCGAGGGCAAGACCAAGGCGCAGCTCGTCGACATGCTGCTCGACGCCGTGCCGCAGCCCACCTCGGGGATGTAAGGAGCTCCGCAGTTGATCGCCACGCGCACGAGGAGCGCATCGGGAACGCACGGCACGCAGTTCCTCGATCCGGCCGTGCTGGGCCGCATCGGCAACCTGCAGCTCCTGGCCAAGACCGTCGTCGACGGGTTCCTGACGGGACTCCACCGCTCGCCCTACCTGGGCTTCAGCATCGAGTTCGCGGAGCACCGCGCCTACATGCCGGGCGACGACATCCGCCGCATCGACTGGCGCCTCTTCGCGCGCACCGACCGGCACTACATCAAGCTCTACGAAGCAGACACCAACGCGAACTTCATGGTCGTGCTCGACGTGTCCGCGTCGATGAGCTACGGAAGCCACAGCGTCACCAAGCTCGACTACGCGCGCTATCTGGCCGCGTGCCTGTCGTTCTTCTCGAGCCAGCAGCGCGACCGCGTCGGCCTCGTGACGTTCGACCGGGAGATCGTCGAGTACGTACGGCCCTCGATGAAGCACCTCGACACGGTGCTGCACGTGCTGGACCGGGCGGACGCGGGCAGGAAGGGAGAGCTCGAGCCGCCGCTGCTCCAGATCACCGAGCTCCTCGGCAGGAAGGGCATCCTCGTGGTGATCTCCGATTTCTACGAGGAGCCCGACCGCGTCCTGAAGGCGGTGGGACCGCTGCGTGCACGCGGGCACGACGTGATCGTCTTCCATGTCATGGACCCCACCGAGCTCGAGTTCCCCTTCGAGGAAGCTTCCGGCTTCGAGGACCTGGAGACCAACGAGCAGATCCCGGTCATCCCGGCCAAGCTGCGCGACGAGTACAAGCGCCTGGTCCAGGAGCACCTGACCGCGCTGCGCGACCGGTTCACGGGCAGCCGCATCGACTACAACCTGCTCGACACGTCCAAGCCGCTCGACATCGCGCTCTTCCAGTACCTGCTCGCCCGCGAGCGCCTGAGCAAGACCAGGTAGACCGACCCCGATGAGCCTGACGTTCCTCGTTCCGCTCTTCCTGCTCGGCCTGGCGGGCATCGTGGTGCCGATCGTCGTGCACCTCACGCGCCGCCAACGGAAGAACGTCGTGCGGTTCCCGTCGCTGATGTTCCTGGAAAAGGTTCCCTACCAGGAGCAGCGGCGTAGGCGCATCCAGCACTGGTTCCTGCTGGCGATGCGCGCCGCCGCGCTCGCGCTGCTCGCGATCGCGTTCGCGCGCCCGTTCATGGACGACACCACGCTGGGCTTGGGCGCCACGGGCGGCCCGCGCGAGATCGTGGTCCTCGTGGACCAGTCGTACAGCATGGAGCTGGGGGATCAGATGGCCGTCGCGCGCGAGGGTGCGCGCGAGGTGTTCGCCGGGCTGGGTCCGCTCGACCGCGCGTCCCTGGTCACGTTCGCGCAGGGCGCGCGCGTGCTGGCGCGCTCGACCGCGGATCGCGCGCGGCTCACCACCGCGGTGGACACCGTGCAGCTCAGCTCGGGCTCGACCCGCTACGGTCCGGCGCTCAAGGTCGCGCAGGCGATCCTGGAGGAGTCGCAGCTGCCGAGCGGCGAGGTCTATCTCTTCAGCGACTTCCAGCGGAACGGCTGGATCGGCGACGAAGGTGTGCGGCTGCCGCCGGGCTCGCGGTTCATCCCCCGCCCGACCGGCGACGAAGTGCTGGACGACAACTTCATGGTGACGGACGTGTCGCTCCCGCGGCAGACCGTGTCCGGCCGCGAGCGCGTGACCCCGACCGCACGCATCGTCCGCCGCGGCGGCTCCGACCCACGCGAGGTCTCGGTCGCGCTCCAGATCGACGGCCAGACGCTGCAGACGCGCTCGGTCACGATGGGCCCGGACGCGGCGGCGGCGGTCGCCTTCGAGCCCATCACGCTCTCGCGGCCGCACACGCGCGGCTCCGTGCGCCTCCCGGACGACGGGCTGCACGCGGACAACACGCACAACTTCGTGGTATCGCCCGGCACCTCGCTGTCGGTGCTCGTGCTCGAAGGCGCGGCGGCGGACCGCAACGTCAGCTTCTTCCTCCGCACCGCGCTCGAGACCACCGCCGACGGCCGGTTCGACGCCACGGTTCGGCGGGCCAGCAGCATTCGCCCGGTGGACCTCGAGGGCGTGGACGCGGTGATCCTGAACGATGTCCAGATCGACGGTCCGTCCGCCGAGCGCCTGCGCGCGTTCGTCGTGGCGGGCGGCGGCGTGCTCGTCGCAGTGGGTGAGCTGGGCGGCTGGCCGTCTTCGGCTGCGGATATGTTGCCGGGCCAGATCGGTGCCGTGCAGGACCGGCTGCAAGGTCGCGGCGGCAGGCTCGGGCACCTCGAGTACGGTCACGCCATCTTCGAGGTGTTCGCCGGCCCGCGGAGCGGTGATTTCACCGGCGCCCGGTTCTTCCGGGCCCGCGCGTTCCAGCCCGCTCCGGACGCCGCGGTGCTCGCACGCTTCGACGACGGATCCGTCGCGCTCGCCGAGCGGCGCATCGGCCGCGGCAAGCTCCTGGTGTGGACGAGCACGCTCGATCAGTACTGGAGCGACCTCGCGCTGCAGCCGATCTACCTGCCCTTCATCCAACGGACGGCGGAGTACCTCGGAGGCCGTGCGGAGTCGAGCCCCTCCTTCACGATCGGGCAGGTCGTGGACCTGGCCAACCCGGAGGCGCTGCTCACGGCAGGGCTGGTCTCCTCCGAGGCGGCGGGGCTCACCGAAGGGCTGGATCAGATCGCGGTCACGCCGTCGGGCACGACGATCCAGCTCCCCGCGGGGGAAGGCCCCCGCTATCTGCCGCTCGAGGAGCACGGCTTCTACACGGTGCGCCCGCCGAGCACCGAGCCCCCGCGCCCGTTCGTGCTGGCCGTGAACGTCGACCTCGAGGAATCGAACCTCGCGAGGCTCGACCCGGAGCAGCTCGCCGTGCAGGTCATGGCGGCACAGGGCGCCGCGCGGGACGCCATGAACGGGGATCGGGCCCAGGCCCTGCAGAGAGAGGATCAGGAGCGGCGGCAGTCGCTGTGGCGCTGGCTGCTCCTGGCCGCCCTCGGGCTGTTCATCGCCGAGACGATCCTGTCCAACTGGGTGTCGCGGCGGGCGGCGGGGACGGAGGCGCGGGCGGGGTAGACGGGAAGGCTGGGGTCATGGGGGGTACGGATCAGGGACAGACGAGCCGAGTGGCGTCATTTCGAGCGCCGGCAGTAGGTTTGCAGGAAGGCTCTTCTGCGGTAACAGGCAGCGGTAAGAGGAAGGGGCTCACAGGAGGGACCGGCTCATGAGGGATTCCGAGCGGCGGCTGGCTCGCACTCGAATTTTCGACGTGGTGCGGAGCGTGCGGTGGCGGTGGCGGACGCGTCAGCTCCTCCGCGGACTCGTCTGGGTGGGCGGGCTCACGGGCCTGGTGGTATTCGCTTCGGCCTTCGCGCTCGAGCGCGTGCGCTTCGCTCCGGAATGGGTGGTCGCGTTCCGCTACGCGACCTGGGGCACGCTGCTCGCCTCGACGTTCGTCTTCCTGATCCGTCCGTTCCTGAAGCGCGCGACCGACACGCAGGTGGCGCTCTATCTCGAAGAGCACGAGCCCACGCTCGAGCACTCCGTCGTGAGCGCGCTCGACGACGCGGACGCGTCCGCCTCCCCCGCCCTGCGCGAGAAGGTCTACGAGGTCGCGGCCGAGAAGGTCCGGCGCGTGGACTTCGGCCGCCGCGTGGAGCAGAGCCGGCTCTACAAGTTCGCCGGCGCGCTGACCGCGCTCGCCGTCCTGGCGCTCGTCACGACGCTGCTCGGACCGACGCACCTCCGCCTCGGCCTCACCGCGCTGCTGCTGCCCACCCGCGACGCGGCGGCGGTCAATCCGTACGTGATCGGCGTGACCCCCGGTGACGCCACGATCCCCCGCAACTCCGACCAGCTGATCACGGCCGCGCTGACCGGCTTCGACGCCGCCGACGCCTCGGTGTTCGTGCGCAGCGAGTCCGAGCAGGCGTTCTCGCGGCTCACGATGCTGCCCGGAAGCGAGGCCGGCTTCGAGGTTCTGCTGCTCGCGGTCGCCGAGCGCACGGAGTACTTCGTCGAGGCGTCGGGCGTGCGCTCGCCCACGTTCACGATCGACGTGGCCGACCTCCCGTACGTCGATCAGCTCGACATGACGTACTACTATCCGAGCTACACGGGCCTCGAGCCGCGTGTGATCGAGGACGGTGGCGACGTCGCCGCGCTTCCGGGCACGGAAGTCGAGCTGCGGATCCGTCCCACCATGCTCGCCCCGTCGGGTCGCCTCCTGCTCGACCAGGAAGCCGCGGGCGATCTGACGCTGCAGCCGGACGGCACGTTCACCACGCGCTTCACGATCGGCGACGATCGCTATTACTCGATCGAGCTGGCTCGGGAGAGCGGCGAGCTCGTGCCGGCCTCGCCCGAGTACACGATCGACGTGCTGCTCGACCAGGATCCGTCGATCCGGTTCGCCCGCCCGGGTCGCGACGACTCGGCCTCGCCGATCGAGGAGTTCTACCTCGAGATGAGCGCGACCGACGACTACGGCGTCCGTGACGTGCGCCTCGTCTACTCGGTGAACGCCGGGCCCGAGGACACGATCGCCGTCTTCCAGACGGCGGGTACCCCGCTCTCCGAGGTGTCGGCGGGCCACACGCTCTTCCTGGAGGAGTGGCAGCTCGAGCCGGGCGATCTCATCTCCTACTACGCGATCGCGCGGGACAACCGCCCCAACGGCGGTCAGCCCATCACGAGCGACATCTACTTCATCAACGTCCGCCCGTTCGAGCGGGCGTACCGTCAGGCGGAGTCCGGCGGGGGCGGTGGCGGCGGCGGCGGAGGTGGCCAGCAGGAGACGCCGCTTTCCGAGCTGCAGCGTCAGGTGATCGCGGCCACGTTCAACCTCATTCGCCAGCAGAGCAGCTACTCCGAGAGCGAGTTCGGCGAATACGTCGTCAGCGTCGGGCTCTCGCAGGACAGGCTCAAGGAGCAGGTCGGCACGCTGCTCACGCGCATGGAGAACCGCGGCCTCACCCGGCAGGACCAGGGGTTCCGGGACGTCTCCGAGGTGTTGCCGCAGGCCGTGGAGGCGATGACGAGGGCGAAGGAGCACCTCGACCGGCAGGAGCTTCGCGAGGCGCTCCCCGACGAGCAGGAAGCGCTGCGGTACCTGCAGCAGGCCGAGGAGACTTACGAGCGGCTCGTGCAGCAACAGCAGCAGGGCGGCGGCGGCGGGGGCGGAGGCCAGCAGAGCCAGGCCGCCGAAGACCTCGCCGATCTCTTCGAGCTCGAGCTCGACAAGCTGCAGAACCAGTACGAGACCGTGCAGCGTGGGCAGCGTGAGCAGAGCGACAACCAGGTGGACGAGCTCATGGAGCAGCTGCAGGAGCTCGCGCGCCGTCAGGAGCAGGAAGCCGAGCGCCAGCGCCGACGCGCCATGCAGTCCGGACAGCAGTCCGGTGGCGGCGGCGGTCAGGCGCAACGCGATCTGGCGGAGCAGACCGAGGAAGCGGCGCGGCAGCTCCAACGGCTCGCGCGCGAGATGAACGATCCACAGCTCGAGGAGACCGCGCGCGCGCTCCAGCAGGCGGCCGAGGAGATGCGTCAGTCGGCCTCTCAGTCCGGCCAGGCCGGATCCTCGCAGTCGGCGTCGGCGCTCCAGCGGCTCGAGGAAGCGCGTCGCCGCCTGGAGGACGCACGGGAAGCACGGGCGGGCCGGGACACGGAGGACGCGCTCCAGCGGGTCGAGGACCTGCAGCGCCAGCAGCGCGAGGTGCAGCGCGACGTGCGTGAGCTGCCGGTGAACCGCGGACCGGAGCGCTCGCAGGCCATCGAGGACATCCGTGACCGCAAGGATCAGATGAACGAGGCGGTCACGAACCTCGAGCGCGACCTCGACCGCTCGGCGTCGGGCGCACGCGCGGACAATCCGGAGGCGGCACGCGCGCTCCAGGAGGCCGCGAACCTCATCCGCGAATCCAAGCTGCGCGAGATGATCCAGTTCTCGCGCGGTACCGTCGAGCAGTGGGATCCCCAGTCGGCCGTCACGCTGGAGCTGCAGATCGAGGGCGCGCTCCAGTCACTGCGCGACCAGCTCGAGCAGGCGCAGGGTCAGGTCGGCCGGCAGGCCGAGGATCCGATGGAGCGCGCGCTCGACGATACCCGCGACCTGGTGCGCGGCGTCGAGGCGATGAACCGCCGGCTCAACGAGCCACGACCGGACTCGAGTCAGTCCCAGCAGGGCCAACAGGGCCAGCAGGGCCAACAAGGCCAGCAGGGGCAGCAAGGCCAACAGGGCCAACAGGGCCAACAGGGCCAGCAAGGTCAGCAGGACCAACAGGGTCAGCAGGGCCAACAAGGCCAGCAGGGTCAACAGGGTCAGCAGGGCCAACAAGGCCAGCAGGGTCAACAAGGCCAACAGGGTCAACAAGGCCAACAGGGTCAGCAGGGCCAACAGGGCGGCCAGCAGGGCCAACAGGGCGGCCAGCAAGGCCAGCAGGGGGGCCAACAAGGCCAGCAGGGTGGCCAGCAAGGTCAGCAAGGTGGCCAGCAACAGGGTGGCAACCGGCTCGGCGGTGGCGGCTTCGACAACGACGGCTTCGCTGGCGGCCCCCGGGGCTACGACAACTACGGTGGCTACCGCGGCGAGCCGCGGCAGCTCACGGACGAGGAGAGACGCCAGTATCAGCGCGAGATGCAGCAGCGCGCCGAGCAGGTGCAGAACCTGCGTGACCAGTTCCGCGACCTCGGCCGTCCGGTCGAGGATCTGGAGGCGGTCATGCAGGATCTCGCCCGACTGCAGGACAGCGGGGTCCTCACCGATCCCCGGGAGATGGCCGCGATCCACGAGGCCATGCTCGATCGCCTGAAGCGGATCGAGTTCGGGCTGCGGCGTGAGGTGGAGGGTGAGGCCGACCGCCGTGCGACGCTCACCGGCTCCGACGACGTGCCGGACGGATATCGGTCGCTCGTCGAGGAATATTACCGCTCGCTCGCTCGGACCCGCCCGCCGACGGCGAACTGACGCGACGCGGACCGCGGATCGAGGGCGGCGGGGCGACCCGCCGCCCTTTTTTCTTGCCCGCGAGCGCCGTTCCTACATCCGCGTAGGCAGATCGGGCCCTACCTACGAGGATGTAGGTTGGCGCGCAGCCGACCGAACCGGCATCGATATCGCCAAGGCATTGCGCCAACGGCACTTGAGCGACGTGACGGCCGCCCGAGCCGCCTGGCACGGAGATCGCCTTCGTCGGTTTCCGACACGCCGGTCCCCGTACGATTCGGTGGGCGCCCCCACCCGCCACCGACCGGTCGTCGATCCCCAGGCTCCGCGCCCTCGAAAGGGCCAGGAGCACACCCGAACAGATGATTCATCCACGGAGACCTTCGGTGCCCCAATCCTACGAGAATGTGGCTTCCGATCTGCTCGCCGCCGAAATCGGCGTCCGATCGGGGCCGGGGGCACCGACGACGGTGGGCGTGAGCGCGACGCGGGGGCTCGCCCTCCTCGAAGAGGCGAGCGGTCTTCTCGACGAGGCCGAAGACCTCGCGGCCGTCGTCCATCCGGTGCTGACGGCGCTCTCGCGGCACCTCGACATCGAGTGCGCCACGCTCACCGTGCTGAACCGCCGCACGTCGGAGATCCTGCTGCAGGAGGCCGTCGGCCTGACCGACGAGCAACGGCAGAGGGCACGCTACCGGCTCGGCGAGGGCATCACGGGTCAGGTGGTCGAGACGGGCGCGCCTGTCGTCGTGCCCTCGATCGCGGGTGAGCCCCGCTTCCTGAACCGCACGCGCAACCCGCAGGAGCGGGGCGCATCGGACACGGCGTTCATCTGCGTTCCGGTGAAGCACGGCAACGAGACGATCGGCGCGCTGTCGGCGGAGTGCCCCTACGCGGACACGGCGATGCTGGACGAGGATCTCCGCATCCTGTCCATCCTGGCATCGCTGATCGCGCACGCGGTTCGCCTGAAGCAGTTCGCCGAGGAAGAGGTCGCGCTCGTGGCCGAGAACCAGCGGCTGCAGCGCGAGCTCGCCGATCGCTATCGGCCCGCGAACATCGTCGGCAACGCGCGCGAGATGGCGCCCGTGTACGAGATGATCGGCCAGGTCGCGCAGAGCGACGCGACGGTGCTCATCCGCGGCGAGAGCGGCACGGGAAAGGAGCTCATCGCGCAGGCCCTCCACTACGGGAGCCGGCGCTCCGAGGGGCCGTTCGTGCGCGTCAACTGCGCGGCGCTCCCGGAGGGGCTCGTCGAGAGCGAGCTCTTCGGTCACGAGAGAGGCGCGTTCACGGGCGCGATCCAGCAGCGTCCGGGACGGTTCGAGCGCGCCGGCGGCGGCACGATCTTCCTCGACGAGATCGGCGACCTGCCGGCGTCGGTCCAGGTGCGGCTGCTGCGCGTCCTGCAGGAGCGGGAGTTCGAGCGGGTCGGCGGCCACACCATGCTGCGCGCGGACGTGCGCGTCGTCGCCGCGACGAACCGCGACCTGGAGCACGACATCGAGCACGGACGGTTCCGCGCCGACCTGTACTACCGGCTGAACGTCTTCCCCATCCACGTGCCGCCGCTCCGCGAGCGACGCACGGACATCATCCTGCTCGCCGACCACTTCATCGAGAAGTACGGTCAGCGGCACGGGCGCTCGATCGTGCGGCTGTCGACGCCCGCGATCGACCTGCTGATGGCGTACCACTGGCCCGGCAACGTGCGCGAGCTCGAGAACGCGATCGAGCGCGCGGTGCTGCTCGCGGACGGGGACGTGATCCACGCCCGCCTGCTGCCGCCGAGCCTGCAGATGGCCCGGCTCGACGACAAGCGCTCCGGACCGCTGCGTACGCAGCTCCACGCGCTGGAGAAGGAGCTGATCATCGACGCGCTGAAGGCGAACAAGGGGAACCGGGCGGCCGCGGCGCGGCAGCTCGGCATCACGGAGCGCATCATGGGGCTGCGCGTGGCCAAGTACGGCCTCGAGGACGTGCACGGCAAGCCGGGGGGGCCGAGCTGACGGATCACGAGCGCCTCGCCCGCCCAGGAGCTACATCCGGGTCCGAGGGGCCCACGTTCGTACGCGGGAGTGGGACGCCGAATGGATTCTCGTCGCGGGCCGAATCGTTACAACCCCATCGCTCGGAAGTACTTAGCAACGTGGCAGCTTGATTGGCACGACTCGCGCATAGGGCGCGGCGTGAGCACTTCGGCGGGCGGTCCTCCGCGATGCGCTCACGAACATCCACGTTTGAAGGAGAAGTGCCATGACACGCCTCACGAACCACTCGAACATTCGGATCGCGCTGTTCGCGATCTTCGCGACTCTCGTTGGACCGTCCACGCAGGCCCAGGCGCAGGACGTCTTCGTTTCGCTCGAGCTCCCGGCGCGGCCGGCGGCCGCGGTGGAGATGGAGCAGCAGGCGGATGATCTGCTCGTGGCCGGACGCGGCTGGGAGCGGGCTGCTGGACTCTATCGCCGCGCCGCCGAGCTGCGGGGCTCGGACGACGTGAAGAGCGCGGACAATCTGCGGATGGCGGGTTACCTGCAATTCTACCGCGGTCGGCCGAAGGCTGCGGTGCTCACGTTGATGCAGGCCGGCGAAGCGTTTCTCGCGCTCGGCGACGTGGAGCGTGCGGCCGAGGCGTTCATCGACGGCGCCTGGGTGGCCACGCGGGCCGACATGCCGGTCGAAGCGCGTGATCTGAGGGAGCGTGGCCGGCTCCTGACGCGCTCCCCTCTCCTGCAGGTCGAAGACCGCACCGCCCTCGTGCGCAGGCTCGGGGAGACAGCCGGCCAGTAGCACCGCGTCACCGTAGCGCCGAGCCGCGGTCCGGCTCGGGGCGGGCCCGTCCCCCTCATTGGCCGCCGTTCATCGGCGAAAGGGGGGCGGGCTTCGTCATTTCGGGGCGGCGCGACCGCGCTTTGCGGGCCCGCGGAGGCGATTAGATTCGGCGGCCCGCGAACCAGCCCCGAATCGACCGCGAGACCGCAGAGCGCTCATGTCCGGACCTCAGTTCATCTACCACATGCACCGGCTCTCGAAGATCGTCCCGCCCAAGCGGGAGATCCTCAAGAACATCAACCTCTCGTTCTATCCGGGCGCCAAGATCGGGGTGGTGGGCCCCAACGGCTCCGGAAAGAGCTCGCTGCTCAGGATCATGGCGGGCATCGACACGGACATCGTGGGCGAGGCCTGGGCGGCCAAGGGAACGAAGATCGGCTACCTCGCGCAGGAGCCCGAGCTCGATCCTTCGCTCGACGTGCGCGGCAACGTCGACCTCGCGGTGAAAGAGACGCGCGATCTGCTGAAGCGCTTCGAGGAGGTGAGCCTGAAGTTCGGTGACGTGTCGAGCGACGAGGAGATGAACGCGCTCATCGACGAGCAGGCGAAGCTGCAGGACAAGATCGACGCGTCCGGCGCGTGGGAGCTCGACCGCAAGATCGAGATCGCGATGGATGCGCTGCGCCTCCCCGCCGGCGATGCCGACGTGACCAAGCTATCCGGCGGCGAGCGGCGCCGCGTGGCGCTCTGTCGCGTGCTCCTCGAGCAGCCCGATCTCCTGCTGCTCGACGAGCCCACCAACCACCTGGACGCCGAGTCGGTCGCGTGGCTCGAGCACCATCTCGCGGCCTTCCCCGGCACGATCGTGGCGATCACGCACGACCGCTACTTCCTCGACAACGTCGCGCAGTGGATCCTCGAGCTCGACCGCGGCGAGGGCATCCCATGGAAGGGCAACTACTCGTCGTGGCTCGAGCAGAAGAAGGAACGGCTCCGGCTCGAGGAGAAGACGGAGTCGGCCCGGCAGAAGACGCTCGACCGCGAGCTCGAGTGGATTCGGATGTCGCCGCGGGCGCGGCAGGCCAAGGGCAAGGCGCGCATCTCGGCGTACGAGGAGCTGCTCGGCCAGGACGAGCGCGAACAGGTACGCACCGCGGAGATCCTCATCCCGAAGGGCCCGCGCCTGGGAAAGACGGTCATCCGCGCCGAGCATGTCTCGAAGGGCTACGGAGATCTGCTGCTCATGGAGGACGTCTCGTTCGACGTCCCGCCGGGTGCGATCGTCGGCATCATCGGGGCGAACGGCGCCGGCAAGACGACCATGTTCCGCATGATCGTCGGCACGGAGCAGCCGGACGAGGGCAAGCTCTCGATCGGTGATACCGTCAAGCTCGCCTACGTCGATCAGTCGCGTGCGGAGCTCGACCCGAACAAGACCGTGTTCGAGGAAGTGAGCGGCGGGCAGGATATCCTCTATTTCGGCCGCGCCGAGGTGAATCCGCGCGCGTACCTCTCGTGGTTCGCGTTCCGCGGCTCCGACCAACAGAAGAAAGTCGGGGTGCTCTCGGGCGGTGAGCGCAACCGGCTGCACCTGGCGAAGCTGCTCAAGGAAGGCGGCAACGTCATGCTGCTGGACGAGCCCACCAACGATCTCGACGTCGACACCTTACGCGCGCTCGAGAACGCGATCCTGGACTTCGCCGGCTGCGTGCTCGTGATCTCACACGACCGCTGGTTCCTCGACCGCGTGGCCACGCACATCATGGCGTTCGAGGGAGACTCGCGGGTGTTCTGGTTCGAGGGCAACTACCAGGAGTACGAGGAGAGCCGGAAGCAGCGCCTCGGCGAGGAAGCCACCCAACCGCACAGGCTGAAGTATCGTAAGCTCGTGCGGGACTGAGCCTTCCGGCGGCTGGGCGTCTCGACTGTTACACCCGCGCGGCAGCCGGCTTATCTTCAGCCCGATGACTCCGGAAGCCGCCCGTGGGACGTCCCGTGGGACGTAAGGGCAAGAAGAAGCGACGCAAGCAACGCGACGCTCGCGAGGCGCCGAAGCCGGCGGCAGCGGCCGCGCCGGCGGACGCGCCTTCCCCCGTTTCCGAGCCACCGGTCGCGGGCTCCGACACCACCACGGATCCGCCCGCGTCACCCGCCGAGCCCGTCGCTGCCGCGCCCACCCCGTCGATCGAGGCCACGCGCGTCGAGAGCCCGTCGGTCGCCGCCGGCTCCGAGGACGACGTGGACGCGGAGAGCTTGGACGACGACCTCGCGGCCGACGAGGGTGTGTCGTACGAGAGCTTGATCGCCGCCGTCGCGGGGATGGAGGACGAGGCCACGAGCGCTCCTTCCGCGACGAACGGCCGCGGCCGTCGGACCGAGGACGCGGTCGAGGACGTCGAAGAAGTCCTCGATCTCGACGACGATCCAGCCCCCACGGACGGCCTCGATCGCTTGATCGCGCAGGTCGGGCGCGCGGCGCCCGCCGACGTGCGGCCGGCGGTCGAAGAGGACGACGTGCCGGTCATCGACCTCGATGACGAGGAGCCCGCGACGCCCATGCGCGTCCGGTCGCCGGTACCCAAGGCGCAGGCTCAGCCCGACCTCTCCCGCCTCGCGAAGGCCGCCGCCGCCGGCGCCGTCGAGGACATCGAGGAGCCGGCCGTGCCGCTCGATCTGGGAGACATCAGCACGCCGGAGGCGCGGGCTCGCCTCCTCGCCGAGGCCCTCGCGCACGCCGAGCACCAGGAAGCGCGCTACCGTGTGCCGCTGGCGGATACGCGCCGCGTCGCGCGCTGGAAGAGCGTCGCCGCATCCGTGCTGCTGGTGCTGGCGGGCGTGGTGGCCGTCTCCCCCCCCGCGTGGGTGCGACCGGCACCGCCGGCGCAGCTCAGCGACGCCGCGCGCGCCCGCGGGATCCGCCTGGCGCTTCTGCTGCAGGCGCAGCAGGTCGAGGCCTATCGCGTGAGCACGCAGAGCCTGCCCGCGTCGCTGGACGATCTGCCCGTCGCGCTCACCGGCATCCGCTACGCGATGTCGGGACGCTCCTACCAGCTGGTCGCGTTCGCGCCGGACGGCAGCGCGATCGTGTACGACGCCGCGGATCCGTCGCCCGCGTTCCGTGCGCTCGAGGGCGCCCTGGCCCCCGTCGGGGCTTCGCCTTGAGCTGGCTCCGCAGCCGCGTCGGCGCCTCGTTCGCGGACCTGCTGATCTTCCTGGCGACCCTCAGCCTGGGAGCGGCGCTGCTCTACCCTGTGTGGAGCGCGCGCGAGTTCCGCGCGCGCGTTGCCTCCGCGGTCGCCGACGTGCAGGCGGTGAGCACGGAGGCCCGGCGCGCGCTCGCCGAGTCGGGCCGCTGGCCGGAAGCCGCGCCCCCGGGCGTGGCCCCGGCCGGGCTGGCGAGCCTCTCGGCGGAGGGTGGCCCGTTCTCGCGAACGGACTACCGCGTCGGGTGGACGTCCTGGAACGTGGTGGATTCGGTGGAGGTCCCCCAGCCTCCTCCCGCGCCGGGAGACACACCGCCCGAGGTGATGGGCCCGGTGCTCGCGCCCGTCCCGAGGAGCGTGGGCGGCGTGACCGTCCACTCGGGGGATGCGGCCCTGCTCGCCGAGCTCTCGGCGAGGTTCGCCGGGGAAGCTTCCCTGGTGCTGGACACGATGTGGCTGCTCGTGCTCCCCGAGCGCGCAGCCGCGCCCGTCACCGCTCCCTGATCGCCGCGGAGCGTTCCCAGCGCTAGGAAGCGCTCCCCTGGGATCGCGACGCGATCTCCTCGGCCCAGGCGGCGAACGTCGAGCACAGCTCGGAGAGGACGTCCTCGTCCGTGCGACCGGTGCGCTTCGGGACATGGAAGCCGTGATCGGCCTCCTCCACGACGTGGAGCGTGAGCCGCGGACGCACGCGATCGAGCAACGGCTGCAGAAGCTCCAGATCGGCGAGCTTGTCGCGGGTACCCTGCAGGAACAGCATCGGCAGACCGACCTCGGCGAGATGCGCGCCGCGCGCGTCCGAGACCTTGCCGGGAGCGTGCAGCGGGAACCCGAAGAACGCGAGCCCGCGCACGTCGGGCAGCGCCTCGGCGGCGGCCGCCTTGGACGTCATCCTGCCACCCATCGACTTTCCGCCGGCGAAGAGCGGAAGCCCAGGCGCGAGCCGCCGCGCTTCAGCCACCGCCGAGCGCACCGTCTTCAGGAGCACGGGCTCCGGATTGGGCCCGCCCTTCCCCGCCTCCGTGAACGGGAAGTTGAAGCGGAACGACGCCACGCCCGCCGACGCGAGGCGGCTCGCGGCCGCCTCCATGAAGGCGTGGCGCATCCCGGCGCCTGCCCCGTGCGCGAACACGTAGAGCGAGCGTGACCGCTCGGGACGCAGGAGGATGGCCGACACGTCACCGGACGACTGGGTCGCGAGGAAGCGATGCTCGGTCGCCTCCCACTCGACTGGCGCCGGCACGGGGCTCAGCCCACGCCGATGCGGAAGCCGAGGTTCAGGATCGGCCAGAACCGCAGATAAGCCCCGGCATCGTCCTCGAACCGCTGCTCCTCGTCGTCGAGCGCGTCGCGCAGCGGACCGGATTGGCTGCTCAGCGATCCGTCGACGGCGTCGAGCTGGAAGTCGGGTTCGCCCATGAACGCGACGCCGATGTCCAGGAACAGACCGGAGCCGGCCGCCGTATGCTTGCCGAAGCCGACGAGCACGTAAGGGACGTGGTCCTTGGAGTCGACCACACCCACCAGCGTGCCGATCTCCTGCGGTGTGAAGGTCTGCCCGCCGATCTCCTGATTCTGCGTGAAGACGGCCGAGAGCGTCGGATCGTCCGGCTTCAGCAGCACGCCCGCGCCGAGCCGCAGCGCGCCGTTCAGGTACAGGTCCAGACCGGCGCTGTACCAGGTCGGTAGCTTCGCCGTCACGTCGATCTCGTCGAGGGACGTCTCGGGCTCCCAGGGATTCCACCCGATGCCGGCACGAGCGACGACCTGCTCGCCGAGCCCCACCGCGAGCTCGCCACCAACTCCGAGCGTGCCGATGCGAGCGCCGAAGCCGAACGCCTGTGCCGCCGCGCCGTCCGTGAAGAGCACGAACGACGTGACGAGCGCGAACGCGATACGAATGCTCATGAGCGCCTCCCCGAAGTTGCTTGGCAGTCCCACTCGACGCGCGTCCGGGGGGAAGCCTTTCCGCGAGGTGGGCACCGAAAGATAGAGCCGCGCTCGCCGTCGACGTAACTTGGGCGCCCGCGCCGCCCACGGATTCCGACCCATGATGCCCGCGTCCCCCGCCGAGACCACCACCCCCCCGCGCGAGTCGCGGTGGGAGGTGTTCGTGCACGCGGTCCGGGGCACCGGCGGCGACCCGACCCGGGGCCCGCTCACCAGGGCCATCGTGCTGTTGGCCGTGCCGATGGTGCTCGAGATGGTGATGGAGTCGCTCTTCGCGGTCGTGGACATCTTCTTCGTGTCCCGGCTGGGCGACCAGGCCGTGGCCGGCGTCGCGCTGACGGAATCCCTGCTGACCGTCGTGTACACCGCCGCGATGGGGCTCTCCATCGGGGTGACCGCGATGGTGGCGAGGCGCATCGGGGAGGGCGACGAGGACGGCGCGGCGCGCGCGACCGTGCAGGCGGTCATCCTGGGAGCGTCGGTCGCGCTCGTCATTGCCGTGATCGGCGCGACGTGGGCCCAGGGACTCCTGCGCCTCATGGGGGCCGACGAAGCCACCGTCGCCGTGGCGACGCCGTACGCGAGGCTCGCGCTCGGGACGAACATCGTCGTCATCCTGCTCTTCCTGCTGAACGCCACGTTCCGCGGCGCGGGCGACGCGGCGATCGCGATGCGGGTGCTCTGGATCGGCAACGGGATCAACATGGTGCTCGACCCGATGTTCATCTTCGGCGTCGGACCCTTCCCCGAGCTCGGCATCCAGGGCGCCGCGGTGGCCACCGCGATCGGCAGGGGAACGGCCGTGGCGATCCAGCTCTACACGCTGTTCCGCCTGGGCACGAAGGTCCGCGTGCTGCGCCGGCACCTGCGCGCGGACGGCGCGCTCATCCTGCGCATCGTACGGCTCTCGGCCACGGGCACGCTGCAGGTGTTCATCGGTACCGCGAGCTGGATCGGTCTGGTGCGGCTCGTGGCGGAGTTCGGCAGCGAGGCGCTGGCCGGTTACGCGATCGCGGTGCGGATCATCCTGTTCGCGCTGCTTCCGGCCTGGGGGCTCGCGAACGCGGCGGCGACGATGGTCGGACAGGGGCTCGGGGCCAAGGACCCACAGCGCGCCGAGCGCGCCGTGTGGATCGCCGGGGCCATGAACGCCGCCTTCCTGGGCGCCGTCGGCGTGCTCTTCGTCACGCTCTCCCCGCAGATCGTGAGCCTGTTCGGCGGCAGCGCGGCGGCTGGCGGCTACGCCGCGTCCTGTCTCCGCATCATCTCCATCGGCTTCGTCTTCTACGGCTTCGGCATGGTGCTGGTCGCCGCCTTCAACGGAGCCGGCGCGGTGTGGACGCCCACCATCATCAACTTCTTCTGCTTCTGGCTCTGGGAGATCCCGCTCGCGTGGGTGCTCGCCACGAGATTCGGCTGGGGACCGCCGGGCATCTTCGTCGCGATGACGATCGCATTCTCCAGCACGGCCGTCGTGGCGGGCGTGGTGTTCCGCCGCGGCAACTGGAAGACGGTGACGGTCTGAGGGGCGAGCCGGGCCCTAGAAGATACGCACCGCAGCGAACGCGCCGACGTACGCCAGCATCAGCATGTAGCCGAACTGGAGCAACGGCCATTTCCAGCCGGCAGTCTCGCGGCGCATGACGGCGACCGTGGACATGCACTGCAGCGCGAAGACGAAGAAGACCAGCAGCCCGATCGCCGAGCCGAGCGTGAGGTCGCGGCGGAGCGCGTCCTGGAGGCCGATGGTCTCCTCGGTGGCATCCTCGACGCCGTAGATCGTTCCGAGCGTTCCGACGATCACCTCGCGCGCCGCGAGCGACGTGACGAGGCCCACGCCGATCCTCCAGTCGAACCCGAGCGGCTCGATGACCGGCTCGATCACCTGGCCCATGCGGCCGAGCGCGCTGTCGTCGACCGGGGGCGGACCGCCCGCCACGCGCGGGAACTGCGTGAGCGTCCAGAGGACGATCGCGACCGCGAAGATGATCGTGCCCGCACGGCGCAGGAAGATGCGGCTGCGGTCGAGCAGCCGCAGGCCGATCGAGCGGAGCGACGGAAGGCGGTAGGGCGGAAGCTCCATGAGGAACGACGACGGCTTCGCGCGCAGCAGGGTGCGCTTGAGCAGGAAAGCCGTCCCCACCGCCGCCACGATCCCGAGCCCGTACAGCCCGAGCAGGACCGCCGCGCGCAGCCCGATGAACGGACCGAGCAGGGAACGATCGGGGATGAACGCGGCGATGAGCAGCGCGTAGACGGGCAGCCGGGCCGAGCACGTCATGAACGGCGTCACGAAGATCGTGGCGAGGCGGTCGCGCTCGTCGTCCACCGTGCGCGCCGCCAGGATCGCGGGCACGGCGCACGCGTACCCCGAGAGCAACGGCAGGAACGCGCGGCCCTGGAGCCCCACGCGGTACATCATGCGATCGGCGATCACCGCCGCACGTGCCATGTAGCCCGAGTCCTCGAGAACGCCGAGGAAGAGGAACAGGATGAGGATCTGCGGCAGGAAGACGACCACCGAGCCGACGCCGGCCCACACGCCGTCCACGAGAAGCGAACGGAACCAGGAGTCCGGGAGCGCCGCGCCCAGCCACGCGCCGGACGAGGAGATGAGCGCGTCGACCCCGTCGATGAGCGGCGTGGCCCAGGTGAAGATCGACTGGAACACGAGCACGACCACCGCCAGGAAGACGAGAGGCCCCCACACCCGGTGCAGGCAGATCGCGTCCAGTCGCTCGCTCGCCGACGAGGGTCCCGGCTGCACGAAGCGCGCTTCGCGCACGACATCGCGTACGCGGCGCCGCCGCTCGGTGAACGCATCCATCATCGGCAGCGCGGTGCCGCGCGGCACGTTCGTCAGCGCTCGCCCGTCCGGACCGGCCTCTCGGCGAGCGACCCCGGCGAGGTACGCGCGCACGTCGTCCATGCCGATCCCCTCGCGCGCGTCGGTGCGCGCCAGGCGGACTCCGAGACGGCGAGCGAGCACGGCGTCGTCGACGCTCCCTCCCCTCTCCTCGAGCTCGTCCGACATGTTCAGCACGAGCAAGGTCGGCAGGTCCAGCTCCAGCACCGGCTCGACCAGCATCAGCTGGCTCTCGAGGCGCGTGGAATCGACGATCAGGACGAGCGCATCGGGCGCGCGCAGACCCGGCATGCGGCCCTCGAGCACGTCGCGCGTGACTTTTTCGTCCAAGCTGCGCGCCGAGAACCCGTGCACGCCCGGAAGGTCCACCAGGTCGACGGCGCGCCCCTCGTCGAGCGCGACGCGGCCGACGTGCTTCTCGACCGTGACCCCGGGATAGTTGGCCACCTTCTGACGGAGCCCCGTCAGACGGTTGAAGAGGGTCGTCTTGCCGGAGTTGGGGGGCCCGATCAGCGCGACGAGCGGCGCGTCACCCTGCTCGAGCAGCGCCGCTGCCGACCCCGAAGCCTCGCTTTCGCAGTGCGCTGGACCCGCCACCGGCCGAGAGCTACGACCTCAGCTCGCTTCCTGGAGCTGGGCGGCGGCGCCGGTCGCCGAAAGGAGCCGCACGCAGAGGCAGGCGGCCGTCTCGCGCCGGAGGGCCAGGAGCGATCCGTCGACCGACACGATCGGGTCACCCGACGGCGACGAGCGCACCGGACAGATCCTGCAGCCCGGGAGCACCCCACGCTCGAGGAGGGGCTCCGCCTGGTCCGCCGGGAGGTCGATATGGACGAGCTCGACCGTTTGGCGGAGGGGGATGGAGGGGAGGCGGAGATCCACGGAGGGGCGCTGGGCGTGAGATGAAATTGACTCTCAACTACGTCCCTAACCTACGCCCCCCAAGTCCGCCGCGAAAGGGCTACGCCAGCAGGCGCCAAACCTGGGCGACCAGGAAGCAGACCACGAAGCCCATCGCCAGAGGCATCAACGTCGCCACGGTCGTCCACCTCGCGCTCCGTGTCTCCTTGTAGATCGTGTAGATCGTGGTGGAGCACGGGTTATGGAGAAGGCTGAAGAGCATCAGGTTCACGCCCGTGAGGAGCGTCCACCCGCCGGCCCGGAGCACCGCCTCCGTGGCCCCGACGGAATCGGCCTCGAACATCACGCCCGCTCCGGCGCCTCCCGCGATCCCCGCCGTGAGCACGGTCAGCATGAGCACGGTCGGGATGACGATCTCGTTGGCGGGAATCGCCACGACGTACGCGAGCAGGATCACGCCGTTCAGGCCCAGCAGGACCCCGAACGGGTCGAGCCACGCGACCAGGTGATCGGCCAGGCTCGCGCCCCCGAACGAGATGTTGCCGATCAGCCAGATCAGCGCGCCGGCCGGAGCGGCGAAGATCACCGCGCGCCAGAGCACGATGAGCGTCCGGTCGATGACCGACGTGTAGAGCGTCTGCAGGATGCGCGGCGGACGGTACGGCGGCAGCTCGAGGCTGAAGCTCGTCGCCTCGCCACGCAGGACGGTGCGAGAGAGGATCCAGGACGACACGAACATCATCACGATGCCCAGGAGCGCGATGCCGACGACCGCGGCGGCGCTCACGAGCCCGCCGAGGCTCGCGGGAGCCAGCGCGCCGATGAAGATCGTCGCGATGAGGATCTGCGTCGGCCAGCGCCCGTTGCAGAGCGAGAAGTTGTTCGTGATGATCGCGATGAGGCGCTCCCGCGGGCTGTCGATGACGCGCGTGGCGACGACGCCCGCGGCGTTGCAGCCGAACCCCATGCACATCGTGAGCGCCTGCTTGCCGTGCGCGCCTGCCCTGCGGAAGAGCGCATCCAGGTTGAATGCCACACGCGGCAGGTAGCCGAAGTCCTCGAGGAGCGTGAAGACGGGGAAGAAGATCGCCATGGGAGGAAGCATGACGCTCACCACCCACGCGGTCGCGAGATACACGCCGTCGAGCAGGAAGCCGTCCAGCCACCAGGGCACGCCCACCGAGGCGGCGATGCCCTTCAGCCACGGATGCAGGTCGTCGATCAGCAGGGTTGCGAGCATCGACGACGGCACGTTGGCGCCCACGATCGTGATCCAGAAGACCACCGCCAGGATCAACAGCATCAGCGGAAAGCCGAAGATCCGGCTCGTCAGCGCGCGATCGAGCCGGCGATCGAGCTGGAACCCCGCCCGCTTCACGCCCTCGAGCTGCGAGCGGCGCGCCACCGCTTCGGCCGCCTCGTACGCGTGCTGCGTGAGCAGATCGTGGAAGTCGGGCGGCAGCTCCCAACGGAGCCGGGTGGCCTCGTCGAGGACGCGCTGCCGGAGCGGCTCGATGGGCGGCTCGCGCAGCGCGTCGTCGTCGTGGCCCACCAGCTGACCGAGCTCGCCCGAGCTGACGGCCTCCTGCACGGCCTCGTCGGCGTTGAGCAGTCGCAGCGCGACCCACCTCGGGTTCGGCACGTCCGGGTAGGTGCTCTCGATGACCGGCACGAGCGCGCCGACCGCGCGCTCGACCTCCGGCGCGTAGCGGCCGACCCGGAACGGCGTGGTCTTCCGCTCGCCCTTCGCGACCTCGATCGCCTTCGCGATGAGCTCGTCGATGCCCGCCTCCTGCCGCGCGACGCCCGGCACGACCGGCACCCCCAGCTCCTTCTCCAGCTTGGCGACGTCGATCGCGACGCCGTGCCGACGTGCCTCGTCCATCAGATTCACGAACACGACGACGCGATCCGTGATCTCCAGGATCTGCAGCACGAGGTTGAGGTTGCGCTCGAGCCGCGTCGCGTCGACCACGACGACCGTGACGTCCGGGCGACCGAACAGGACGAAATCGCGCGCGACCTCCTCGTCGGCGCTGCCCGCCTGCAGCGAGTAGGTGCCGGGCAGATCCACGATCTTGACGCGCGCACCGTCGTGCTCGAACGCGCCCTCGGCACGCACGACGGTCTTGCCCGGCCAGTTGCCGGTATGCTGCCGAAGCCCCGTCAGCGCGTTGAAGACCGTGCTCTTGCCCGTGTTCGGATTGCCAGCGAGCGCGATCAGGTAGTCCCATCGGTCGGGGGAGAGGCCGAGCCTCACCAGGCTGCGCGCGCGGTGCTCGGCGCACGATGCGCACCCGCCGCCGGCGAGCGTCGGGGACAGGGTCGGCAGGCTGGCCATCAGGCGACGACCTCCGCCGGCTCGTGCGCGCGCTCGATCCTGATCCATGCCGCCTGCTCGCGCCGCAGCGCCACGAGCGCGCCGCGGATGCGGTACGCGACCGGATCGCCGCCGGCGCTCACCAGCTCGGGCACGATCTCGGTGCCCTTGACGACGCCCAGATCGAGCAGGCGTCTACGCTGCGAACCCTGGCACGCGGGCGAGATGTCGATGACGCGGCCGGTCTCGCCCTGCGAGAGGTCGAGCAGCGTCGCGACGGGTCGGTCGGCCGAGGAGCCCGGCGGCAGCAATCGCACGGAGACGTTGCGCGCGACCTCTCCCGAGAGCGGCCACTCGCGCCCGCGGGCGCGCACCCGGACGGTGTGGTCCGACCGGTCCACGACGTCCAGCCGCGCGCCGAGGCCGAGCCCGTCGGCCAGCAGGGCATCGTAGATCTCGCGCGGCTCGTCCTCGAGATGGACGATCTCGACCGTGCGTCCCGCGTCCACCCCGGCCAGCGTCAGGCGGTGGACGTCCGGCAGCTCCCCGCCCGGCGTCGGGATCGGATCCCCGTGCGGGTCCCACGCCGGATGTCCCAGCCGGGCAGCGAGCGCCTCGGTCTCCGCGGCGGTCAGCGTGTGCTCCTTGGCTTCGGCCTCGGCGTGCCATTCGCCCGCCGGCACCCCCGTGCGATCGGCCAGATAGCGCTCCCAGAGGCGGTGGGTGCGCACCAGGCGCAGCGCCGAGTCGCGGCCCTCGGCGGTGAGCCGGGGCCCGGACGCGTCCGAGCGCACCAGCCCGAGCTCGGCGAGGCGGGAGAGGAGATCCGCCGCCTTTCCCGTGGAGACCTCGAGCTGACCGGCGACGCTCTGGAGCGTGCTCGTACGGCCGATGCTCTCGCACGTGTAGACGTGCTTGAGGGCGTCCTCGAGGAGCACGCGCTCCGTGAGGCGGGCCGCCCGGCCCACCCGTGCGACGATGCCGACGCGGGGCCACGCGACGGCCGCCACGACGAGCACGACGCCCACGAACACCAAGAGAGCGACACCCGGATCGACCACAGGACCTACGGAGCGGGAGGGAAAATTTAGTCTTGCCTAAAAATGGGGAAACCCCGGGGCCTGTCAAGCTGCGGGGGGCCCGCCGGCCCACCCCGGCGGCGCTTGCCCGGCCCGGCACCCCTGGCGAAGCTCCCGCCATGGATCGCTGCCTACGAGCCCCTGGTGCTCGGCTGAAGCGAGGTCCGGGAGGACGACCGCCCGCGACCTCGACGCCGCGTGCGCCCGGCACACGGACGACCGAGGCGCGTTGGGCTACCTGATCGCGGCGCTCGCGGCGACCGCGGGCGGACCACTCCTCTATCGGTTGCTGCACGAGCGTCCCGGCCTGACGCGCTACGTGGACCGCTTCGTGTACGTCGCCGTCCCTTTGCTGGTGGCCTTGGAGATCCTGCCGCTGTCGTGGGAGCGCCGTAGCGTGATTCCGCTCCTCGCCGTTGGCGCGGGGCTGCTCCTCCCCACATGGATCGGGAGCGCCTCCCAGGCGCTGCGCCGCGGCACGGAGGCCGTCGCGCTCGCCGTCGTTCTGACGGGGTTGCTCCTGCACTCCTTCTTCGATGGCGCCGGGCTCGCGACCGTGCCCGCGGCGGGCGCGACGGGCGCGCCCTCGGGGGCGGCGTTCGGACTCGCCGTCGTGACGCACCGATGGATCGAGGGGCTCGTCGTGTGGTGGATCGTCCGACCCGATCGGGGCGTGAAGGCCGCCGTGCTCGCCGTCGGCGGCGTGCTCCTCACGACGACGTTCGGCTTCGCGCTGGGGCGCGAGCTGCTGTCGGGAGGGAGCGCGGGCCAGGGCACGACGGAGCTCTACCAGGCCCTGGTCGCCGGCTCGCTCCTGCACGTGATCTTCCATCAGGGCCGTCACGCCCATGCGCACGCGCACGCCGGCGATGGAACCCCGGGGGATCCAGCGCACTGACCCGCCGGCTGGCGGCATCCCCGTGCGTCTCCGATGATTAGCCCGGTGGTTCCGTAGATCCCTTCCGCGCGGTCGTCGGTGGTTCCCAGACCTCTGCTCTCTCCTGAGGGTCGCTCGGCGATGAGCGCGGGAACGACCGGAGAGGGCCGGCCGTGAAATTCGCGTCGCCCGAGCGCAGCCTTCTCGCCGTGGGCGCGCTCGTCACGTCGTTCGCCTTCGCGGCGGCTTCGCCCTGCGGCGCGCAGTCCTTTCAGGCGACGCTCTCCCGTGACACCGTCCCGATGGGTGAGGTCTTCGAGCTGCTCGTGCGGGTGCCCGTCCCGCCCGGGAGCGTCGTCTATTTTCCGGACACGGTCGCGCGGACGGAGGTGCTCGAGAGCCACTCCCGCGTCGCCTGGGATGCGGCGGACGCGGCGGGCGGCGGCGCGACGCTCACGCTCACCTATCCGGTCATCGCGTGGGGTGCCGGCGTGGTCCCCGTCTCCGGATTCGACGTGTTCGTCTCCCCGCTCCGGGGCGCGCCGCCGACAGCGGCCCCCGCCCTCCCGGGCGGCTCGTACGTCGGCCCGTGGGGCGACGCGCCGAGCCGCGGCGCAGCCTACGTGCAACCGCTGCGGGTCCCGCGGCGCGGCGTCTGGGTCACGCCCGTCTTCACCCAGGAGCAGATGGAGGCAGGCGTCGACCCGATGCCTGCGGCGGACGTCCTCGGGCCGAGCTGGCACTGGCCGTCCGTCGCGCTCGCGCTGTTGTTCACCGGCGGGCTCGCGGCGCTCGGCCTGCGGCAATGGCGCCGAGCGCGAGAGACCCGACGCGAGCGGAGCATCGCATGGTCGCCCGCGCGCTCACGCCGCCACGCGCTCGACGAGCTCGACGGGTTGCTGGCCGAGAAGCTTCCGGCCGAGGGACGCACACGCGAGCTCTACACGCGCAGCAGCTGGATCGTCCGCCGCTTCGTGGGCCGGATCGACCCGCGGCTAGGATGCGACCTCACCAGCTCCGAGCTCATGAGCCGTCTCGCGGGACGCACGAACGGCCAGCGTGGGACGGCCCTGTTTCGGGAGATGGGCACCGCCGAAGTGGTGAAGTTCGGGCGCGCGCGTCCGGGTCCGGCGGACGCCGAGGCGCACGTCAGGGCGCTGCGCGCGTGGGTCGAGGGGAGCGGAGACACGCTGTGAGGCGAGGCCACGCGGACCCGTGACGCTCGAGCTCGCACGCCCTGGCGCCCTCTGGCTGCTCGCGCTGATCCCCCTCTGGCTGTGGTACGTACGGCCGCGTGCCACCTGGGGGCTGCTCGTGGCCCGCGGGGACGCCGCCCGGGGCGCGGCACTCCGCCGCTGGGCCGGAGCCGCGATCGAAGCCGGTCCGCGTATGCTGCGGGGGCTCGCCGCCGCAGCGGTCATCGGCGCGTTGGCGCGCCCGCAGCTCGTCCGCACGTACGCCGAGCCCGTCACGGAGGGGGTGGGCATCGCCATCGCGATCGACCTCTCGACGTCGATGTGGGCGCTCGACATGAGCGAGGCACCGGGGGATCCGGCGACCAGGCTCGAGGCGGCCAAGGAGACGGTGCAGCGGTTCCTGGTCGCGCGCGACGAGGACGACGACGTGGGGCTGGTGACGTTCGCCGGCGAGGCCCTCGTCAGGCTTCCCCTCACGCGGGACCGCTACGTGGCCGAGGCGGCCGTCTCCGCTCTGGAGGTCGGGCTCCTCCTCGACGGCACGGACATCGCCGGCGCGATCGCGGTCGGCGCGGGCCTCCTCAAGGACGCGCCGCAGAGCTCGAAGATGCTGATCCTGGTGACGGACGGAGCGCACAACCGCGCCGGCCTCGTGCCCGGGGTGGCCGCGAGAGCGGCTGCCGCGTTCGGCGTGCGCATCTTCCCCATCGCCATCGGATCGGAGGAGGCGCTCCGGCGCGCGGGATCGGGAATGGAGACCGTGCTCGTGCAGGCCGCGAGGATCACGGGAGGCAGGTACTTCCGCGCCACCGACATCTCGTCCCTCGACCAGATCTACGCCGAGATCGACCGTCTGGCCGTACCCGCCGAGGGGCTGGTCGAGCGGCGGGACGTCACGCCGGTCGGGCACTGGCTGCTCGTCGCCGCCCTCGCGCTGCTCGTGATCGCGCTCGGCCTGCGGGCGTCGCCGCTGGGAGTCGTGCCGTGACGCTCACGCGCCCCGACCTCCTCGCGCTCGCGCCTCTCGGCGCGCTGCTCGCGGGCCTCGCCGTCCTCCTGCAGTGGTGGCGGCTGCGGCGGCTCCAGCGTCTCCTCGGCGGCGTCGCGTCCGGCCGGCTCCTTCCCCGGAACGCGCTCGGGCTTCCCGTCGGTCGGTTGGCCTGCGTGGCCGTGGCGGCGGTCGCGCTCGGGCTGGCCGCCGCCGAGCCCCGCCGCACGCCCGCGGAGCCTCCGCCGCCCGCGGCGCCCCTCGATCTGGCCATCGCGGTGGACGTGTCGCTCTCCATGGCCGCGGCGGATGCGACGCCCACGCGCATCCTACGCGCTCAGGAGGTGGTGGCCCGGCTCGCCGACGCGCTTCCCGCGGCCCGGCTGGTCCTCGTCGTGTTCGCCGACTGGCCGTATACGCTCGTCCCCCCGACCGACGACCCGGGCGTCGTCCGTTACTTCGCGGGTGCGCTGCAGGCCGACCTGGTGGTGGAACGTGACCAGGGAACGTCGCTCGCGGCGGCCATCGAGCATGCCCGGGCAGCGCTGGCCGCCCGCCCCCGGGACGGCGCGCGCCGCGTCGTCCTCCTCGTCTCCGACGGCGGCGGGCACGACGGGTCGGCGGGCGTCCTCGAGTCCGCGCGCGCGGCTGCGCGGGAGGGCGTGGAGGTGTGGACCGCGGGACTCGGGTCCTCCCGTGGCACGGAGCTCGAGACGGCCACGGGCCCGGTGCTCGACGCCGGAGGCGCCCCGGTGCTCGTCCGACTCGACGAGCGCCTGCTCGCGGAGATCGCCGCGGCAGGGGGAGGCACGTACGAGGACGTCGGCAGCGAGCGCGGCCTCGGCTCGCTCGTGGCCGGGCTCCAGAGGACGGACACAGGACCGCTCGAGCTGGGCCGCGAGCCGGCCGACGCCGCCGCGTGGCTCGCCTGGCTGGCGCTCGCCGCGATCCTGCTGGAGGGTGCGCTCGACGGCCGGCGCGGCCTGCGCAGCGCGGCGCGGACGGGAGAGTCGTGGTGAGGATCTGGAGCTCCGCCGCGGTGGCGATCTGCGTGGGCGGGATCCTCGCCGCCGGGGCGCTCGAGCGGCGCAGCGTGGAGCGGGCCAACCGCCTCTACCGCGGCGGCGAGCCGGCGGAGGCCGCTCGCACGTACGCGGACCGCGCCGGCAACGACACCAGCGCGCTCGCGCTCCTGTACAACCTCGGCACGAGCCTTCTGGACCTCGGCAGTCCGGCGGCGGCACCCGAGCTGCGTCGGGCCGGCGCCAGCGAGGACCCGACGCTCCGCGCGCGGGCGTTCTACAACCTCGGGCTCTGGAACCTCAGGCGCGCCCGCGACGCGGCCCCGGTCGACTCGGTCCGCGCGTACGCGCTCGCGTCCGCCGACGCCAACCGGGCCGTGCTGCGTCTGGAGCCGGGCCGACCGGACGCGCGTTGGAACCTCGCGCTCGCCATGCGCATGCTCGATTCGATCAACGCCGACGACGGCCGCTCCGGCACGGAAACCGTGGACGGCTCCAACGATTCCGACGACCGCACCCTCTCCGACGATCTGCGGGAGTTCGAGGATCCCTCGGTGGTCGATCAGGCGCCCCGCCAGGGGTCGGACGAAGCGCTGGCCGCGTCGGACGAGCCGGACCCGCTCAGCGCCCTGGAAGCGGAGGCGATTCTCGTCGCCGACCCCGATCGCTCGATCATCGTGAGGAAGCTCCTCACCTATGAGGGCCGCACGCAGCGGCGCCCGCTCGACCCGAGGCCCGGAAGCCGCACCGCTCCTCGTTGGTGAGGGGCTCGACCCTCCCCGCGCGAAGGGGTTACGATAGGAGGTACGCGGGCGCCGGGGGGTCTCCCGTGGGTCACCTCATCGACGCGTCCATGAACGAGCTGGTACAGGAGACAGACCAAGGGGCGCGAGCCCCCGTTTCGGCTCGCCCGTCGGCGGCCGGCCAGATCCCTTCGGGGATCGCGCCGCTCGACGAGCGCACCGGAGGTCTCCAGACGGGCGGCTCGTACCTCATCGTCGGTGCGCCCGGCCCCGCCAAGATGGTGGCCGCGCTCCAGTTCCTGGCCGCCGGCACGGCGGCGGGCGAGCGCTGCGCCCTCCTCAGCAACGCCGACCTCGAGGGCGCGCTCGGCGTCGCCCGCGCGTGGGGGTTCGATCTCGACGAGGCTTGGCGATCGGGGTTGCTGCAGGTTCTCGGCTTCAAGGAAGACTTCGAGCTCCGCGCCATCCGGTCCGTCGAGCCCGAGGAGGTCCTCGAGGAGCTCGACGCGCAGATCGGTCGGGACGTCGCGCGCGTGGCGGTGGACCCGGGCTCGATGTTCCTCGCCGGCGGGGCGAAGTCGCATCTCGGGACCGCCTTCCTGCGATGGGCACGGACGCATCCGGCGACGGTGTGCTCGACGTTTTCGGTGGACGGCGCGGCGACGTCGCTGCCCTCGTCCGCCGATTGGCTGATCCACGCCACGACGGGGCGGCTCGTCCTCGAGTGGCGCAGCGAGGATATCTACGACCTCTCGCTCGCGCGGGCGGTGCCCGCGCCGGGTGAGCGCGAGGAGTCCATCGCCGTGCAGCTGGAGCCCGGCGCCGGTCTGATCGAGGCGAAGCACGGGTTGTCGCGCCGCGGGCGCGACCGCCCCGGCATCGACGAGAACCGGTTGCTGCTCATCTCGCTCGGAGGCACGCACGCGGCCGACATCGATCTCTGGGCGCAGGACGCGTTCCAGGCGGACGTGGTGTCGGAGCCGTTCGAGGCCGTCGCACGCGTGCAGGCCGACCCGTCGTTCGGCGGCGTGCTCGTCTACGCGAGCCGCGCGAAGGTGCGCGAGGCGGTGACCGCCTGCCGCGCGCTGCGGCCCCTCACCCGGGCCGCCATCGTGTTCGCCTCCGACGACGCGGTACGCTCGGCCGACCGCGTACAGATCATGGAGGCCGGAGCGGACGACTGCCTGAGCGGAGGTCTCGACTTCCGCGAGCTCGATCTGCGGATCCGTCAGGCGATCGCCTCCGGCTCGAAGCCAGTGCCGGCCGTCCCGGCGGCGAACGGCGGCGCCGGCGCGCTCGGGGGCGGCCGGGTGGAGCGCGTCCGCTTCCGCGAGGAGCTCGGCCGGCGCGCCGAGGATCCCGTGCTCCAGTTCTTCTGCGTGCTCGACGTCACCCCCGGTCCGCTCGCGGCGTCCGTCGTGGAGCAGCTCCTGGTCGAGCAGGTCCGCGCGGACGCCGGCGATCTGGTGACGGCCGGCTCCCATCGGTGCGCCGTGCTGCTCCAGGGCGCCCGGGAGGGGCATCTCGGCTCGTTCCTCGATCGGCTGCGCACGCGCCTGCGGGAGCGCGCGGCCGCGACCGGGAACGGGAGCGAGCCGGTCGTCGAGGTCCTGAGCCACCCGGCCGACGCCGCGCGCATCCGGGCCTTGCTGGAGAACTAGTGCCTGTCACGACCCACTTCCCCGCCGGGCATGGAGTCGATCGCCAGCGCTCGACGTGAGGCGCGCCGCCGCGAGGACGGAGGCCGCTACTCCCTCCGCTTCGGCGCGACCGCGCTGGTTCTGATCGCGGGCACGCTCGTGCTCGTCCTCGTGGTGCTGCCGGAGCGCTACGTTCTCCGGCCGGGCTTCCGCGAGTCGGGGATGAGCTTTCCCGACCCGACCACGCCGTTCACGCCCCTCCCCGTCACGACGTTCGCCGCCAGAGCGCTTCCCCGACCCCCGGCGGGCGCTCTCCCGGGGCCGGCCGAGGCGTTCTGGAGCTCGATCGTTCCCTTGATCGAGGCCGGCAGGTACGGCGACGCGCTTCCGCTGTTCGATCGCTACCTCCTCGACCACCCGAACGACGCGGCCGTCCGTCGCGAGCGGCTGGCCGCGCTCGTCGCCGCCGGGCGAGTCGAGGAAGCGATCACCGAGATGGAGCGGCTGCTCGCGCTCGACGACGATCCAGCCGACCGCCTGGTGTTGGCGCGTATGCTACGTGATGCCGGCAGGACCGACGAGTCGATCGCCGAGTACCGCCGACTCGCCCGGGCGCGCCCCAACGACGTCGCGCTCGCGCTCGAGCACGCCCAGGCGCTCGCATGGGCGCGTCGGTACCCGGAGGCGGCGACCGTTCTGGAGTCCGCGCTCGGGGTCAGCCCGCAGGATCCGCGTCTTCGCGTGGAGCTCGCGCGCGTGTACTACGCGGGCGGTCGCCTCCAGGAAGCGCGCGCGCTGCTGGCCGGGCTCGACGAGCGGTCGCTCGCCGCCGCGGGCGGCGCGCGGCTCCGCGACGACGTGGCCGCCGCGCTCTACGTGCCGCCCCCGCCCCCGCCGATTCCGCCCACGCTCCTCGAGCAGGCCGTGGCCGCCCGGGAGGCCGACGACTTCCAGGGGGCACGCGCGCTCCTCGAGCGCGCGCTCGACGCGTCGCCGGAGGACCCGGCGCTCTGGCAGGCGTACGCCGATCTGCTGGAGTACGAGCTCGGCGATCTCGAAGGCGCGCTCTCGGCGCTCGCCCAGGTGGAGCGGCTGTCGCCGCCGGACGCGGAGCCCGAGCCCGGTCTCCAGCTCCGGATGGCCCAGCTCGAGATCTGGACGGGACGCAACGCGCAGGCCGAGTCGCGGCTGCTGACGCTCCTCGCCGCCCTCGACGGCTCGCGGGACTCGGGCGGCGTATCCGCCGCCGACGTGCAGGCGGCGCTCGGCGATCTACGTCGCTGGGGAGGCGACCGATCCGGCGCGGCCGCGCGTTATCGGCTCGCCCTGGCGAGCGATCCGGCCAACGTCCGCGCCCGGGAGGGGCTGGCGGCCCTGGAGGCCGAAGTGTCGCGCGACATCCTCGCGGTCGAGAGGCCGCGTGCGGGCGGGAGCGCGTATTCCCTGTCCGACACGGACGACTTCGACCGCGTCGACCTCGGCGGCGAGTGGACCGAGGTGTCCGGGCGCTGGGCGTGGGGCGCCTCCGCCGGCACCCGTTGGCTGTCGGGGCTCGCGCTCGACGGCACCATCGGGCGGAGGAGCGGCGCGTTCGTCGAGATCGAAGGCGCGCGCTGGTGGCGGTGGGGCACCGTGAGGACGGCGCTGGACGTGGCAGCCGAGCGTCTCGGACCCGGCACGGTTCCCGCCGTGGGTGCTTCGCTCTCGCACCGCGGAACCGGCGTGACCGACCTGCGCGTCGAGCACGGGCCGGCCTATCCGGTCGCGCTCACCCTGCAGAGCGTGCTCGCCGACGTGACCCAGCAGCGCGTCGCGCTGACGCACGCGCGCCCCCTGGGCGATCGCTGGCGGCTCGCCGCGTCGCTCGAAGGCGCGAGGCTCGCGGCGGACGCCGACTCCGTCCTGGCCGGCACACCCGCCAGCACGTACCGCGCACAAGCTGCGCTCGATCTTGGCCTGGGACTCTCTCCGGTTCTGGTCGTGGGTGCGACGGCGCGCTCGGTGACCTTCAGCGACGCGGCGCCGCGGGCGGCGCTACCGGGCGGCGGCTCGCGACGCCTCTTCTGGGACCCGAGGCTCGTCGTCGCGGCAGGTCCTTACGCGCAGATGAGCCTCGACCTGACGAGCGCGTGGATCGCCACGGCGAGAGTGTCTCCCGGCGTCGCCTGGATCGAAGAGCGGGATCGCGGCAGCCCGGACGTCGTCCCGCAGGTGGCGGCCGAGGCCGGCTTGCGCGGCCAGAGCGGACGATGGACGGCAGCGCTCGACCTCTTCTACTCGCAGGGGCGATTCGACGGATATCGCGCGTACGGTGCGCGCTTGACGCTCGGAGCCCTCACGGCCGGGTCTGCGAGCGGGGCGACCGCACCGTGAGAGCGGGCCGGCACTCGATCGTGGGCGCGCTCGCCGTCGTGATCGCGGCGGTGGTGCTCACGCTCGCGTTCGTGGTCGCCGCGATCCTGGTCGGCCCACAGATCCAGGCGCTGCTCGTGCGCGCCGTGCTGGTCACGCTGATCATATTCGTCACGATCCTCTTCCTGAGGTACTTCTCGCTCCTCTGGTTCGCGTATCTCGGGCACGCCGAGCGCAACGTGCTCGGCATCAAGAAGCACCACCGGCTCTCGCCCGTCTCGGTGGTCGTGCCCGCGTACAACGAGGGACAGGTGATGGAGCGCGCCCTCGCGAGCCTGATGGAGCTGGACTATCCCGAATACGAGGTCGTCGTGGTGGACGACGGCTCGACGGACGACACGCTGGCGCGGGCGGCGGCGTGGGAGGGGCGGCGCGGGCCGGTCGAGGTGAAGGTGGTCACGAAACGGAATGGCGGAAAAGCCAGCGCGCTCAACGCAGGCATCGCCGCGTCCAAGCATCCCTTCATCCTCTGCATGGATGCGGACTCGTACCTCGAGCCCAAGACGCTGCTGCGCGCGGTGGAGCATTTCGGCGACCCCTCGGTCGGCGCCGTGGCCGGCAACGTGAAGGTCGAGAATCGGAGCAAGATCATCACCAAGCTCCAGGCGCTCGAGTACATCGAGGGCCTGAACATGCCGCGGCGCGCGCAGGGTTTCGTGGCCGCGGTCAACATCGTTCCGGGACCGGTCGGCATGTTTCGGCGCGAGGCGCTCGAGGAGGTCGGCGGCTACGACACCGACACGTTCGCCGAGGACGCCGATCTCACGCTGAAGCTGATCTCCGCCGGATGGCGCGTCGTCTACGAGGACGGCGCGATCGCGTGGAGCGAGGCTCCGGAGCGGTGGATCGATCTGGTCCAGCAGCGCTATCGGTGGACGCGCGGCATCCTGCAGGCGATCCGCAAGCGGAAGGGCCTCTTCCTCAGGCCGTTCCCGGACTTTCCGTTGTGGGTATCCACGGTGCAGCTCGGATTCGAGGCGCTCGTCTGGCCGATCATGAACATCGGTGCGCACCTCTTCTTCGCGATCGTCGCGCTGCTGTTCGGCGCCGGAGAGCTGATCGTCTACTGGATGATCATGCTCTCTTTGCTCGATCTCGTCGCCGCCCTGGTGACCGTGTCGATGGAGGAGGAGTCGCTCACCCTCGTGCCCATGGCGCTCCTCTACCGTTTCGTGTTCATCCTCTTCCTCGACGTCGTGAAGACCTTCGCGACGCTGGAAGAGCTGTTCAGGCTCGATATGGGCTGGGCGAAGCTCCAGCGCGTGGCCGCCACGGGATAGACGAATGGACATCATCGACCTCCTCATCACCATCGTCGTCGTCACCATCCTGGTGACGATCGTGCTCGCGATCGTCACCTATGTGGCGTACAAGCTGCGCCTTTCCCGGGAGCCGTCGGCGCTCGAGCCGGGCGAGGACGGGCTGCGGTACTTCGTGCGCTACGACCCGCCGGAGAGCGCCGGCGGCGGGACGAGCAGGCCCAAGGGCCCGACGGGACCGGGAGGCGTGGTGACGACCACGGCGGAGGCCGATGCGTCCGAGGCGTGACCCCGTCCCGCGCGCGCGGGATGCCTGGGTCTGGCTGGGTGGCATCGCCCTGCTGGGCGTGCTCGGCGGGGGTGTGACCGCGGCGGCCGTGGCGCTCTGGGAGCGGATCGACATCCGCCAGCTCGTGCCGCAGCTCACCGCCGCCGCGCCCGGCCAGCTGCCCGTCGCCGAGCCGCCGGCCGCCGCGGCACGGGACCCCGGAACGTTCGAGGCCGTCCTCTTCGTCTCCGCCCGCAACGCCGCGTTCTTCCCGGATTCGTCCTATCACGACGCCGCGCTCGAGAGCTGGCGGGACGTGGTGCTCGGAGCGGGCGGGGTGGTGCGGGAGGCGGCGACCGCCGCGGAGCTCGCCGCGGTGGGTCCCGACGCCGTGCTCGTCCTCGCGGAGGCGCCGTGCCTGAGCACGGGCGAGATGGCAGCGGTGCGCGCGCACCTGCGCGCCGGAGGCGGCGTGGTGAGCAACTGGGCCGTGGGCGCCCGCGACGAACGCTGTGAATGGCGCGGATGGGGAACGGTCGCCGAGCTGACCGGCGCCGAGGACGTGCGCGAGATCCCGGCGCGGGACGGCCTGTTCCTCACCGTTCCGGGCGGCGTGGGCCTATCCGCGGGTCTCGATCCGGGCACCCGCATCGAGCTGAGACCGGATCCGTCGATCGCGCTCTGGCTCACCGGACCACGCGTCTACTGGTCGGACTGGGCGCTCAACCCCGCGCCCGACGAGAGCGGTGGCGGGGCGGACGGCGCGGCGGTCGTATGGAGGACGCCCGAGGGAGGCCGGAGCGCATGGTTCGGCCTCCGGCTCTCGCAGGCCGTCACCGAGTCGGATTCGCTGCGCCTCCGCCGCCTCGTCCAGAACGGGATCCTCTGGGCCGCGGGCACCACCACCGCGGCTCCGGCTCCATGGCCGGGCGCACGGCGCTCGGCGTTGGTGTTCGCGTTCGACGTGGAGGATCAGGCCCGCTCGGCGCTCGACGTGGCCGCCGTCCTCCGTGAGCAGCGGCTCCCGGCGTCGTTCTATGCGGTCTCCCAGATCGTGGAAGGAGACGCGGAGCTGGCGGAGACGCTGGCGGCGACCGGAGAGGTCGGCTCGCAGACGTCCGACCACACGCCGTTGCTCGGGCTCACGCCCCAGGACCAACGCTTCCGCCTGCGGCGCTCCTGGGACGACATCGAATCGTGGGCGGGAACCGGACCGGCGGGGCTGCACCCGCCGGAGGAGACCTTCGACGAGAGCACGCTCGAGGCGTGGCGCCTCGCCGGCGGCACCTACGTCCTCGCGCACAACGAGGCGCGCTCGGCCAGCCCTGAAATGCACCGCACGCCGGAGGGGCTGGTGGTGCTGCTGCCGCGGCTGCTGAAAGACGACTACAACCTCATCGTGCAGGACCGCGTGATCCGCGCCTCCGTGCTCGCCCAGGCGCTCGTGGCCGACACGCGCAAGCTGCACGCCATCGGCGGGCTGGCGATCGTCGCCGGCCACTCACAGATCATGCGCGCCGGTCCACGCCTCGACGCCATCCGCGCGGTCGCGGAGGACGCCCGCGCCGAGGGCGACTGGTGGATCGCTCCCGCGGCCGACGTGGCCGCCTGGTGGAGCGCACGCTCACGCACCCGTCTGTCGTTCGTGCCGCGGCGCGAGCCGGGGTTCCTGGGCGAAGCGCTCGCGCCGGCGCCGGTCTCGGACGTGCTCGTCACCGCGCCCGACGATGACGGCGTGCGTGATCTCTGGGTCGACGTCGTGCTGCCGCGTGGGCCGGCCGGCATGGTTCCGCTCGTGGACGGTGAGCCCGTCGGCTTCGAGACGACCGGCTGGGGGATGCGCGTGCCGATCCCCGAGCTGTCGGCCGCGGATACGGCGCGCATCTCCTTCCTCGTGGAAGTCGCTCGCGGGCGATGAACCGCTCGGCTGCCCGGCGGCTGGCGCGCACGACCCTGGCCGTCGTGGCCGCCTCGGCGTGCGCGAGCGGCCCGCGCCTCGAGCGCTTCGGCCCCACGGCCGGTGACCGTTTCTTCGTGGCCGGATACCACCCCTACTGGGCGGGCAACGCCTGGACGGCGTATCCGTGGGACGCGCTCGACGAGGTGTACTTCTTCGAGATCGAGGTGGGTGGTGACGGGACCATCGCCGATCCGCACGGCTGGCCGGACGCGGGGCTCCTCGCCCGCGCGCGTGAGGAGCGCGTGCGCATCGTGCCCACGGTGTCGCTGCACGACGCGGTCACCTTCTCGACGCTGTTCTCGGCGCCCACGAGCGCGGCCCACCTGGTGGACGAGCTGATCGTGCTGCTCCAGGCGACGCCCGATCTCGCGGGCCTGCACCTCGACTTCGAGGTCTTCGAGCCGGTCGCCCTCGACGTGCGCGACGGCTACACGGCCTTCGTGGCGCGGCTCGCGAGGCGGATGAGAGAGACGAACCCGGTGTGGTCGCTGTCCGTCTTCGCGCTAGCGTTCGACGACGACGACGTGTTCAACGAGCGGGCGCTCGCGGAGAGCGCGGACTTCCTCGTCGTGCAGGGCTACGACTTCCACAGCCGCACGGAGCCGCGCGCCGGCCCCCTGGCCGCGCTCTCCGGCTGGGAGCGGCTCAACTGGGAGACGGTGGTGGACCGCTTCCTCGGCTTCGGCATTCCCGCGCGCAAGCTCGTCATGGCCGTGCCGCTCTACGGCTACCAATGGCCCGCCGCGAGCGACCTGCCCGGAGCGGACACGCGCGGCATCGCCGTCGAGATCCCGCTGACCGCCGGCGCGGACGTGGTCCCGGAGCTGCCCCGCGCGCTCGCGCAGGCGGAGCTGTACGGGCTGCGTCGCGACCCCGCCAGCGGCTCGCCGTATTACGCGTTCCGCGACTCGAGCGGTTGGCACCAGGGATGGTTCGAGGACGCCGAGAGCTTACGCGCCAAGTATGCGTTCGTGCGCACGCACGGGCTCGGAGGCGTGGCGCTCTTCCCGCTCGCCTACGGGGATGCTCCGCTCTGGGAGGACCTGCGCCAGGCGTTCAGCCGCCCGAGGGAATGACGGGCTCGAGCGGGATCGAAGTCCACGTGAGCACGTCCACCTCGCGCAGCGGCCGCGTGCACTCCCGGTCTTCGTAGAGCATCCCCGTTCCGACGGGCAGGAAATCCTCGCGCACGAGCTGCTCGCCCGGCGGACCGCCGGCCTGCACGATCTCCCACGGGCCCGCGCGCAGCCACGCACCGCCGCCCGCCAGCGGCACGCAGCCCACGTCGATGCGGCGCTGCACGGCGGCCCCGCGCATCACGCGGATGTCGCCTTCGGTGGGTGGAAGCGTCGGATCCCACTCGCGCTCGGAGAGCTCCTCGAACTCGCGCGCCAGATCCCCGGGCACGACGGCCATCGTCGGCGGATCTCCGCGGAGCGGAATCCTCCACACGCCCGTGCTGACCGAGATGTGTGCGCGCAGGTCCCAGTAGGCTTGGTCGCGGTAGTCGTGGTCCACGTAGAGCTGCATGCGCTCCATCGACACGTACGCGGCGGGCAGCTCGCCCGGCGACGAGACGAGGTGGACGCTGCCGTCGGCGCGGGGGATCAGGATCGGCCGGGTGATGTCGCCGACCGCCGCCTGCTCGGCGCTCGTCCGGCGCGCCGCACCCGGCCCGGCGTCCCCGCATGCCAGAAGCGCAACCGCCGGCGCCACCAAGGCGGTGGCGCCGGCGCGGCGCAGAAAGGATCGTCGGTCCGGGAGCGGCCTCTGCTGCCTCTCCGTCATCGATCTCGGTTCAGTCCTCAGTCTCCAGCCCGGAGCGTGAGCCGATAGGCCGCGTTCGCTTCGACGGCCTCACGGCTCCAGGAGAGCGGGAAGTACTCCGCGTTCGCCCAGTTCTCCGTCAGGCTCCCGTAGAACGGGCTGCCCGGCCGGCCCGACTGCCCTGGTGCGTTCGTCCCGATCGACCCGTCCAGGTTCGAGAAGTCGATGATCTCGCGGTACGTCGCGCCGACCGCCGCCACCGTTCCCTGGCCCCCCATCCGCTCGGCCGCCGGTAGGTCGTACGCCGAGACCAGCCCGTGCGGGAACTCGCTCGTGTTCGAGCGACCCCAGCGCCACTGCGCGGGATCGGGGCCCTGCTCCTGGCGCAGACGGTCGATCGCGGTGGCGAGCGCCTGCTCGGCTTCCGCCGGTCCGAACCGCCCGCCCGCCGGCGGCGCACCCCGCCCGCCACCCGGCAGCAGCGTGCGCAGCTCGCCGTAGATCGCCGCGGCGCGGTCCTCCTTCCGCTGCATGCCGTCCCACGCCACCAGCTCCTTTCGGTAGCCCTCGAGCTCGGCGTTCTGCGACGTCCAGCTCGTCATGTGCTGCTGGATCGCCGTCAGGGCCGCCCGGTTGAACGTGTCGTGCTGGATCTTCTTGACGTCGTCGACGGTGACGTCGCGCAGCGTCGGCATGATCTCCATCAACCGATCGAAGCGATCGAACGTGCCCTGCGTCTTGAAGAAGAGCGGCGGATCGTACCCCGGCACGTTGATGTGCGTGTCGTTGTTCGCCGTGGCGATGAAGCCGGTCTCGGGGTTCAGCACGAACGGCAGATCCTCGCGGAAGCCGGTCCACTCGTATTCGCCGGTGCCCGGCACCGGGAGCCGACCCATCCATCCGTCGCGCCGCGGAGCCATCCCGGATCCGTGCCAGCCGATGTTACCCTCGGCGTCACCGCAGACCATGTTCTCCGTCGGAGCCTTCCAGTAGGCCAGCTCCTCGACGACCTCCCGGCAGTTGTCGGCTTGGTCGAGTCTCAGTCCGGCGAGATATCCGGTCGAACCCGGCTCCTGCATCGTGGACTGCAGCGAATACGCCACGTGATTTGCGGCGTCCTCGTAGAACACCGGGCCGTGCCTCGAGAACTTCAGCTCGATGACCTCCGGAGCCTGGCCCTTCACCTGGACCGTGTCGTACTCGATGCGCAGGGGCTCCCACTGACCCTCGAACATCACCTCGTTCGGGTTCTGGGGATTGACGGTCTCCACGTAGACGTCCGACTGGTCGGTCCCGAGAATGGTGAGGCCCCAGCCCACACGGCCGTTGTGACCGATGGACACGCCCGGGAGGACCGGCTCCGTCGCGCCGATCGCCGTCCAGCCGGGTGCGTCGATGTGCACGATGTAGCGGAGCGACGGGCTCGACACGTTGCGGTGCGGGTCGTTCGCGACGATCACCTGACCGCTCGCGGTCCGCGAGCCGGCGAGCACCCAGTTGTTGCTCCCCGGCGAGTTCTCCTGCACGCCGAGGTTGATCGAGGCCTGAGCGCCGGCCCACGTGTCGTACGGCGCGACGAGCGGCGGGCGCACGATCATGCCGCGGAACCCCCGCGTGCCGTCGACGACCGCGTCCGTGATGATCGAGTAGTCCACGCCGCGCGGCACGACGAGGTCGCGGTAGGGCGTGGGCCGCGCGCGCCGGTTCGCTTCCGCGGCGCCGAGCTCCTCGACCTGCTGCGCGAACGACAGCTCGCTGCGCGCGTCGCCGAGCGGCATCGCGGTTTCGGCCCTGATGAGCGCGGTCTCCGCGCTCCAACGCAGCGGCGTCAACCCGGTCAGCGTGTACTCGACCGGCAGCTCGCCTTCACGTTCGGCGTGATCGATGTACGCGTTCACGCCGGCGGCGAAGGCTTCCATGATCCGCCTGCCTTCCGGGTGGTAGCTGCTGAACTCCGCGTCGGTCCACGGACCGCGGTACCTGAACAGGCGCGCGGCGCGGTCGTGCTCGAGCATCTCGGGACCGAAGATCTCCGAGAGGCGCCCCTCGCCCGCGCGGCGGTACATGTCCATCTGCCAGAGCCGATCCTGTGCCTGCACGAAGCCCTGGGCGAGGAAGAGATCGTCCATGTTGTCCGCGTAGATGTGCGGGACGCCCCAACGGTCGCGGATGACCTCCACGTCGGCCTGGAGGCCGGGGATGTCGATCGTGCCGTCGATCTGCGGCAGGTGGGCTTGGGCGAGCTCCTCGAACGTCGTGGGTGCCGGTGCCTCGCAGGCAACCACGGCGACGAGCAGGCCGCCGAGCAGAGCGGGCGCGACGCGGACGCGCATGGGGTCCTCCTGGCGAACAGTGTGCAACCGTCGATCCGATCCGGGACGGAGGGCGTGCCCCCCGCCTCGTCGATGACAAGGTAGGGGGTGCCGTCGGTTCGGAAAGGAGGGCCCGGGACCGAGAGCCCGGCCCGGCTCAGCGACCCACGCGCTGGACCCGCTCGAACTCCGCGATCGCGTTGATGTGGTTGATCATCGCCCGCAGCTCCGAGAGGCGCGCGGACGTCAGCGAGTCCTGGGCGGTCGTCACCTCGAAGTTCGTCGCCACGCCCGCGTTGAAGCGTGTGACCTCCGCCTCGGCGCTCTGCTCCGCGAGCTCCCGGCTGCGGGTCGCGGCCGCGAGCTGGAGCCTCGTATCGGTGACCGCGAGGCCGGCGTTGGTGACCTCCGTCACGATGGCCAACTCCTGGCTGCGGATCGCGAGGTCGCGCTGCTCCATCGACAGTCGTGCGCGCTCGAGGTTGGCCTTGGCGGACCGCATGCCCAGCGGATAGGAGAAGGTCAGGCCGACGTTCCACGTCGGCACGTCGAATCCGGCGATCGAGTTCAGCGCGTCGCTGTAGCCGCCGCGGTCGACGAGGACCGGCGCGCCGCCGAGTCCGGAGCGGTCGTACTCCGTGCCGCCGACGCCGGCGAGCTGATAGGACGCGCTCAGGTTGAGCTCGGGGAGCCGGTTGTTCTCCGTCACCTCGAGGTCGAGCTCGGCGATCCGACGCTCCTGACGGACCTGCTGGATGTCGTTCCGCTCGCTGAGCGCCCGATCGATGGCCGCCTGGATGTCCACTTCCTGGTCGTCGATGACCGGGAAGTCGACCGGGTTCACGGTCTGATAGAGGAGCGGGTCATCGGCACCGCCGATCAGGAGGCTCTTGAAGACGAGCTCCTGATTGCGCCATTGGACCTCCGCATTGAGGAGCGACTGCTCGGCGGACGCCACCTGCGCCTCCGCCTGGATCACCTGGATCTGTGCCATCGTGCCGAGCCGCACGCGCACCTGGTTGTCCTCGAGGAGCTGCTGGGCCTGCGCCAAGCTCTGGCGCTGGATCTCGATCTGCTCGATCGCCGCTCGGAGCCCCCAGTACGCCTGCCGGACCTGCTCGGTGATGTTGTCGACCCGGCTATCCAGCTGGAGCTCCGTGATGTTGCCCTGGATCTCCTGCGTCTGGAGCGCGGTGCGCTGGTCGTCCGTCTTGAGCCCGGACAGGAGCGGCTGCGTGTAGTCGAGGCTCAGGCGCGACGAGTAGCTCGGATTGAGCGTCGAGAACGAGTTGTCCGTGCTCGTGCGGCTGTTGTTGAACCCGAGCCCGAACCGGCCGCCGTACCACGGCACCGCCTGCTGGATCGACGTGTTGAGCGTGTGGGTCTCGTTCGTCGTGCGCGCGCCGCCGTCGAGCTGGCTCGTCGACTGGTTCGTCCGATTCTGATAGCTGTAGTTGCTGCTCAGCGTCGGCGCGAACGCGGCGCGGGCAGCCTGGAGGGAGTAGGCCTGCATGCGCGGGCCGATGCGCGCGGACTGGATGTCGAGGTTGGTTTCGAGCGCGCGATCGATCGCCTGCTCGAGCGTCATCGTGACCGTCTCACGCCCGGGATCGGCGGGCGGGGCGGCGCGCCCCACCTCGTAACGGTCCGGGGCTTCCTGAGCCGACACGCCCGTGGTCACGAACATGACCGCCGCGCCGGCGGCCCAGAATACGAGGCGATACGCGCGCTTCTGCATGGTGCTTCCCTTCGCTCGGGTGTCCAATCGCCGGAGGGGGCTCAGGCTCCCAGCCCTCGCTTCACAGGCGTCCTATGGACAATCCAAGAAGGCCGATCGTTAGGCCACCCCGGGGGAGACCCGAGATCCCTCCGCCCCACCGCCTCTGGCCGCGGTCGGCCGACCATGACGATCCAGGCGCTCGCCTTCCGGGCGGCCACCGGATCACCGCTCGCCCGCGCGAGGGACGTCCAGCGCGGAAACGCGGAGCGCCGGCCGGGTCTCCCCGGCCGGCGCCCCTTCCAGCGCTGCCCTGCTACTGCCCTGCCGCTGCGTCCGCGCTGGTTACGCGCGGGTCGCTGCTCAGTTGCCCCCGCCGCCCCGCCCACCGCGTCCGCGGTATTGGGCCGTCGGCGTGAGCTGCGCGCCGGTCAGGTCGCTCGGAATGCTGGTCTCCTTGCGCACCGTGTGGTGCAGCGTGCCGATGCCCTGGATCGTCGCCTCGAGCGACTCGCCGTCCACCAGGAAGCCCGAGCCCGTCGCGCGTTGCACGCGACCGGCACCCGTGCCGCCCGACGTACCGCTCTGCATGACGTCGCCGGGATAGAGCGTGATGAGCGACGACGCGTACTCGATCAGCTCGGGGATCGAGTGGATCATGTCACCCGCCCTCGCCTCCTGCACCGTCACGCCGTCGATGACGAGCTGCTGGTGCAGCTGCTCCATCGGATCGCCGTAGAACTCCTTCGGAACGATCCACGGACCCTGCGGCGCGAACGTGTCGTGGCCCTTGCCGACGAACCAGTCGGAGCCGGAGCCGAAGCCGCCGGGCGGACGGCCACCGCGATCGGAGATGTCCATTCCGACCATGTAGCCGAACACGTAGTCGTAGGCGCGCCGCGCCGAGATGTACTTGCCCTCGCGGCCGAACACGATCGCCAGCTCGACCTCCCATTCGATCTCGTCACGCCCGTAGGGCATGAGGATCTCGTCGCCGTCGCCGATGATGGCGCCGCGCGTGGGCTTGAGGAACAGATACGGTACGCCGCGGTTTTGCTGCCGCTCGCGCGTCTGCGCCTGGAGCTCCTCGGGAGTGCAGCCCTCGCACGCGTGCGTGTAGAAGTTCACCGCTGCGTTCATGATCTTCGACGGATACGGATCCGTCATGGGCGCGAGGATGTCGACGTTGGCGACGTTGTAGACGTACGCCGGGCGCGCGCTGCCCGTCAGCCTGTTGTTCTGGACCAGATCGTTGGTGATCTGCACCAGGCGGGTCCTGACGCCGCTGTCGTACCGCTCGATGAGGTCGATCATGTGCGCCGGAGCCTGGATGCGGCCCGACGGCATCGCCGCGTTCGCCGCCGCGATGTCGACCACGAACTGGTCGCGCAGGACGAGACCGACCGTCTTCTGCCCGTTGATCGCGAACGTGCCGACCTTGAACGGCTCGGCCGGCGTCTGAGCGTGGACTACGGCGGGGCCCACGAAGGCGGCCAATGCCGCGATGGCGAGCCCGAGTCGTGCGGTTCGGTGCATAGAGAACTCCAGGGATGAAACCGTGGACACTTCGACAGGGAGCGGGGAATAGCCCGGCCCATGGGCCAAGTCAAGCCAGGTCGGAAGGCCCCAAAGCGGCCCTGATTTCGGCCGTTACCGACCCGTGCGACTCCCCTCCGGCGGCCTCCCGCAGCGCGGCGAGCGCGGCTTCCGACCCGATCCGCCCGAGGGCCCACGCCGCATGCGAGCGCACGAGCGGGTTTTCGTCCCCCAGGGCCCGCGCGAGCGGGGGGATGGCGTCCTGCGATGCCCAGTTTCCCAGGGCCACGCAAACGTTGCGCAGCAGGCCGGCGCGCTTGGCGCGCAGGACCGGAGAGCCCTCGAAGACTTTACGAAATCCTAACTCGCCAGCGGCGAGCAACGTCTCGGCGAGCGCGACGAGAGAGGGGCCGTCGAGCTCCGGCCGGGCGAGGTACGCGGCCTCGCGTGTAGGCTGTGCGAAGCGCTCGTTCCAAGGGCACACCTCCTGACAGATGTCGCAGCCGAACACCCGGTTGCCGATCGCCGCCCTGAGCTCCGCGGGAATCGCCCCCCGGAGCTCGATCGTGAGATAGGAGATGCATCGGCGGGCGTCGATCACCGGGGCGCCCCGTTCGTCGCGTCCGAGGAGCGCGCCGGTGGGGCATGCCTCCAGACACGCGGTGCAGCTCCCGCAGCGATCGTCCGTGAACGGGGCCGCAGCGGGAAGCTCGAGGTCGAGCATCAGCACGCCGATGAAGAACCAGGATCCCCGCGACGGATGGATGAGCACCGTGTTCTTGCCGAACCATCCGAGGCCCGCGCGTGACGCGAGCTCGCGCTCCAGCAGCGGGCCCGTGTCGACGTACGCGCGCCCGCGCACGCCGCCCTCCACCCGTTCGTCGAGCCAGGCGAGCAATCCCTCGAGCTTCGCGAGCATCACGTCGTGATAGTCCCGGCCTCGCGCATAACGAGCGATCACCGCGCGCGAGCGATCCTCGGGCACGCCGGGAGGATCGGCGACGCCGTACTCGTGCGCGACCACGAGGCAGCTGCGCGCTTCCGCCATGGTCTCGCTCGGGTCGGCGCGACGCCGCACCGCATCCGGGCGGGCGAGATAACCCATCTCGCCGTGACGGCCCGCCTCGAGCCACGCGCGGTAGAACCCCATGTGCTCGCTCCGGGCGATGCTCGTGATGCCCACGAGCGCGAACCCCTCCTCGCGCGCGCGCTGCTCGAGCGCGCCGGCGAGCGACGCCGCGTCCGTCACGCGCCGCCGGGCTCCGACGGTGGCAGCGTGTAGCGCCGGCCCTTCCACTCGACGCGCCGGCCGCGGGTCCAGGAGCGCGCGAAGATGTACGCGCTCACCGCGGCTCCCACCGGATAGAGCGGCGCGTAGCCGAGCGGCACCTCCATCTCGCGCAAGAACGCGGTCCAGATCAGGACGCTCAGCCCGCAAGCCGACGCCGACCACACGAACGTCGCCGTCGAGCCGACACCCGCGAGCGCGAGCACGAGGGTCACCGGCGGCGCGATCCAGAGGACGATGCCGGTCGCGAGCGAGAGCGGCGCAGCGAGTGGGCGTAGCCACGGCGGCAGCGTCTGGAGCCCTCCCACGTAGAGGTTCTTCGACCATCCCTCCCGGATCTCCGCGAGCGAGCGGTACATGCGCGTGGCGAGCCCGTCCTGGGAGCCGCGGATCGAGAGGCTGCGCCCCTCGCGCTTCACGCGCTGCGCGAGCGCCAGATCCTCCGCCACCTCGAGCCGCACGGCGGCGTGTCCTCCGACGGCCTCGTACCCCTCGCGGGTGAACAGGAGATACTGGCCGTTCGCGATCGCGTCCCACGCGCTCGCGCTGCGCGCCGTTCGGTCGAGATCGGGGAAGCGGAAGAGCATGAGCATGAAGATCTGCGGCTGCACGAGCCGTTCCCACACCGTCTCCATGAGCTGGCTGCCGATCACCGTGAGCAGGTCGGCGCGGTCCTCGTCGAGCGCCGCGACGGCCCGGCTCAGCAGATCGGGCGCGTGGCGCGTGTCGGCGTCCGTGAACAGCAGCAGGTCGCCCCGCGCGACCTCGGCTCCGCGCCGGCATGCCCAGGGCTTGCCGAGCCAGCCGGCCGGGAGCTCACCCCCCTGGAGGAGCCGCACCTCGCGCGCGTTGCCTCGCTCCATCCCACGCACGATATCCGCCGTGCGGTCCTCGCTCCCGTCGTCGACGACGATCACCTCGAACGATGGATACGTCGAGGCCAGCAGCGATCCCACGCAAGTGCCGATGTTCTGCTCTTCGTTGCGCGCGGGGACGATCACGCTCACCAGGGGGGCGCGCCCGAGATCCTCCGCGCGGGGGAGCTCGCGAGGCGGGCGCGCCACGAGGACGAGGAAGGCGATCACGCCCACCCAGGGGAGGGTGAGCAGAAGCGTCGGCCACACGGCGCTTCAGGGCTTCGGGTCGGGCCGCGCCGGGGTCCAGCGGCCGGAGTCGCGCACCCGGTACTTCTCGAGCACCCGCTCGAGCGCCTCTTCCAGGTCGATCTCCTGCTCGTTGGCGATCACGAGCAGCACGAACAGCACGTCGGCGAGCTCGATCGCCAGATCCTGTTGGGGCTCCTCCGTGCGCTTCTTCTTGTGCCCGAAGCGGTGGTTCATCTCGCGCGCGAGCTCGCCGACCTCCTCCGTCAGCCGCGCGAGGTTGGAGAGCGGCGGCCAGTAGCCCTCCTCGAAGCGCGAGATCCAGGCATGCACCCGGTCCTGCGCGTCGCGCAGCGTCATGGGGGCCCGTTCGCTCACGGCACGATCACCAGCTTCCCGAACACCTGACCGCTCTCGAGGATCTCGTGCGCGCGCCGGGCCTCCGCGAGCGGCAGCACCTCGTGGATGACGGGCCTCAGCGTTCCCGCGAAGACGAGCCGCATCACCTGCCTGAACTCGGCGGGGGTGCCCATCGTGCTTCCCAGGATCGACAGCTGCTTCCAGAACACCAGGCGGATCTCCGTGACGCCGTGCGACCCGGTCGTGGCGCCCGAGGTGACCAGGCGCCCCCCGGGTGCGAGCGCCCGCAGACAGTTCGGCCACACGGTTTCCCCGACCGTGTCGAAGATCAGATCCACGCCCCGCTTTCCCGTGTCGCGCCACGCCTCGCGGGAGAAGTCCACCGCGGTCCGGTCGTAGACGACCTCGGCACCCAGCTCCTGCACCATACGCGCCTTCCGCGGTCCCGACGTGACCGCGTACACCTTCGCGCCGGCGCGGGCGGCGATCTGGACCGCGGCCGTGCCGACGCCGCCCGACGCGCCCGTGATCAGCACGCGCTCTCCGGCTTGCACGCACCCCCGACCGATCAACGCGCGCCACGCCGTCACGAACACCAGGCCGGCCGCCGCGGCTTGCTCGGCCGGGTATTCCTTCGGCAGCTCGAGCAGGTTGGCCGCCGGCACCACCGCCTGCTCCGCGAATCCGCCCTGGGTGTGCTCGCCGATCAGGCGCAGCGGGGGTGCGCCGAAGGATTCGCCGCGATCCTGGCCGGAATACCACTCGTAGCCGATCGAGGGATCGACGACGACCCGCGTCCCGATCGGCACGGACTCCGCGCCGGGCCCCACCGCCTCGACCACGCCCACGATGTCGGATCCGCCGATGTGCGGCATCGGCGTCTCGATCGGGAGGCCCCGTCGCACCCAGAGGTCCAGGTGGTTCATGGACGAGGCCTCGACCTTCACGCGCACCTCGCCCGCGGCGGGCTCGGGCACGGGCACCTTCCGCGTCTCCACGACCTCCGGCCCGCCGAACTCGGCGAACACCGCCGCGCGCATCGTCTTCGCCATCGGTCGCTCCTCGTTTCGAGCGGAGCGAAGTCTAGAGGCCGCGTCGTGGGGTCACAACGTGCCCGGCGATGGCACGCGGCAGCCGGACTTCGGTAGCTTCACTGGTTCCGTTCGCTTTCGAGGTTCGCTCTCCGTGTTGCCGTCTTCCAGCCCCGAACAGCCCTCCGGCGCGGCGCCGTCCCCCGACGACTCCACGCTCGGAGGCTACCACCACGTCCACCACCGACCGCCGGCCTACGAAGGCGCGGACGGCCACCCCTACACGGTGTCGCTCGAGGTGGAGAGAACGACGAACCTCAGGACGCCCTTCGCCGGCTACCTCGTCTTCCCGCGCTGGGCGCAGACCGGCGTCGGCATCGTGGGCCACGTGGAGACGCCGACGCTCTGCGAGTGCGCGAGCCACGACGAGGCCATGCAGCGCCTCGGCGCGTTGACGCTGCTCGAGGTGCAGGGGCTGCTCCACGCCGCCATCGAGGACGCGACCGCCGGGACCCGGGGCGATGAAGCCGAGTGAGGAGATGAGGGACGCTCCGCGCACCGTGCAGGTCACCGAGATCTTCCACTCGATCCAGGGGGAATCCACCTGGGCGGGCGTACCCTGCACGTTCGTGCGGCTGACCGGCTGCCCGCTCCGCTGCGTATGGTGCGACACGGCCTACGCCTTCCACGGCGGCGAGCGCATGACGCTGGACGCGGTCGTGGCGGCCGTGGCGTCGAAGCCCGCCGAGGTGGTGGAGATCACCGGTGGCGAGCCGCTCGCGCATCCCGCAGCCTACGAGCTGGCCGAGCGCCTGCTCGCCGAGGGCTACACCGTGCTCGTGGAGACCTCGGGGGCGATCGACGTCGGTCCGCTCGATGCGCGGGTGCACAAGATCATGGACCTGAAGTGCCCCGGCTCGGGTGAGAGCCACCGCAATCGATGGGAGAACCTGGGTCACCTCACCGCGCGCGACGAGATCAAGTTCGTGGTCAAGGACCGCGCGGACTACGAGTGGATGCGCGACACGATCCGCGGCAAGGGCCTCGATCGCCGCGTCGAAGAAGGAACGCTGCGGGCGCTGCTCGCCTCGCCCGTGTGGGGCGAGGTGGATCTCGAGGCCTTCGCCGGGTGGATCCTCGAGGACGCGCTTCCCGTGCGCTTCCAGGTCCAGCTCCACAAGCTCATCTGGGGACCCGACAGGACGGGCGTGTGAGCCCCTCCACCGGGGGATCTCCGCTCGAGACCGATCCGCGGTTCTGGGTGCTGAGCGAGGCGCTCGCCTCGTATGCCGGGGACGCGAACGACCCCCTGGTCCTGGAAGGCGGCTACGTGCAGGCGTCGGTCGCGCTCGTGCTCCGAGCGCGCGATCCGCTCGAGCTGCTGCTCATCAAGCGCGCGAAGTCGGAGCGGGATCCCTGGTCCGGGCACATGGCGCTGCCCGGGGGGCGACGCGACGCGGCGGACGAAGATCTGCTGCGCACGGCGATCCGCGAAACGATGGAGGAGACCGGCGTGGACCTCGCGATCGGCGGACGACCGCTCGGCCGGCTCGACGACGTCGCGCCTTCCAGCCCCCGCCTGCCGAAGCTGACGATCTCGCCCTACGTGTTCGGTGTCGCCGCGAGCGCCGAAGCGCGCGTCGCGAGTCGCGAGGTCGAGCGCGTGTGCTGGGTGGGGCTGAACGAGCTGCTCTCTCCCGATACGCGCTCCGAGATCCAGATCCCCCTCCCCGGCGGCGCGCGCGCCTTTCCGTCGTTCCTCGTCGACGGCGAGCACGTGTGGGGACTGACGTACAGGATCCTCGAGCGGTTCCTCCAGCTCTATCCGTAGCCGCGCTCAGCCCAGGTCGGCCGGCGGCTCCTGGACCAGGTCCACGAGGTCGAGCTCGATGTAGGCGTAGTCGCCCTCGGGCGGGTGCCAGCGGCCCTCCGCCCGCAGCATCGCCCTCGTGCCCCCGATCGACTGGTGGGACAGGATCGGCGTGGACCACCGTTGGCGGAGAAGCTGCTGGCCGTCCTTCGACATGGCCGCGCGGTCGTCCGAGACGAAGTCGACCAGATCACCGGCCTCGTTCACCGTCAGCACCGCGCTCACGGTGTGCGCACCGAGCGCGTACGTCACGCGCGCGGATCCCCGGTCGATCGCATCCCAACGAAAGGCCCGGCCCACCAGTGCCCCGGGGGCGAGCAGGCAGAAGTCGTTCAGCAGCGTCACGGTTTCGGCTCGCGTGAACTCGGGTCCGCCTCCGGCGGCGACCGTGACCATCCCCAACGCGCGGGCGCGCATCGTCGCCTCTCCGTGCACGAATCGGTGCAGGACGTGCACGGGCACGCCGCCGCGACGCGCGTCCATCATGAAGAGACGTGCGGGCTCGGCGCTGAAGTTGTGCTGCTCGGCCTCGAACGACATCCACGGGTCGGTCGGGCCACCGCGGATGCGGCCGCTCCACCTCGCCCGTACGTGCTGCGGGACCGGTCGACCGACGGCGCCCGTCGCGCGCAGGTATCGCCGCACCGGTTCGGGAAGGCGCTCGACGTCGTCGGCGCCGACGACCGCGGCGGGCCAATCCCCCGTGAGGCGCTGCTCCACCTCCCGGCGATACTCGGCCCGCAGGCTCCACGGACCTTCCGTGGCGAACGCCCACGCCGCCGCGACGACCAGCACCACGTTCACCACGGTGCCGTACTTCGCGTCGCTCCACGAGAAGACGATCATCGCCTGGGACAGCACCGCGGCGACCGGCGCGACCCACAGCCACGCCCCCGACGAGGCGGCGAGCAGCGCGGCGGTCAGGAGAACGGCGATCCCGGCCGCGAGCCAACCCGCGCCTCCGAGTCGTGAGATGGGCTGCGTGAGCTGCGGCAGCTCGGCCACGCCGAACGCCTTGGCGGCACCCAGGAAATGGACGAGCCCGTGCGCCGCGAGCAGCACCACGAGCCCCCACCTCAGGCCAGTCGCCATCTCACCTCAGTGTTGAGGGAAGCGTGTCTCGCGTCTCACACCGCGAGGGAGCGCCCGTGCTCGTCCCGAGCGAGGGCTCGGATGCGAAGCATCCGGAGCGCAGCGCCCCTCGCGAGGGGCGAGCACGGGCGCTCGCTGCCTACTCCACCCACTCCGCGATGAAGACGTTCGTGTCGTTCGTGCCACCGTTGTTGCGGTTCGAGGCGAACACCAGGTAGCGGCCGTCGGGGCTGAACACGGGGAAGCCGTCGAAGCCGTCCGCCTCGGTGATCCGCGTGAGACCCGTGCCGTCGAGGTTCACCATGTAGATGTCGAAATCGCGCCCGGTCGGATCGTGATGGTTGGAAGAGAACACCACCCGATTGCCGTCGGGGTGCCAGTAAGGCGCGAAGTTCGCGCCGCCGATGCTGGTCACCTGGCGCTGGTTGGAGCCGTCGGCGTTCATCACCATGATCTCGAGCTCACCGGGACGGATGAGGCCCTGCTCGAGCAGGCGCTGGTAGTCCTGGAGCTCCTCCCCCGCCTCCGGATAATGCGCGCGCCAGATGATCTGGGAACCGTCGGGCGAGTAGAACGCGCCGCCGTCGTATCCCGGCCGGTCGGTCAAGCGCACGACGTCGGACCCGTCTGGGGCCATCGAGTAGAGATCCAGGTCCCCGTCGCGCACGCTCGTGAAGACGATGCGGTCGCCCCGCGGCGAGAAGGTCGCCTCCGCGTCGTAGCCGTCCTCGTTCGTGAGCTGCCGCAGGTTCGATCCGTCGGCGTTCGCCTGGAAGATGTCGAAGGTCGGGTAGATCGCCCACACGTAGCCTAGGGAGAAGTCCGGATTCGGCGGGCAGTTGGGGTCGTGATGATGGGTGGACGAATAGAGGATCTGGTCACCCGCCGGATAGAAGTACGAGCAGGTGGTCCGGCCCGTCCCGTTGCTCACGCGCGTCGAGACGGCGGTACGGGGATCGAGGAGGAAGATCTGGTCGCAGCCGGGACCATCCGGCTTGTTTCCCTGGTAGATGAGCATGGAGCCGTCGAACGCCCAATACGCCTCCGCGTTTTCCCCTCCTCGAGTGAGTTGGCGTATGTTGCGGAGATGGGTTTCGCCCGGCAGCTGGAGCTCGACACCCTCGGCGAGGTTGGCGAGCGGCTGGGCCTCGGGCGAGGACTCCTCTCCGCCGTCGGGCGCGCAGGCGACGAAGGACGACACCACGAACACGGTCAGCAAGCGATGATTCAACACGATTCCACTCCGGTTCGAGCCTCTGTTCGCGCGATGATGGGAGCGATGGTTCGCTCGGTGCTACGGACGTCGTCGGCCTTCTCGCTCAGCCTGACCCTGCTCGCCGCACCCGCGGCGACTCTGGCACAAAGCTGCCCGGACGCGGCGACCCTGACCAGAGGAACCCAAGGCGTGCTCGCCCACGTCCGCTACCTCGCCGATGACGCCTTGGAAGGCCGCGCCGTCGGCTCGCAGGGTGAGCGTTGCGCCGCGGATTACCTGGTGAGCCAGTTCGCCGCGCTGGGCCTGGAGCCCGCGGGCCCGGAAGGTAGCTGGTTCCAGCCGTTCACCATCCGTAAAGGTGCGGAGCTGGGGCCGGGGAACCGCCTGACGATCGGTGGGCGCAGCTACGTGAGCGGGCGTGACTGGACCCCGCTCGGCTTCTCGGCGAGCGCGACGCTCGAGCGCGAGCTCGTCTACGGCGGGCACCTGCTGAGCAATCCGGGCGATCCGAGCGACGAGTTCGCGCGGCTCGACATCTCGGACAAGATCGTCATCGTCGAGTGGGGGGATCCGGACGATCCCCACGGCGCGGGCGTGCGCGGCGACCCGCACTTCAAGGCCACGGTCGCCGCGGGACGCGACGCGGCCGGGATCCTGATCCTGGCGCCGGTCGGCCTCGCGCTCCCCACGCCCGACGCGGAGATGCGGGCCGCGCTCGGCATCCCGGTCGGGGTGATCGCCGCCGACGCGGCCGCCGCGGTCCGAGAGGCCCTCATCGGCGGCGCGACGGCGCGTCTGCAGACGGACGTGCGGGCCACGAGCGCGGAGGCGCGCAACGTCGTCGCGCGGCTGCCCGGCGCGAGCCCGACGCTCCGGAACGAATACGTGATCGTCGGAGCGCACTACGACCACCTCGGGCACGGCGGTGAGGGCTCGCTCGCGCCCGGAGACACCTCGATCCACAACGGCGCGGACGACAACGCGAGCGGGACGGCCGCCCTGGTCGACATCGCGCGCAGGTTGTCCGCGGGACCCAGACCCGACCGCAGCGTGCTCTTCATCGCCTTCACCGGCGAGGAGCGGGGCCTGTGGGGCTCCGCGTATTTCGTGCGCGAGCCGACGATCGACCTCGATCGTGCGGTCGCGATGCTCAATCTCGACATGGTGGGCCGCGTCGTGGACAACGGCCTCACCGTGATGGGCTTCGGCACCGCCGCCGAGTGGGACGAGATCGTGGACCGCGCCAACTCCGAGCTCGCCCGCCCGTTCGACATCGCGAAGGCGCCGGACGGCTACGGCCCTTCGGACCACTCGTCCTTCTACGGTGAGGGGATTCCGGTCCTGCACTTCCTCTCCAACCTGCACGAGGACTATCACCGCCCGTCGGACGACTGGCAGAAGATCAACGTCGACGGTCTCGAGCGCGTGAGCGAGCTCACGACTCGCGTCGCCGCGCGTCTCGCCACGGGCGGCGCGGATGCCGTCGTGATGACGCCCATCCAACAGCCCGAGCCCTCGCGCGCGGCCCCGGCGCAGTCGTCCTCGAGTGGTGGCGGCTATGGTCCTTATCTCGGGACCGTGCCGGACATGACGCCGCGCGACTTCGGGTTGCGTCTCACCGGCGTGCGCGAGGGCAGCCCCGCCGCGATCGCCGGGCTGCGCCCCGGTGACGTCGTCGTGGAGTTCGCCGGCAAGCCCATCGCGGACATCTACGCCTACACGTACGCCCTGCAGGCGCAACAACCCGGGGACGCGGTCGTGATCGTCGTGGAGCGCGACGGCGAGCGGGTGAGCGTGACGGCGACGCTGGGCGCGGCGCGGTAGGCGCGCGCCTCCTGGCGGCGAGCCCGACCGCTACGTCTCCCGCTTCTCGATCCCGATCCCGCGCTCGCCCAGCGTCTTCACGTAGGCGTCCACGGGCACGCACTCGTAGGGCGTGTGCACGCCGGGCCGAACCACACCCTCGACCTGCAGACGTGCCACCGTGGACAGCGAGTAGCCCGTCGTGCGCATCATCGCCGTCACGCCGGTGCGCTCGTCGAAGCGGTCGAGCAGATCGTACGTGATGGTCTTGGCCTTGCCCGCCTTCGTGCCCTCGACGACCACGCGCAGCGCGACGAAGTCGCCTCCGGTCTCGGTCGCGAGCTTGCGGCCCACCGTGGCGATGAACACGTCGCGCGGCGACACCATCCACCCGTCCACCTTCACGGGATCGTCGTCGTACAGGCCGAGGTCGCGCATGGCCTTCACGAGATAGGCATGCCCCGGGTAGCGGAGCGTCTTGTACGACATCGATGCGATACGCCCCCGGTACTGATACGGCATGCGCGACGCGCCGCCGGCCGTGAGGAACGCTTCCAGCCGACCGACCGGCGCGGGAAACTCCACCGTCTCGACCTCGGTGAGCGCTTCCTTCTCGACGACCTCGCCGTTCTCCAGCACCAGCACGGGCGTCGTGTAGTAATCCAGCACGCCCTCGAGCGAATACACGACCTGGTAGTTGAGCGGCGGATGTGGGTCCTGCGGCAGCCCCCCCACGAACATCCGCACCGAATGCGCCGTGTCGAGGGCGTCGATGCCGCCCTGCGCGAGCACGTTCACCATGCCGGGTGCCAGCCCGCAGTCCGGCACGACCGAGACCGACGCGGCGACGGCGGCGTCGTTGAGCGAGACCTGCTCGTCGACGATCTCGGTCTTGCCGCCGAGGTCGCAGAAGTGCACGCCCGCTTCGATCGCCAGTCGGGTCATGGTGGCGTTGAAGTAGTACGGAAGCGCACACGCGACGGCGTCGACCTCCCGCATGAGCGAACGCACCTGGCCCGGCGTGGCCGCATCCACGCGCTTCAGCTCGATGGGTTTCCCGAGATACGGCTTCAGGAAATCCCGCGGATGCCCGATCTCCATGTCCGCGAGCACGACCTTCTCGACGCCGGCCGTGCGCGCGAGGTCCAACGCCGCGGCGGATCCCTGCGCACCGGCACCGAGGACGAGGAAACGCATGGCTCGGGTATCGTCAGTCGTAGTCGAACTCGAGCTCGGCCTGCGAGCCCCCACCGACCGGATCGCGCGCCGGCGTGCCGCCTTCGCCGCCCCCGCGCGTCACCTCGACCACGCGGTCGCCCTTGCCGACCTGCGCGAGCCTCCGGCCCTGCGTGCGCCGCCCCTGCACGGGCACCGACCCGGCCGAGGCGCGGGTCACCTTCCCCGACGCGGTGACGATCACCAGCTCGTCGGAGTCGAGCACCTCGAGCGCACACACGATCGGCGACGGCTTGGCCCCGGTGGGGATCGCGAGCGTGCCGAGACCACCTCGCCCCTGCAGCGGAAACTCCGACACGGGCGTGCGCTTGCCCATCCCGTCCTCGCTCACGGTGAGCACCGCCGCGTCGCGACGCACCAGGATCACGCCGACCACCTCGTCGTCGCCACGCAGCCCCATGCCCTTCACCCCCTGGGCGGTGCGGCCCACCACGCTCACCTCCTCCTCGGCGAAGCGGATCGAGCGGCCCTCCCGCGAGAAGAGCATCACCTCGGCGACACCGTCCGACAGCGCGACGTCGAGAATGCGGTCACCTTTCTTGACGCCCGCGGCTTTCACGCCACCGGCGCGAGGGTTGGAGAACTCCGCGAGCGGCGTGCGCTTGATCACGCCGTCGCGCGAGACGAAGACCAGATAACGATCCTCGGCGCCGAGGTCGTCGATCGGAATGGTCGCGACGATGCGGTCCTTCCTCTCCGCCCCGTCGAGCAGCGCGTAGATCGACTGGCCACGCGAAGCCCGCGCGCTCTCCGGCACGTCGCGCACGGGCAGGAAGTGGCAGTGGCCGCTCTCCGTGAACGTGAGGATCCATCCGTTCGTGCGCGCGACGAAGACGCGCTCGAGGTAGTCGTCGTCGTAGCGCTCGAGGTCGGCCAGGCCTTTGCCGGAGTCCACGCGGCGCCGGTAGATGTGGATGGGGATGCGCTTGATGAATCCCGCGTGCGAGAGCGTGACGACGGTATCCTCGTCGGCGAGCTGGCGCTCCAGCGCGGGTGACTCGATCTCGGCGTCCTCCTCGTCGAGCAGCACGGTGCGGCGCGCGTCTCCGTACTTCTTCACGACCTCCGCGAGCTCGTCGAGCATTACCTGCAGCTGACGCTCCTCCGACTTCAGGATGGCCTTGAGCTCCTTGATGAGCGCCACCAGCTCCTCCAGCCGCGCCTTCAACTGACTGCGCTCGAGCGCCGTGAGGCGCGCGAGACGCATGTTCAGGATCGCGTCCGCCTGGATCTCGCTGAGGCCGAACTTCTTCTGCAGCTTCTCGGACGCGTCCGGGCGGTCCTTCGCGCCCTTGATGATCTTGATCACCTCGTCGATGTGCTTCAGTGCGGCGAGCAGCCCCTCGACGATGTGCTTCTCGGCCTCGGCCCGCTCGAGGTCGAAGCGGCTGCGCCGCTGGATGACCTCGAGGCGGTGGTCCCGGAAGCTCTCCAGCAGCTGCTTGAGGTTGAACTCGCGCGGCTGGCCGTCCTCGAGCGCGAGCATGTGCGCGCCGAACGTCGTCTGGAGCTGCGTCGAGCGGTACAGCAGCGCGACGGTCGCGGCGGCGTCCGCGCCACGCTTGAGCTCGATGACGAGGCGCATGCCGTCGCGGTCGCTCTCGTCGCGGATGTCCGAGACGTCCTCGGCGCGTCCCTTCTTGGCGAGATCCGCGATCTGCTCGATGAGCTTCGTCTTCTGCACCATGAAGGGCAGCTCCGACACCACGAGCTGCTCCTTGCCCCCGCGCAGCGCCTCCTTCACGACGCGACCGCGCATGATCACGCGCCCGCGTCCCTCGCGATACATCTGCTCGACGCCTTCGCTGCCGACGACGAAGCCCCCCGTCGGGAAGTCCGGACCTTTGACGTGCCGCATCAGATCCGCGACCGAGCAGTCGGGATCCACGACGAGCTGCCGAACGCCCGCCGCGACCTCCGCCAGATTGTGCGGCGGCACGTTGGTGCTCATGCCGACCGCGATGCCCGACGAGCCGTTCACGAGCAGATTCGGGAAGCGCGCCGGGAGCACGACCGGCTCCTGCCGCGACCCGTCGAAGTTGGGCTGGAGCGCGACGGTCTCCTTCTCGATGTCGTCGAGGAGCTCGACCGCGACTCGAGCGAGACGCGCCTCCGTGTAGCGATAGGCGGCCGCGGGGTCGCCGTCGATCGAGCCGAAGTTGCCCTGACCGTCGACCAGCGGCATGCGCATGGAGAATTCCTGCACCATGCGGACGAGCGCGTCGTACACGGCGACGTCGCCGTGTGGATGGAACTTGCCGAGCACGTCGCCGACCACCGTCGCGCTCTTCCTGTACGGCCGGTCCGGCGCGAGCCCCGCTTCGTGCATCGCGAAGAGGATCCGGCGATGCACCGGCTTCAACCCGTCGCGCACGTCGGGCAGCGCGCGCTGCACGATGACGCTCATCGAGTAGTCGAGGAACGACTCGCGCATCTCCTCCTCGAGCATACGAGGAAGGATTCGTTCCCGTTTGGTGGCTGTAGCCATTCGTCTTCCGTTCAACGCCGTGCGACGCCGCGTGGAGAGGGCGAGGCTAGCATCTCATCTCGCCAGGGGGGAAGCAAGGCGCCGCCGGGCGACGCGGGCGAGTCGGGCGCGACGTCCTGCACGCGGACGCCGCACTCACGCAGCGTTCAGCTAATCCGGGAAGCGGAAGGTCCTGAGCGCCTCCGCGGAGGGCGAGCCGCCGATCACGAGCTCGATGATCGCTTCCATCTCCTCACCGACCTCGCGCACGCGGTTCGACACGGTGAGCGCGTGGGCGTAGGCGAAGTACGCGTTGACGGCGCTCTCGTCGGCCGGGTGGGCCGCGAGCACGTGCGCGTCCATCTCCTCGCGGAGATGCTCGACGATCGCGTCGACCGCGACGCGGATGGTGTGCAGCTCACCGAGCGTCGCCACGGAGAGATCGCCCCTCAGCCGGGGCAGCAGCGCTTCGACGCGCGCGCGGCTCTCTGGCGGCGCGAGGACGGTGACCGACGAGGAGCCGGGCATCAGACGCAGGAGCGCGCGCGCCCCTCCCCGTAGGGCTTCGACCTCTTCGTAGTTACAGCGGAGAATCACGAGCGCTCCGAGCGAACTGCCTCATCCCACAGCCCATCTCACGACTTCTTTCCTACACCTCTTTCTACACCTGTTTCTACTTAGACACGCGGCGCTTGGTTTCTGCAAGGATTTCGATGGCAAACGCGGGGCCACGCCGAGACCGCCCCGAATCAGGCTCGGGCCGCGCTCTCCGGGCCGTTCACGGTGACGGGAATCGTCACGTGGTGCACACCGTCGACACGGACGTCGAACGCGTAGCGGCCGGGAACCGGGAAGATCAGCCCGTCCATGTTCAGCACGTGGGGCACCAGGACGGCGCCCCCCGAGACGCTCGGGCCGGGGGCCAGGTTCATCTCGCCGTCGATGCGCACCAGCTCCTTGCCGTCCGGAGCCTTGAGCGCGATGCCCACCTGGTGCCGTCCCACCTCCTGGAGCCCCGCGGAGAAGCGCAGCACGAGGCTGAGACGGGGATGGCGGGTGGGAAATGCGGACGTGGTCAGGCGATCGAAGATCCCGAGGATGTTGAGCTTGCCGGAACCGTCGATCGTCGCGGCGTCCGCGAGCAGCGCCAGGTCGACTTCCATTACCTCTCCGTGTCCGTGTGGCCGCCCGTCCGCGCACGTGGCGCGTCGAGCGCACCCACTACACCGATGGACTCCGGGGGTGACAGCAGCTTCTCACCGAGCACGATCCCGGCCACGAGATCGATCGCGGTGTGCGCGACGATCGCGGGCCAGAGACTTCCCGCGGCCAGGAATCCCCAGGCGAGGAACGCACCCATGACGGTGGTCCGGAGGACCCCGAGGATCCCCTGGTACGCGTGCAGCGCCCCGAAGACGACGGACGAGAGCGCGGCCGCGCCGCCGACCCCGACCAGGGGCGTCAGAACGGGGATGGCGTAGCCGCGATACGCGATCTCCTCGCCCACCCCCGCGGCCACGGAGAGAAGACCGAAGACGCTCTTCTCCTCGCGCGTGCGCGGGATCAGCCCGCGCAGGAGCGGGCTGTCGTCCACGCCGACGCGCTCCGCGATCCAGCGGAAGGCGACCATGATCAGCAGCCCCCCGAGCGTGAGCCCCGCGGTCCACGCCACGAGCCCGAGCCAAGGCAGCGGCCTCAGCCCGATCGCGGGCGCTCCGCCGGCGCGTGTCCCGACGAGCCAAGCCGCCGTTCCCAGCAGCCAGAGCGTCGCGAGCGAGCCCCAGTACGCGGGAAGGCGCTCGATGGACGTCTCGCGGGCGAGCGGCACCTGACCGAGCGCCAGCGTGGGGACGCCGACGAGGAGGATCGCCAGCAGGATCGCGTCCGGCAGCTCCCGTCCGGCGACCTCGAGCAGCACGTACAACACGATCCAGAAGGCGATCGCGCCGGCCGAGCCGATCACGCGTGTGGACCTCGGCAGTCGCGCCGGCTGGCTCACTCCGCGATCGCCTCGAGGCCGAATCGCTCGATCGCCCGCAGCGTCTCGACCACGTCCGTCCAGGTCGTACGGTGGTTGAGGATGCAGAGCCGAAGAGAGTAGACGCCACGCAGACGCGTGGACGACATCATCGCCGTCCCGGAGTCGATCACGCGCGCCTGCACCCGCCGGTTGATCCGCTCGAGCTCCTCGGCGGATCTCCCCGACCCGCGCGGGGCGACACGGAAGCAGAGGATGCCGAGCGAGGCGGGCGTGGCGATCTCCAGCACGTCCGATTCCCGCACGTACGCCTCCGCGCGCTCCGCGAGGTCGATCCCGTCGGCGACGGCGCGCCGGAAGGCGGCGAGCCCGAACGTCTGGATCGACATCCAGACCTTGAGCGCGCGAAAGGAGCGGCTGAGCTGCAGCCCGCGGTCACTGAAGTTGGGCTGCTCGCCGCCGAGCTGCGCGTCCTGGAGGTATTCGGGGCTCACCGCGAACGCGGCTTCCAGGCTGCGCACGTCCTTCACCATCAGGCATCCGGCCTCGAACGGCTGGAAGAGCCACTTGTGCGCGTCCATCGCGATCGAATCCGCCCGCTCGATTCCGGCGAGCGCCCGCCCACCCTTCTCGGTCAGCACCGCGAATGCACCATAGGCGCCGTCCACGTGGAACCAGATGCGCTCGCGTGCGCAGAAGTCGGCGAGGGCGTGCAGCGGGTCGACCGCGCCGGTGTTCGTCGTGCCCGCGTTGCCGCACACCGCGATCGGTGCGAGGCCTGCCGCGCGGTCCAGGGCGACCGCCCGGGCGAGAGCCTCCATGTCGATTCGATACGCCGCGTCGCTCGGCAGGCGTCGCACGTGCTCGCGGCGCACGCCCACGATCATCGCGGCGCGGCTCATCGCCGAGTGGCTCTGGTCGCTCATGTAGACCGTGGCGTCGCGGGGGGCCCCCGCGGCCTCGCGCGCGGCGACGAACGCGTCGAGGCTCGCGGCGGATCCTCCGCTGGTGAAGAGCCCGCTCGCCGTCGCCGGATACCCGATCCACGCGCGAAACCAGTCGAGCACCACGAGCTCGATCTGGCTCGGCGCGCTCGCGCTCAGCCACGTCCCCTGGAAGGTGTTGTATCCGCCGCAGAGGAAGTCGGCGATCACGCCCGGCCAGGTGGCCGAGCCGGGGACGAAGGCGAAGAAGCGCGGGTGGTCCACACGGCTCGCGATCGGGAGGATCTCCCGCGCGGCGCGCTCGAGCACGTCGCGGGCCGGTCGCCCCAGCTCGGGCGCCTCCTCCCGCAGCGCGCGCTCCATGTCGGCACGGCTCGCGCCTCGCCACGCCGGCTCGGAGGGCAGCCGATCGATCCGCTCCACGACGAGCTCCGCGGCTCGGGCGGCCAGCGCGAGCATCTCCTGGTCGGTCAGCTCCAGACCGGACCGCTCGCGCCCCGCCGGCACGGCACCTTCCGCCTGCGCCGGGGTCGCGGTAGCCTTTTTCGCAGTGTCTCCCATGGCCGCCTCCATGGCCGCCTCCGTCGCCATGCCACCAGCTCAGCAGACCAGCACCCAAAGCACGAACAGGGGCGTCGTCTTCCGCGTGCTCGACGCGATGGACGGCCCGCATTCCGGGCGCATTCTACGGCTCCGGCTCCAGTCGGGCGAAGCGCCGCCGGTCCGCTCGCTCGTGGGCTCGGAGATGGACGCCGTCTCGCCTTCGGGGCAGCGACGCAGGGTGCGCGTGAAGGGCTTCGCGGTATTCGGTGGCAAGCCCAGTGACGACCGCCTGGCCCGTACGGGCCGGGTCGACCTGCACGTGGAGCAGCTCGGTGAGGGCGAGCCGGTGGGCCTGCGCTGGGAGGTCACCCCGGCCTGACGGGGTATCCGCTCAGTTCGCTCTGAGCCCCGGCGGCTCCCGACTGAAGGTGTCGAGGAACCACTGCCGGTAACGCTCCATCTCGCCGGGATGGGCGCGCACCCATTCCGCGCGCCGAGCCGCGAACTGATCCGGGCGCGCCGTGAAGATGAACGGCTCCAGGAAGCCGTTCTCCTTCGCGTACGCGATCTCGTCCAGCGGCGCGTAGGGGCCCGTGTTGTAGACGCTCCGCCCGAGGATCCAGGCGTCGGCCACGCGCGCGAGGATCGCGTGCTCCAGGTCGAAGCCGGTCGCCTCCGGCGCTTCGGGAAGCCACTCGTCCTGCCTGCCCATGCGCGCCATCAGGTGCTGGTGCCCGTAGAGCATGAACGGCAGCTGCGTCTCCGGCATGGCGCGCGGCACGCTGACCGTGACGCTGTCCTCACGCACGTCGAGGCCGTCCCACGGATACGGATCCTCGTCCGACGGCTGGGTGATGACCCAGAACGACGGATCCTGCTCGATGTTGAGCTGCTCGTCGGTGACCCAGGCGTAGACGGAGTCCATACGCGCCTGTTCGGGTCGGATGCGATCGCCCGACGAGACGATGATCGGGCGGGGAGTGGGTACCGAGCGGGGACCGGAGCTACAGGCCGCCTGCAGCGCTCCGAGGAGCAGGAACCCTACCCGCAGCAGGGTTTTCGTGGGACCTCCCGGCGTTCGCCCGAAGGCCCGCGCGAGGGCTTTCCGGGGGGTGGGTATCGACAGACTTGACACTGTATGCTCCGTGCTCCGAATTGATGCTACAGCAACCGAAGACCCTGGGGAATTGGTCGTGCAAACCACGCTTTTGGATGATACTCGCGAGTTCCGCCCGCCTCAGACGATGACGCCGGCCGAGCTCGGTGACAGCCTCGCCCGCCTCGTGTGGGAGAGCTTTTCCGACTTCCTCGCCCGCGAAGACGTCGAGACGCCCGTGGACGTCGATGCCCTGTATGACGACGAGCGCCGCTCACGTCGCACAGCGGAGGAGGCGCTCATCTTCTTCCTGTGGGCGCACACGCGCGGCGCGCAGCTCGCGTTCATGGGCCGCGCCCCCGAGGAGCGAATCCGCGAAGGTCTCGACGCGCTGCATCGCGCGGTGTTCGAGGACATGGTCCAGCACGGCACGCCTTCGGGTCAGCTTCCGCTCTTCGAGCAGCGCGTGAGCGCGCGCTACGCGGAGTACAACCAGGCCGCGGGCGAATCGGACGCGAGGCTCGGCGCGGCGGTGGGGCGTCATCTGGTCGGGGACGCCAAGCGCGGCGCCGTGCTCGCCGACGCGATCAAGGAGCGAGCGATCGCGGTGGCCAACCCGCTGAAGGACTTCCTCGAGGACGTGGAGCTCGTCGAGGCCTGACCGCTCGACGCGCTCATTCGTTCTAGAGTCCGAGCGAAGCCCGCACCAGCGGGCTGATCCGCGCGGGCGTCCACGGCGGGTCGAAGGTGAGCTCCACCTCGACGTTGCCGACGCCGGGCACGCCCTGGATGGCCTTCTTGGCGTCCTCCACGATCTGGCCGGCCACCGGGCACATCGGTGACGTGAGCGAGATCTTGGCCTTCACGTCCGCCTCGTCGATCGCGATGTCGTAGACGAGCCCCAGCACGACGAGGTCGAGGGCCAGCTCGGGGTCCTTCACGCCTTTGAGCGCGTTGCGAACGTCTTTCTCCACGACCGGCATCGAGTCCTCGGCAGCTCACGGGTAGGCCTGTCCCCTTCGTACTCTAACCCGAAACGCGGCGGGGCGAGCCCTCACGCGCGCCCGCACCGTCCCGGAGGTGGGCGCGCAACCGCGCGAAATGCTCCAATGCGTGCGGATTGGCGAGCGCTTCGGCGTTCTGCACCGGCTGGCCGTGGATGACGCGACGGACGGCGACCTCGCTCACCTTCCCGCTCACGGTACGCGGGATCTGCGGCACCTCGAGCATGACGGCCGGCACGTGGCGCGGGGACAGGCGCTCGCGGATCGCCGCGCCGATGCGTGCGCGGAGGCCGTCGTCGAGCGCAACGCCGGCCCGCATCGCGACGAACAGCACGATCCGCTCGTCGCCGTGTTCTCGGTGCCCGACGACCACGGCGTCGACGACCTCGTCGAAGCGATCGAGCTGCCGGTAGATCTCGGCAGTCCCGATGCGCACGCCGCCCGGATTGAGGGTCGCGTCCGAGCGACCGTGGATCACGAAGCCTCCGTGGTCGGTGCGCTCGATCCAGTCCCCGTGCCGCCATGCCGCGCGGGTGCGGGGCTCCGGCCCGTGGGGCGCATCCTCCGCTACGAAGCGCTCGAAGTACGACGCGCGGTAGCGCGCCCCATCGGGGTCGTTCCAGAACGCGACGGGCATCGAAGGGAACACGCGCGTGCACACGAGCTCACCCGGGATCCCGGGCGGGAGCGCATGGCCGGCTTCGTCCCACACCTCGACGCTCATGCCCAGGCCGGCCGACTGGATCTCGCCGCGGTGGACGGGCGCCGTGGGATCGCCGAGCACGAAGCAGGACACGATATCCGTGCCTCCCGAGATCGACGCGAGGTGCACGTCGTCCTTCACGGCGCCGTACACCCAGTCGAAGGACTCCGGCGCGAGGGGTGAGCCGGTCGACAGGATCGTGCGCAGCGCGGGGAGATCGTGCGTCGCTCGCGGCTCGAGCGCCCGCTTCGCCGCCACCGCGAGATATCGAGCGCTGGTCCCGAAGTGCGTGAGGCGCTCGGCCTCCGCGATGTCCCACATGCGGCCGGCCGAGGGATGGAGCGGTGAGCCGTCGTAGAGCACCACCGTGGCACCGACCGCCAGCGCGCTCGCCATCCAGTTCCACATCATCCATCCGGTGGTGGTGTGGTAGAGCAGCGCGTCCCCCGGCCGCAGGTCGGAGTGCAGCACGAGCTCCTTCAGGTGTTGCAGCAGCGTGCCGCCTTGCCCGTGCACGATCCCTTTGGGAGGGCCGGTCGTTCCGGACGAGTACAGGATGTAGAGCGGGTGGTCGAAGGGGAGCTGCTCGAACGTCATCGGGACGCCCTCGCCCGCGGCGAGGAAGTCTTCCCATGCGCGCGCGCCGGGGATGGCGACATCGGCTCGGCCGTCGTGGCCTCCGTAGTCCGCCACGACGACGGCCTCGAGCGAAGGGAGGCGCTCGACGATATCGCGCGCACGCGCGTGACAGTCGTTCCAGCGGCCCGCCCAGAGAGCGCCGCGGGCGGTGACGAGCACCTTGGGCGCGATCGGTCCGAAGCGATCGACGACGCCGTCGATGCCGAAGTCCGGCGAGCAGGAGGACCAGATCGCGCCCAGGCTGGACGTCGCCAGCATGCCCACGATCGCTTCGGGGATGTTGGGGATGAAGGCCGCCACGCGGTCCCCGGGGCCGACGCCCACCCGACGGAGCGCGCCGGCGAAGCGCGCGACCTCGCGACGGAGCGCGCCCCAGGCGAGCGAGCTCCGGCGACCCTCTTCGTTCCAGGCGACGATCGCCTCGGCGCGGCGGAGGCTCGCGCTCCGGTCCGCGAGCAGGTTCTCCGCGAAGTTGAGCCGAGCCCCGTCGAACCAGCGGGCGCCGGGCATTCTCGTGGGATCGTCCACGACTTCCGTCGCGGTCGCGGACGCGATCACGCCGGTGAAGTCCCACACTTCCGACCAGAACGAAGCCGCTTCCTCCACCGACCACGCGTGCAGCGCGGCGACGGCCCCCCGCGCGTGGGGCAGCACGGCGCGGTCGCCGAATCGAGCGGCGATCCGGTCGCGAAAGCGCGTAAGGTTCGCGGCCCGGACGCGCTCGCCCGAGGGGCGCCACATGACACGCCGCTCGTGCTCGTCGTGTACGCTCATCACGCCTCCGGCGACGGCGCCACGACGCCCCGGCATTCCCCGAAGCCGATGCGCCGGAAGCCGGGACGCTCGCAGGATGCCCGCAGGATGACCTCGTCGCCGTCGGCGAGGAAGGTCCGCGTCTCCCCGGTGGGGAGCGCGAGCGGATCCCTTCCCCTGCGCGTGATCTCGAGCAGGCACCCGAGGGAGTCGCTCGCCGCCCCCGACAGGGTCCCCGAGCCGATCAGATCACCGGGCCGCAGGTTGCATCCGTTGCTCGTATGGTGCGCAAGCATCTGCGCGAACGTCCAGTAGAGCTCGCGCGCCGAGGCTCGGCCGAGGCGAGCGGGCCCGGTCCCGCGCGCTCGCATCCACTCGGTCTCCAGCCACGCTTCGACGACGACGTCCACGCCGCCGTCGGGCGCGCCGTCCAACAGGTAGGGGAGCGGCTCGGGATCGCCGGGCTCGCGCGGCGACGGTCGGGCCCGGAACGGTGCCAACGCCTCGAGCGTGACGATCCAGGGTGACACCGTGGTCGCGAAGCTCTTTCCGAGGAACGGCCCGAGAGGTTGGTACTCCCACGCCTGGACGTCGCGCGCGGACCAGTCGTTGAGGAGCGAGAGGCCGAAGACGTGCGCTTCGGCCTCCTCGACGGGAACGCGCGAGCCGAGGTCGTTGCCCGGTCCCACCCACGCCCCCAGCTCGGCCTCGTAATCGAGCATCTCCGAGGGGCCGAACGTCGGCGCCTCCCGATCGGCTGCGCGGCGTTGGCCGAGAGGCCTCGACACGCGGTGCCCGCTCGGCACGACGGAGGACGCGCGACCGTGGTAGCCCACCGGCACCCACTTGTAGTTCGGCAGGAGCGGGCTGTCGGGACGGAAGAGCCGCCCGACGTTCGTGGCATGGTGGATGGACGCGTAGAAATCCGTGTAGTCGCCCACGCGCGCCGGGAGCTCGAGGGCGGCATCGGCCGCGCGCACGAGACATCCTTCCACCCGCGCAGCCGCGGGAGCGCCGGACACCAGGAGCTCGACGAGCCGGTGACGGAGGCGCACCCACGCGCCCGCACCGAGCGCCATGAGATCGTTCAGGAGCGGAGCGCCGCACGCCTGCACGACCGGCTCGTCGAGCCCCTCGAGCGAGCCGGACTCGGCGAGAGCGGCGAGATCCAGAACCTGGCTCCCGATCGCTACCCCGACGCGCGGACCACGGCCGCCTGCCCGGAAGATCCCGAACGGCAAGTTCTGGATGGGAAAGTCGCAGCCGGGCTCGTTCGCCGACGCGACCCAGCTCGTCAGCCGCTCGTCATGCGTGTGGTCGACTCGGCGAACCGCGAGCGCCCGACTGCGGTCGCTCGCGCTCAGAGGAGGCCCATCCCGGCGAGGTCGGCGACGGGCTCCTCGAAGGAGCACGAGCCGAAGGAGCGGAAGAGCGAGCGCCGGAGCTCGGTGATCTCGTCACCGCTCACGTGGTGGCCGGCCCAGAGGAGCGCGTCGCCGTCGATCTCGACGCCCGGCCCGCCCTGGAGCAGCACCGCCGCTTCTTCGGTCCCGACGCGGCGAGCGCGCAGGAGCGCGGCGACGAGCGCGAGCTCGAGGAACCCGAACATCTCGCACGTCGCGGCGGCGGGCTCGTAGGTGAGCGGATAACGTCCGCGGACCGGATGGTGCAGGCCCGCCGTCGCCTTGAACGCCACGCCCCGCTCGGCGCAGCCCGCGACGAAGCGCGCGAGCAGCTCCGCGCTCGGGAACGCATCCTTCCGCACGCCGCCCGTCCGCACCTTGGCCGCGGCTCCGGCGCGAGCGACCGCGTCGAGACGGTGGTCCATCGCGGCGTCGAGCGGCACCTCGAAGAAGACGTCGATGTCCCGGTCGGCGACCGGTGCCCGCAGGGGCGCCGCATCCCGCGGGGCGATCTCGAGCGCCCGCACGTCCAGGTGCGCATGCGTCGCGAGGCGAGCACCGTCGTCCGGGGAAGACACGATGACGCTGACCGGCCACGGCGCGCGCTCGCCTTGCTCGGCCACCGCCGCGCCCAGCTCCTCGAGCCGGCTCGCCGGAGCCACGAAGGCGCCGAGCATCCACGCGTGATCGCCCGTCCGGTACCGGCGATACGCCCGCACCGCGGACGGCATGTCGAGCGCCGCCGGCGGAAAGAGACCCGCGTAGTCGACCACGTTCGCCAGGAGCGCGCGGAGCGGGTCCCCCGTCCCCGCCGCGGGTGCCTGGACGACGCTCGGCTCAGGTCGCGGCGTCGAGAAAGGAAGCGAGGTCATGCTCGTTGATCTCGGGCTCGCCCGGGCTGACGTCGTAGAGCCGGCCGGCGCGTATCCAGCGCTCCAGCTCGTCGACCTGACCGAAGAGATCTTCGAAGCCGCGCGTGTAGAAGAGCAGCGGCTGGTACCTGTCGATCTCGAAGTACTGGTTGACGACCCACTCGAGCTGGAAGGGATAGCGCTGGACGCGTGGTGACTCGATGGCGTGCTCGATCTCGCCCGCCGAGCTGAGCAGCCCCGAGCCGACCACGCACAGGCCGCTCGAGTCCGGCCGGCGCATCAGGCCGAACTCGACCGTGAACCAGAAGAAACGGGCCAGCGCCTTGATGACGCTCTCCACCGCGTGCAGCCGCCGGTCCGCGTCCTGGATGGCGCGCACCTCGAGCGACGCCGTGCGCGCCACCTCACCGAAGCGCACGAGCGCGTCCGCGAAGCGCGCGTCGGTGTGCATCGGCACGTGACCCGCCAGGTCGTGGAAGATGTCCGGCTCGGGCAGGTAGTCGAGCCGCGATCCGTCGCGAATCGTGATGGTGGTCGGAAACTCCCGCCGCCTCAGGCTGTCGAAGAAGAGGAAGGCGGGCACGTACCCGCTCACTGCTTTGGCCTGGAATCCCGAGAGCGGCTCGAGGAAGCGGTTGACGTCCTCGAGGCGCGGGATGCGCTCCGGGTCGAGCGCGAGCGCGTCGACGCCCTGCAGGAATCGCGGATGGGCGTACGTCCGCCATTTCGGAGCGATCGCGGCGTAGAGCCTGCGCCACGTCCGCTGATTGTCGTCGCTGTACAGCTCGTACGGCTGATGGATGAAGAGCTCTCCGCGGCTCTTCGCGTCCTCGATGAACGCGGCGCGCGTGGTCGTCAGGCCGCGAGCGTCCTGCTTCGTGGGCATCGTCACCCCGTCGTCAGGGCCGCGTGCGACTCGTGGCCGACGGTCCAGCTCATCGCGTAGCTCGGATCGTCGAGCTCGGCGGCCTGCTTCGTGAGCTTCAGCGGACGAAACGTGTCGACCATCACCGCCAGCTCCTCCGTCTTCTTCTTGCCGATCGACCCTTCGTAGGTGCCCGGGTGCGGTCCGTGCGGAATCCCGTTCGGGTGGACCGTGAACGAGGAGCGCTCGATCCCCTTCCGCGACATGAAGTCGCCGTCCACGTAGTAGATCACCTCGTCGGAGTCCACGTTGGAGTGGTTGTACGGCGCGGGGATCGCCAGCGGGTGATAGTCGAACATGCGCGGCACGAACGAGCAGAGGACGAAGCCCGGGCCGTCGAACGTCTGGTGCACGGGCGGCGGCTGGTGCACGCGGCCCGTGATCGGCTCGAAGTCGGCGATGTTGAACGCGAACGGCCAGAGATGTCCGTCCCATCCGACGACGTCGAGCGGATGGTGCGGATAGAGGTAGTGGGTGACCTGGCCCCTCGCCTTGATGCGTACCTCGAACTCGCCCTCCTCATCGTGCGTGGCGAGCGCCTCCGGACCGCGCAGGTCGCGCTCGCAATACGGCGAATTCTCCAGGAACTGGCCGTAGCGGTTCACGTAGCGCTTCGGCGGCTCGACGTGCCCGAACGCCTCGACGTGGAGCTGGCGTTGGTCCACACCCTCGTCGGGGATCAACCGCCAGACGACGCCGGTGGGCATCACCAGGTAGTCGCCGGGGCCGTACCGCAGCGTCCCGAACTGCGTCTCGAGCGCGCCCGTGCCCTCGTGCACGAACACCACGTCGTCTCCGTGCGCGAACCGGTACCAGTAGTCCATCGCCTCCGCGGGACGGCTCACGTACAGCACCACGTCACTGTTCCCCATGAGTGGAACTCGCCCCGAGATGGCGTCGCCTCGCCGGGGCAGCGAGGCGGTCTTGAGGAGGCGGTGCCGTAACGGCCCGCCCTCCTCGAACTCGAGGTCGGCGCTCGTCCGACGCGCGATCTCCTGCACGCGGGTCGGGGGGTGGACGTGGTAGAGGATCGACTGGATGCCGGCGAAGCCGTGGATCCCCATGACCTCCTCGTGATACAGGCTCCCGTCCGGCTGTCGAAACTGCGTGTGCCGCTTGTGGGGGATGGAGCCGAGCTGCTTGTAGAAGCTCATCGATCACCTCACGCCGTCGGTGGCCACCGGTTCACAGATTGCCGCGCCTACGCTGCTCGGTCTCGAGAGACTCGAACAACGCCTTGAAGTTGCCCTCGCCGAACCCGCGCGCACCGTGCCGCTCGATCACCTCGTAGAACACCGTGGGACGATCCTCCACGGGCTTGGTGAAGATCTGCAGCAGGTATCCGTCTTCGTCGCGGTCCGCGAGGATGCCCAGCTCCGCGAGCTCGTCCAGCCGCTCGTCGATCTCACCGACCCGGGCCGGCAGGCTCTCGTAGTAGTTCCCGGGCACGTGCAGGAACTCGACTCCGCGCTCGCGCATCGTCCGCACCGTGCGCACGATGTCGTTCGTCTGGCAGGCGATGTGCTGGACGCCGGGACCGTGGTAGTAGTCGAGGAACTCCTGGATCTGCGACTTCCGCTTTCCCTCGGCCGGCTCGTTGATCGGGAACTTGATCTTGCCGCTCCCGTCCTGCATGACCTTCGACATGAGCGCCGAGTACTCGGTCGAGATCGCCTCGTCGTCGAAGTGCACGAGCTGCGAGAAGCCGAGCGCACGCGCGAAGAACTCGACCCACTCGTTCATCTTGCCGAGCTCCACGTTGCCCACCACGTGATCCACCGTGTGCAGCCCGACACCGTGACCGTTCGGCGCTCCCGTCCGCTCGTACCCGGGGGCGAACACGCCCTCGTACCCGGCTCGCTCGACGAGCGCGAGCACCGTGTCACCGTACGCGTGTAGACCCGCGGTGCGGAGCACGCCGTGCTCGTCCTCTTCCTCGCGAACGTCGAACGCGCCGCGGGCGCCTCGCGTCGTGGCCGCCTCGTAGGCGGCCGCCGCGTCGGGCACCTCCAGGGCGATCACCTTCACGCCGTCGCCGTGGCGCGCGACGTGCCGGCTGATGTCGTCGTCGCCCGCGAGCGACGAGCTCAGCACCAGGCGGATGTTGCCCTGCTGCAGAACGTAGGAGGCGACGTCCCTGCTCCCGGTCTCGAGCCCCTTGTAGGCGACGGGCGTGAAGCCGAAGCCGTGGCTGTAGTAGACCGCGGCCTGCTTGGCGTTGCCCACCCAGAACTCGACGTGGTCGAAGGCCTTGATCGGTAGGAAATCCGATCCCGTGGCGCCGTCTGCGGCACGCATCGTTAACCAATCCAGTGGCAATAGGACATGTTCAATACTAATTTGCGGCTTCCGCGACATGATGCATAGCCCGCGCCACGAATCACCGCGAGGAGCCGTTCCGAATGACGGGTTCGCCCAAGACCCCGAGCGGCGGGTACCGCCGCCGCGCGCTCGACGAGCTGGACCGTCGGATCCTCGCGCAGCTGCAAGCCGACGCCAGCATCTCGAGCGCCGAGCTCGCCCGCCGGGTCGACCTCTCGGCGCCCGGGCTGCACAAGCGCGTGCGCCGGCTGCGTGACCTCGGGGTGATCGAGCGCGAGGTCGCGCTCCTCAACCGGGAAGCGATCGACCTGGACCTCCTCTGCTTCGTGCAGGTCACCCTCGCCCATCATCAGCCGGACGGCGTGAGCGGGTTCCGGCGCGCGATGCAGGGCATGCCCGAGGTCCTGGAGTGCCACCATCTGACCGGCGAGTTCGACTACCTCCTCAAGGTGGTGGCGGCGAACCACCGCGAGCTCGAGCACTTCCTCGTGGATCGCCTCACCCCGACCCCGGGGGTGGACAAGATCCGCACGAGCATCGTGCTCAACGAGATCAAGTCCTCGACGGCGCTGCCGCTCCCGGGCGGCGCATAGGATCCCGCGTAGGATCCGGGGCGGGCGCGTCGGGGGCCGCCCTGCAAGGGCCAGCCAAGCCGCGAAATCCTCGCACCCCGGCGGATCTGCCGTGTACATTGATGAGACCGTTACGCGGGCGAATCCCTCCATTCGGTGGAGCCAGTCAATCCCTTGGATCCGGTCAGCCGCACGGTACCCTCGCCCGCGCGCAGGACGGATGACACCTCCGTGGTGACCGTGCGATGCTGGGGCACCCGTGGGTCCATTCCGTCACCCGGCCCCTCCACCGTCCGCTACGGGGGCAACACCTCGTGCTTCGAGGTCTGCTACCAGGGCCAGCGGCTGATCTTCGACGCGGGCTCCGGGATCCGTCCGCTCGGCATGGAGATCGTCGAGAAGGGGCCCAACGCGATCCACATCTTCCTCACGCACTTCCACTGGGATCACATCCAGGGGTTCCCGTTCTTCCCGCCCCTCTACGACCCCGAGGACCAGATCAAGGTCGTCGGGCCCAAGCAGAAGGACATCGACGTACAGAACCTGTTCGCCGGTCAGATGGGCCCGATCTACTTCCCGGTGCCGTTCAGCGTCGTGGCCGCGGCGATGGAGTTCCAGCATCTCAACGACGGGGGCTACGAGATCGGTGACGCCGCCCTCGACGTGATCCGCGTGAAGCATCCGTCGTACGTCCTCGGGTATCGTATCCGCATCGGCGGCCGCACGATCTGCTTCGTCCCGGACAACGAGCTCGAGGGCGACATCTACCCCGTCGGCCCCGATTGGGACGACCGCTTCAGGCGGTTCGTCGAGGGGGCGGATCTTCTGATCCACGACTCGATGTATACAGACGAGGAGTACGCGGGTCGCTCGGGTTGGGGCCACTCCACGTTTTCGCAGGCCGTTCGACTCGCGGAGGACGCGGGCGTGAAGCGACTGCTCTTCTTCCATCACGATCCGACGCGCGCGGACGACGAGCTGGACGCCATCGTGGGAAGGCTGCGAGACGGGGCGCTGGCGCGCGGGTCGGAGCTCGACCTCGCGGCCGCCGCCGAAGGCGTCGATCTGAAGCTGGAAGGCGGACCGGGAGATCGCAGATGAAGCGACACGCGTCGTTGGCCGCGCTCCTCGCGCTGCCCCTGTTGGCGTTCGGACCGCAGGAGCGTACGGCGGCCACCCATTGGGCTCTGCTCGTCGGCATCAGCGACTACATCAACTTCGACGACGTCGAAGGTGGCGACCTGCCCGGCGCCGAGCAGGATGCGCGGCGTATTCGCGACGTGCTCGTGATGAAGGGCTACGTCCCGGACTCGAACATCCGCCTGCTCCTCAACCGCGAAGCCACACGCGCGGCGATCGAGGAATCGATCACGGGCTGGCTCGCGGAGCGCGCTCGTCCGGGCGACAACGTGACGATCTTCTTCGCCGGCCACGGCTCGCAGATGTGGGACGAGAGCGGCGACGAGGACGACGGCCTCGACGAGACGCTCGCGCCCGCCGACGTCATGGCCACGAGCACGGAGAACGACATCAGCGACGACACGTTCAACGCGTGGCTCGGAGCGCTGCCCACGGACAACGTGGTGGTGATCCTCGACAACTGTAACTCGGGGACCGGCACGCGCGACGTGACGCCATTCAGCCGCGGCCGCCTGCTCGCGCGCGACATGAATCAGGTGCCGCGCCCCACGGCCGCCCGCCGCGCGCTCGGCGGACAGCAGGACGACACCGGCTTCGATCCGGGCGAGATACGCGTGCTGGAGCTCGCGGCCGCCCAGCCGTATCAGGTCGCGGTGGACGCGTACTTCCCGGCCACGGAAGGCACGGAAGCATTCCACGGCGGAGCGTTCACCACGTTCCTCGTGCAGCAGCTGTGGAAGGCGGGCTCCGACGTTTCCTACGAGGAGGTCTTCCGCGGCGCACACGAGGCGTTGAAGCGAAATCGCTTCGAGCAGGACCCGTATCTGTCGACCGAGGTGGCGCTCAAGGATCGTCCGCTCTTCTTCGTCGAGGGCGGCGCCCGCGGCGAGTCGCAGGTGGCACTGCCGGTGACCACGGTCTCCGGCGGACGCGTCCAGCTCGGCGCGGGGCTCGGGCTCGGCATCACCCCGGGCTCCGTGTTCCAGACGGCATCCGGTGCGCGCTTGATCGTGGAGTCGGTCGGCCAGCGGAGCGCCGACGCGCGTATCGCGTCCGGAGAGGTTCGACCGGGCGAAGACGCGCGCCTCGTCGCACACCGTTACGCCGACAGCCCGCTGCTGGTGAACGTCGCGGGGATCGAGTCACGCCTGATCGAGTCGCTGCGCACGGGCCTCGCCGGCGCGACCGGCGTGCGCCCCGTCGAACGCGAGGACGCGTTCGCGCACCTGATCGTCCGCCGTGGCGGCGACGAGCTGCGCGTGGTCGGCTCCGACGGGTTCGTGCGTCACGCGGGCATCGGCATCGACGCGAGCGGCATCTCGCGGCTGGCGGACATCCTCCGCAAGGAAGCCGCATCGAAGCGTCTCGCCGACATGGACAACCCGGCACAGGCGTTCGGCGTCCGCCTCGAGCTGGTGGAGGGCAAGACGTCCTTCGGCGTCGGCGAGGAGATCGGCTTCACGGTCGAGTCCGAGCGCGACGGGTTCCTCACGCTCGTGGATCTGGGGACCGACGGAACCGTGGCGGTGCTGCTGCCCAACGCCGAGACGCGCTCCGTGCCGGTTCGCGCCGGCCGCGCGATCACGTATCCCGAGCCCGGCGGAGCGCTGTCGTTCGCGGCGCTCGAGCCGACGGGGACCGGTCTCGTGCGCGCGTTCGTGACCGAGCGCCCGCTCGACATCGCCATCCCGGCCGGCGAGGACTACGCGTTCGGCGGCGAGGAGCTGGCGCAGCGTATCGGCTCCGCGCTGTCGTCGGCGGCGGGGGCTCTCGAAGGCGCGGTGCTCCTGGACACGTGGGGAACGGCCTCCGTCGTCTACGAGATCCACGACTGATCGGCTGATCGGCGTGCGGCGATGAGGAAGCAGCGGCGCCTCGTCGCGCTCGCGCTGTGCGTCGCCGCGGCGGTGCTGCTCGCGCTCGCGCTCGACGCGGCGGGCGGGCTGACCGGGCTACGCGCGTTCGAGGACTTCACGCTCGATCTCCGGCAGCAGACGACACCCGAGTCGTTCCAGCCCGGACGCGCGGCCCGCCCGAGCGACGTCGTCCTCGTGCTCTTCGACGAGTACTCGGTCATGGACTCGCTCGACGGCTGGGACTGGATCTCGCCGTTCCCGCGCGCGCACCTCGCGGACCTGGTCGAGTCGCTCTCCGCCGCGGGAGCCCGGACGATCGGGCTGGACGTGTACCTGGACCGTCTCTACAGCGGCTTGAACGCCATCGACCAGGGCGACGAGCGGCTGCGCGAAGCGATCCGCGCGGCCGGCAACGTGATCCTGGCCACACCGGTCGTGCAGACCGACTCGGGTCCGGTGATGAGCCCGCCGCATCGCTACTTCGCCGAGGTCGCGGCGGGCGTCGGGTCGGCCGAGCTGCCCTCGTCGTTCGAGTCCTTCCGCGACGGGACGCTCGCGGTCCGCTCGGGGTTCGGCATCGAGCCGTCGTTCGCGCTCGCGCTCTACGCGCACGCGCGCGGCCTCGCGGTCGACTCGATCCTGCGCGCCGCGATCGACGCGGGCCGCCTGACTTTGCCGGGCCTGCCCTCGTCGGTCGGACGGATCCCGCCGGAGTGGCTCGACGCGGACGATGCGACGGAGGGCACGATCGTTCCCTTCCGCATCCGTTACGTCGGCCCGCCCTCGAGCGCGGACGCCGATGCGCCGCCGGGAACCTTCCAGGCATCCGCGTCGGGCACCGTCGCCGACCTCGGGCTGCTCATGCCGGAGCTGTTCCGGAACAAGGTCGTTCTGCTCGGCACGGGCTTCCACGCCGAGGATCGCTTCCGCACGCCCTTCTACTCGTACAGGTCGCCGGACACCGGCGAGCCCTACGGGTGGATGTACGGCGTCGAGATCCACGCGAACATGCTCCAGAACATGCTCGACGCCGAGTACGTTCGGCCGACGGGCATCGCGGGCGAGCTCCTTCTCCTGCTCCTGGCGGCGCTCGTCGCGGGCGGCGCGACGTTCTGGCGAGGCGCGGGGTGGGGAGCGGTCGCCGCGGTCCTCGCGGCGATCGGGACGATCGCCTACGCGTGGTGGGCCTGGGCGGGCACGGTGTACGTACCCGGCGCGGAGCTGCTCACGCTCGGCGAGCGCTTCCGCTGGATCCCGGTCGGCGCGCCCATCGTCTCGGGCATGCTCGCGTACGTCGGCTCGGTCGCGTACGTCGCCGTCGTGGAAGGGCGCGACAAGCGCCGCATCAAAGGCGCCTTCGCCAAGTACGTCTCGCCGGACATCGTGAACGAGATCGCCGAGGACCCCGCCGCGCTGCGGCTGGGCGGGCAGAAGAAGCCGCTCACCATCCTCTTCTCCGATCTCTCGGGGTTCACCACGCTCGCCGAGAACATGGACCCGGAGAACCTGCTCACGCTGCTCAACGAGTACCTCGACGACATGACGCAGGTCGTGCTCGACGAGGGAGGAACGCTGGACAAGTACATCGGCGACGCCGTCATGGCGTTCTGGAACGCGCCGAAGGCCTATCCCGACCACGCCGACCGCGCGATGCGCGCGGCGGTCACGATGCAGCGCCACATGGACGCGCTCAATAGACGTTGGGGCGGCGGCGCCGGAGGGGAGGAGCTGAAGGTGCGCATCGGCATCCACACCGGAGAGGTGGTCGTCGGCAACCTGGGCGGCGAGGGACGATTCTCGTATTCGGCCATCGGCGACGCCGTGAACCTCGCCGCGCGCCTCGAGCCCGCGAACAAGACGTACGACACGCTCAACATGGTCTCGCAGGCGACGCTCGAGGCCGCCGATGCCAGCAAGGTGCGGGTTCGCGAGCTGGACTACGTCGCCGTGAAGGGCAAGGAGGAGCCGGTGGTGGTGTACGAGCTCCTGGAGATGGCGGGCGTCGGCCTTCCCGAGGGGAAGGAAGAGGCGCTTCGGCGGTACGAAGAGGGGATGGCGCGGTACAAGCATCACGACTGGGCCGGTGCAAAGGCGCATTTCCAGGCGGCCCTCGCGGCATGGCCCTCCGACGGACCCAGTCGGGTCTACGCCGAGCGGTGCGATGCCCATATCGCCAGCCCGCCGCCGCCGGACTGGGATTTCGTGGTGCGTCGGCAGGAAAAGTAGGAAATTGGCAGAGTACCCTTGGCCGACGGCTGGCCCCCTGCATCGGTGGAGGTGGACTGACATGAGGCTGAACCGGCTCGCCTGCACCCCGGCTCGTTCGTTGCGCGCCCCGGCGCTGGTGCTCCTGGCGACGTTCGCGGCCTCTCTCGCCTCCAGCCCGGCGGCGGCCCAGGGCGAGCCCGCGGCACTCATCCTCCGCGTCCAGGGCGACGTGAGCGTGACCCACGGCAGCGCGGCCCCCACCCCCGCCCGCGTCGGCGAGCCGATGTACGTGGGCGACGGCGTCATCCCCGCGGCCGGCGGGCGCGCGATCCTGATCACGAGCGCCGGCGCACAGCAGGTCGTGACGCAGCGCACGACCATCGCCGCGCCCACGAGTGCCGGGAGCTCCGACATGTTCGACCGCGCGCTCTCCACGCTCGCCCAGGCGGCGGGAGCCGACGCGAGCACCGGCGGCCGCCAGGGAATGATTCGGCCGATCCCGGGAGAGACCGCGCTCGTCGCGCCCCGCAACGCGCTCAACGTGGCGTCGCCGAGGCCGACGTTCTCCTGGACCGCCACCCGCGGCCAGACCTACGACCTGATGCTCCGCAACGTCGCCGGCGGACGTCCCGCCGTGTACGAGGTCGGCGCCGACACGGTATGGACGCTGCCCGACAGCGCCGCCGACCTCGAGCAGGGCGCGACCTACCAGTGGACGATCTTCGTGGGCGGACGCCGCAGCGGGCGCGCGCTGCCCCCGCAGGATTTCCGCGTGATCAGCCTCGAGGAATCGGTCGAGATGGAGGACTATCTCGACGAGATCGCCGTCTTCGGGCTCGACCCGCGCGGCGACGGGCTGCTGCTCACGGTGGTGGCGTACCGCGACATGGGCCTCTTCTACGAGGCGCGCCATGCGCTCGACGAGGTCGAGGCGGGAGGGCCGCTCGGCTGGGAGCTGTACCGGCTGAAGGGGGAGATCCTCGCCGAGCTCGGTCACGAGGAGGAAGCGCGGGCGGCGTTCGACAGGGCCGACAGCCTCGTGGGCCGCTGAGGATGACCAACGCCGTCGGAGCCCCGTCCGAGCCCGTCGCTCCGCCGCGCCTGGAGGAGGAGCTGGAAGAGGCTCGGCGCGAGCTGAAGCTCGCGCGCTCGGCGCTCCAGGAGCTGTCCAAGGTGGGCATGGCGCTCATGAGCGAGCGCGATCCCGCGCAGCTCTTCGATCTGATCCTGCGTCAGGCCCGCGCGTTGACCACCTCCGACGCCGGCAGCCTCTACCTCGTGGAGACCGCGCCCGACGGCGGGCGCGTGCTGCACTTCCTCCGCAGCCAGAACGACACGCTGCCCAACCTGCCGTCGCTCACGTTCAAGCTGCCGCTCGACGAGCAGTCGATCGCAGGCTATGCGGCAACGACGGGTGAGCCGCTGGTGCTGGAGGACGTCTACGAGCTGCCGGCGTCGATGCCGTTCTCGCACAACCGCGCGTTCGACCAGAAGCACGGCTACCGCGCGAAGTCGATGCTGGTCGTGCCGATGATCGATCACAAGGACCGCGCCGTCGGCGTGCTGCAGCTCATCAACCGCAAGCGCGATCCCTCCGCCTCGATCCGCACCGACGAGGACTCGGATCGCTGGGTGCTGCCTTACACCGAGCGCGAGGTGGCCATCGTCTCCTCGCTCGCGGGGCAGGCCGCAGTCTCCATCGAGAACGGGCAGCTCTACCAGGACATCGAGAACCTCTTCGCCGGCTTCATCAAGGCGGCGGTCACCGCGATCGACCGACGAGACCCGACCACCGCCGGTCACTCGGTGCGCGTCACGGAGCTCACCTGCGATCTCGCCGAGCAGGTTTCCGCGCAGACCGAGGGCCCGTTCGCCGATCGGTTCTTCACGGACGCCGAGATGAAGCAGCTGCGCTACGCCGGCCTCCTGCACGACTTCGGCAAGGTGGGGGTGAGCGAGGCCACGCTGGTGAAGCGCAACAAGCTGCCGCCCGTCATGGAGACGCAGGTCGAGGCGCGCTTCGCGCTCATCAAGAAGACGTTCGAGGCCGACGCGGCCCACGCGCGCGCGCGCGTCATGGCCGAGAAGGGCTCGGCGGACGCGGCCTCCGAGCTCGCCGCGATCGACGCGAAGCTCGCCGAGGACTACACGACGCTGCAGCAGTACCTGGAGGCGGTCAGGGACGCCAACGTCCCCCGCGTCCTGCCGGAGGAGGCCGCCGCGGTCCTGGACGAGATCGCCCGCCGCGTGTTCCGGGACCCCGACGGCAAGGAGCAGAGCTACCTCTCCGACGAGGAGCTCCACTTCCTGCAGATCCGCAAAGGCAGCCTGGACGAGAAGGAGCGCAAGGAGATCGAGTCGCACGTCGTCCACTCCTACGACTTCCTGCTCAACATCCCGTGGACGGAGGAGCTCGGGCGCATCGCGGAGATCGTGCGCGGGCATCACGAGAAGCTGAACGGCGGCGGCTACCCCGACGGCGTGACGGCCGAACGCCTCTCGCTCGAGACGCGCATCATGACCGTGTGCGACATCTTCGACGCGCTCACGGCGTCGGACCGGCCCTACAAGAAGGCGATGCCGCTCGAGAAGGCGCTGCAGGTGCTCGAGTGGGAGGCGAAGGACGGCATGCTCGACAAGGACGTCGTCGAGCTGTTCATCCGGACCAAGGTGTACCGCAAGGTCCTCGAGCGGGACTGGCGGGAGTTCTAGCGCCGAGCTCGGCGGCCGGGCGGCCGCCGACGGCTCACCCTTCGGCGGCGATCGGCGTCGCGGTCTCGCCGGCCGGCTCGACGCCGGCTGGAGGCGCGGTCGGTCGCGCGCCGCCTCCCGGATGGCGTTTGCCGAGCGCGCCGAACGCCCCCCGCAGGAACCACGCGGTGCCGGCGATGATCAGCGCGAGCATGAGCCAACGCATCAGCGTCGCGGCGAACGACAGCGTGAGCGCCGGTGGCGTGAACTGGTACTGCATGAGGCCGTTGCCGCGCTCGATCATCCAGTGCCACCCGGTGTGCGCGACGAGGGCGGACAGCACGATCGTCCCCATCAGCTCGGGCAGCACGCCCCGCCGGAAGAGGAAGGTGAGCACCGGCACGGTGATCGCCAGCACCAGGAGCTGGCCCAGCTCGACGCCGACGTTGAACGACACGAGCGACATCAGGAGGTGGGAGCCCGCGAACTGCAGCGACTCCGAGAGGGCGAACGAGAACCCGAACCCGTGCACAAGCCCGAACCCGAACGACACCATCCAGCGACGATCCAGCCGCGCCCCCACGATGTTCTCGAGCGCCATGAACACGATGGACGCCGCGATCAACGTCTCGATGAGCGGCGGGAACCAGAGGGAGTTCGGCGCCAACCCCAGCGCGGACGCGATCAGGGTGATCGAGTGCGCGATGGTGAACGACGTGATGATCGGCACGAGCGTCCAGAACCGCCGGACCGGGATGATCAGGCAGAAGAGGAAGAGCAGGTGGTCGATGCCGTCGAGGATGTGCTGGAAGCCGAGCACGACGAAGCGGAGCGCCGCCTGGTGCCACCGCGGGTCGAGCCGCACGAGACCCGGCACGCCCGTGTACTGGAAGTCGCGCTCCGCGCCGCCCGCCGTCATGAAGCGCAGCACGGTGACCGTGCGGATGCCGAGCTGGCCCCACCCGGCGTCGATCGAGAAGTCGGAGGTCGGCGAGGTGATCGGCCACTCGAGCAGCACGTCGAACATCGCCTGCTGGAGCGGGAGGTCCGTACCGTCGGGGAGCGGCTCCGAGAGGACCATGGCGAGCGCGGTCTCGTAGCTGCGAAACGCCCCGTCGCCCGGCACCGCGATGCGGGACGCCACCACCTCGGGGTATCCGAGCGACTCACCGCCCTCGTACATCGTGGCGAAGTTGCCGATCCAGAGCACCGCGGCGTCGCGCCCCATCGCGGTGGCGGCCGTCATGTCCAGGTACCCGGGATCCCGCACGACCCAGTTGAAGTCGCGCATCGACACGAGCGGCACGCGCACGATCGCGCGGATGACGTCGCCTTCCGGCTTGATGTAGGCCTGCACGGTGACGTCGGCCGGGATCTCGTGCGCTTCCGTGTTCCAGGTGGGCAGGAGAAGCACGAGCGCGACGACGAGGAGCGCGGTCCTGCGGACGCGCGAGGAGCCGGACATGACGTTCGCCGAGGGGTCGGACATGGGCGCTAAACTACCGTTCCCGACGACGAATGGTCCACCGTCCCCCCTCCGGTCATGATTGCCGGAAGCGGGGACGGACTGTACGCTATCCCCCCTCGGGCCACCCTTGGCCCTCCATTTTTCGACCAGGGAGATGGACATGCAGAAGCGCAACCTGACCTTCGGACTCGCACTCGTCGGCGCCATCGGCGTCGTCGCGGTCGCGGCCGAGGCGATGGACGACATGGCCGCGGAGGACCAGGCCGGCTCGGTGCCGCTGTTCGAGGTGGACCCGTTCTGGCCGAAGCCCCTTCCCGGGCACTGGCTGATCGGTCCGACGATCGGCGTGACGACCGACCCCAACGATGGCGTGTGGATCGTCCAGAGGAACACGCCGGACCAGTTCGCGGCGCGCACGGAAATCGGCCAGGTCGACGGGCTGAGCGAGTGCTGCCAGCCCGGACCCCCGGTGCTCCACTTCGACGCCGAGGGTAACCTGCTCCACGCGTGGGGCGGTCCCGGCACGGAGACGGGCGCGTACACGTGGCCCCAGTCGAACCACGGCATCACGGTGGACGGCCAGGGCAACGTCTGGATCGGCGGCAACGGCGGCAACGACCGCCACATCCTGAAGTTCACGGCCGACGGCCGCTTCCTGGCGCAGTACGGCACGCCCGGCGCCGAGCCGAGCAGCACGAGCCGCACGAACTTCAACCAGGTGGCGAAGGTCAGCTTCGTCCCCGAGTTGAACGAGATCTTCGTCGCCGACGGCTACGGCAACCACCGCGTCGCGGTGCTCGATGCCGCGACGGGCGCCATGAAGCGCTTCTGGGGCGCCAAGGGCAACGTGCCGAACGACGAGCCGATCCCGGCTTACCAGCCCGGTGAGACGCCGCCGGAGCAGTTCCGCACCCCGGTGCACTGCGCGGACCGCGCGGACGACGGCCTCGTGTACGTGTGCGACCGTCCGTCGAACCGCCTGTCGGTGTTCCGCACCGACGGTACGTTCGTCCGCGAGATCATCGTGGCTCCGCAGACCAGGTCGCAGGGCGCGACGTGGGACGTGGCGTTCTCGCCGGACGCGCAGCAGCGCTTCATGTACCTGGCCGACGGCCAGAACATGAAGGTGTACGTGATGGATCGTCAGTCGCTCGAGATCCTCTACAGCTTCGGCGACGGCGGCCGTCAGCCCGGACTGTTCTTCGCGGTGCACTCGATCGCGACGGACTCGCAGGGCAACATCTTCACGACGGAGACGTACGAGGGCTCACGCCTGCAGAAGTTCCGCTACACGGGCATGGGAGCGCGTCCGTCCCAGCGTGACATGGGCGCCGCGTGGCCGCAGGCCCGCCGCAGCGGCGGTTACGGCTGGAGCTTCGGACGGTAGCTCGAACACCGGTCGACCCGGTCGACCCGAGGTGAACGCGACGGCCCCACCCGCGAGGGTGGGGCCGTTCGCTTTTCCGGGTTCGTCTAGTTCCCCGTCATCCGGCGCCGGACGTCCTCGATGCGCGTGCGCGCGTCGTCGATCGCGGTGCGGACGGCCGGCGGCACCGGCTCGATCCGCTCGCCGAAGTCGATGAAAGACTGCAGCTCGGTGATCGCCGCCGACCCGGTACGGACGCGCTCGCGTGTCGTCTGCGAGCGGTCGAACTCGCCCTGCGCGCAGATTCCCCGCTCGTAGCTGAGGAGCGCACCCACGAGCAGCTGCTCGATCTGCGTCCTGCGGCTCAGGGTGCGCTCGAGCTGCGCGAGCGTGCCCCTCCCCTCCTCCGTGCGCCCGACGGCGCACTGCGCCGCGGCGAGCCGTAGGAAGGTCTGGAAGCCCGGCGTCCCGTAGGCGGCGGCGCTCTCCAGCACCTCGAGCGCGGCGCCGAACTCCGCGCGGTTCATGTGGGCCACTCCGCGCCGCAGCAGGGCCTGTTGGTACTCCTGACCGTACGGGCTGTTGGGGTCGGCGGGGAGCGGCATGCGCGCGTAGGCTTCGGTCGCCTCGAGCCAGCTCCCGCGATCGAACGCGCGGTTGCCGGCGAGGAGCGCCGTGCGGTCGGGCGCCCCCGCACCGGCGGGGAGCGTGCCGCGGCCGCCACCCGGCGGGATGGCCGGCTCGACGGGCGGAGGCGTGGGGGTGGGCTCGGGTTGGGCGGCGACGAGACCGAGCCGGCGCGACATGCGCATCGTCAGGGGACCCGCCGTCGATCCCCGGGGAACCGACACCACGGTGTCCAGCCGATGGTAGGAAGCCGCCTCGAGGCGCAGCTCCACCACGAGCGCTTCCTCCTCGATGACCTGCCGGATCTCGTAGGGCTCGACGGACGGGACGTGCTCGACTGCCGTCGTGTCCAGCACGATGGGCGCGCGCACGAGGTAGCGGACCGTCACCTCCGGATCCGACAGCGCCGCGCCGGTCCCCGCGTCCACCGCCTGGACGAGGAGCGTGGCCGGCTCGGGATACGAGCGCGCTTCGGGCGGCGGCGCGTCGGGCGGTCCGTAGCACGCGGACGCGGCCAGGCAGGCGAGGCTCCACGAGGCGAGCCGGGCAGGAGCGCGGCCGCCGGTCACCGAATCGAGGCGCATGGCTCCAAAGAACGCCGGGGCCCGGGCCGGTGCAAGAGCCGAGGCGCCGACCGACCGCCCTCGAGCCGCCCGATCGGAAGAATTGACCACCGTTCGGCGCGGTCCGTACGTTGGCTCCAGAGGGCACTCCCCCAGCCATCGAGACAGCGTGTCGAGCGACGGCCCGGACAACGAAGTCCCCGAACGAGTCGCGCGCCAGCAGGGAACGGTCGCCTGGAATCCGGAGGATGTGCCGCCGCCGCCACCCTCCTCGGGCACGATGCCCTTCACGGCCGCGGAGCTGGCCGGGATGGCGGCCACCGAGGCGGCGGCCGAGGCGGAGCAGAAGGAAGACGACCCTCTGGTCGGCACGCTGCTCCGCAACAAATGGCGCGTGCTGAAGCGCCTCGGCGCGGGCTCGTTCGGCACCGTATACAAGGTGCAGGACATCAAGGGCGGCTGGATCGAGGCCCTCAAGATCCTCGGCGTCGACCGCATGACCGGAGCCGAAGCCGAGGAGATGCGGAAGCGGTTCCTGCGGGAGGCGCAGATCATGAAGCGCCTCGGCACGGACTCGCATCACATCGTCGGCCTCTCGACGTACGAGGAGGACATCGAGGCCGGGCTCATCTACTTCTTGATGGAGTTCGTCGAGGGGCGAAGCCTCTCGCGCGCCCTCGAGGAGGAGGGCCCATTCCCGGTGGATCGCACCGTCCGCCTGGCGCTCCAGGTCTGCGACGCGCTCATGGCCGCGCACGAGGGACCCGAGCCCGTCGTGCACCGCGACCTGAAGCTCGAGAACCTCATGCTCACCAAGGATCGCTCGGGCGGCGAGATGGTGAAGGTGCTCGACTTCGGGATCGCGAAGATCGCCGAGCGAGAAGCGGACAGCCGCCTGACCACGGTCGGCGCGCTCGGCACTCCCGGATATGCTGCGCCCGAGCAGCTCCGCGCCGAGCAGGTGGACGGCCGGACCGACCTCTTCGCGTTCGGCGTGATCCTCTACGCGCTGCTGACGGGGCGCGACCCTTGGCTCGGCAAGCTCGCGTACGAGCCGACCAACCAGATCTACGAGCTGATGGCCGCGTCGGACCGCGCGCAGATGATCCCGATGGCGAAGACGGGCGTCACCGTGCCGGCGGCGATGGCCAACGTCGTCGCCCGTCTCCTGCAGCGGAGCCCCGACGACCGCTTCCAGTCCGCGCGCGAGCTGCGGGATACGCTCCAGGAGGTGCTCGCCGGCGGGGAGGTCGAGCCGGTGCGCGCGGCGACCGCCACCGCCCCGGCCCCCGCGGCGCGGACGGCCGCTCCGCGGCCGTCGACCGCCCGTCCCGAGCCGCGTCGGGGCGGCCAGGGTCGGCTGGTGGCGTTCGCGGTCGTCGCCGTCGCGCTGGCCGGCGGCGCCTACTTCCTGCAGCCGTGGGGACGGACGCTCGACGCGCAGGCCTTCCGGGAGCGCGTGGCGGCCGGATCCGTCACCCAAGCCTGGCTGGACGACGGCGGCGTGGGCGGGTATCTCGCCGTCGGACCTCTCGTCTCTCCCTTCTTCACGTCGGTTCCCGAAGCCGACCTCCCCGCCACGGTCACCGAGCTGCGGAACGCGGGCATCTCGGTCGATACCTCGTGGGAGGTCCGCCGCCTCCGGGACCTCGCGGCCGGCGCTCAGGCCGCGACGCGCTACTACGGGCTCGACGGGGGCGACGTCCGCACGTACGCGCTCAGGCTCGCCGCCCTCCAGCCGGACAGCCCCGAGGCCCGCTCGCTCCTCCTCAAGGTCGGCGAGCGCATGGCCTGGGACGCGGAGGCGGCGCGCGTGGACGGCCCGGCCGGACGCGCGGAGGAGCTGGTGCGCCAGTGCCTGGAGATCGTGCCCGACCACCCGCGCTGCCGGTCGGTCGCGAACTGAGCCACCTGGACCGTGCGAGCCACCCGAGCATAATTTCGCCTCGGTTCACGGGCGCACGAGGTATCGGCTCCGTGCATCGTCTTTCGCAGTCGAACCGCGGTTGATCCGTAGTGGCAACTCCGCAGTCGAATTCGGTGGCTGAACCCAACGCGAGGACCGCATGCCGAAGCTGACTCTGCTTCTCGGCCGCAGGACCATGCAGGTCTACGACTTCAAGCAGGAGTCGATCGTCATCGGTCGCGACGACGGGGCCGACGTGCTGATCGACAATCCGTCCGTGTCACGTCGGCACGCCGAGATCCGACTCGGCGAAGACGGTTGGGTGGTGGAGGATCTCGGCTCCTCCAACGGCACCTTCATCGGCGGCAAGAAGATCCAGGGCCCGCAGTCGATCGGGCTCGGTGACGAGATCGGCTTCGGTAAGTTCTCGATCGTCTTCGGCAAGGCGCTCGGAGAGGGCGAGCACGCCGCCCCCGTGGTGGCTGCGACGGCCAAGCAGCCCTCCCCGATGGCCACGCACCAGGGGACGATGCACATCAATCCCCACGAGGTGCGCGAGCTGCTCAAGGACGCGGATCGCAAGAAACGCGCGCATTTCGTGTGGGAGTCGGGTGGACGGCAGGGCACGCACTATCTGTCCGACGCCCCGGCCGTGTTGATCGGAACCGACGAGCTGTGCGACCTCCAGGTGCCGAAGGCGCCCAAGCACCACGTGCTCATCGTGCACTCGAAGACCGGCTGCGACGTGCGCTACCTCGGGTCGTTCGGGTCCATGACCGTGGCGGGCAGATCCACGAAGCGGGCGAAGCTCAAGAACGGGGACGTGGTCGAGTCGGGTGGGCTGACGCTCACCTTCATGGACGACGTGGCCTGATCGGGTCCGGCGCTCCGGCTATCCTCCCAACACCAGGATCGCGACCACCGCGGCGATCACCAGCCCGACCGCGATGAGCGCGCCCATCGGAAAGCCCGCGACCACCGCGCTCTCCTCGACCGGCGCGGCCATCCTCGGCGGCTCGGGCGGCGGGCTCGCGACGACCGGCGCTTGATCGAGCAGCGTGCGCTCGGTGTCCGCGCCTCCGTCGTCCGCCGCCTCGTACGACAGCACCATCGTCGTGGGCTCGGTATCTCGGGGCACCTCGCCGTACTCGGCGATCGCCACCGAGATGTTGTCGTCGCTGCCGCCGTCGTAGGCGGCGCTCACCATGGCCTGTGCGGCGCCGCGAGGGCCGCCCGAGCGCACGAACAAGGCGCGTAGGTCGTCGTCGCTGAGCGTCTTGTACAGTCCGTCCGAGCAGATGACGAACGCCGAGTCGTGCTCGAGAGGGAACGGGCCGAAGACGTCGACGTCGACCTCCTCCTCCGTTCCGATGGAGCGCGTCAGCGCGTCCCGCCACGGCGTGGCCATCGCCTCCGCCTTCGACTGCCCGCGCTTCATCGCCTCGGCGACGAACGAGTGGTCGTCGGTGAGCTGCCGGATCCCCGACGCCGAAACCAGATAGACCCGGCTGTCGCCCACGTTCGCCACCCGGAACTGCGAGCCCTCGACGAGCACGGCCGTCATGGTCGTGCCCATGCCCTGCTTGCCGGGCTCGGTCGCCATCTGGTGGACCCGCTCGTTGGCGAGACGGAACGCCTCGCCGAGCTCGCGGCCTTCTGCCAGCGCGTCTTGGAGCGTGCGCAGCGCGAGCGCGCTCGCCACCTCGCCCGCAGCGTGGCCGCCCATCCCGTCGGCCACCGCCACCAACGTGCGGCCATCCGTCAGGACGTCCGCGAAGACCGAGTCCTCCTGATAGGGCCGCTTGCCCGGGATGGACTCGACGGCGAGGCGAGGCTGTGCGGCCACCGACGGACCTCTCTTGGCGAGGACGGAACCCGCTGGAAGATCTACAGATAGGCCGCGGGGTGGCCCCGAGGCAAGCGGATCGCGCCGACGGGTCGGCCACGCCGGCGCGGGAGGAGGGGTGCCGGCGGAGGGAGGCGGGAAATGGCGTCTCCTCCGCCTGGCATTTCGGCTCCCACCGCGCTAATTCCACGGCGGCCAGAAATCTGCCGGAGATGCGCCTATGCGGAGCTCGTGCCTGCAGCTCGTCGCCGCCCTCGCGGCGCTCGCCTCCCTGACGTTCGCGTCGGGATCCGCCGCCCAGACCGGGACGGTGCGGATCGTACAGACCAACGCCGCCGGCGACGAGGTCCACCTCATCGACCCCGCGACCAATCGGGTCGTGGACGTCATCCTGGGCATCCCCATTCCGCACGGCGTCACCGCCTCCCCGGACGGAAGGACGCTCTACATCTCCAACGAGGTCGATCACACGCTCGACATCGTATCGACCTCCACGTTGAGGGTGACCGCCCAGGTCCCGCTCTCCGATCGACCGAACAACGTCGCGATCACGCCGGACGGCGCGAAGGTGTACGTCGCGATCGCGGGGGCCCCGTGGGTCGACGTCATCGACACGCGAGAGCAGCGACGTACGGGCCGTATCGCGATGTTGAGCGGCGTGCACAACGTCTACGTGACGCCGGACGGTCGGTATGCCGTGGCGGGGATGATCCCCGCGCGCACCATGACCGTGATCGACACGGAGACGGACAGGCCCTTGTGGTCCCTCCACTTCGACGACGGCGTGCGTCCCATCGCGTTCGAGCGCAACGCCGACGGCTCGACCAAGCGCGCCTTCGTCCAGATCTCGAACTATCACGGATTCTACGTCGTGGACTGGGCCACACGGGCCGTCGTCGATCGGGTCCAGCAGCCGGAGCTGCCGTTCTCGCAGGTCAGCAACGACGCTCTGCAGGCGTCACCCGCGCACGGCTTCGCGGTCTCGCCGGACGGCACACGGCTCTGGTCCACCAGCAAGCCCAACAGCCACCTCTACGTGTACTCTCTGCCCGACCTCCGTCTGCTGGGCGGCGTGGAGGTCGGCCACGATCCCGATTGGCTCACCATGACGCCGGACGGCCGCTACCTGTACGCCGCCAACGCGGGCTCGAACGACGTCTCGGTGATCGACACGCAGAGCATCCGCGAGATCGCGCGCATCCCGGTGGGTCAGGTGCCGAAGCGAAACCACACGGTGGTGATCCGATGAACGGTCGGCGGCTGCTCGCGCTCGGCGTGATGCTCTGCGCCGCGACGTCGGCTCCGAGCGGCGCGCGCGCGCAGGCGCCGCGCCCCCTCAGCTTCGACCGATACCGGGACGAGATCGAACGTGTCTTCCTCGCTCCCCGAGGCGGTCACGGTCCCGGCGCGTCCCCGTGCGTGACGTGTCATGTGGAGAGCGGCACGCCCCTCCCGCTCCAGCCTCCGGAGACGCGCTCCGACGGAAGTGTCTACTGGACCGAGGAGCAGTCGCGCCGGAACTTCGAGATCGTCTCGCGGCTCGTCGTCCCCGGCCAACCGGAGCGTAGCCGCCTGCTGCTGAAGGCGCTCGCGGTGCAGGCCGGCGGCGCACCCTTCCACGTCGGCGGCAAGTTCTTCCAGTCCCAGGACGATCCCGAGTGGCAGCGTATGGCGGCTTGGGTGCGCGATGCGACCCCCGATCCAGCCGTTCCGACGCCGACGCCCGTCCAGCTGGACTTCAGCTTCTTCCAGAGCTGCGTGCAGCAGATCTTCCAGAGCAAGCGTCCGGGGCGCATGGAGTGCATCCACTGCCACAACGGTGGAGCGCCCAACTTCGCGCGCGAGATCGCGGACGGGAGGTCTTTCTGGAACCTCGAGGAGTCCAGGGCGAACTTCGAGATCCTGCGCCGCTACATCGAGCCGGGCGAGCCGCTCATGAGCCGCTTCCTCACACATCCGCTCGCGCCCGAGGCGGGCGGCGATCCCTATCACGGCGGTGGGCGTCGGTGGATGTCACGGGAAGACCCCGAATGGCAGATGCTGGCGGCCTGGGTGCGGGGCCAGACGCCGCCGTGCAGGGTCGGCTGACCAGCCTCCGAGGGATACCGTCGGCCCGGGCCGATCCGTGACCGCAGCCTACACGAAGTAGAGCGCGATCATTCCACCGACGTATACCAATCCGACGGCCACCGAATCCCAACCCACGCCGAGCACGGTCCGGTTCTCGCGCTCGAGGAGACCCCAGAGGTAGAGGCACGTCATCGAGGAGGCGACGGCCGTGACGAGCACGAGGGACGCATCGCCTCCGCTCATGACGGTTCCTCCCGTGTAGAGCACTTCGGCCACGAACAGGAGCGTGACGTCGAAGGCGTTGCTTCCGAAGATGTTCGAGAACGCGACTGCATAGCGCTGGCCGCGCACGGCCGCGGTCGTCGTGCTCACCTCCGGCAGCGACGTCGCCAGCGCGAGGAGCGTGGCTCCGAGAAACGCGTCACCGAGGCCCGTCTCGTCGGCCAGCACGTCCGCCGTCTCCGCCGCGAGCCAGCCACCGACCAGGACGACCGCGCTCATGAGGCCGAAGCGCGTCCAGATCGCGCTCAGCGGCCGGTCGTCCGTCGGGGCCTCCGCCCGCGCATCGTCCGGCGCGAGGCCTTCGGGAAAGTCGTCGGCGAGGTCCGGCGTCCAGCGCGGCGCACCGCGATAGCGAAACACCAGCACCATCATGACGACGTACGCCACCGCCAGGAGTGCCAGCCACACGCTCACGTGTCCGACGCTCGAGACCTCGCTGGTGACGATGCCTGCCAGGACGAGCTGGAGCAGGAGAAGGAGTCCGACGCCCTCGATGAGCAGCACGAACCTGGGGCTGAAGAACGTGAGCGCGCCCGGTCGTCCCTTCACGGCATCCGCCCAGACGAGGATCGCCGTCTGCAGCGCGACGCCGCCGAGCAGGTTGTGAACCGCCAGCGTGGCATTGTCCAGCAGGAGAATGGCCGTGAGCGTCGTGGCGAGCTCGGGCAGCGACGTCGCTCCGGCCAGGAGCAGCAGGCCCGCGAACTCGCGGCCGAGTGTCGTGCGCAAGGCGATGACGTCGGTGTAGCGCTCGAGCGCCGTGCCCGCTCGCCAGATCGCAGCCGCGCCGAGAGCGAACAGCGCGACGTTCGCCCACAGGGGAAGCGAGCCCATTCAGGGAGCCGATGCTTCGCTCGGGACGCGGGACGCGTAGAAGGCCGCCACGTCGCGCATCTGCTGCTCGTCGAGCCCGTCGACGACGTGATGCATGAGCGGCGCATAGGCCGAGCCACCACGCCTGCGGCCCGCGAAGAGCTCGAGCTGCAGAACCAGGTAGTCGGCGTATTGGCCTTCGAGCACCGGGTAGGCGGGGTTGCGCGCGTAGTCGGTCGGGCCGTGGCAGTCCATGCAGGACGGCACGCCCAGCTCGGGCACGCCGGCCGACACGATCCCGCGTCCGTTCCGCGGGTCGCCCGCCGCGGCGTCCGTCGACGCGTCCGCCTCCGTGTCGGCGCCCGCGGGCAGCGCGGCGTAGTACTCCGCCAGCTCACGACGCTCCGCGTCGGTCAGCGCGGCGGCCACCGGCTCCATGAAGCCGCTGTTGCGCTCACCGTTGGCGAACGCCTCCAAGGAGCGCTCCAGGTACGCGACCCGCTGGCCCGCGAGCTTCGGGAACGCGGCGCTTCCACGACCGAGCCCGTCCGCGCCGTGGCAGCGCGCGCAGCTCGCGCTCACGGCGCGCGGCGGCGGAGGCGTCGTCAGGTCTTCCAGCGGGACCACCGCGGGCTCGTGCGGCTCCTCGCCGTGGACCAGCTGCAGATAGGCCGTGCCGTCCATCTCCGGCATGGCGAGCAGGAAGGCCACGATGGCCGCCACCTCGTCGTCCCGCTCCTGCGACCACCAGGCGGGCATGCCGGTGAACTTGATCCCGTGCTTGACGATGTAGAACAGCTCCCGCGGCTCCCACGACGCGATGCGCGGTGGCAGGTACGGCGGCAGCGGCGTCATCCCCGCCGCGATGCGCGGGACCGGCAGATCCGGGCTCCCGTGACAGGGGCGGCAGCCGCTCTCGTAGTGCCCAGCGCCCTTGAGGACGAGCCACGGCGCGCTCAGATCGGGCTGCTCGTCGCCCAGCGTGTGCATGTCCACGGATCGCCGCTTGCCGAGCTGGAGGAGCCATTCGGTCACGGCCCAGTGCCCGGAGCTCGCGCGGATCGACACGATCCCCGACGCGGCGACGGCCAGCCCGCCGATCGCGCCCACCGCCAACAGGGCGAGCGCCAGGAGCCCGAGCACCACGGCGCGCTCCCTCATGTGCGTCTCTCCTCGATCCTGCGCGCCGGCGACGCCCGCCCGCCGACGACGAGCCCGAGCGTGAGGGCGAGCCCTCCGACCAGGTAGGTGACGCCGCCGACCGCGATCATGAGCGCGCCGCCCAAATGCTGATCCGCGAGCGCGTCCCCCGCTCCAGGCAACGCGTAGAGCGGCCGCGGCGGGAGGGCGAGCAGCGCGCCGAGCAGCGTCATGTGCATCGACGTGAGGAGGAGCGCGATCAGGCCCGTCGCGCGACGTTCGTCGCGCCGACCGGGTCCTCCGCCCAGCACGGAGAGCCACAGAAGGAACGCCGCGACGAGGAAGGAGCCCTGCTCGAGGGCTCGAACCCACGCGGAGCCACGCGAGGCGTCGAGGAGCGCGGGCGCGTGCCAGGCCCAGACCACCAGCAGCTCGAGCGCCGAGAGCGGGAGGGGAGGAAAGAGGCCGGGCCACCGCCGTACCGGGTCCCACCGCTGCCCGGCGACTCCGATCGCCAACAGAGGCGAAGCCGCAGCGACGATGGCGAGGTGCGCGACCATGTGCGCCGTGAACGGACCCGCGGGCGCGTGCCGCAGCGGCACCACCCATGCGAGCACCAGCGCGAGCGCGCCGGCGGCCAGAGCGACGCCGCGGATCATCGGCAGCTCCCGATGAACACGGCGGCGAGCGAGGTGAAGACGACCCCCACGCCGCTCAGTACCGACAGCAGGAACGTGGCGTAGCCGAGGAAGCGGTGTCGGTCCTCCGGCGTATCGTCGGCGTGCGGCGAGGACGATTCCCCGAAGCGGTGACGCTTCCACGCGCTCCATCCGGAGATCCCGATGACGGCGAGCGCCAGCGCCGTATAGCCCGCAACGGCCCACTGCACCCACCCGAGTGGAGCGGCCGCCGCCGACTTGGCGCAGAAGACCGCCGCGGTGACGTAACAGAGCAGGAAATGCGCTCCCCACGTCGAGGGCGACACGACCATGGGCCACAGGCTCTGGCGGGCTTCGGCCAGCCGGGGGTCCGAGCCCGCGGTCATGCGACGAGTGGGAAGCCGGCGATGACGAGCGTCGTCACCACCGTGGTGAGCATGGCGAAATGCCAGTACAGCACCGTGTTGTCCAGATCCATGTCGTAGCGCGCCGTGACGCGACCCATGAGGCCACCCACCACGCAGTACGCCGTCATCAGGAGCCCCACGGTCACGATCACGACGGTCCACGTCACGAGCATCCACACGATGGCGTCGTAGGCGTGGCGCGTCGGATCGAGCGCGGTGCGCCACGGCCCCGCGACGAGCGCCCCGCAGCCCGCCATCGCGAGCCCGCCCGCCACCGCGAGCGCGAGCACGCAGCGCACGGCCCACCCCCGGCCGTTCCAGCGCCGGGCGAGCAGCACGAGCAGCCAAGCCGCAACGAGCAGGAGGGCTCCCGCCACCGGCCAGACGACGCCCGGCCCGGCGTTCGCGGTGGGCGGGAAGTCCTCGTGGATCGTCCAGAAGAAGAAGTAGCCGAACACGAGGCAGACGTACGCCGTCGTCACGGCCAGCATCGTGATGAGCACACCCCACCACCCGACGGACTTGGGCCCGGAGACGTACAGCGGCAGCTCGAGTCCCAGCCCCACGTCCTTGACCGGCTTCTCGGGATGCCCCGCGGTGCCCGTCCACAGCCACCAGCAGATCACGCCGATCGACAGCACCAGGCTCGCGAGCGCGAGCGACCAGAGGTGGAACGTCCCGAGGATGAAGAAGCCGCCGAGCACCGCCGCGGCCACGAGCGGAACGAAGCTGGGACCGGGCAGCCGTTGGCACTGCTCCGGGTTCGCGTCGATCACCGACGTGATGAGCGTCTCGCGCCTGCCTTCCTCGGCATCGGGGAGGTAGAAGCGCCCCTGGTCGATGTCGCGCAGGAGATCGGGCTGCTCCCAGAGCGGATAGCGGCCGTCGATCTCGGGAATCGAGCGTATGCCCCACGGCTTCGGGGGCATCTCGAGCGTCCACTCGAGCGTCCCGGCGTCCCACGGATTGCGCCGCGCGTGGGCCTCCCGGCGTTTCGGACGGATCACGTCCCAGGCCACCACGCCCAGCCCGGCGGCGAGCACGAACGCCCCGATGGTGGAGATCAGGTTGAGCGCGTCCAGCCCGATGTCCGCCGGGTAGGTGAAGACGCGCCTCGGCATCCCGCGCATGCCCGTCAGGTGCATGGGGAGGAACGTGGCGTTGAACCCGATGAACGCGAGCCAGAACCCGATGCGCCCGAGCCGCTCCGAGAGGAGCTTGCCGCTCACGATCGGGAAGAAGTAGTAGAGCCCAGCGATGATCGGGAACACCGCACCGCCGATCAGCACGTAGTGGAAGTGACCGACGACGAAGAAGGAGTCGTGCGCCTGCAGGTCGAACGACGCGAGCGCGACCATCACGCCCGTGAGGCCTCCGAGCACGAAGATCACGAACGCGCCCATCACCCAGAGCATCGACGCCGACCGGGTGACGCGTCCGGCGAGCAGCGTGGCGAAGAAGCAGAGGAACTGGATGCCCGTCGGGATCGCGACGGTGGCCGACGCCGCGGAGAAGATGCCCAGTGAGATGCCCGGCAGACCCGTCGCGTACATGTGGTGGACCCACAGCCCGAAGCTGATGAAGCCCGTCCCCACCGCGGCGAGCACCACCCACGTGTAGCCGACGATCGGTGCGCGAACGAACGTCGGGATGATCATGGCCACGAGGGCGATCGACGGCAGGAAGATGATGTAGACCTCCGGGTGGCCGAACAGCCAGAAGAGGTGCTGCCAGAGGAGCGGATCGCCGCCGCGCGCGGCGTCGAAGAACGGCCAGTCGAACGCGCGCTCCACCTCGAGGAGGAGGCTGCCGGCCATCAGCGGCGGGAAGGCGAAGACGATCATCACGGCCGCGACCAGCGTGTACCATGCGTACAGAGGGATCAGGTTGATGCGCATGCCGGGCGGTCGGCACTTCAGCACGCCCACGATCAGCTCCACGGCCGAAGCGATCGCCGCGACCTCGATGAACGAGAAGCCGAGCAGCCACATGTCGGCGCCGATGCCGGGCTGATAGACCGACGTCAGCGGCGGATACATGAACCAGCCCCCCTCCGGCGCGACGCCGAAGAAGAGCGAGCCGCACAGGAAGACCCCGCCGAACAGGAAGCACCAGAAGCCGAACGCGGCGAGCCGCGGAAACGGCAGGTCACGCGCGCCGAGCATCTGCGGCATGAGCACGACCGCGATCGCCTCGAAGATCGGGATGCCGAAGAGGAACATCATCACCGAGCCGTGCACGGTGAACACCTGGTTGTACAGGTCGGCGGAGAGGAAGTCGTTTCCCGGGCGCGCGAGCTGAATGCGTATCAGCAGCGCGAGAACGCCCGCGAACAGGAAGAAGAGGAACGCGACCGCCGTGTACCAGATGCCCACTTCCGTGTTGTTCACCGCGGACCAGTACTTGAGCCCGGTCGGCGTCCTCCACACGCCGAGGAGCCGCTCCTCTTGCGCGCGACGGAGCGACTCGGAAGGCGCGTCGGCGAGAGGCTCCACGTCGCCCGGTGCGCGCGTCGGGGTGTCCAGGGGGCTCATCGCAACGACGCCAGGTAGGCCGCGATCGCGTCGAGGTCGGCATCGGGCAGCATGTCGAAGGACGGCATCCGTACGCCGGGCTTCAGCCGCTCGGTCTCGGCGACGAAGCGCCGGAGCGACGCGCGGCTCGTCGGCAGCGTACCCGCACCCAAGGTCATTCGTCCGCCCACGTGCGTGAGATCCGGGCCGATCGAGCCGTCGGCCGGCGTACCGCGCACCGCGTGACACGCTCCGCATCCGCTGGCGAGGAAGGCCTGCTCGCCGCGCTGTTCGAGCGCTCCCTGGGGGGAAGCCGCCGCCGCGCGCTCCGTCGCGAGCCAGCGCTCGAACTCCTCCGGCTCCTGCACGACGACGGCGAGCGCCATGAGCGCGTGGGAGGTGCCGCAGTACTCGGCGCACGTGCCTCGGAACGTCCCCGTCTCGGTGGGGAGGAGCGAGAGCGTGTTCCTGCGCCCCGGGATCATGTCCATCTTCCCGCCGAGCGGTGGGATCCAGAACGAGTGGATGACGTCCTGGCTCACCAAATCGAACCGCACCGGCTCGTTCACCGGCAGCCGCACCTCGTTCGCCGATTCGACCGGATCGCCTTCGGGGGGGATGTAGCGCACCCGCCACCACCACTGGTAGCCGGTCACCTCGACGCGGAGACTCCCCTCGGGCGCCGACTCCAGGATGTCCGGCAGCATGGCGAGGCTGTAGGTGAGCACCCCGGCGAGCAGCGTCACCGGCAGAATCCCACCGCCGCCCACCAGGAGCCAGCGACGCTCGCGCGGACGGAGAGGCCGTCGCGCGAAGTACACGCCCCAGACCCACAGCGCGACAGCTACGGCCCAGATCACGAGCGTGCCGGCCGTGAGAAGCCAGAAGAGGTCGGCGAGACGCTCCCCGCTATGGCCCGCCGGGTCCAGCGCAGACTGCGCGCCGTCGCATCCCGCGACCAGCACGAGGACACACGACGAGCCCGCCCGCAGGGCGCCTTTCACTGCTCGTCCCTTCGGATTCGGGCCGCCACGCCCCCGGCGCGTGCAAGGCGTGCGCCAGGGAGGGACCTGCTACGCGCGGCGCAGCCCTATTGCGGCGCCACGCGTCTCCGCTCGCTCTACTGTCCCGCGCTCTGCACCACCGCGAGCGGGACGTCACCGAGCCCGCTCATCTGCGGATTCTGGCGTCCGTTCGTCGCGTCGCGCACGCCGCCGCTCACGTGCTGGTAGAGCTCCGTGAACGTGACGATGCCGTTGCGGTCGAGGTCGCCCGCGCCGCGCAGACCGTCGAGCAGGAAATGCGTGAAGACGCCGTGACCGCCCCAACGCGAGTCCTCGAGGCTGAACTCGTTCGTGTCCGCCGCGGTCATCATGAGGCGCCGCGATGGGCTGAAGAGCTGCTGGAACCCGCCGGCGATCTCGTTGCTGTCACCGCCGCCGACCGTCTCGCCGTCCGCCGTCCCGGCGGAGTGGCACGCGTCGGCGATCACGATCACCCGCTCGGCCGCGATCTGACGGCGGAGCGCCGTCTTCACGTCCCACATGGGGAAGCCCGTGGCGGCGAGCGCGTCGAGCTTCGTGTCCGTCGGAAGCAGGTACAGGTTGTCGGGGCGACCCGGGTCGGGCGCGCCGTGACCCGCGTAGTAGATGACGACGAGGTCGTCCCAGTCCGCTTGCTGCAGGAAGACGAACAGCGCCTCGCGCATCGCGGCGCCCGTGGCCTGCTCGTTCTCGAGGTAGAGCACCTCGTCGAACGGACCCGCCGCGTCGCTCTGCAGGAAGTCGCGCACGGCGCGCGCGTCGGACGGGGCGAAATCGAGATCCGGGATGTCTTCCGCCTCGTATTCGCCGACGCCGATCACGACCGCCCAGCGCTTGTCCACGCGGGGCGAGGCGAACGTCTCGACCGTCTGTCCGCCCGAGCCGGACGCCACGATCCGCACGCTGTCCTGGCTGACGGGCAGCGTGAACTCACGTGAGAACTTGCGGGCATCGGAGCCGCTGAGGCCGTAGAGCGACGCGTCGCTCGTAGGCAGCGGCTCGAGGATCGCCGGCGCGCCGTTCACCTCCACCGTGCGCGCGTTGCCGACCACGACGCCTTCGAGCCGCACGACGTTCTGCACGCCGTCGAGGCTGCCTTCGCCGCGCCGGACCACGCCGATGCCGCGCGTCGCCACCTGATCGGTCGCGGGCAGCACGTCGGCACGGGTGACCGCGATGCCGGGCGCGCCGGCGCGGCTCGCCGTCTGGGTCGTCGATTGCTCGATCGAGCCGGGGTCGGGCACCCAGTAGGACGCTTCCTGCCAGGCGCGCCGCTCCCAGTCGTTCACGACGGGCCCGATGAAGTCACCGATGGCGTTCTGCGTGGCGGCCCGGATCGCCTTGGCGCGCGCCGCCTGGCTGGTCGCATCGATCGCGCGCGCGTCGGCGGTGGCGTCGGAGATCACCTCGCCCAGATCGAGGCGAATCGCGCGCACGGCTACGTACGTGGTCGCGGTGATCAGCGTCCGGCTCACCGGGTCCGGCGTGGTCTCGTAGTCGGCGACGCCGAGGATCAGCACCTGGGCGCCCCAGTCCCTGCCGAGCTGCGTGGCGGCGCCGTTGTTGCCGTTGTTGGCCTGCGCCACGAGCTCCTGCGCCGCCTGGTCGATGGCGAGCGAAGGGTCGATGACGGGGAAGCCGGCCTCGAGCAGGAAGGAGGTCATCTCGCGCGACGCGACCTTGCCCCTCCCCTCCTCCTCGATGAACACGAGCGTGCGGGGCAGCTCGCCGTCGAACGCGATCTGCTGTGCCTGCGACAGGGACGGCGCGCAGAGAACCGAAAGGCCGGCGATTGCGCTCGCCGGCCCGAGTCGTCTCAAGGAAACGAGTCGCTTCATCTATTTCTCTCCGTTCTTCACGACGGCCAGTGCTGCTACTGCGTCCCGCCGCGGAGACGCTGGAGCGCCAGCTGAGCGTCCCTGTGGGAAGGGTGGAGCTGGAGCGTCCTCTCGTACTCCTGGATCGCCCGCTCCGTCTCGCCCCGATCCTCGAAATCGACGGCACGGCTGAAGGCGATCGTCGCGGGCACCGGGATCGACTCCATCGCGGGGCGGCTCGACGGCGGCACGAGGTTGAGCTGCGAGCCGAACTCGTCAGCGAGCGACACGACGACGGACAGCAGCTCGCTCGTCCGATCCGACTTCTTGAGCACCGCGACGATCTCGGACGTTTCCACGTCCACCGCGCGGATGTCCATGCGCAGGTTGTCCGCAATGCTCGATGCCTGGCCGAGGAGCACGTACTGCGCTCCGAGCATCTTCCCGATCTCGATGGCGCTGGACTCGTCCACGCGACCGGAGAGCACGAGATCCTGCTCGCGAAGCATGTCGTTGAGCTGGGCGCGCTCGATGACCTGGATGCCGTCGCGGTTGCTGAACTCGGTCACCAGCATCGCCGTGATGGCCTTGCCGAGGTTAACGGCGGCGCCGCCGTCGCCCATCATGAAGCTCGTGAAGTCGAGCACGGCGACGGTGGGCAGGTCTTGAGCCTGCGCGGGGGTGGCCCGAACGGCCACCGAACCCGTCACCAACAGGGCCGTCAAGACGAGGGCTGACTTGTGCAAGGCTGCTCCGGGGGAATCCTTGCGGCAGGGCGTCGGCAGGTAGGTTACACGACCTTTGCCCGCCTCATGGCCACACCCTATAGTTTAAAGTGGCACCACCAGGGAAGCGAGTAGTGAGGTTCTACACGCAATTCCCTCGTTTGGTCGATCCCCCCGTCGTGCCAGGAGCCCCTCGATGATCCCCAGAAGAGCTGCGAGGCACACGGCGGCCCTCGTTGGCATGTTCGGCCTATCCGCCTGCGCTGCGTCGCTCCCGGACGTGAGCCCGGCGGACATCCCGCGCCTCCAGCAGGAGGTCGCGGCATCTCCCGAGGACACGAACCTCCAGGTGCAGCTCGGGATGGCACAGTTCGAGGCCGGCGATCACGAGGCGGCGCGCGCCACCCTGCGGGCGGCGGTGGACGCCGGCAACGAATCGGGACCGGCGTTCCTCTATCTCGGCATGGCGAGCGAGGAGCTCGAAGACTGGACGGCGGCACGCGACGCCTACGATCGATATCTCACGGTGGGGGCATCCGCAGACGCGCGCGAAGAAGTGCGCAAGCGGCTCACCCTCATCGGCCGCAACCTGCTCAGGGCCCAGGCGCAGCAAGCGCTCACGCAGGAAGCGCAGATCGCGGGAGCGGCGAACGTGACGCCGCGGTCGGTCGCCGTGCTCCCGCTCGCGTTCAACTCCACGCGCGCGGAGCTCGAGCCGCTCGTGTTCGCGCTATCCGACATGATGACGACGGACTTCGCCGTGTCGAACGCGCTGGTCGTCCTCGAGCGCTCGCAGATCCAGTCGTTGCTCGACGAGATGGCGCTCACGTCCTCCGGATACGCCGAGGCCACCACGGGAGCGCGTGCGGGTAGGCTGCTCCGTGCCGAGCACGTGTTCCAGGGCGTTCTCACGACGCTCGGCGAGAGCGACCTGCAGACCGACGCGGACGTTCTCAACGTGCCGAACACCTCCTCGGCCGGTCAGCTCACCGAGTCGGCCGCTCTCGAGCAGCTCTTCGACATGGAGAAGCAGATCGTCATTCGTACCATCCGCGAGGTGCTGGGCGTGGCCCTCACGCCCGCCGAGGAGCAGGCGATCCTCGAGAATCGCATGGACAACGTGCTCGCCTTCCTCGCCTTCGGGCGCGGCCTGCGCGAGCTGGATCAGGGCAACTACGACGCGGCGATGGCGGAGTTCGAGGAGTCCGTGAGGCTCGACCCCGGCAGCTTCGCGGGACGCGACGCCGCGATGGTGGAGACGAACAACCTGATCGAGGCCTCGGCTTCGAGCACGACCGGCCTCACGGACGTGGCGAGCGCGACCGGCGAGTTCGGCGTCGGGCTCATCGCGCCGCCCGAGGCACGCACGACGCAGGATCTGCTTCCGCCGGCCGGGACGACGACGACGATCTCGCTGTCGACGGCGACCGAAGCAGTGGCTCCCTCCCCCACCGGAGCCACGCTCAGCATCACCACGAGCCAGCAGGCGCAGTCGCAGACGAGCACGAACACCGAGCGGAACCCCGTGCCCGAATCGAGAGGGACGGATGCTCCTTCGGGTGGCGCGGGCGCGGTCATCAGCATCGTGATTCCCCGGCCGGGAGTCACGCCATGAGCCCGCGCCTCATTTCGCGCGCGACGGCGCTCGTCGCCGTCCTCGCGCTCGCCGCGCCCGTCCGGGCGCAGGTTTCGGTGGGGACGGGCATCGACTACATGGGCTACGCGTTCGACCCCGGTCTGGGCGCGGACGCGGCCCAGCTCTTCATGGTCCCCGTCGCCGTCCAGTTCCCGTTGATGCCCGGTCTGGGCGTGGACATCTACGGGGCGTGGGCCGAGGGGCGAGTGGAGCGCGGAGACACGCTCTACAAGTTGTCCGGGCCGATCGACACCGGGGTTCGGGCCGCGTACCAGGCCACGCCGTGGGCGCTCGTCACGCTGGGCGCCAACGTGCCGACCGGAAACGCGTCGCACGATGGACAAGAAGCGATCGTCGCCTCGCTCATGTCGACGGAGATCCTCGGGTTCCGGGAGTCGTCGTGGGGTCGCGGCTTCGCCGTGACGGGGTCGGTGGCGGTCGCCCGCAGCATGGGCAACTTCGGGCTCGGCCTCGCGGGCGCGTATTCGGTGCGCGGCAAGTTCAATCCGACCGCCGACGACGCGAGCCTCGAGTACCAACCGGGCAGCGAGGCCCGCATCCGCCTGGGCATCGATCGCAACTTCGGCAACAGCACGCTCACGCTCGGCGCCACGTTCATCAACTACGCCGAGGACCAGGCGAACGGTCAGAACCTGTTCCAGGCGGGCAAGCGGTTCCGCTTCGACGCGTCGTACGCTTTCCGTATGGCGGCGGGCGTGTGGACGCTCTACGCGGCCGATCTCATGCGGCAGAACGGCACGCTGCAGCTCCCGAACGTGGACACGTCGGGCACGCCGCTCGGCACCTTCACGAGCATCGACACGCCCAAGCAGAACCTGGCCGTGGCCGGCTTCATGGGCGCGGTCGCGCTCGGTGGCGGCTTCGTCTTCCGCCCCCACGTCGACCTCAAGCTCCAGTCCCGCGAAGACTCCGGCGGATCGGATGCGGGTTCTGGCTGGTTGGTGGCGGCCGGAGGCGACGTGCCGATGCGGATCTTCGGTGGGCACGACTTCTTCCCCAAGGCGCGCATCCTCCTCGGCTCGCTCAAGGATCCGGCGGGCGACGGCGTACGCGTCTTCGGGATGGAATTCAAAGGCACGGTGGTGGCAGACTTCTGAGCGCACGCTCCGCGCGGGTGACCCGCCCGCGACGAACCGCTACAATGGGCGCCCGGCCGCACGGTCGGGCGCCCGTTCGTTTCCCTGAGCCTGCCACGATCCGCTCATGACCAAGATCCGACGCATCGCCGTCAACACCGGAGGAGGCGACGCGCCGGGTCTGAACGCGGTGATCCGTGCGGTCGTCCTCGCGGCCGAACGCCACCATTGGGACGTCGTCGGGATCACGGACGGATACGACGGCCTCTTCGGGAACGAGGGACTCGTCCGCCTCGACCGACGGGCGGTGCGCGGCATCACCCACCAGGGCGGCACGATCCTCGGCACGACCAACCGCGGCAACCCGCTCAGGTATCCGGTCGCGGGCCCCGACGGCACGGTGAGGTACGTGGATCGCTCCCAGGACGTGGTGGACGCGCTCGCCGAGCACGGCGTCGACGCGCTCATCGCGATCGGCGGGGACGGCTCCCTCGCGATCGCCCACCATCTCGCGGAGATGGGCGTGAAGCTGGTGGGGGTTCCGAAGACGATCGACAACGATCTCGCGGCTACCTCGCTGACCTTCGGCTTCACCACCGCGGTGGAGACCGCGACCGACGCCATCGACAAGCTGCACTCGACCGCCGAGGCGCACGAGCGCGTGATGGTCGTCGAGCTTATGGGCCGTCACGCGGGCTGGATCGCGCTCTACGCCGGGCTCGCCGGCACGGCCGACGTCATCCTGATCCCCGAGATCCCGTACGACATCGACTCGGTCTGCCGCAAGATCGAGGCACGTTACGCCGAGGGACGCAAGTTCGCCGTCGTGGTGGTCGCGGAAGGCGCGTATCCCAAGGGCGGCGCGCCGCTCTTCAAGCAGGCGGGCGGGGGCCAGCGGCGCCTCGGTGGCATGGCGAGCGTCGTCGCCCACGAGATCGACGCGCGCACGGGACGCGAGACGAGGGATCTCGTGCTCGGTCACCTGCAGCGCGGCGGCGGCCCGAACTCCTACGACCGCCTGCTCGCGCTCCGCTTCGGCGCTGCCGCCGTTCGCTTCATCGCCGACGGGCTGTTCGGCACGATGGTCGCGCTCGTCCCGCCCGACGTCCGCGCGGTTCCCCTCGGCGAAGCGATCGCCAAGACCAAGCTGGTGCCCATCGACGGCGACGTGGTGGCAACCGCGCGCGCGATGGGCATCTGTCTCGGAGACTGACCGCGTTGGCTCGCCGAACGCTCACGCGCGTGCTGATCGTGCAGCTCGTGTCCGTGATCGTGCTCGGCTTGATCCAGGTCGTCTACAACAGGTAGACGACCATGCATTGGCTCAATTGGGTGATCGTGGTCGTGTACCTGTCCTACGTCGTGTGGGACGGCCTGCGACGCGCGAAGGACACGCATTCCGTGGCGGGTTACTTCGTCGCGAACAAGAGCCTGTCGTGGTGGGTCGTCGGCCTGAGCGTCATGGCCACGCAGCTCTCGGCGGTGACCATGATCGGGACGACCGGCCAGGGAGCCACGGCCGGTATGGGCTTCATCCAGATCTATCTCGGCCTGCCGCTCGCGATGGTCATCTTGGGTGTGACCATCGTGCCGCTCCTCCACGGCTCGGGCGTCTACACGGCGTACGAGTATCTGGAGCGGCGCTTCGACGCGAAGACGCGCTCGCTGACCTCCCTGCTCTTCTTGCTGTCGCGCGGCATGTCGTGCGGCACGATCATCGCCGCGCCGGCCGTGGTCTTCAGCGCGATCTGGGGCATCCCCGTCGCGTGGAGCGTCACGCTCATCGGCGTGCCCACGGTCATCTACACCATGGTCGGCGGCGTCCAGGCCGTGGCCTGGGCCGACGTGAAGCAGATGGTGCTGATCGTGTTCGCGCTCGCGGCCGTGATGATCGCCCTCCTCGTGCAGATGCCCATCAGCCCCCACGAGGGGCTGCGCATCGCCGGCGCCACCGGGCGCCTCCAGGCGTTCGACTTCTCGTTCGACCTGAGCGAGACGTACACGGTCTGGTCCGGCGTGATCGGCGGCACGTTCCTGATGCTCTCCTACTTCGGCACGGATCAGAGCCAGGTGCAGCGCTTCCTCACCGCTCGCTCGGTGGACGAGGCGAAGAGCTCACTGCTCATGAGCGCCTACTGGAAGATTCCCCTCCAAGCGCTCGTGCTCTTCGTCGGCGTGGGTGTCTTCCTGTACTACCAGTTCGTGCGTCCGCCCCTGCTCTACAACCCCGCGCACGAGTCCCGCGTGGCGGCGGAGCGTGGCGCAGCCTATGCGGAGATCGAGCGCCGCTACGACGAAGCCTTCACGCTGCGGCAGGCGGCGGCGCTCGACGTCGCCGACGCCGATGGGGGCGCCGCGGAGGCCGCCGCGATGGCGTCGTTCCGCGCGCGTGAGGCGGAGGTCCAGGCGATCCGCGACGAGGCGCTCGCGCTCGCCGCAGAGGTGACCCAGGAGCCGACGGCCGACGTGAACTACATCGTCCCGCGGTTCGTTCTCTCGGAGCTGCCGCTCGGGTTGGCCGGCCTCTTCATCGCCGGCGTGATGGCGGCCGCGATGTCGAGCATCGCCGCCGAGCTGAACGCGCTCGCGACGGCCACCGTCATCGACTTCTACCAGCGCTGGTGGCGTCGCGAGGCCGACGACGCGCACTACCTCTCCGTGTCCAAGGCGGCCACCGCGTTCTGGGGCATCTTCGCGTGCGTCGTGGCGACATACGCGGCGACGCTAGGATCGCTCATCGAGGTCGTGAACCAGTTCGGCTCCTTCTTCTACGGATCGATCCTCGGCGTCTTCCTGCTCGCCCTCATCCGCCGTGCCAACGCCCTCGGCGCGTTCGTCGGGTTGATCGCCGGGATGACGGTCGTCGGGTTCGTCGCGTTCCGTACAGACGTCGCCTACCTCTGGCAGAACGTGATCGGAGCGGCGGTCGTCGTCGGCGTGGGCGTCGCGCTGAGCGCGAGATCCGGCCCACGGACCGCATCGGCCTGAGGGCCGGGCCCCGCGACTCGAAGCCCTGCTACTCGAAGCGGGTGGTGTAGGCGGCCCAGGCGGACGGATCGAGCGAGATCAGGTTCGCGAACAGCCGATACGCCCCCGGCACTCCCGCGCCCCACTGGCGGAAGAACGAGAGGGCCGTGTAGACGAAGGCGCCCTCGCCGACGGAGGCGACCAGGACCGACCCTCGTAGCGGCGCCTCCCCGGGGTCGTTCATCTCGAGGAGCGGCATCCAGCGATCGTCCCACGTTTCCCCGAAGTAGAGCCCGCGCTCCTGCACCCACCCCGCGAAGTCGTCCGGGCCGATCCGGTTGGGCGTGGTGAGCACGGGCGCGTCGGGCTCCAGGATCCGCACGGGCGCCGTCTCGTCGGTGACGCGCGGCGAGCCACCTCCCACCTCGAGCGGGAACGGCGGCAGGCTCCCGAGCGACTCGCGGTTGTACTGCGCGATCACGACGCCGCCCTCGCGCGCGAAGTCGTGGAGCTGTGACACGGCCGCGCGCAGATCGGGACGCGCCTCGTAGGCGCGCACCCCCAGCACGATCACGTCGAGGTCACCGAAGTCGCCCTCGCGCACACGATCCTCGCCGAGCATCTCTACGTCGACGCCGAGCTGCGCGAGCGCGTCGGGTCCGTCGTCTCCGGAGCCCATGACGTACCCCACGCGAAGCCCCTCGGCGACCGTCACCGGAACGACCGTCACCACCGCGTCGGCCGGCGCGAACACGACCGCCCGCTCGATGTGCTCGTAGTCGATCAGCGTGTAACCTTCGCGATACTCGCGGCCGTCCTGGTCACGCGCCACGACCTCGAACTCGTGCTCGCCGGCCGCGACCGCGCCGCTCGGACGGAGCTCGAACGTCAGCGTGCGCTCGGAGCCGGCGCCGGAGAGCGCGTAGGGTTGGCTCCCCGGCGTCACGGACCATCCCGCCGGAGCGCCGATGGTCACCTCACCCCGGCTGCCGCCCTCGGCCTCGGCGCGCACCACGACGGAGATCGCCCGAGCGTCCGTCCGCGACTGCGGCCAGACCAGCCCCGGCGGGTCCACGCGGACGCCGACGCTCGGCACGACGAGCACCGGTCGGGAGACCTCGCCGCGCGTGGGCTCGACCGTCACGCTCCGCCACGGGCGCTCGACCGCCACCTGCAGATCCTCCGCGGGGACCGGCGCGGCGGAGCCCACGAACGTAGGGGTGAAACGCGCCGTCACGCCCACGGGCGAGGGATCGCGCGGGAGGCCCCACAGCTCGGGCTCGTCGGGCCAGCGGTAGAGCGCGCCCTCTCGGCCCTGGCGCAGGTAGTAGAGGCGCGAGAGATCGGCGCGCTCCGGCAGCGTCACCTCGAAGGTCCACGCCGCCAGCGTCCCCGGCTGGACGGCGCCGCCCGGGCCGAGCCCTTCCGTGGACGTCTCGCGGGCCACCCATCCCGCCGGTGCGCCGAGCTGCACGGTGGGGTGGGTGAGCTCGAGCGGACCTCCGTTCCAGAGCTGCGCGCGCACCTCGACCGTCTGGCCCGGCACGACCAGATCGTCGTCGGCGCGCACGTCGAGCACCACGCCGGCGGCGGCGAGCAGGGTCTCTTCGGCCAAGCGCGCTCGCGCCTCGAGCGTGGTGCGGAGCTCCGTCGACGCGGAGCGGCCCGCGCTCTGCTGCGCGGCCTCGAGCTCGGCGAGCCCTTCGGTCAGCTCGTCCACGATCTGCGTGGGATCGGTGCCCATCTCGGATTTCGCCGCGGTGATCGCGCGACGATAGGCCTCGAGGTGCGCGACCGTCTCGGTCCGCGCAGCAGCGGGCAGACCGGTAGTCAGACCCACCAGCGTCGTGTCGATCCCCGCGAAGATCCCCTCGCCGCCGTCCACGCGACTATCGACGAGGACGACGCCGGTGCTGCGGGGGCCGGGCGTTTCCGCCGCCCCCATCTCCTGGGATCGGTGTTGGCTCCGACTCTCCGCGGACAGCTGCTGGAGCGAGCGACCGAGCAACGGATCGAGCGCTCCCGTCTCGACGCGGACGGTGCCGCCCGGCGGCGGCGCGCCGCGGCCAGCCAGCCCCCGTACGGACTGGTAGAGCTTGGCGGGCGACCATGCCTCGACACCGCGGGCGAGCTGCTCGGGGAAGCGCGACGGGTCGCCGGCCGCGCGGAACGCCTCCTGGGCGACGATCCCCGACGCCTGGTGCTGACCATGTCCGTCGCGGGGCGTGCCGCTCCATACCGAGACGATCACCTGCGGACGGTAGGCGCGGATGATCCAGACCACGTCGGCGAGCAGCTCCTCACGCGGCCAATTCGCGAACGCCTCCTCCGCGTTCTTGGAGAAGCCGTAGTCGAACGCACGCGCGAAGAACTGCCGGGCGCCGTCGAGGCGTCGGGCGGCTTCGAGCTCACCCGTGCGCACGACGCCGAGGCCTTCCCAGAGCTCCGGCCCGATCGCGTTCTGTCCGCCGTCGCCGCGGGTGAGCGAGAGATAGGCGGTCTCCGCCCCCCACCCGCGGGCGAGCGTCGTGAGGAGGCTCGTGTCCTCGTCATCGGGGTGCGCGGCGATCATCAGCACGCGCTTGACGCCGTCGAGCTTCCGCAGCTGGAGCCCGACCGCGACCGCCCCGGTCCCCTCGAGCGACTGGGCATCGAGACAGTCGGCGCCCGAGGCCGTGGCCAGCCCGATGGCGGCGATCAGGACGTACCGCATGCCGCTCCGACGCATGTTCACCTCGTGCCGCCCAGAAACCCGGCCGGAAAGGGGGGAAGGAAAGCTAGGCCCGACCCTCACACCTGGACACCCACGGGGGTTCCGCTGCTCGCGCTCAGGAGATCCGCGGCCAGGGGAGGGCCAGCGCCGCGGGCGCCCGGGCCCGGCCGATGCGGCCCGCGAGCGCCGCGAGTGTCAATACATAGGGGAGGGCGAGGAAGATCTGATAGGGAAGGTCGACGCCCCACGCCTGCAGAGCGAACTGGAGCGCCGCGGCGGCCCCGAAGAAGAGCGCCGCGATCAGGACCAGGAGCGGGTTCCAACGCCCGAGCGCGACGACCGCGATCGCGATGAAGCCCCGTCCGGCACTCATGTTCTCCGCGAAGGTCCCCGCGTACGCGAGCGCGAGGTGAGCACCAGCCAGGCCGCCGAGCGCCCCGCCGAAGAGCGTCGCCGCGATGCGTACGCGGCGTACACGCACGCCGGCCGCCTGCGCCGCATCCGGGCTCTCGCCGCAGGCGCGGAGCTCGAGCCCCCACGGCGTTCGGAAGAGGAAGAACCAGAGCGCCGGGGCGAGCGCATAGGCCAGGTAGGCGGTCGGCGCCTGCGCGAACAGCGCCGTCCCCACCCAAGGGATGTCCGCGAGGATCGGGAGGCGGACGGGCGCGAGGGTCGGCAGCGTGAGGGCCGCGCCGACCGATCCGAACCGAGCCTGGTAGACGGCGCCGGTGAAGCCGAGCCCGCCGAGCGTGATCGCCGTCCCCGTGATGATCTGATCGGTTCCGAGCCCCACCGCGAAGAGGGCGAACACGAGCGCGAGCGCGAGCCCCGCGGCGGCTCCGGCGAGCGCGCCTGCCCCGGCGCCTCCGAGCGCGAGGGAGCCGAGGGCGGCCCCGAGTGCGCCGGCGATCAGCGAGCCCTCGAGGCCGATGTTGATGACGCCCGACCGCTCGGTGATGGTCTCGCCGAGCGCCGCCAACGCGAGCGGCGCCCCGAGCCGAACGGCGGCCTCGAGGAACAGGACGAGGGTGCCGTCAGACATCGGCAAGAGGGCTGGCCGGCGCCACACTCAGCTGCCGCTGCGCGCGCCCGAGCGCGAGCACCGCCAGGATCACGAGCGCCTGGACCGCGGTGGCCCACACCGCCGGGACCGCGGCCTCCCGCTGCATCGCGGCGGCTCCCGCGTCGAGCGCGCCGAAGAGGAGGCCGGTGACCAGGACGCCGAGCGGGTGCAGGTCGGCGAGCAGCGCGACGGCGATCGCCGTGTAGCCCCAGCCCGGAGAGAGGCCCTCGTACAGGGCGTACGTCACGCCCGCGACCTGGACGCCGCCGGCGAGCCCCGCGAGCGCCCCCGACGCGAGGAACGCCACGAGCGTCACGCGACCCGCGTCGATCCGCCCGGCGATCTCGGCGGCCCTCCGTGACGCGCCGACCGCGCGCACCTGGAATCCCAGGCGTGTGTGGCGGAAGAGCCACCACAGCCCGACCGCCGCGCCGAGCGCCAGGAGCGCGCCGACGTGGAGCCGCGTTCCCGGCACGAGCGAGGGCATCCGCGCGGCCTCCGCGATCGGAGCGGTCTGGGGAAATACGCCGCGCGGCTCCTGCAGCGGGCCGTGCACCATATACGCCGCGAGGTCGATGCCGACGAAGCTCATCAGGAGCGACGTGATCACCTCGCTGACGCCCAGACGCAGCCGCATGAGGATCGGGACGGCCGCCCAGAGCGCTCCGGCCGCGCCCGCCGACGCCAGCAGCAGCGGCACCAGCAGCCAACCCGGGAGCGCGCCGCCGTTCAGACCGACCCACACGCCCGCGACCGCGCCCGCGTAGAGCTGCCCCTCCGCGCCGATGTTCCACGCACCCGCGCGAAACGCGAGCGCCACGGCGAGACCGGTGAGCACGAGCGGGACGGCACGCACGAGGGTGATGGAGACGACCGCCTCCGGGCTGCCGAACGCGCCCGCCGCCGCGGCCGCGGCCGCGCGCCACGGATCGTAGCCGCCGAGCCAGAGCGATGCCGCCGCGAGCGCGCCGGTGAGCGCCACGGCGCCGGCGGCCACGGCGACCGGCCCCGCCGTCCAGCGGGCGAGCTCCGCGCGCGGCGCCCGCTCACGCATCCGCGACGCCGCCGAGCATGAGCGCGCCGACGCCTTCCCGCGTCCTTCGGTCGGCCGGGACCGGGAGCAGCCGTCCGCGTGACACCACGAAGAGCCGGTCCGACATCGCGAGCGCCTCGTCGAGGTCGTTCGACACGAGGACCACGCCGGGACCGTCCGGGGTGCGCGTCACCCTCCTGAGCTCGGTGTGCACGAACGCGGTCGCCGAGACGTCGAGCCCGCGGGCGGGGTTCTCGGCCACCAGCAGATCCGCGGCGACGAGGAGCTCTCTGCCGACGACGAGGCGCTGTTGGTTGCCGCCCGACAGCGTGCGCGCGGCGACCGACACGCCCGGCGCCACCAGCCCGAACCTGGCGCGCACGTCTTCGGCCCGATCGCGCACGGCGTCCCACCGGATGCGCACCCGGCCCGCGGCCCGCGGATCGGAGTGCAGCGCGAGCGCCACGTTCTCCACGAGATCGAAGTCGCCGATCAGACCTTCGGACGTCCGGTCCTGCGGGATGAAGCCGATGCCGGCCGGCAGGCTCGCCACGCCCCCGTCCGGCTCGCGCCGCGCCGCGAGCACGAGGGCGAGCTCGCGTTGTCCGCTCCCCTCGATTCCGGCCACGCCGACGATCTCGCCGCGGTGGACGGCGAGCGTCGCGCCGTCGAGCGCGACGCGCCCCGATGCGTCCCTGACCACGACGTCCTGGAGCGAGGCGACCCGCGCTCCCTGCGGACGAGCGTCGGGGCGCTCCTCGCCGGCCGCGCCGACCAGCTCCCGGGACACGGGCTCGCCGCCCACCATGGCGCGCACGAGCGCCCCCGCGTCCACGCGCGCCCGCGGCTCGGAGAGGACGGTGCGTCCCTTCCTCAGAACGGTCACGTGATCGGCAACGCCGAGGATCTCGTCGATCTTGTGCGCGACCAGCACCACCGCGCGACCCTCGGCGGCGAGCCGCCGCAGGAGGACGAACAGGGCGGCGGTCTCGGCGGGCGCCAGCGCCGCGGTCGGCTCATCGAGCGCGACCATCCTGGGATCGCGGAGCAAGGTCCGCAGGATCTCCACGCGCTGCTTCTGTCCCACGGCGAGCGTGTCCACCGGTGCCTGGAGCGGGACGAGGAGGCCGGTACGCTGCATGAGGGTCGACGCGCGGGCGGCGATGCGGTCGAGGTCGAGCGAGATCGCGCGGGCCGGCCGTCGGCTGCCGAGCGCCAGGTTCTCGAGCACGGTCAGCGAAGGCACGAGCATGAAATGCTGGTGCACCAGGCCGATCCCTCGTGCCCAGGCGGCGCGTGGGCTGTCGAGGACCGCCGGCGCACCGTCGATCTCCAGCGATCCCGCGTCGGGACGCACCAGGCCGCCGAGCACGCCGAGGAGCGTGGACTTGCCCGCCCCGTTCTCGCCGAGGACCGCGTGGACCTCGCCCGCGCGTACCTCCAGATCGGCGCCGGCGAGCGCCCGAACCCGGCCGAACCGTCGCTCGACGCCCTGCAGTCGCGCCAGGACGGACATCACTGCGCGCCCGCTGCGTCCTCCATGTCCTCCACTTCACCTTCGACGAACGGCACGCGCGGCACGGTGAGCTCGCCCGCCCGAATGCGCGAGCGGGCGTCGTCGATCGAGCGCACGAGATCCGCCGGCACGCGATCCGCGAGCGCGGGGTTGAGCACGAAGTCGATCACCCCCTCGGCTGCGCCCTCGTAGACCGGGCGACCACCGAGCTCGCCCGCCTGCCAGGTTCGCGCGAGGTCGAGGAACGCCTCCGGGATGCGGATCACCGCGCTCCCGAGGATCACGTCGGGCGCGACGTCGTTCTGATCTCGGTTCATTCCCAGCGCCCACGCCGTTCGTCCGGCCGCCACCGACTCGCGCACGGCCTGGAACACGCCGAACGAGGCGGCATCCACGTTGTGGATGATCACGTCGGCGCCGCGTGAAAGCTGCGCGACAGCCGCCTCCTTGGCCGCGGCGACGTCGTCCCAGCTGCCCGTGAACGACTCGAGGATCTCGACGTCGGGATCGACCGCGCGCGCGCCCGCCTCGAACGCGCGGAACGTCCCCTGCACCGGAGGGATCTCCACGCCGCCCACCATGCCGATCCTTCCCGAGCGGCTCATCCCGGCGGCCAGCATACCCGCCAAGTAGCTCCCTTCCTCGAGCTCGAAGATCAGCGGCACGACGTTATCCGCGAATCTGCCCCCTCCCGACACGACGAACGTCGTCTCGGGAGATCGCTCGCCCGCCCGGATCGCCGCGTCCTGGTACTCGAAGCCGTGCGCGAAGACGAGGTCGTAGCCGGACGACGCATAGGAGAGGAACGCTTCGTCGAACTCGGCGGGCGTGCGCGTCTGCTGGTGGCTCACTTCGGCTCCCAGCGAGTCGCGGATCATGAGCAGCCCCTCGTACGCACCCGCGTACCACCCCGCGTCGCTGACCGGCCCCGCGGTGAGGAGCGCGGCCCGGAAGGCCGGTTCGGACGACGGCTGATCGGACCGCGCGCAGCCGGCCAGGAAGGCGACCAGCAGCGGCAGGATCGGGCGGAACCCAAGGCGTGCCATGAGGACCTCGAGACGGAGGCTTAGTGTCCGCAGCCGAAGCTCCTTAGTCTATATGGGCATCCGAGCCGATCAACAGCGCTACGGGTGGCCGTGTCCTCGCTGGGCCTCTTCGCAGGGTGGCTCGAGCGCACCGCCGCCTCTCTCTCCAGGAACGATTTCGTTGAAAACCCCAGAAGTCTCGGCCCTCGCGGCCCTCTCCGTCGCTCTCCTCGTGCTCCTCCAGACACCGGCCACCGCCCAGGAGCCCGTTCCCGACGGGCGCGCCACGCGCGTGCAGCCGGTCGCGTCGGCGCCGGCGGCCGCACAGCCGGGCGTCGAGTCGTTCGGCCTGAGACCCGGGCGTCCCCGCGTGACCCCCACGCGCACCGATACGCCGCCGGAGATCGACGGCGTGCTCGACGATGCCGTGTGGCGCACCGCCGCGCGGCTCACCGAGTTCACGCAGCAGCAGCCGCTCGACGGCGCGCGCGCCAGCGAGGAGACCGAGGTCTTTGTCGCGTACGATCGCGACCACCTCTACTTCGCCTTCCACGCGCACTACCAGAACCCCTCGATCATGCGGGCGAACCGCGTCGAGCGCGACCGGGCGATGGCGGATGACCTGCTGACGGTCTACCTCGATACCTTCCTCGATCAGCAGCGCGGCTACGACTTCGACGTCAACGCGTACGGCGTCCAGGGTGACGGCGTCATGACCGCGGGGGGACGCGGCGGTGGCGGCGGCCGAGGCGGCGGCGGTGGCATGCCGATTCCTCCCGCCGATCGCTCGTGGAACACCCTCTTCGACACGGGCGCGCAGATCGTCGACGACGGGTTCACGGCGGAGATGCGGATCCCCTTCAAGAGCCTTCGCTATCCGAGCCCCGCCGCGGGTCAGCCGCACCGCTGGGGGTTCCAGATCGTGCGCGAGGTGAAGAGCAAGGACGAGGAGAACATCGTCTGGGCCCCGATGTCGCGTGACGAGACCAGCTTCTTCGCGCAGATGGGCCTGCTCGAGGGGATGACGGATCTGTCCACGAGCCGGAACATCGAGATGCTCCCGACGGTGACCGCGATCCAGTACGGGGACATCGATCCCACGCGCCCGGCGTTCGTGAACCAGGACCCCGATCCCGACGTCGGCATGAACGTGAAATACGGCATCACGTCGAACCTCACGGCCGATTTCACCGTGAACCCCGACTTCTCCCAGATCGAGTCGGATCAGCCGCAGATCCAGGTCAACCAGCGCTTCCCGCTCTTCTTCAGCGAGCTGAGGCCGTTCTTCGTCGAGGGCGCGGAGATCTTCGCGATCACGGCGCCCGTCACGTTCGTGCACACCCGCACCATCGTGGATCCGGACTACGGCGCGAAGGTCACCGGCCAGCTGGGCCGCTTCTCGCTCGGCGTGCTCACCGCGAACGACCAGGCACCCGGCAACGTGCCCGACCAGAGCGATCCCGCGTTCGACGAGAACGCGCAGACGTTCATCGGGCGCGTGCTGTTCGATCTTTGGCCCGAATCGAACGTCGGCGCGATCTTCACCGACCGCGAGTTCATGGACGGATACAGTCGCACGTACGGCTTGAACACCAACATGCGTTTCACGCCGACGATCTCCGGCGACCTCACCGTCGTCGGCTCCACGCTCCAGGATCCGGGCGACTCGGCCGAAAGCGGACACATGGTGTCGACCCGGCTCTCGAGGAGCGGGCGATCTCTCGGCTGGGCGCTCAACGCGTTCGAGATCTCGCCTGACTTCGATACCGAGGTCGGGTTCGTCCGGCGTCGCGATCAGCGTCAGATCGGCGGCAACCTGTCGTATCGATTCTGGCCGCAGAGCTGGATCATCAACTGGGGCCCGCAGGTCAGCTACACGCGGATCTACGACTTCGACGACGTGCTCGAGGACGATCAGCTCGGGCTCCGGCTCAACTTCTCGTTCGCCAGGAGCATCAGCCTGAATGTCGGCTACGACATCGACATGGAACGCTGGCAGAACGTCGATTACGAGAAGCAGGGCTTCAACTTCGGCGGCCGCGTGAACACCAACCGCCGCTATCAGTTCGGCGGCAACTTCTCGATGGGCGACGAGATCTACTACGGAGGCCCGTATCTCGGGAAGCAGCGTAGCTGGGGCGTGAACGGAAGCGTGCGACCGACCGATGCGGTGCAGATCGGCCTCAACTTCAACTCGCAGCGCTTCACCGATCCCAACAGCGGCGACGCCGAGGTCTTCGACATCCGGATCATACGCGCGAACACCACGTGGCAGCTCACGGAGAGGCTCGGTGCACGCAACATCACCGAGTGGAACACCGAGGACCGCACGTTCGACATGAACGTGCTGCTCAACTACCGGGTGAATGCCGGCACCGTGTTCTACCTCGGCTACGACGACCACTACCGGCAGGGCGACCTGATCGAGGGCGACCGCGACGGCGACGGAATCGACGATCAGCTCTACTTCACGAGGAGCCTACGGCGGACGAACCGCGCGATCTTCGCGAAGCTGCAGTACCTGTTCAGGCTGTAGGCGGTCCAGCGGCGGACGCGGGCCGGCCGGCCCGCGTCCGCGTTCGAATTGCCGGGGGCAGGCGCCCGGCGTACTGTCCCTCCATGCGTGCGCTCCTCGGCGCGTTGGCTCTCGCCACGATCGTGGGCCTCCCTCCCCAGTCGGCCGCGGCCCAGGCGACCGGTGCGGTCGTGGGGCTGGTCGCGGACTCGACGGGCCGGGCGCTGCCCGGCGTGCTCGTCTTCATCGACGACGGGGCGGCGATGGCGCTCACCGATACTCTCGGGCTCTTCGCGCTGTCCGGGCTCACCCTCGAGCGGCACGTGCTCGGCTACCGGCGCGGGGGTTACGCGCCACGCTCTTTCTCGCTCGATCTCTCGAGTGGCACGGACTTCCTGGATGTCGGCACCGTGGTGCTGCAGGCGGGCCCCGAGCCGACGGCCACGCTGTCCGGACTCGTGACCGAGGGGGAGGGCGGCCCGGGTCTCTCAGGCGCGACCATCTCCCTGAACGGACGTGTCGTCGCCGTCACCGACGCGACGGGTGCGTTCTCGGCTCCCGGCAGCGGTGTGCTGTGGGGAATCAACGAGCTCACCGTGGAGCATCGGGCGTTCTCCGACCGCAGCGTGAGCGACCGCATCTGGGTCTCGAGCCCGAACGAGACGTTGGATCTCGTCGTGGCACTCGACGTCGTGCCCGTGGCGCTACCCGGGCTCGACGTGCCGGTCTTGTCGCAGCGACTCGCGACGGAGGGGTTCTACGAGCGGCGCCAGCAGTTCGAGTCGGCGACATTCCTCACCCGCGACGAGATCATGGAGAGGAATCCACGTCGTACGGACGATCTGCTGCGCGGCGCGCTCAACGGCTCGGGCATGACCCGCGTCATTCGCCAGTCCAACCCGGCGGCTGGCCCCGCCGGCGGCAATGTGCCTGCCCAGAGCTTCGGCCGTGCGGAGGAGGGGAAGCCATGCCTGCCGATCTTCTACCTGAACGGCGTACGCATGGGTGAGTTCCCCCAAGGGCTCGATCGATTCATCCACCCCGACGAAATCGAGGGCATCGAGATCTACGAGTCGATCTCGCGCATGCCCGCGCAATACGCGCCGGTCGGAAGCGTGTGCGGCGTGCTCCTGATCTGGACGCGGTTGGGGAACTGAGCGAAGCGAGCGGCACCGAAGCTGGCCGGCCGTCCTCGCGGGGGACTCCCCCGTCTACGCCCCGAGCCTGTCGGCCAGCTCCTCGAAGTCTCTCGCGTTGATGTCGAAGCGCGGATCGTCGGTCGTGTCCACGTCGCCGTTGGGCCCGAACTCGAGCGGCCGGTGCACCAGCGCGGTCTTCATGCCCTGGGCCTGGGCCGCCTCGAGGTCGCCGCGGTGCGCCGCGACCATCATGACACGCTCCGGCGGAAGGCTGAGCAGATTGGCGGCCTCGAGGTAGACCTCCGGATCGGGCTTGTAGTGCCCGGCGAGCTCGGCGGATAGGATGCAGTCCCAGGGAAGGCCTGCGTGCTTGGCCATGTGCGTGAGCAGGGACACGTTGCCGTTCGACAGCGGCGCGATCACGTACCGCGCCTTGAGACGGTAGAGCGCGGGGACCGCGTCGGGCCACGGGATGAGCCGGTGCCAGACGCGGTTGAAGTTCTCGACCTCGTCCTCCGACAGCGCGACGACGCTGAGGTCCTCTAGCAGACGATCGAGGATCGTGCGGTGGAGATCGTCGAGCTTCGTCCACGGGAGCTCCCCCGAGCGCACGCGGTTCATCGCGGGCCCGTATCCGGCACGCCAGTCGTCCGCGAACGTGGCCCAGTCCACGTCGAGCGCGTGCATGCGCCCGATCAGCTGCCCTTCCCTGATGATCGACGTTCGCCAGTCCACGACCGTGCCGAAGGTATCGAAGACGAGCGCGTCCACCTGGGGCGCGGCCTGGACCTCGGCTGCGAGCTCGCCGGCTCCTCCGAGGGCCGCCCCCGCGATCGACAGCCCGCCCACGGCCAGGAACTCCCGCCGCTCGATGTCGCTCACCGGTACTCCTCGTAGGCCGCGCGGAGCCACCGCTCGTTGCCGGCGTTCATCTCCGCCCAGTCGCTCACCGGGTTCGCGGCCACCACCGCATCCGGAGAGTCGCCCCGCGTCGCGTGCGCCCGCAGGCGCTCACGGATCGCGACGAGCTTCGCGTGATGCTCCAGGAGGTCGGCCCGCGTCGAGAGCGCCCCGTGCCCGGGAATGATGCGCGTCCGATCGTTCACCAGACCGGCCATCGTCCACGCGGCTTCGATCATGCCGTCGAGCGTGCCGCCGTTGGGCTGATCGATGAACGGCAGCGCGCCGCGCGTGAACGTGTCGCCGGTGTGGAGGACGTTGGTGTCACGGAAGTAGACGGCCGCGTCGCCGTCCGTGTGCGCATTCCGCAGATGGATCACGTCGATGACGTTGCCGTTGTAGTGGAAGCGCATCGACTGATAGAACGTGATCTTGGGCAGCCCGTCGGGCCCGTACGCCTCCTGGACCCGGTTGTTCAGCGACACCGTGTCGGTGTGCATCATGCGCGTGCGGGCGTTCTCGTGCGCCACGAGGATCGCGCCCGCCCGGCCGAAGTTCGTGTTGCCGTCCGTGTGATCGTAGTGCCAGTGCGTGTTGATCACGAACTGCACGGGCTCGCGGCTGAGCGCGGAGATCGCGGCCTGGATCTTCTGGGTGAGCGGCGCGAACTGATCGTCCACCATGAGCGTGCCGTCGTCGCCGATCGACACGCCGATGTTGCCGCCGCTGCCCTGCAGCATGTAGATGCCACCCGCCACCGGCGTGGTGCTGATCTGGATCTCGTCGAAGTTCTGAGCCGCGGCCGCGCACGGGAGCGCGAGCGCGACCAGCGTGGGCGCCACGATCGCGGTGGCACGTCGCATGAGGGCACTCCGGCTGTGGGTCTGGAAGGGCTCGGCGCGACCCCGGTGAGCGGGGCGCGCCGATATTTTGCGCGGAGGCCCCTAGGCGCGCCAGGAACGAGGCGCTCGCTGGATCTCAGGCACCTGCGGCCGCACCGCGACGTGAGCCCCGAAGATCCCGAGCTCGAACGCCGCATCGCTCGGATACGGCCCCCTCCGTGTGCTCCGGGCCGAGCCTGGGGCCCGGAGCGTTCACGGAAGTGGCGGATCGCGACTCGCTCAGTCGCGCTCCATCTCCTCGGCGAGAGACTCGCGCGCCGCGCTCGCCATGTGCTCGTCGAGCCATGCGGCCATCTCTTCCTCGTCCGCGAGGATCTCCTGGCACACGTCCGCGATGCCCTCTTCACCCGTGGCGCGCGCCGCGGCGATGAGGGCCTTGTAGGAGGCGATCTCGAATTGCTCGGTCGCGTAATCCGAGATGAAGTTCTTCATGAGCTCGTCGCGGAACGGCGCGGTTCCGATCGCCTGGAACCGACCCATGATCTGTCCCCAGGCGCTCTTCGCCTTCGAGGGCTTCTCGCCGAGCTGCGCGAGGCACTCCTCCACGAGGTCCGCGTGTCGCTTCGTGTCCTCGAGATGACGCAAATCCCTCTCCCTCACGTCGGGATGGTCCTTCGCATCGTTCGCGTGGTTCTCCAGCACGGGGATGAGTGACTTCTCCATCGCGTGAGCGTCTTTGAGCCAACTGGTGAGCAACTCGTTGTTTTGCATGAGGTCCTCCGTAATGCGGTCGTACCGCGGTGAGGCCCGTGTTCGGCCGCAAGGCATGTGCCCTCGCGGCGCGTGTGACCGGCGCGCGACGCCAGGGTGGAAGCCGGGCGAGCCGGCCGCGTCGAAGGGGTCAGCGGACCCACCGATGGTCCCGGATCGTGCTCCGCCGGCGCGACACGCCGTCCGAGGCGTGCGACAAGAGTCTCCTGGCGTATTTCCTGCGACTATCGACTCGCACACCGTCGAGGTGATCGGCTCAGTCCTCGGCCGTCGTCTCCTGGACGGGCGCGAGCAGCACGATGAGGTCCCCCGCCTCGACGGTATCGCCCTGCTGCGCGAGGACTTCCTCGACGACGGCGTGTTTCGGCGAGCGCACGCTGGTCTCCATCTTCATCGCCTCGGTGACCAGCAGGTCGGCGCCTTTCGCAACCAAGTCGCCGGGACGCACCAGGATCTTGAGGACCTTGCCCGGCATGGTGGCACCCACCTCCTGCCACTTCCTCTCGTCGGCCTTGGTGCGCACGGCGGTCGAGACCGCCACGCCCTGGTCACGTACGCGGACCTCGCGCGCGTGGCCGTTCAGCTCGAAGACCACCGGGCGCGTTCCGTCGGGATGGACGTCGCCGACGGAGATCAGGCGGATGAGTAGCGTCTTGCCGCGCTCGATGTCCACCGCGACCCGCTCGCCCGGGCTCGGACCGTAGAAGAACGTCGGCGTGTCGATCGCCGACGTGTCGCCGTACTCCGCTCGGTGCTTCGCGAAGTCCTTGTACACCTCGGGGAAGAGCACGCGCGCGAGCACCTCACGGTCGGTCACGGGCCGCTCGACCGGCTCGCCTCCGACGAGCGCGCGCACCTCCTCGCGCAGGGCGGCGAAGTCAGCGGGCGCGAGATACGCACCGGGACGATCGGTCAGCGGCTTCTCGCGTCCGAGCACGGCGGCCTGGAGCTCCGCCGGAAAGCCGTAGGGAGGGCGACCGAGGTTGCCCTTGAGCAGGCCGACCACCGACTCGGGGAACGACAGCTCGTGCGCGCGACGGAGCAGCGACTCGCCGTCGAGGTCGTTCTGCACCATGAAGAGCGCGAGGTCGCCCACCGCCTTGGAGGACGGCGTCACCTTGATGAGCTCCCCGAGGAGCGCGTCGGCCTCCCGGTAGCGCTCCACGATGCGGCGCCACTGCCCCCCGAGCCCGAGCGCCTCGGCCTGGTGCTTCAGGTTCGAGATCTGACCGCCGGGAACCTGCGTCCTGAACACGTGCGCGTCCGGCGCCGCGGATCCCCGCTCGAGGAAGCGGTAGTACGGACGCACGGACGACCAGTACTCGTTGAGCGGCTGGAGCGCGTCGAGGTCCAGCTCGGGCTCCCGCTCGGTGCCGTCCAGGGCGGCGGCGATCGCGCGGAGGCTGGGCTGCGACGTGCCGCCCGCGAGCGCGTCGATGCAGCCGTCCACGATCGCCGCGCCGGCGAGCGCACCTTGCACGCACGTGGCGACCCCCACCCCGGTGGTGTCGTGCGTGTGCAGGTGGACCGGCAGCTCGGTCGCGTCGCGCAGGGCCTCGATGAGCAGTCGGGCCGCCCCCGGCTTCAGGAGGCCCGCCATGTCCTTGATGGCGAGGATGTGGGCGCCGGCCGCCTCGATCTCCTTCGCGAGATTCACGTAGTACGCGAGGTCGTACTTCTTCCTGGACGTGTCGAGCACGTCGCCGGTGTAGCAGAGCGCCACCTCGGCCACCTTGCCCCGCTCGCGCACGGCGTCGATCGCCACGCGCATGTTGGGCACCCAGTTCAGCGCGTCGAAGATGCGGAAGACGTCGATGCCCGCATCGGCCGACTCACGCACGAACGACTGCACGACGTTGTCCGGGTAGGCCGAGTAGCCCACGAGGCTCTGGCCGCGCAGCAGCATCTGGAGCAGCACGTGCGGAATGGAGGCACGCAGCGCCGCCAGCCGCTCCCACGGGTCCTCCTTCAGGAAGCGGTACGCCGTGTCGAACGTCGCCCCGCCCCACACCTCCATCGAGAACAGGCCGGGCGCGATGCGTCCGGTGTCGGCGGCCACGCGCAGGATGTCGAAGCTGCGCATCCGGGTCGCGAGCAGCGACTGATGGGCGTCGCGGAACGTCGTATCCGTGAGCAGCACGCGACCGTGCTGGCGCACGCGCTCCACCAGCGCCTCGGGACCCTTCTCGTCCAGCGTGTGCTTGAACGAGTCCTTGGGCGGCTTCCACCCGGGATCCGGCGCGGGGATCACGGGATCCGCGAAGTCCGGCTTCGTCGCGCTCTTCGGCCCCTCGACCTGCCCGTTCACGACGATGTGCCCGAGATAGCGGAGCAGGCGCGTGCCGCGGTCCTTGCGCGGCCGGAACGAGAGCAGCTCCGGGTGCGACGCGATGAAGCCCGTGTCGAGGCGTCCGGCCTTGAAATCGGGGTGTGTGACGACGTTCTCCAGGAAGCGGAGGTTCGTCTTGAGGCCGCGCAGCCTGAACTCCATGAGCGCGCGGTGCATCTTCCGGATCGCGTCCTCGAAGCGCAGCGCGTGCGTGCACACCTTCACGAGCAGCGAGTCGTAGTGCGG
>JBFXDG010000009.1:0-168772 GCA_050181335.1 Gemmatimonadales bacterium | reverse complement strand
GCGTTGCCCTGCGGCTTCACCTGGATCGCCCGGATGCAGCGGTCCTCGGTCACGCCGGTAGGTACGATCGGGCGATGCCACATGTCGAGACCGTTCGCCGGAATGTCGATCGGCGTCGAGCTCACGATCACGTCCGGCTCACCCAGCTCCGGAAGGAACGACCACTCGTCCGTGTCGATCAAGTTCGGAGCGGGGGGCATATCCGCAGGATCACCCAGCGGCGCGCCCTGATCCACCCACGCCACCACCTTGTCGATGTCCTCCTGCGACAGACGCCAATCGTGCTCCAGGTTCTGGATGCCGATGTCGTTGTCGTAGTAGTAAGGAGGCATCAGACGGTTGGACACCTGCTCGCGGATACGCCGCGCATAGCGACGCGCATCCTCGTAGGTGACCAGGTCCATCGGACCGATACCACCCGGACGATGGCAGACCATGCAGTTGTTCTGGATGATCGACGCCACGTCCTTCGCGTACGTCACTTCTGCGACGTCTCCCGACGACGCGAAGCTGACCTGCGCGTCCACGTTGCTGGCGAAAGCCGCCACGAGGGCGACCGCGCCGAGCCAACGTGCCGTGCGACTCTGCAGCTCCATGTTGATCCTCTCCACCGTGCGAGTACGAGGGCTACCCGGGTTCCCCGCTACTTCCCCCTTTTACAGGGAATTGACACTGGGGTCAATCTAGGTGTTGAGCCGAAATTCGCGCAATGAGATACCCCCCCGGGGGCAATGGGGGGAAATAGGCGGAAAATGGGCGCTGCTGGACTCGAACCAGCGACCCCCTGCTTGTAAGGCAGGTGCTCTAACCAGACTGAGCTAAGCGCCCGGCCGGGGTCCCGCCCTACCGGATGATGGCCAGGGGCAGGAGCACGACGTAGGCGAGCACGAGGAGGATGGGGGCCGCGGTGATGGAGCCCCGGGCCAGGAGCCAGTAGCCGAGCGCCAGGCAGACCACGCCGGCGGCCCCCAGGACGGCATTTTCGGTGGTGAACCGCAGGGCCGGGGCCTGAGCCGTTTCCTTCTTCTTCGTGGTCTTCGCCATGGGCCGGAACCCTACATCCCGCCGAGGGACGAGGTCAATCTCCGACTTTCGCCCGGTGTGCCGCCACTTCCTCCTCGCTGATCCCGAGCAGAGCGGCGGCGGCGGCCGTGTCTCCACCCGCGTGCTCGAGAACGGAGTGGACGTGCCGGCGCACCGCGCTCGCGAGCGTGAGGTCCTCCGTCACCTTGTGGACCTCCTCGAGCACCAGGTGGTCCGGCCCGATCACCGTGCCGCGGGCGACGATCGCCGCGCGCAGCAGCGCGTTCTCCAGCTCCCGCACGTTCCCCGGCCAATCGTACGAGACGAGGCGCGCCATCGCGTCGTCGGAGATGCGGCGCACGTCCCTGTGCGTCTCTTCGCGAATGCGGCCGAGCATCGCGGTCGCGATGATCTCGATGTCCCCCTTCCGCTCCCTGAGCGCGGGAACGTGGATCTCCACGACCTTGAGGCGGAAGTAGAGATCCTCGCGAAACCTCCCCTCCTCGATGAGGCGCTCGATCGGCTGGTGGGTCGCGGCGATGACGCGCGCCTTGGTGGTCCGCGGCTCCTCTCCGCCCACGGGATAGAAGCGCCTCTCCTGCAGGACGCGCAGCAGCTTCGTCTGGAAGTCGCCGCTGGTATCGCCGATCTCGTCCAGGAAGATCGTGCCCTGCCCCGCGAGCTCGAAGTAGCCTTTCCTCGACCCCGCGGCGCCGGTGAACGCGCCTTTGACGTGGCCGAAGAGCTCCGACTCCAGCAGCGTATCCGTGAGCGCCGTGCAGTTCACCGCGATGAACGGCTCGCCGGAGTGCTCGGAGTTGTCGTGCACGGCGCGCGCGATGACCTCCTTGCCGGTGCCGGTCTCGCCGCGGATCAAGACGGTCGCCCTGGTCGTCGCGAGCACGCCGATGGTCTTGTAGATCTCGATCATGCGGGGGTCGCGCCCGATCAGCCGGCCCCGCCGGCCGGTCTCGAGCTCCGCCTCGGGTCCGTCCTCGGCGACGAGGTCGCGCTCCTTGGCGAACCGCTCGGCGAGCCGCACGAGCGCCTTCGGATCGACCGGCTTCACGAGGAAGTCGAACGCCCCCGACTTCATCGCGTTGACCGCCGTCGGCATGTCGTCGTGCGCGGTCATGACCACCACTTCCACGCTCGGCATCGAGGTCTTCACGCGCGCGAGCAGATCGAGACCGGTCATGCCCGACATGCGAACGTCCGTCACGATCATGTCGGGGCCGAACGCCTTCAGGCGCGCCAGCGCCTTCTCGGCCGACTCCGCGGTCTCCACCTCGTAGCCCGCGTGGACGAGACGCGTCTTCAGGACGGCGAGGCCGTCCACGTCGTCGTCGACGACGAGGATGCGGGCGGGCTGGGGCTCGGTCATGGCGGACATGCTAACCCCGCGGAGAGGGCCCGGGTCCGCCCTCGACGTCGGCCCAGTAGGCCGGGTCGTCGGGCGGCTCCGTCGCGCGGAGACGCGCGAGCTTCTCACGGTCGCGTCGCCGGCGCAGGAGGAACAGGAAGAGCATGACCAGCGTGATGAGCAGCCAGAAGACCGAGGAATGGCTCAGCACCAGCAGCCATCCGTACCGGTCGCGCACGTGCGCGCGCCAGTCCTCCTCGAACTGACCGGGCGTCACCCCGAAGGTGAGGCGCAGCGCGCGATCGAAGGAGCGCTCGGCCCGCCATCTGTCCAGGAACAGCGTGAGGCCGCGCTCGCCGCTCGCCTCGAGCAGGTACGACACCGCGCTCGCCGACAGGAGGTAGGCCACGCGCGCCTGCTCGAGATCGGCGGGCCAGCGCAACATGAGCGAGTCCATGGACGGCGCGCGGTCGAGCGCGAGCAGCACGCGGAGCCGCCAGGCCTCCGAGGCGTCGAACCCGCCCGACGCCCATTGCGCATAACCTTCGTCGAACCAACGGGGCACCCGCAGATCGCCGAGGTAGCCGTGCAGCCCGAGGTGCGCCCACTCGTGACGCAGCGTTCGCCGTCCATCCCCCTCCACCACGCTCGGCCCTTCCCCGGCGGGAATCACCATCAGGTTGGCCGCGGGGATCGCGACCCCGGCACGCCATTCGGGGACGGCGCCGCCCGTGAGCTCCTCGAACGCGCTCGCGGCATGCGTCAACATCACCGTCACCCCGGACGGGACATTCGCCGGAAGGCCGGGGAGCGGCGGCTGCTCGTCGACCAGCTCGAGCAGACGCGCGGCGAGCGTCGAGTCGCCCTGGGCGAAGCGGATGCTCGCGCGCGTTCCCTGCAGGGACCGGTACGGTACGCCGTCGAGGCGGTCGGGGAGCTGCGCAGCGACGGGCCCGGCCAGGAGGAGCGCAACCCACGCGACCACGAGCGCGACGGCCCCCCGAAAGAAGGTCCCGCGCCGCGCGACCGACCCGCCGGTCACTCCCCCGCGAACATCTCCAGGTTGGCCTTCACCGCCTCGTTGTGCGGGTTCAGGTCGAGCGCGCGCTGCCACAGCAGAAGCGCCATGTCGCGGTCGTTCGCCTTGTACGCCAGGGTGCCGAGGCGCAGGTACACGTCGTCGCCCAGGCGGGGCGAGAGCTTCACCGTCTTCTCGTACTGCGCCTGCGCGCCCTGCATGTCGCCGTGCGCCCAGGCTTGGTCGCCCAGGTTCTTGTGGGCCTGCGGAGACGGTGGCGTGAGGCCCGTCGCGCGCTTGTAGAGCGCGCCGGCGGCTTCGGCCTCGCCGCGGCGCTCGAGCACGGTCGCCAGGTTCACCATCAGCGGTCCCGCATCCGGATAGTGCGCCATGCCCTCGCGCCCGACGGCGACGGCGTACTCCAGATCGCCGCTCACGGCCGCGGCCAGAATCGTGTACGCGTAGTACCGGGCCGACGGCTTCTTCACCTTCGGCGACGTGCGGTAATTGCGTAAGGCCTCCATCGCGCGGGCCGCGTCCCGCAGCTTGAGGTACACCACCGCGCGGGCGAGGTGGACCTCGTGGTCCTCTGGACGGGCCACGAGGGCCGCGTCGAGCTCGCGCAGCGCGTCCTCGTACTGCCCCATGAGCTCCAGCGCGAGCGCGGTGTTGCGGTGCACGCTGTAGTCGCCGGCGCCCGGAGGCATGGAGCCGAAGTGCTCCAGAGCCTCCTGGAGCTTACCCCGCCGGAAGTCGATCAGGCCCATCATGAAGTTGGCCCGCGCCTGGCGCGGCTCGATCTGGATGGCCTGCTCGAACTCGCGCTCGGCGTCCTCGAGCATGCCCGAGCGGTAGAACGCGATGCCGACGTTCAGGTGCTGCTGGAGCGCCTCGTCGCCGTGCGTCTCCTCCTGCGTGCTGCGCTCGCCCGCGCGGGACACGAAGCCCGCCTGGATCAACCCGAACAGAGCCTTGCCCGTCTCGAACTCGACGAGGCCCGCCTCGTTCATGATGTCGTTGGCGGTGCGCACGCCGTCGATGTACGGGAGGACCTTCCGCTGCTCCTTCGTGAGCTCGACGTTCTCACCGGACTCATCGGGGCTCTTGTCGAGCTGGAAGACGACGTCGAACGAAGGGATCTTCTTCTCGATCAGGCTCCACTCGTCGACGCGCCGCGCGCCCTCCATGAGCAGCGCCTCGGCCGGGATGTTCACCAGGTAGATGCCTTCCTCGTCCGGCATCTGATCGGTGTCGAAATGGAAGGAGCCCTGGTCCCAGGTGAAGAGGTGGTAGACCGCCTCCTCGATCTGCATCTGGATGTAGCGCTGCAGCTCGCTCTCGCTGATGGTGCCCTGCTCGACGAGGATCTCGCCGAGCCGCTTGCCGCGCGACTGCGCCTGGAGCTCCATCGCCTCGTTGAGCGCCTTCCGCGTCATCACGTGGTTGCGGACGAGGAGCTCGCCGAGCCGGTCCTTACGATTCAGGACCGACGCGTAGATGATCCGGCCCTTCTGGAAGTAGATGTAGCCGAAGTTCGAGCGGTCGGTGAGGCTCAGACATCCCGTCTTCATCCCCATGCCGAGGAGCTGACAGATGTCGGCCAGGCTGACGTCCTGGAGCGCGCCTTCGATCGCCATTTAGGACGTCATCCTCAGTCGAGCTCCTCGATGAGCAGCTCGTCGATGCGCGGCCAGTGGAGCACCACGTTCTCCGGGCTCGGGAACCAGGCGCCCCCCTTCGTGGGAGGCTCGGTGATCACGGGGACGTGGTCCACCGTCCGCGACTCGGCGCGCCCCCCCTTCGCCTGCAGATCCGGCACGAAGATACGGTCGGCGCTCTGTGCCGCCGCCTGCTCGACGAGCGTGGGCTCCGAGATCGTGCCCGACTTCACCTCCAGGACGAGACCGCCCTCGAAGCGCGAGCGGAGTCGGTCGTCGATGTTCGCGATGGCCGAGGGAGCGCGGTCCGCGATGAGCATCATGCGCGCCCCACGCCGCTTGAGCGCCTCGAAGAGGTGGAAGAACTCGTCCTTGGCGCGCTCCAGGTTGGCGAGCTCCTGCAGCCCGTGGATCAGCAGCAGATCCACCGTCCACCAACGCTCGCGCCACGCCCCGGCCACGCCCTCGCCGAGCGCGCGGATGAAGTCCTCCGTGAAGCTGGTGACCGACGCGACGGCCATGCGCTGCTGGGGGAATGACTCCTGATGCGTTCGGCCCAGTGCACCGAGCAGCGTACGCGCCATACCCTCGTTCGAGGACCAGAGGAAGAGCGGGTTGTACTCGGGCTTCTCGGCCGCGACGAGCTGGGCGGTCGCCTTGAGCAGGATCGGCTCGAAGCCCGCGAGGTCGTGGAGCAGCGGTCCGGCGGCCAGCTTGGGAAACGGCCGCTGCCTCTCTCGGACCGACGCCAGGAGCGCCTCCGCCTCCTCCAGGCGGTCGGGATCGATCAGCACGCCGTGCGCGGCCTCCGGCCACGGGTTGCCCAGGCGCTGCAGCTCGTTGTCGATCTCGTGGAGCCGCTGGATGTCCGCCTTGTACGCCTCGAGCACCTTCTCCCAGTTCTTCGGCTCGTGCGTGCCCCCGAGCGCGGCGAGACGCTGCACCGAGAACCCCTGCCGGTCGGCCGACTCCATCGTTTCGCGGAACGCCTTCCGCCACGGCTCCTCGGTCTTCTCGACGGCCTGCGCCACCGAGCTCGCCAGCTCGGTGAGGAACGATCCGAACTCGTCCTTCGCGTTGCCCACCTTGGTGGCGTCGGACTGCTCGCGAAGCAGCTTGGTCACCTCGGCCGGAGAGACCGTGCGACCTTCGAGGTCCTGGGTCGCGAAGATCTTGTTGAGGATGCCGCCGAGCTCACGGACGTTCTTGAATGGCGCCTTGGCTACGGCCTCGGCCACGCCGTTCGCCAGCGTCTGGCCGCGCTCCGCGGCCTTCTTGCGGATGATCGCGACCCGTGTCTCGTATTCGGGAGGACCCAGGTCGACGATGAGCCCGCCGGAGAAGCGCGACAGGAGACGCGCGTCCAACCCGTCGATGTCGGCGGGCGGCCGGTCGCTCGCGAGCACGATCTGACCGCCGGCCGCCGTGAGCTGGTCGAGGGTCTTGAGCAGCATCTCCTGGGCCTGAGGCTGTCCCGTGAGGAACTGGACGTCGTCGAGGAGGAGGATGTCCAGATCGCCGTACACGCCGTCGCGGTGGCCGACCTGGAGCGAGCTCTCGAGCTTCTCCAGGTACACCTCCAGCGCCATGTACTCGACCTTACCCGCCTTCGCCTTCTGCGAGTGGTGGGCGATCGCGCTCAGGATGTGCGTCTTGCCGAGCCCGGGAGCCGAGTAGAGGAAGAGCGGGTTGTAGCTCGTGCCCGGCGACTCGGCTGCTCGGCGAGCGGCGGCGGAAGCCAGTCGATTGGCCGGGCCCACCACGAACGATTCGAATGTCAGCTTGGGATCGAGATCCGTCACGGACGCGGTCCGGGTGGGCGGCAGGGGAAAAAGTCTGTAAGTATCAGGCAGACCCCAGGCGGGGAAAAGGGCCGCGTCGGACGCGGTTTCGGCTTCAGCGCGCGCCTCCGCGCGCCCATTCGGCCGCCGCCGACAGGTCGGCGGGAAGCGGGGCCTCGAAGCGCATGGCTCGCCCGCCGACGGGATGCTCGAAGGCCAGCTCCGCGGCGTGGAGGAAGAGCCGCGGGGTCCTGCGGGCGAGCTCCAGCGCCCACGGGCGGGTCGGCCCGCCCATCCCGCGCTCCCACCCCACCCCGTAGATCGGGTCGCCCACGACGGGGTGCCCGACGTGCGCCAGGTGGACGCGGATCTGGTGTGTGCGGCCGGTCTTCAGCGAGACGTCGAGCAGGTCGGCGCGCTCCCAGCGCTCGCGCACGCGCACCCGCGTGAGCGCGGAGCGACCGGCGTCGGACACGGCCATGCGCTTACGATCCTTCCGGTCGCGGGCGATGGGCGCGTCGATCGTCACCGGAGACTCGCTCAGATGTCCCCAGGCAGCGGCGAGATAGATGCGCTTCATCCTCCGCTTGCGCAGGGCATCCGCCAACCCGAGGTGCGCCGCGTCGGTCTTGGCCACGACCAACAGGCCCGACGTGTCCCGGTCGAGGCGGTGCACGATGCCGGGCCGCAGGCGTCCGCCCACGCCGGACAGATCGCGCACGTGCCAGAGCAGCGCGTTCACCAGCGTGCCGGTACGGTGACCCGGAGCCGGATGCACGACCATGCCGGCGGCCTTGTTCACCACGACCAGATGCTCGTCCTCGTAGACGATGTCGAGCGGGATCTCCTGCGCGGGGATGTCCACCGCGGCGGGCGGCGGCACCACCACGTCGATGCGCATGCCGGGCAGCACGGGCTCCGACTTCCTCGCGGCGCGCCCGTCGACCTTCACACGCCCCTCGGCGAGCAGCGTCTGCACGCGCGAGCGGGAGAGATCGAGGCGATCGGAGACGTAGCGGTCGAGCCGTCCCTCTTCGCCGTCCGCCACGACGAGCGCGTAGGCGCGCTCGGTGGTCGTGTTCACGTGGCCCAGGTCTAGGCGCCGGCCGGACGCAGCCCGATGGTACCGGGCGTGCCGTCGATGTCCACCTCGCGCACGTGCGGGAAGTCCCCTTCGCCCACCGCGCCGTCGACGGTCACCGCGATCGCGAGCGTCTCGCCCCCGATGAACGTTTTGTGACGCTCGGCGGCGGCGCGGATCGCCTCGGAGCCGCCGATGGTCAGCTCGATCCGGTCGGTGATCTCGAGCCCCGCGTCCTTGCGGAGGCGCTGGACGCGGTTGACCAGCTCGCGGGCGAGCCCTTCGGCCAGCAGCTCCTCGTCGATCGAGGGGTCGAGGGCCACCGTGTAGCCGCCCTCCCCTTTGACGATCAGCCCCGCGCTGGCCTCCTGGGCGACCTCCAGGTCGCCGGGCTCGAGCAGCCGAGCCGAGCCGCCCACCTCGATCGTGACCTCCCCGCCGTCGCGGTAGCGGCCGAGCGCGTCCTGGGAGAGCGCGCGAATGGCGGCGGCCGCCGGGTTGGTGTCCTTGCCGAAGCGTGGACCCAGCGCGCGGAAGTTCGGGCGAGCGACCAAGGTGACCAGGCCCTCGGACGAGGCGAGGAAGTCCACCTGCTTGACGTTGAGCTCGTCGCGCACCACGGCGAGCACGTCCTCACCGAGCGCTCGGCCCCCCGGAATCACCGCGCGCAACGAGCGCAGCGGCTGACGGACGCGGATCTTCACGTCCTCGCGCGCCGCGCGGCCGAGCGACACCAGCATGCGCGCGGCATCCATGTCGGCCTCGAGCCGCTCGTCCACGAAGGCATCGAGCGCCGCGAGCCGCTCGCCCGAGAACCACCACTGCAGGTGCGCGCTCTCGTCCGTCAGCGCGCGGTGCAGCCAATCCGCCGAGAACGGGGCGCACGGCGCGGCGAGGAGCGCGACCTCGCGGAGCGCTTCCCAGAGCGTGCGGAACGCGGCGCGGTTGTCCGTGGCATCCGCGTTGCCCCAGAAGCGTGGGCGCGAACGCCGCACGTACCAATTCGAGAGATCCTCGACGACGAAATCGCCGAGCGCCCGGTAGGCGCGCGTGAGCTGATAGTCGTCGAGCTCGGTGGAGACACGGCGGATGAGCGACGCGAGACGCGAGAGCAGCCAGCGGTCGAGCAACGGCCGCTCCGCCGGCAGCGGGTCGGCTGCGCTCGGGCGCCACTCTTCCGCGCGCGCGTACAGGGCGAAGAACTTGTACGTGTTGAGCAGCGTGTCGAAGAACTTGTGCCCCGCCTCGGAGACGCCGGCCGGGTCCCAACGCTTGGGAACCCACGGGTTCGAGGACGTGATCAGGTACCAGCGCACCGCGTCGGCCCCGTTCGCGGAGATCGCGTCCCAGGGGTTCACCACGTTGCCCCTGGACTTGGACATCTTCTGACCCTCGGCGTCGAGGATCAGATCGTTCACGAGCACGTTTCGGTAGGGCGCGCCGAGGTCGAGCAGCGTGGAGATGGCGAGCAGCGAGTAGAACCAACCGCGCGTCTGGTCGAGTCCCTCGCAGATGAAGTCCGCCGGAAAGTGGGCCTCGAACGTGGCCTGATTCTCGAACGGATAGTGCCACTGCGCGTAAGGCATGGACCCCGAGTCGAACCAGGCGTCCACGACCTCGGGTGCCCGTCGCATCGTGCCGTCGCACTCCGAGCAGCGCCACGTGGGTCGATCGATGTAGGGGCGGTGCGGATCGAAGTCCTTCGGCAGACCGCCGGCGCATTCGGCGAGCTCCGTGAGCGAGCCGATCCAGCGCACGTGGCTCTCGTCGTGGTCGCAGACCCAGACGGGCAGCGGCGTGCCCCAGTAGCGATCGCGCGACAGCGCCCAGTCGACGTTGCCGCGCAGCCACTCGCCGAAACGTCCTTCTCCCACCTCCGGCGGGTGCCAGCGCACCGTGGCGTTGTTGGCGAGGAGGTCGGCGCCACGCGACGACGTGGCCGCGAACCACGAGTCGCGCGCCACGTAGAGCAGCGGCGAGCCGCAGCGCCAGCAGTGCGGATAGCTGTGCACGACCTTGCCGACGTCGAAGAGCACGCCGCGCGCCCTGAGCTCGTCCACGAGCAACGGATCGGCGTCCTTCACGAAGCTGCCGCCGACCAGGGGCACGTCGCTCGCGAAGCGGCCCGCGTCGTCGACCGGGTTCAGGAGCGGAAGCCCGTGCCGCTTGCCCGCCGCGTAGTCGTCGGCGCCGAACGCGGGCGCGAGGTGCACCACGCCGGTTCCGTCGCTGGCCGTCACGAACTCCTCCGCGACCACCGTCCACCCATTCCCCGGGTCGCGGGGTGCCGGCACGAGATCGAGCGGCCGACGGTAGCGCCAGCCGGCGAGCTCGCGGCCGCGGTAGCGCGCGACGATGTGCAGGTCCTCGCCGAAGAGCGCCTCGGCGCGCGCCGCGGCGACGATGTAGCGCCGCCCGTCATCACCGGAGCCCGCCACCTCGACGTACTCGAGGTCGGGGTGGACGGCCAGACCCGTGTTGGACGGAACCGTCCAGGGCGTGGTGGTCCACGCGAGGAACGCGCGCGCGTTCGCGTCGGGCTTTCCGTCGGGCCCGACCACGTCGGCGACGAACACGAGCGACGGATCCTCGACGTCGCGGTAGCCCTGCGCGACCTCGTGCGACGAGAGCGCGGTGCCGCAGCGCGGGCAATACGGCACGCTCTTGTGGCCGCGGTAGAGCAGCCCCGCGTCGGCGAGCGTCTTCAGGATCCACCACACCGACTCGATGTACCTCGGGTCGAGCGTGACGTAGGGGTTCCGGTAGTCGAGCCAGTAGCCGATGCGCTCGCTGAGCTGCTCCCACTCCTCCTTGTACCGGAAGACGGAGTCGCGGCAAACGCGGTTGAACTCCTCGATGCCGAGGGCCTCGATCTGCGGCTTGCCGCTGATGCCGAGCGTCTTCTCGGCCTCGATCTCCACCGGCAGCCCATGCGTGTCCCAGCCGGCGATCCGCGTGATGCTGTGGCCGAGCATCGTGCGGTGCCGGCACACCAGATCCTTGATGGTCCGGCTGATGACGTGGTGCAGCCCGGGGCGGCCGTTGGCGGTTGGAGGGCCTTCGTAGAACACGAACCGCCGACCCCCGGCGTTCGCGGCGAGGGTCTTCTCGAAGAGGCCCTCGTCGCGCCACACGCGCAGCATGCCCTCCTCGAGGGCCTGCAGCCCGCCGGGGAGCTCCGGGTACGCGGTCGTCTCAGCGGCTCGCGTCGTCGGCATCCGCGTCCAGATAGAGGAGGAGGTTGTCCTGCCGGTGCGAGGGCGGCGGCGGCGGAGCCGCCCCGATCGCGGGGGGGCTGGCGGGCTCCGCCCGGTCCGGCGGCGCGGGGGCGGCCGGAGGCGGCGGGGCGGGCTCGGAGCGCCGTGAGCCCAGCTCGAGGTCGATCGTGCGCTCCTCCATCGGCTGCCGGGCTTCCTCGACCGCCACCACGTCCATCTCGCGCTGCAGGAGCTGGCGGAACTCCTTGAGGAAGCGGCCGCGCCGGCGGTCCAGCATCTGGATGGCGTCCTCGAGCTTGTCGAACTGACGCTCGGCGTCGCGCAGCTTGGTGCGGGCCTCGGCCTCGGCTTCGGCGACGAGCCGCCTGCCCTCGGTCTCGGCCGCCTTCACGACGTTCTCCGCCTCGCGCTGCGCCTGCGCGCGGATGTCGGCGCGCAGCTCCTGCGCAGTCACGAGCGCGGCCTGCACCGCCTGCTCGCGGTCGGTCTGCGAGTTCACCTGCGACTGGAGGGCGCTCGTGCGCTCCTTGAGCGCCATGTTCTCGCGCGTGAGCGCCTCGAGACGCTCGGCGACGATCTCCAGGAAGACGTCGACCTCCTGGGGGTCGTAGCCCCGCATCAGCTTCTTGAAGTCGCCGCGCTTGTTGCGGACGTCGAGCGGTGTCAGGTCGATCATGGCAGGCCTTTCCTCTCCCCAAAGAGTGCCGTTCCGATCCGGACCAGGGTGCTGCCTTCCCGGATCGCGATCTCCAGGTCGTTGGTCATTCCCATCGAGAGCTCGTGGCCTATGCGCGCATGGCTCGCGCGCAGGGCCTCGCCGATCTCACGGAGGCGCGCGAACGCCGCGTGCAGGACACGCTCGTCCTCCACCCACGGGGCCATCGTCATCAGCCCCTCGACGCGTAGCGCGGGAAGCTCCGCGATCCGGTGTACCCGCTCCACGGCCTCGTGCGCCTCGAAGCCGCCCTTGGAGGCTTCGCCGGAGGTGTTCACCTGCGCGAGGACGCGTACCTCCCGCCCGAGCTCGACGCCGATACGGGACATGCGCTCGGCCAACCGCTCCGAGTCGAGCGAGTGCGTGAGCGCAGCCAGCTCGGCCACGCGCTTCGCCTTGCGCCCCTGCACGTGCCCGATCATGTGCCAGGTGACCGCCTCACCCGCGCGGGCGCCGGCCTTCTGCTCCAGCTCCTCGACGCGGTTCTCACCGAGGTCGTGGAGGCCGGCGGCGAGGGCCGCGTCGACCGCTTCCAGTGGATGCGCCTTCGTGACCGCGACCACGCGAACCGAGGCCACCGGCCTCCCCGCCGCTTCCGCCGCGCGCGCGACGCGTGCACGCAGCTCGGGCAACGTGTGCTCGAGCCGCTCCGCATACGTCTCGGCTGTGGCCGCTGACATCATCGGCACGGTGCTCGCGGGTGTCGTTCCAGGGGGTCACAGCCAGCGAGCGCACGCGCGTCGCCACGGGCGTGCGAGCTCCGGCTGGCGGTGTGGAAGGTATCGCGAACGACGCGGGGAGGAGAACTCAGCGCGCGCGCGCGAAGGCGTCGGGCTCGGGCTCCTTCACCGGCGTGGGGGAGCGGATGGGCTCGCCGGCGGCGGTATTTCCCGAGATGATGGCCCGCAGCCGCTCCGAGTCCACGTCCCGCTCGAGCGCGCCCGCCTGTGCCACGGCGATCTGGGAGCTCTCCTCGCTCACCACGATCACGATCGCGTCGGTCTCCTCGCTCAAGCCGAGGGCCGCGCGGTGCCTCGTCCCGAGCGACCGGTCCTGGATCGGCGACTGCGTGAGCGGAAGGATGGCGCCGGCGCAGCGGATGCGGTCTCCGGCGATGAGCACGGCACCGTCGTGCAGCGGAGAGTACGGCGTGAAGATCGTCACCAGCATCTCGGCGGTGACGGGTGCCTCCACCGCGCTCCCCGTCATCGCGTACTCCTCGAGCGAGGCCTTCTGCTCGACGGCGATGATGGCCCCGTGGCGGGCGCGAGCCAGCCGCTCGGTGGCGTCGACCAGCTCTTCGACGACGCGGCTACCCTGCAGCCGCTGGAACGCCCGCATCATGCGGTTGCGGCCCAGGCGCGCGAGCGCCGCGCGCAGCTCGGGCTGGAAGACCACCAGCGCCGCGATGGCGCCGTACTGGAAAGCCGCCTCGAGCAGCGTACGCACCAGGATCAGGTCGAGCAGCCGCGCGAAGCCGTAGAGCATGGCCACCAGCACGACGCCCAGCATGATCTGCATCGCACGGGTGCGTTGGATCACCACGAGGACGCGGTACAGCAAATACGCGACGATCAGGATCTCGATGAGATCCGTCCAGCCGGGGGTCAGGAACCGCAGCTGCTCCCAGATCCCGGCCAATCGCTATGGCTCCCGCTCCCCACCGCCACCAACCGGGGAGCCGCGGATCATGCGAGGTCGTCCTCCCGGGGCTTCGCGACGACACCCGGCGCGGGCCCGGGAAGCGGCCCTTCTCCTCCGGCCAGACCGAACCCGCGCGGCGCCTTGGGCGTCGGGGCGGGCTTGGCCAGCTTGGGCGGCACCTCGTCGACGAGGATCGGCAGCGGCGGCAGCGTCTCCCCGCGCGCGAGCCTCTCGATCCCGTCGCGGTCGAGCGTCTCACGCTCGAGCAGAGCCTGCGCGATCGCCTCGAGCAGGACGCGGTTCTGGCTCACCACCGCCTGGGCCTTCGCGTGGGCCTCGTCGAGGATGCGCTTCACTTCCTGATCGACGATGCGCTGCGTGTGCTCGGACACCGCGCGGCGCTGCACGATCTCCCGCCCGAGGAAGACCTCCTGCTCGTTGTCGGCGACCGCGACGAGGCCGATCACCTCGCTCATGCCGAACGAGGTCACCATGCGGCGCGCCATGCTCGTGGCGCGCTCGATGTCGTTGCCCGCACCGGTCGTGATGTCCTTCGGCCCGAAGATCGTCTCCTCGGCGACCCGGCCCCCGAACAGCATCGCGAGCTGACCCTCCATCCACTCCTTGGTATAGGAGTGGCGGTCTTCCTCCGGCAGGCTCGCCGTGATGCCGAGCGCCCGGCCGCGCGGCACGATCGTGACTTTGTGCACCGGATCGAGCCCGGGGATCTTGAGCCCGATCACGGCGTGGCCGGCCTCGTGGTAGGCGGTCAGGCGGCGCTCGTTCTCGGTCAGGACCAGGCTCTTCCGCTCGGTGCCGAGCATGACCTTGTCCTTCGCCTTCTCGAAATCGCTCATCGTGACGCGGTCGCCGTTCCGCCGCGCCGCGAGCAGGGCCGCCTCGTTGCAGATGTTCTCGAGGTCCGCGCCGCTCATGCCGGGCGTCCCGCGGGCGATCATCGAGAGCTCCACGTCGTCGGCCAGCGGCAGCTTCTTGGCGTGCACGCGCAGGATCCCCTCGCGCCCCTTCACGTCGGGCGCGTCGACCACCACTTGGCGGTCGAAGCGGCCGGGCCGGAGCAGCGCCGGATCGAGCACGTCCGGGCGGTTCGTGGCGGCGAGGAGGATCACGCCCTCGTTCGACTCGAAGCCGTCCATCTCCACGAGCAGCGCGTTGAGCGTCTGCTCGCGCTCGTCGTGGCCCCCGCCGAGGCCGGCGCCACGGTGGCGGCCGACCGCGTCGATCTCGTCGACGAAGATGATGCACGGCGCGTGGGCCTTGCCCTGCTCGAAGAGGTCCCGCACGCGCGACGCGCCGACGCCGACGAACATCTCCACGAAATCGGATCCGGACATCTGGAAGAAAGGACGGCCCGCTTCACCGGCGACCGCGCGGGCGAGCAGGGTCTTGCCGGTACCCGGAGGGCCGACGAGCAGCACGCCCTTCGGCAGCCGGCCGCCGAGGCGGGAGAACTTGGCCGGATCCTTGAGGAACTCGATGATCTCCTGCAGCTCCTCCTTGGCCTCGTCCGCTCCGGCGACGTCCGCGAAGGTGACCTTGGGCGTGTCCGGGGAGATCAGCTTGGCCTTCGAGCGGCCGAACTGGAACGCCCGGTTCCCCCCGCCCTGCATCGTGCGGAAGATCCAGATCCAGAAGGCGATGAAGAGGAGCCAGGGCAGCAGGGTGATGAGGAGCGCGCCGATGCCACGCTGCGCCGCCTCGGCCGTGACCACCACGCCGCGCGCGTCGAGCTCGTCGAGCAGGCTCTGCGTCGGCTCGGTGGGCAGACGCGTGTGGAAGTCCACGAAGTCCTGGTTGTCGATGCGGACAGGCCCCCGGAACTCGCCCTCCACCACGCGCTCACGGAAGACGACGTGGTCGATCCGGTCGTCCCGCATGTGCTCGATGAACTGCGTGTAGGTCAGCTCGACGGACGCGCGGTCCTGGCTCCCCACCAGACGGATGGCGAGGAGAAGCAGGAGCGCCATCATCATGAGGAAGGCGGCGTTCTTGGACACGCGGCCCAAGCGGTTGGGCTCGTCGTTACGCGGCGGGTCGGGCTGTGGCATGTGAGCTAAAGGCTCGCGATATACGGCAGGTGGCGAAAGTCTTCTGCAATATCGAGTCCGTACCCCACAAGGAATTCATTGGGTGCATCGAACCCCACCCACCGGGGCTCCAGATCGATCGTTCGCTTGTGTAGGAGCGCGCAGACCTCCAGGCTCGCGGGCCCGCGGGCGCGTACCCTGGGGATGAGGCTCCTCAGCGTGGTGCCGCTGTCGACGATGTCCTCCACCAGCAGGACGGCGCGTCCTTCGACCGGCGCGGTCACGTCGAGGAGCAGCTTCACCTCCCCCGACGAGGACTGGCCGGCGCCGTAGCTCGACGCCGCCACGAAGTCGATCTGCAGGGGAAGCGCGATCCGCCGGGCGAGGTCGGCCAGGAAGACGAACGACCCCTTCAGGATGCCGATGACCAGCAGCCGGTCCTCGGCGGTGTAGGCCGCCGAGATGTCCGCCGCCAGGTCGGCCACCCTGGCCTCGATCTGCGCCGCGTCGTACACGACGCGCCGCAGCTTCCTTCCGCCGAGCTGCCCCTCCTCGACGGCGGCCGGCATCAGCCGACGAGGATCGTGAGGGCCCGCGGCTCCCGGTCGTCCTCGCGGGGCGGATCGCCCACCGCGCGCGCGACCCCCGGAATCCAGAGGACGTCGCCGCGCGCATCCACGACCATCGGCACGCCGGCGCGCTCGATCCGCGGAATGCGGGCCTCCAGGAGGACCTTCTTCACCTTCTTGGTGCCGCTCGGCAGACGGATGCGGTCGCCGGCCTCGCGCGCGCGCACGCGCAACGGAAAACGGAGCGTGCGCGGATCGAAGCTCGCCGAGCGGAGCGCGCCTCCCACGTCGGCACGGCCCCACGAGACCGAGACCGGGCGACCCGCGAGCCACGCCTCTCCGGAGCCGGGGCGCGCGTCCGGAATGACGAGCGGCCGGTCCGCGCTCGCGTCGAGCCGAGTGGGCACGACATCCAGCCACACGCGGTCGAGCTCGCGGCGCAGCGTGAGCCCCCCGCCCACGTCGAGCGCGAGGCCGCTCCCGGCGGACGCGACGAACTCACCGGCGAGCCTCGTGCCGGTCTCCTCGAGCGTGACACCCAGGCCACTCGCGAGCGCCCGCAGGATACGCGCACGAACGGCCGGGTGCAGCGCCGCGAGCGCGTCCCGGTCGACGGACACGGCCCCCTCGCGCTCGGTGACGTCGAGCGGTTCGAGGAGCGAGGGGAGCACGCTCGCCCAGGCGGCCTCGTCCTCGCGCGCGATGGCCGAAAGGCGGACGAGCGCGCGCCGCGCTCCCGGCGCGACCAGCCTCTCGATCTCGGGTAGCACGCGGTGCCGGAGCGCGTTGCGCGCGTAGCGCAGGCTGCTGTTCGTGGGGTCGTCCCGCCAGCTCAGGCGCGCGCGGCGCGCGTAGGCCTCCAGCTCCGCGCGCCAGAACCGCAGCAGCGGGCGGAAGTAGAGGCCTCGCCGGGCGGGAATGCCCGCCAGCCCGGCCCGACCCGTGCCCCGCAGGGCGCGGAAGAGCACCGTCTCGGCCTGGTCGTCCGCGTGATGGGCGGTGACGACGAGCGAGGCTCCCACGTCGTCCGTGACGGTCTGGAGGAACCGGTAGCGGGCCTCACGCGCTTCCGCCTCGGATCCCGGCGGCGTGCCGGCTTCGCCGAGGCGGCACTCGATCCCCCACCCGGCCGCGAGACCGGCCACCCACTGCGCGTCCTCGGCGCTCTCGGGACGCATGCGGTGATCGAAGTGGGCGACGACGAGGTCCCGGCGCTCGTTCGCGGCGAACCGCAACAGGTGGAGGAGGACGACCGAGTCCAGCCCGCCCGAGACCGCCACGACCCACCTTCCAAGCGCGTTCGCCGGGGCTCCGGCCAACGCCGCCCGGAAGCGTTCCTCGAGGCGCCCGCTCATGCGGCCGCGGCCCCCGGCGGAGCCGGTCGCGTGCCGCGCTCCACGAGAAGCGCCGAGAGCAGGTCCGGGCGGTCCGTCTGGATGCCGTCGGCCCCCCAGTCGAGCAGGCGACGCATGTCGTCCACGGTGTTCACGGTCCAGATCTGCACGGGGATGTTCAGGCGGTGCGCTTCGCGGATGAAGCGCGGTGTCACGACGCGTCGCCCGCGCCACCACTCCGGCACCTGGAACACGTCGGCGCGCGGCGTATAGGGGCTCCCGCCGGGCAGGAAGTGGAGGAGCCAGAAGAGCAGACCCTGCTTGCGGCTGGCCCCCCAGGGACCGCGGTGCTCGCGGGCGCCGCGGCGGAAGGCGTCCTGGTACGCGGCGATCAGCACGCGGTCCTGCGCCTGGTGGCGAGCCACGAGCTCGGCGACCGGTCCCGCGACCTCCGGGCACTTGCACTCCACGTTGATCCAGACGTCGGGCAGCGTCGTGATCACCTCGTCGAGCGTCGGCACGACGACGCCCCGCCCCCGGAACGAGTGCGTGCCCGCCAGATCCTGGAACCGGTAGCCCGCGTCCAGCTCCTGGAGCTCGCGCAGCGTCAGATCCGCCACCCGCCCCGTGCCGTTCGTCGTTCGATCGACGGTGGGGTCGTGGATGACCACCACGTGCCCGTCGCGTGTCAGGTGCGCATCCATCTCGAGCATGTCCGCCCACCACGTCTCCACCGCCATGCGGAAGGCGACGAGCGTGTTCTCCGGCGCGAGCAGAGAGCCGCCGCGATGGGCGACCAGCATCGGCGCTCCGGCCACGTACGCGCGCCCAGGGCGTGGATGCATCAGGTGGCCGCTTCGATGCGCTCCACGTCCTTGGGGCCGACGCCGTGGAACTGGTAGAGCACGAGGTCGACGAGCTGGCTCGTGAGGCCCAGCTCCATGCGCATGGCCTCCGCATCGTCCGGGGCGGCACCCGCGAGCTCGTCCTCGAGCTCGATCACACGGTGCGCCAGGAACGCGAGCACGTCCTCCACCACCTGCGGCCGGGGGCTGGCGGGCGCCTGCGAGTCCGGCATGACCTCGTGGAGCAGCAGACCCCTCACGAAGGCCAGGAAGCCCGGAAACGCGAGCTGTGCGATGGGACCCTGCTCCAGCGCCTCCTCGTCCGTGATCCGCTCCCACTCCAGATCGTTCCAGTAGAGGTTCTGGGCCTCCTCCAAGAGGTAGGCGCGCGCTTCCTTCGTGAGCGGCGGGATCGAGGAGCCCCGGGGGGACTTGAGGCTCGGTCCGAGGATGCGCTCGAGCCGCTCGCGGCGGCCCTCGATCAACGTCGTGGCTCTATCGGTCATCCGCCCAAGATATGGGCCGCCGCCGAGGGGGGGAACCTGCCGTCCGACGCCGTCCGATCCCTTGCAGCCCTCCGGCGCTCGCCGTTATGATCGCCGAGCTTCAAGCGGTCCCCGCAACCTCATACCGTCCTGGCGAATGCCCCTGGCACCGCCGTCGGCCGAACGTGAGGAACAGCCGCGCGATGCCAACCGATTTCCGGGCGTCCGGGCAGTCAGCCGCAGTGGATCACCTACGTAGATCGCTGCGGTAGATCGAGTGCCGTGCAACCATTTTCGTCACGGCTCTCGACCGAGGATGATCGGCGGGGCTTGCGGGTAGGATACGCGACCGCGTGGGCCGACGAGTGTCGGCGCACCCCTCCGGCCATTCGACGTCGAGGGCCTACCTCCACAAGGTGTGCTTGATGTCGACTTCAAGGGCCAAGAACGAGTCCAGAGCTCCGACCCTGTACAATCCCGCGTTCGAGCACGATGGATGCGGGACGGGGTTCATCGCCGACATCGCCGGGCGCGCGAGCCATCGCGTGGTCGAGCTGGCGGTCGAGGCATGCGTTCGGGTCACGCACCGCGGCGCCGTGTCGTCGGACGCGGCGTCGGGCGACGGAGCCGGCGTCACCATCCAGCTCCCGCGTGAGCTGCTGGCCCAAGACGCGGCCTCGTTCGGTCTGGCGGCGAGCGAGCTGCACCGGCTCGCCGTGGCGATGGTCTTCCTTCCGCCCGAGCCGTCACACGTCCGCCAGGCGCGCCTGCTCCTCGAGGACGCGGCGACGCGCAGCAGGCTGCAGGTGCTCGGGTGGCGCGAGGTTCCGATCGACCCGTCGAAGCTCGGCGGCCTGGCGAAGGACACGCTCCCCAACATCGAGCAGCTGCTGCTCGCCCGCCCCAAGGACGTGTCCTTGGTCGAGTTCGAGCGCGCGCTGTACCTCGCGCGCAAGCGCGCCGAGGCGGCATACCGCGAGCACGACCTCGACGTCTACATCGTGTCGATGTCGTCGCGCACCGTCGTCTACAAGGGCCTGATGGTCGCCCCGCAGCTGGAGGCGTTCTTCCCGGACCTCGCGGACCCGCGCACCGTGAGCAGCCTCGCGCTGTTCCACCAGCGGTTCGCAACCAACACGCTCCCGAACTGGAAGCTCGCGCAGCCCTTCCGCATGCTCGGGCACAACGGCGAGATCAATACGCTCGTCGGCAACCGGAACTGGATGAAGGCCCGCGAGCAGGAGCTGACGTCGCCCGTGTGGGGTGACGAGATCGCGGATCTGCTGCCCGTGGTCTGGGAGGGTGGATCGGACAGCGCGTCTCTCGACGAGGTGCTCGAGCTGCTCGTGGTCTCCGGGCGGGACGTGCTGCACGCCATCCGCATGCTCGTCCCGGAAGCGTGGGAGAACGACGCCGACATGGATCCGCAGCTCCGCGCGTTCTACGAGTACCACGCGTGCCTGATCGAGCCGTGGGACGGTCCGGGGAACCTGGCCATCACCGACGGCGTGGTGGCGGCCGCGGCCATGGATCGCAACGGCCTGCGGCCGGCCCGGTACAAGGTCACCCGCGACGGGCTCGTCGTGTGCGGCTCGGAGGTCGGCATCGTGGAGCTGGCTCTCTCCGAGGTCGTGGAGGCGGGCCGCGTCGGACCCGGCGAGATGATCGCGGTGGACACGGAGCGCCGTCAGTTCCTCCGCAACGAGGAGATCAAGCGGCGGCTCTCTCGCGCGCGGCCTTACACGCAGTGGATCGAGGGCAACGTCCGGCGCGTGGAGACGCACTCCGGCAAGCGCGGCCCGGCGGCCGCCACCGGCGCCGAGCTGTCCACGCTCCAGGTGCTGCACGGCTACACGCGCGAGGAGCTGAAGCTCGTGGTCTCGCCCATGGCCGAGGAGGGCAAGGAGCCGACCGGCTCGATGGGCGACGACTCGCCGCCGTCCGTCCTCACCGACCATCAACGCCTGCTCTACAGCTACTTCCGCCAGCGCTTCGCGCAGGTCACCAACCCGGCGATCGACTCGATCCGCGAGCGGATCGTCATGTCGCTGGACATGTACATCGGCACCAGCCACTGCATCCTCGAGGAGCGCCCCGAGGCGGCGCGGCTGCTGCACCTGCGCAGCCCGCTCCTCTCCGACGAGACGTGGGAGGCGATGAAGCGCTCCGGCGGTGACGACCTCACCTTCGAGACGCTACCCGCCACCTTCCCCGCCGACGCGGGTCCGGAGGGCATGATGGATGCCCTCGACGACCTCTGCCGGGCGGCGATCGCCGCCGTGGAGGCCGGGCACTGCGGCCTCATCATCAGCGACCGCGTCACGGGACCCGATCAGGCCCCGATCCCGATGATCCTCGCGGTGGCGGCGGTTCACCACCATCTGATCCGCACGGGCCGCAGGATGGGCGCGAGCATCCTCGCCGAGGCGGGCGACGCGCGCGACGTGCATCATTTCGCCGCGCTCATCGGTTTCGGCGCCTCGGCCGTCAATCCGTACCTCGCGCTCGCGTCGGTGCGCGCGCTGGCCGAGGAGGGCGAGCTCGGCGAGGTGGACTCCGAGAAGGCCATCCGCAACTACCTGAAGGCGTCGGAAGCCGGCCTGCTCAAGATCCTGTCGAAGATGGGGATCTCGACGGTGTCGTCGTACCACTGCTCGCAGATCTTCGAGGCCCTCGGCCTGTCCGAGGAGGTCATCGACTACGCGTTCACGGGAACCACGTCGCGGATCGGCGGCATCGGCTTCGAGGACATCGCGAAGGACGTCCTCGAGCGCCACCAGCGCGCGTACAGCGGCGCCGACCTCGAGGCCGGCGGCTGGCACAAGTTCCGCAAGGGCTCGGAGTATCACGCGAACGAGCCGCCGGTGTGGCGCGCGCTGCACGCGGTGGTCGAGGGCGGTGGACCGGAAGCGTACGAGGCGTACACGAAGCTCGTGTACAACCGGCCGCCGACCGCGCTGCGCGACCTGCTGCGCTACAAGTCGGACCGCGGACCCATCGACGTGTCGAAGGTCGAGCCGGTCACCGGCATCCTGGCGCGCTTCCAGACGGGCGCCATGTCCCTCGGCGCGTTGTCGCGCGAGACGCACGAGGACATCGCGCGTGCCATGAACCGAATCGGCGGACGCGCCAACACGGGCGAGGGCGGCGAGGATCCGCGCCGCTACTCCTACGACGGCGACCTCCGCGACGCGAACTCGGTGATCAAGCAGGTCGCGTCGGGCCGCTTCGGCGTGACCCCGGCCTACCTCGCCGGCGCCGAGGTGCTCGAGATCAAGATCGCGCAGGGCTCCAAGCCGGGTGAGGGCGGACAGCTTCCCGGCCACAAGGTGAGCACGTACATCGCGGGCCTCCGGCACGTGCTGCCGGGAACGCCGCTCATCTCGCCCCCGCCGCACCACGACATCTACTCGATCGAGGACATCGCGCAGCTCATCTACGACCTGAAGATGGCCAACCCCAGGGCGCGCGTGTGCGTGAAGCTCGTCGCGTCCGAGGGCGTGGGCACCATCGCGGCGGGTGTGGCGAAGGCCTACGCGGACAGCATCCAGATCAGCGGATGCGACGGCGGCACGGGCGCCTCGCCGCTGTCGTCGGTCAAGTATGCGGGTAACCCGTGGGAGCTCGGGCTCGCCGAGACGCAGCAGACGCTGGTCCTGAATGGGCTCCGCGGACGCGTCGAGGTGATCACCGACGGCGGCATGCACGCCGGCCGTGACATCGTGACCGCCGCGCTGCTCGGCGCCGACCGCTTCGGCTTCGGCACGACGGCGCTGATCGCGCTCGGATGCAAGATGGCGCGCCAGTGCCACCTCAACACGTGCCCCGTGGGCATCGCGACGCAGGCCGAGGAGCTCCGCAAGAAGTACTTCGGCACGCCGGAGATGCTCATCACGTTCCTCACGCACGTGGCCGAAGAGGTGAGAACGATCCTGGCGGGCCTGGGCTACGAGAAGATCGAGGACATCATCGGCCGCGCGGACCTGCTGGAGCAGATCCCCGCGCCGGACAACGCCCGGTGGCGCGGCGTTGACCTCACGAACCTGATCACGCCGGCGCAGGGCGGCCCCGTGCGCTGCGTCCAGGAGCGCAACGATCGCCCCGACAAGGACGACTCGCTCGACGACCGCATCATCGCCGAGCTGGGCGACGCCCTGGAGAAGGGCACGCCGTTCAAGGGCGCCTATCCGATCGAGAACACGGACCGCACCGTGGGCGGGCGCATCTCGGTGCGCTGCTCACGCACGCACGCGGACGCGGGTCTCCCGGCCGGGACGATCGACCTGACCCTCACCGGCTCGGCGGGGCAGTCGTTCGGCGCCTGGCTGCTCGACGGCGTGAAGCTGACACTCGTCGGCGAGGCGAACGACTACGTCGGCAAGGGCATGCACGGCGGCGAGATCGTGATTCGGCCGCCCGCCGACGCGGGCTTCAGGGCATCCGACTCGACGCTCGCCGGCAACACCGTGCTCTACGGGGCGACCGGCGGCAATCTCTATCTCTCGGGTCGCGCCGGCGAGCGCTTCGCGGTGCGCAACTCGGGCGCCGTCGCGGTGGTCGAAGGCGTCGGTGACCACGGGTGCGAGTACATGACGGCCGGCATGGTCATCGTGCTCGGCCGCGCGGGCCGCAACTTCGGGGCCGGCATGTCGGGTGGGGTGGCGTTCGTGCTCGATCAGGACGGCACGTTCACCAACCGCCTGAACCGCGAGCTCGTGCGCGCCGACCGCGTGACCGAGACCGACGAGATCGAGACGCTGCGTGGGATGATCCAGCGGCATCTCGAGCTCACCGGCTCGGAGCGCGCCCGGGAGCTGCTCGCCGGCTGGTCGGACCAGCTCGGCCTGTTCTGGAGGGTCGCCCCCAAGTCGGCGCCTACGGGTGAGGGGGAGAAGACCACGGCGGACGGCCGCGAGACCGGCGAGACCGATACCGCCGTCGGTCTGCCTCAGGGGATGAGCCCCCGCACGGCCCGCCAGGACCGCTCGGACGGCAGGATCGACGCGCCGCCGCCGGCCTGAGACCGGGCGCGGCTCTCGCTCCCACGAATGGACGCCGCTTGAGGGCGTGGGTCGCGGAGCGCGTCCGCGGCAAGCTCTGGTGGGCGCGCGCGCCGTTGTTGGTGCTGCTGCTGGTGCCGCTGAGGGGCTACCTCGGCGATCCCATGCACTCGTCGATCTTCGACGGCGTGAACCTCGCGTTCCACGAGATGGGGCACGCAGCTTTCTTCTGGCTCGGCAACCGCATCCTCACGACGGCCGGCGGAACGATCTTCCAGCTCGGCATCCCGCTCGCGGCCGCGGGTTACCTGCTCCACCGCCAGCGCGATCCGTTCGGCGCGGCGGTGTGCATCTTCTGGCTGGGCACGTCGATGTTCGGCGCGGGCGTGTACGCGGCGGATGCGCGCGCGCAGGCGCTGCCGCTCGTCTCACCCTTCGGTCCCGTCGACGTGGACAGCCACGATTGGACTGTAATGCTGCTCAAGTACGGGATGCTCTCGCGTGATCAGGAGATCGGCGCGGCGCTCCGCTCCGGCGGCGTATTCGCGATGACGCTCTCGCTGGCGGTCGGGGCGTGGGTGCTGTGGGTCATGCGTGCGGCCACCGCCGAAGCGGCCGGTCCGGCCGGCTCGGCGAAAAAGCTCGAGGCCGGCCGCGGGTAGCGGCCGGCCCTCGGGGCGGTCAGTTCCGCGAGAGCGATCAGCTCGGGATGAAGATCGCCGTGATGCCGTTGTTGTAGGCATCGCACGTGGTGCCGCTGCTCGCGCGGGCCACGAAGTAATACGTGTAGGTCCCGGGCGCGGCCACGGTGTCGAGATACACGGCGTTCATGGCGCTGTAGCCGAAGTTGGCCACGCCCGTCGCACCGAAGTCGGCTCGGTTCAGGAAGCCCGTCGAGGTCGGCGTTCCCGTCGGCGACTCCGCGATTCCGTAGTACATGTAGCTGCAGTTCGAGGCGCTCACCTCGGTCGTGCCCGCCGCGTGCACGACAATGCTGCCCGCGCCCCCGACGGTGATCGCCACGTTGCCGAGACTCGCGAAGGTGCTCGTCAGCGTAACCGCGACGGACGTCCCGGCCGTGGCCGCCGCGCGGGGCGGAACGGCCAGCTTCGCCGTCGTGACGGCATTGTTGGCCAGCTTCGCGGTCGTGATCGAGCCGTCCGCCGGCGCGCCTCCTTCCGTCCAGCTGAACTGCACGTGCGAGGCGTCGAGGCAGGCCGTGGGCGCGTCCCCGACGTTGATCATGTAGATGACGCCGACGCTGGGCACGCGGCACGCCTGGAACGTCGTCTGTGCGAGCGCAGGCGCCCCATCGACGGCGAGACCGATCGCGAGGGCCGCTGCAGCCATTGCGTATGAGTTGCGAACCATGGTGTGGATCTCTCTTCCGGGGGCTAGAGTTGGAGCTGGCGTCTGGCGTGCAGGTAGAACAGATCGAGCACGTTCAGCAGCGCGTTGTCGTTTCCGTTGGTGCCGCCGCTCACGGCGGCGGCGTTCGTCAGGCAGGTGTTCAAGGCCACCAGGTTACCAGCTGTGAGCTGCGCTCCGCAGTTCGTCAGGATCGTCGTCATGGCGCCGCGCGGAGCCGTCGAGAGGGCCTGCCTCATGCGCGCGGCGATGCTGTCGGTCACGAGCGCGCTCGCCCGCGGCAGGTCCGCGTCCACGACGCGCAGCGGCAGGCGGCCGACCACGGAGTTGGAGCTCTGCGACGCCCGGATGGTCGTCGTCCCCACGGCCACCGCCGTCACCAGGCCGGAGGCCGGATCGACCGTCGCGGTCGCGGGCGTGAGGGACGTCCAGGCCATGGTCGCCGAGACCGGTGTGCCGCTCGACGTGCGCGCCTGGGCGGTCATCTGCGAGGTGGCGCCCACGTCGATCACGCTGTCGATCGCGGAGCTGACGACGATGGTGTCGATCGCGCTGCCGCCCCCGCACAGGGGATCGGTCGGATCGCACCCTCCGGGCTCGGCCTTCTTGCAGGCCCCCAGCAGCAGGATCGCCACCGGGGCCAAGACGGCGTACGTGGTTCGAATCAAGGTCCGGCTCCTCGGAAGTATGTCTCGGGGACGAGACGGCTCCGTCGCCCGTGAGCGACGCCCCTCTGTAATCATTTCGTCGCCCTGCGCTTCCGAGCAAGCGGCCTGTCGCACAACATCGACAACCGCCCGCACGCCGCACTAGTTTCGAAACTCGCGGGCACCCCATCTCCCAACCGCCACCGCCTCCATGAGCTCGAGACACCTGACCTCCGCGCTCCTCGTCGCAGCGCTCCTCTCCACGGCTCCGCTGGCCGCCTCGGCGCAGTCGGCTCAGATGATTTCGCTCCAGTTCTCGGGCCTCGGCATGTATCCGTTCGGGGGCGAGATGGACAACATCGACGTGGGCGGAGGTTGGGAGGCACAGATCCGCCTCAACCCCAGTGCTTTCTCGATCGGTGGCGGCATCGAGAACACGTTCCACAAGCGGCTGACCGGTCAGGACATGGTCTTCCTGGGCGGCTTCCTGGAGCCGCGCTACGTCCTCGACATCGGCAGCGACAACGCGGTCCTCTACGTGTCGGGCCGGGCGGCGCTCTCGCAGGTCAAGATCAAGACGGCGAACAACGAGGCCACGAGCACCGGCTACACGCTGAACGGCGGCGGCGGGCTCCTCTTCCGGCTGAGCGACCGGGTGAACCTCGACGCCGGCGCGACGCTCGGCTACAAGGATCTGGGCGACGTGACGCTCGGGGCGTTCCAGGTCGATCTGGGCACGGGCGCCAACGTGGTCGCGCGCGTGGGTCTCGCCGTCGGACTCGGCAGCTAGAGGGTCGCTCCGGGTCCCGCTACTGCAGGACGACGGAGGCCAGGCTCCACTCGGTCCCGGCGCGCTCGAGCCGCGCGCGGAAGTTGAACGAGCCGTCCCGGTTCTGGCCGAAGCTGCTGCGCCACGCCGCCGCCACCGGGAACGTCACCGTCGCGCCAGCGCCGTCCGCCACGGGTGCGGAGACCGTGCCGAGGGTGACGCGGAAGTCACGCTGGTTCATCGCATCCAGGAGATCGCCCCGGTTCCCCGCTGGTGCGGCTCCCCAGAGACGGGTGACGAGATCGCGGTCGTTGCGTCCGAGGGCCGCCAGGTAGCCCTCGACGGCGGCACGCGCGTCCGCGGCGGAGGGCAGCGCGGGAGCCGCCGCGACGGGAGCCGGCGCAGGCGCCGCGGGCGGCTCCGCCGCCGCGACCGTCACGCCGACCTGATCGGAGCGGCCGGCCACGCTGGCCGTGATCTGTGCCCTGCCCGCCCCGACGGCCGTCACCCTTCCGGCGGCGTCCACGGTGGCGACCTGCGTGTTCGACGAGCTCCACGAGACCGGCCGCGACACGGGCCGTCCGTTCGCATCCAGCGCGGAAGCGGCCAGCGGCGGCGCGGATGAGCCGACCTCCAGCTCGAGGTCCGAGCCGGCGATCTCCACCCGCGCGACGGTCGGCGCCGCCTGTTGGGGCGGCTGCGCGGGCGGCGTTGAAGCGGTCGTCGGCGGCGCGCTGACGGTCAGACGAACGCTGTCGCGTGCGTCGCCGGCCGCCGCCACGATCCACGCGGTTCCGGGACCCGCCGCGCGGAGCGCCCCCGTGCGCGGATCCACGCTCACCGCCGCGGGGTTGCTCGAGCGCCAGGCGAGCGTGAACCCGCTGCTCATGGCCCCACCGCTCGAGGCGTAGACCTGAGCCGTCGCGGTGGCCGTGCCGCCCGGCTGCATGGTGCCGGCGAGCTGTCCGATGTCGACCCGTGCGGGCGTGGGTGGTGCCGCACCGCCGCCGCGTGCGGGTGGTGTGGCCGCTCCGCCGGACGGGCTCGTAGACGGGGGAGCTGCGGCCGCCGGGGGATCCGTGGCCGCGGTCTGGGTCGGCGGGGGCGTCGAGCCGGCCGGTTGCCCACCGGCGGAGGCCGGCGGCGGCGGCTCGACCGTGGCGGGGCCAGGGGCGGGTGCGCCGCCGATCGCGGCCCCGCCCGCCGGTGTCGTCGCGAGCGGAGCGGCCCCACCCTGCGACGTCGCGGGATCGGACGCAGGCTCGGCTTCGCCACCACCCATCGAGACGACGCCGAACACCAGGGCCCCGAGCAGCACCACCGACGCGGCGATCGCTCCCGGGTGCCGATAGATCGGCCGGTCGGTCGCCGCGGGACGGGGGGCCGGCGGCGCCGGCTTGGCTCGGGGCGGGGCAGCCTCGACGGGCGTGGGCGTCGACTTCGGCTTGGCTGCGGGCGCGACCGGCGGCGGTGCGGGCTTCGGCTTCGCGGGGGACTTCGGCGCGGCCGCGGCCGGCGCCTTCGGAGCCGGCACGTCCGCCTTCGGTGGCTCGGCCTTGGGTGGCTCCGCCTTGGGTGCGGCCGCGAGGGGTTCGGCCGAAGCCTTCACCTCCGGTGGCACCGGGGCCGGAGGCGGCGGAGCGGCGACGACGACCGGAGCCTCGACGACGATCGCGGAGGTACCGCTCGCGCCCTCGGCTTCGGCGGTGATCGTCACCGGGCCCGCGCCCTTCGCGACCACCTCGCCCTTGGGGGACACCGTCGCGATCGCCGGGTCGGCGGATTTCCAGCGCACCGGCCGGGGCAGATCCTTGCCGCGCTTGTCCTGCACGAGCGCGCTGAGGATCATCTTGCCGCCCTTCTGCATGGTCACCGAGGCGGGCCGCACGAGCACCTTGGCGGCCTTCGGCTCCTCGATGGTGAGCAGCACGCTGCTCGCCACGTTTCCCGCCGACGCCATGATGGAGACGGAGCCGGGAGCGAGCGCTTCGACCCAGCCTCCCTCCACCTTGGCGATCGCCGGGTCGGTGCTCGCCCAGATGACGCCCTGGCCGCCGAGCGACGTGTTGCCGGCGCCCTTCACGTCCGCCTTCAGCTGCACGCGCTCGCCGGTTTCGAGCAGCGACGGCAATCCGATCACGCTCACGGACGTCGCCGTGTCGAGCGTCCTCGCGCCGCCGGACACGGCGCCGGGTTGGCCCGTGCGCACGGCGGGTATGCTGGCGAGCGTCGCACCCGTGAGCGCCTTGATCTTCTGCCGCACGGGGCTCTGGTAGCCGAGCGGGGCACCACCCATCGCCGCCACGGCCGTGTCGAGATCCGGCCACCGCTCCTGCGGCGTCTTGGCGAGCATGCGCTCGATCGCCTCGGCGACCTCGGTGGGGCAGTCGGACCGAGCGGCGAGGATCGGCTTGGGCCGCTCCGACGTGTGCGACACCATGATGTTGTACTGAGAGCCCGTGAACGGCACGTGACCGACGAGCATCTCGTAGGCCACGATGCCGAGCGCGTACTGGTCCGACGCACCCGTGAGCGCGTCTCCCCTGCACTGCTCGGGGCTCATGTACTCGGGTGTGCCGATCGTGGCGCCGGTCTGCGTCAGCCCCGACTGCGCCTCCGACATCTTGGAGATGCCGAAGTCCGTGACGAACGCGTCGCCCTCCTTGTCCACCATGATGTTGGCGGGCTTCACGTCCCGGTGGATCACGCCTCCGGCGGAGCGATGCGCGTACGCGAGCGCCGATCCCACCTGGAAGATGATCGCCTGCACGACGTCCACCTCGAGCGGGGCGTGCGTCTTGACGATGTTGCGCAGCGGCGGGCCGTCGATGAACTCCATCACGAAGTAGTGCAGGTCGGCCGACTGACGAACCGCGTGCACGTTCACGATGTTCGGATGGCGGAGCGAAGCGACGGTCTGCGCCTCGAAGCGGAACCGCGAGATCATCGTCGCATCGGACAGCAGGTTGGACGCGATGACCTTGATGGCGACCTTGCGGCCGAGCGAGATGTCCTTGGCCAGGTAGACCGCGCCCATGGCGCCGGTGCCGAGCTGCTGCAGGATCTCGAACTCGCCTTTCGTGGCCTCGATCAGGTGCGCCGCCTGGGCGTTCCGGAGCGACAGGTGCGAGACGACGGTCGCCTCCTCCGGCCGCGAGGCTCCGCATTTCGGGCAGAACCTGTCGTCGCGCCCCATCGACGCGCCGCACTTCACGCACTGGGTCTGCGAGCCGGTGCCCTGCGTCTGCGGCAGCATCACGGTGGCGGCGGAGTCGTTGACCACCAGCGTGCCGCACCCCGAGCAGAACCGGTCGCCGACCGGAACCGGCTTGCCGCAGGACTTGCAGGGGATCGTGGCCGCCATGGCGGTCAGGCTCCGTACTTCGTCGTGTACTCGATGTCGAGCGGACCCTTCACCGAGATCGGCTCGCCGAGTCGGATCAGACCGGACCCCTGCAGGAGCGCCTGGTCGCGGTGGACGAACACCTCGTTCGCACCTTCGGGTCGGACGTAGGTCCCGTTCGTGCTGTGGTCGTCGAGGTAGAAGCGCCCTCCCCGGGAGACGACGTCGGCGTGCGCGCGCGAGGCCGAGGAGCTCGGCACGACGAGCGAGCACTCCGCGCCTCGGCCGATCGAGAGCGCATCCTTCGCGTCGCCCTTCAGGGACAACACCTGGTCGCCGAGTCGGATCTCGAGCTCGGCCTTCGGCATGCGATTGAGCTTCGGCGCGACCACCGTCATCTGGGCGGTCTCGCCGCGCCACAGGACCTCACAGAGATGGAGACGCTCGTCGCGTCCCTTCACACCGTGGACCCCGAGGCTGCGATACGGCACCAGGCCGTCGGCGACGCTCTCGACGGTCGTGCCCGTCGTGAGCACCTGCTCGCCCGCCGCCATGTCCGCGACGCGCGCAGCGACGTTGACGACGTCGCCGAACAGGTCGCCACTCTCGATCAGCACCGTGCCGGAGTGGAGCCCGATGCGCACGCGCGAATGGATGCCCTGCACCGGGGGCATGGCGCTCACCGCACGCTGCATGTCCACCGCCGCGGCGATCCCGTCCATCGGCGAAGCGAACGCGCACATGATCTCGTCGCCGATCGTCTTGATCACGGTCCCGCCGACGCCCTCGGTCACCGAACGCAGCCTCCCGAGGATCTCCGCGATGACGCTCCGGGACGCCACGTTCCCCAGCGCCTCGGCGATGCCGGTGCTGTCGCAGACGTCGGCGAAGAGAACGGTGCGCTCGGCTTCCATCGGACCCCTCATGCCCTCCCTGGCCCGGCGCTGCTCGACCGGGGCGTCAGACGCTGCGGCGAACCACGGTGCAGAAGATACATCGACAGGCTACTGGCCAACCGCCCGGAGGGGCGGATCGTCCGGTAGCCCCGGGAAGGGCGATCCGGTCACGTGCTCCCACGCCCGCGCGATCGTCGCGACGTCCGCCTGGTGGACGGACTGGTCGTCGAACATCACGCGGTTGATCCAGGCGATGCTGGTCCGGTGCTCGTGCAGCGGGACCGTGACGTCGCTCCAGCTCGGGTGGATCTCCCACTGCTCGCCGCGTCCACGGTCGACGAGCACCGTGACGGCGAGATGACCCTCGTACTCTCCCCAGATGTTGAAGAGCAGCGCCCTGACCTCCACCGCCCTCACGTCGGTGAGGGCGCGCAGGTAGAGATCCCCGACGTAGCTGCCGATCCCGCCTTTGACGCCGCTCGCCTGCGCGAAGACGACGCCGAACGTGGAGTCCTGCACCATCACCCAGCGGCTGTTCACGTCGAACGGCGGGCTCGGACGGTAGAAGAACTCACGGGGACCATCGAGGGGCGGGCCTTCGGCTTCCAGGGTGACCGCCGCCCCGTCGCGGCCCACGACCCGCGCGGCCCATTCGTTCCGTTCGACGCGGTCCGCCTCCTGGGCGAGCGCCGCCCGCGGGCCGAGGAGGGCGAGCCCGGTGAGCAGAGCCCATCCGAGCGGCAGGGGCGCGCGTCTTGGAAGTTTCATGGGTTCCAAGTTGCGGGCCGGCGGCCTCCGTAGCCAAGAGTGCCGAGCCGCGTCCGCCATCCTCTCGCGGCGCGAACCGCCCTCCGGCGGGCGGGTAGCACGCGGATGCTTCGGTCCCGGGTCGCCACGCTCGGCGCGCTCGGCGCCGTTCTCGCAGGCTGCGGCGGCGCCGTGGCGCCCGTGGACGTCGGCGGCGAGGACACGGAGCTCACCGGAACCTTCGCGGGTGCGTTCCGCTCCGTCGGAGACGGGATGATCACGCTCGACGGCTATCTCACGCTCGAGCTCGCGGAGACGTCGCCGGGCCAGATCGTCGGTGGGTTCACGCTCGAGGGCGTCCTGGACGACGGCGTGTACCAGCAGTCGATCGCAGGCAGCGGACCGCTGGAAGGGTCGGTATCGCAGAGCTCGGTGGCGCCGATGAGCTTCACGGCGACGCCCGATTTCTGTCCCGATCACACCGTCGATTTCTCGGGCACCTACTACCGGCGCACCGGAGCGCTGTTGGTCGCCGGAGCGATCGACATCCTGGACCCGGCCTGCGCGGTCCAGCTCACGTTCCCGAGCAGCATCCCGATGCAGCGGTGACGGGGTCGTGAAGTGCCGGAGGAGGGACTCGAACCCCCGACACGCGGATTATGATTCCGCTGCTCTAACCAGCTGAGCTACTCCGGCGAGGGGCGAAAAAGCTCAGGGGGCGCATCCTACGTGTCAATGCGTCGTCCCGCGGGGGCCCGCTTGCGTCCCCTGGCCTTCCTGGCCACGCTCAGGCAGGGGGTCGCAGCTTCGAACGGGAGGTTGAGCATGGACCTGACGACGATCACCTACGCGGCGATCGCCGCCGGAGGCATCGGTCTCCTGACGAGCCTGCGCGTCCTGCTCGAGTACGAGCGCGGCGTCGTCTTCCGACTGGGCAAGCTGACGAGGGCGAAGGGCCCGGGGCTGATCTTCCTCCTTCCGTTCGGTATCGAGCGCATGCGCAAGATGGACCTGCGCATCGTGGCGATCGACATCCCGCCGCAGGACACGATCACGAAGGACAACGTGAGCGTGCGGGTGAACGCGGTCGTGTACTTCCGCGTCTCGGCGCCGACGACCGCCGTGATCGAGATCGAGGACTACTACTTCGCGACGAGCCAGCTCGCGCAGACGACGCTGCGCTCGGTGATCGGGCAGTCTGAGCTCGACCAGCTGCTCGCCGAGCGGGAGCGCATCAACGAGATCGTGCGCACGATCATCGACGAGGGGACCGATCCGTGGGGGATCGAGGTCACGGGCGTCGAGATCAAGGACATCGATCTGCCGCAGGAGATGAAGCGGGCGATGGCACGGCAGGCGGAGGCGGAGCGCGAGCGGCGCGCCAAGGTCATCGCGGCCGAGGGCGAGTACCAGGCGTCCACGAAGCTCGTGGCCGCCGCCGAGATCATCCAGCAGTACCCGATGGCGATGCAGCTGCGCTTCCTGCAGACCGTCGTGGAGATCGCGGCGGAGAACAACTCGACCACGCTGTTCCCGATCCCCGTCGAGCTCTTCCGCCACATGCTCCCGCAGGGCGCACCGCCGACCGACGAGGAGCGAGCCCGCGCCCTGCGGACGGCCGCCGAGGCGATGATCGAGGCGATGCCCGAAGGCGCGGATCGAGGCGCGCTCGAGAGCGCGGCCAAGAAGATGCTCGGGCTGTCGACGGGGCGGCGCGTCCAGACGCCCGTGGGATCGTCGGGGCCCGACGACTGAGACGGTGACGGCACCGGGAGCGACGGATCTCCAGCGCGGCCTCGCGGCCTACGAGGCGCGCCGCTGGCGCGAGGCCGCCGAGCGTCTGGCCGCGGCGGACCGAACGGTGCCGCTCGCTCCCGCCGACCTCGAGCGCCTCGCGTGGGCGCACGGGCTCGCCGGCCAGAAGAGCCTCCTGTTCGCGACGCTCGAGCGGTTGCACGACGAGAACGTTCGGCTCGGCGATCTGCGCGGCGCCGCGCGCGCAGCATTCTGGCTCGGCTTCCGTCTCTTCTCGATGGGCGAGACGGGTCGCGCCACGGGCTGGATCGGCAGCGCGCAGCGTCTGCTCGACCGCGCGGGCGAGGGCTGCCGCGACTGCGTGGAGAGGGGCTACCTGCTCCTGCCCGAAGGTCTCGAGCGTCTTGCCCGCAAGGAACCCGCAGCCGCCAAGGAAGCAGCCCGGCGCGCGGGCGAGATCGCCGAACGGTTCGCCGACGCGAACCTCGCCAGCCTGGCCCGCACGATCGAGGGTCAGGCGATGGTCGCCCTCGGCGAGCGTGACGTCGGCCTCGCGCTGCTCGACGAGGCGATCCTGCCGGCGAGCACGGGTCGGCTCGACCCGGTGCCGACGGGCATCGTGTACTGCGCGGTGATCGGTTGTTGCCGGCGCGTGTGGGCGATGGACCGGGCGCGCGAGTGGAGCGCCGCGCTCGCCGACTGGTGCGACAGCCAACCGGAGCTCGTGGAGTTCAACGGCACCTGCCGCGTGTATCGCGCGGAGATCCTCCAGCTGCAGGGCGAGTGGGGCAAGGCGATGGAGGAGGTCGCGCGCGCGGTCGTGCAGCCGTCGGGAGGAGCGGCGGCGGCGGACCGTGCCGGGGCGAGCTACCAGCGAGGCGAGCTCTTTCGGCTGCTCGGCCGGCTCGACGCCGCCGAGGAAGCGTATCGCGAGGCGAGCCGGCTCGGTCGGGAGCCACAGCCGGGGCTCGCGCTGCTCAGGCTGGCGCAGGGCCGCGGGGAAACGGCGGCCACGGCGATCCGGCAGGTGATCGCCTCGGCGCCGGATCCGCTCGCGCGCGCACGCTATCTGCCGGCCGCCGTGGAGATCCTCCTCGCGACGGGCGACCAGGCGGGTGCAGACGCGGCGGCGCGAGACCTGGAGGAGATCGCGGGCGACATGCGCAACGAGATCCTCGACGCCATGGCCCGTCACGCGCGGGGCGCCGTGCTCCTCGCCGCCGGCGACGCCAGCGGAGCCAGGGAGCCGCTGCGCTCGGCGTTCGCCACGTGGCAGAGGGTTGGCGCGCCCTACATCGCGGCACGTATCCGCGTGCTCGTCGCCGAAGCGCTCGCGAAGCTCGGCGACGAGGAGGGCGCGGGGCTCGAGCGCGACGCCGCGCTCGCGGTGTTCTGCGAGCTGGACGCGTCGCCGGACATCGCGCGCCTGGAGGCTCGAGCCGAGAGGCGGCCCGCGCAGACCTTCGGCCTCACGCCGCGCGAGCTCGAGGTGCTGCGTCTGGTCTCCGACGGCCGGACGAACCGCGCGATCGCCGAGGCGCTGTCGCTGAGCGAGAGAACCGTCGATCGGCACGTCAGCAACATCTTCGCCAAGCTCGATGTCGCGACGCGGGCCGCGGCGACGGCGTTCGCCTACCGGCACGAGCTGGTTGGGTAATCCTACCCACACCGCGGTCGCTCCCCGAAATGGGCAATCCTCCCGAAGCGCGCCGGGGTCGCACCCGTCACCTTGGATCACGATCGTCACGCGCCAACGCAGGAGGACGTCATGAACGGTGATGCGAGGACCATGGCAATCCCTTCCGATCGGTCGCAGTTGCTCGAGGAGGGCGCCGCGTTCGCCGAGCTGTCGGGGCACCCGGTCGGCGGCACGCACGCGGACCGCGCGTCGGGGGCCGAGCGTCACGAGGTGATCGTGATCGGCGGCGGACAAGCGGGCCTGTCGGTCGGCTATCACCTCGCCCGCGCGGGTGTGCCCTTCGTGATCCTCGACGCGTCCGAGCGGATCGGCGGTGCATGGCGCGATCGCTGGGACTCGCTGCACTTGTTCACGCCGCGTCGCTACGACGCGTTGGACGGGATGCCGTTCCCGGGTGCTCCGCACGACTTCCCGACGAAGGACGAGATGGCGGATTATCTGGAGGCTTACGCGGCGCGCCATCGCCTCCCCGTGCGCTGCGGAACCCGCGTGGATCGACTGACACGCGACGGAGACGGCTATGTGGTGGAGGCGGGAGGACGACGTCTCGAGGCGCGGCACGTCGTGGTCGCGATGAGCTCGTACCAGAGGCCCCTCGTCCCGGCGTTCTCCGCCGAGGTCGCTCCGGACGTCGTGCAGCTCCACTCCATGGAATACCGGCGGCCCTCGCAGCTCCCTCCGGGCGACGTGCTGGTCGTCGGGGCCGGCAACTCGGGTGCCGAGATCGCGATCGATCTGGTGCGCGGCGGGCACCGCGTGCTGCTCTCGGGACGCGACGTCGGCCAGATCCCCTTCCCGGTCCGGAACGCGCTGGTGCGCCGCTTCATCCTGCCCATCGTCTTCCGCATCGTCTTCCACCGCCTGCTGACGGTCGACACGGCGATCGGTCGCAAGGCGCGCCCGAAGCTGCTCAGCGGCGGCATGCCGCTCATCCGCACCCGCGCACAGGATCTCGCGACGGCGGGCGTGCGTCGGGTGCCGCGCGTCGCCGGGGTCCGCGATGGTCGGCCGCTGCTCGAGGACGGCACGGTGCTCGACGTCTCGGGCATCGTGTGGTGCACCGGGTTCGATCTGGGTCGGTCGTGGATCGAGCTACCGGTGTTCGACGCGCACGGCGAGCCGAAGCAGGTGCGCGGCGTGGTGCCCGACGAGCCCGGCCTGTACTTCGTCGGACCCCATTTCCTCTATTCCGCGTCGTCGACGATGATCCACGGCATCGGTCGCGACGCGAGTCGCGTCGCGGACGTGATCGCGCGCCGGACAAGCGGCAGCGCGGCGCGGGTGGCGACCGCCTAGTCCGAGCCGCGATCCTCGCCCTGGTCGCCCGCCTCCGGAACGAAGCGATAGAGGGTCTCGCCTTCGCGGATCATGCCGAACTGCTCGCGCGCCACGCGCTCGAGCGTTCCCGGATCCGTGCGCAGCGAATCGGCGCGCGCCGAGAGGGAGTCGATACGGGCCTGCAGCTCGCCGAGTGACGCTTCCTCCTCGGCGACGGCAGCCCGCGCGGCCCGCAGCTCGAGGAGGGAGTACTCCCCGCCGAAGGTCGCGTAGTAGACGGCGACGATCAGCAGCGCCGGCATGATCAGACCAGGCAGTCGGCTCATCGACGCTTCCAGAGATCCTTGCCGGGGTAACGCGCCTTGCCGCCGAGCTGCTCCTCGATACGCAGGAGCTGATTGTACTTGGCCACCCGGTCGGTTCGGCTGGCGCTGCCCGTCTTGATCTGACCGGCGCCGGTGGCCACCGCCAGGTCGGCGATGAACGTGTCCTCCGTCTCCCCGGAACGATGGGAGACGATGCGCCCGTACCCGGCCTCGCGGGCCACGCGCATCGTGTCCAGCGTCTCGGTCAACGTGCCGATCTGGTTCACCTTCACGAGGATCGCGTTGGCGGTGGTGTCGCGAATGCCCTGCTCCAACCTCTCCGCGTTGGTCACGAAGAGGTCATCGCCTACGATCTGTATCCGGTCTCCGAGCGTGTCGGTCATCCGCTTCCAGCCGCTCCAGTCGTTCTCGTCGAGCGGGTCCTCGATCGAGCGAATGGGATACTTATCCACCCATCCCTTCCAGAATTCAACCATTCCGTTCGCGTCACGCCGCTCCCCCGAGGACTTCTTGAACACGTACTCTCCCTCCCGGAACCACTCGGTGGCCGCGGCGTCGAGCGTGATCACGAGGTCCTCCCCGGGCCTGTAGCCGGCCGACTCGATCGCCTGCAGAACGACCTCGACGGCCTCCTCGTTGCTCTTCAGGTCGGGGGCGAAGCCGCCCTCGTCGCCGACGGCCGTGTTCTTCCCCTTGGCGGTCAGCACCTTCTTGAGATGGTGGAAGACCTCCACGCCCATGCGGAGCCCCTCGGAGAAGGACGTGGCACCCACCGGCATCACCATGAACTCCTGCACGTCCACGTTGTTGGACGCGTGCGCGCCGCCGTTCAGGATGTTCATCATGGGAACGGGCAGCGTATCCGCCTTTCCGGCTTCCGCGAGATAGCGCCACAGCGGCATGTCGTTCTCGAGCGCCGCGGCACGCGCCGCGGCCATCGACACCGCGAGCATCGCGTTGGCGCCCAGGTTGCGCTTGTTGGGCGTGCCGTCGAGCTCGATCATCGTGCGGTCGATGTCGAGCTGCTCGCGCGCCTCGAAGCCGCGGATCGCGGGCGCGATCTTCTCGTTGACGTTCGCGACGGCCTTCCGCACACCCTTGCCGAGGAAGCGCTTCGGGTCACCGTCGCGCAGCTCGACGGCCTCGTGAGCGCCCGTGGACGCCCCCGACGGAACCGCCGCACGACCGCGCGCGCCCGTCTCGAGGGTGACCTCGGCCTCGACCGTGGGGTTGCCCCGCGAGTCGAGGATCTCCCGTCCCTTCACGTCGACGATCGCCGACACATCCCCTCCTTTGTCTTCTTCGGTGTCCGTCAGGTCGAGGGGGTCGCCGGGGCGGCCAACAGGCGCGCCACGGCCTCCCACGAGTCCTGGATCAGCTGGTCCCTTCCCTCCATCGACCTCCCTGCCACCGCGATCGGGGCCCCGTATCGCACGGTGATCGTTCCCGAATGGATCAGGAGCGAGTGCTTGCGCATCACCGCCCGCGAGCCGACCACGGCCGTCGGAACGACGTCGGCGCCGGCCTGGATGGCGAGCACGAACGCCCCCTTCTTGAACGGCTGGAGCTCCCCCGTGGCGGAGCGCGTACCCTCCGGGAACATGATGACGATGGGCTTCTCGTTCGCCAACCTCTCGCGCAGCCCGATCAGCGAGTCGAGAGCCGCCTTCCGGTCGCTTCGGTCGATGAAGATGTGCCCACATTCCTCGATCGACCGACCGAGGAACGGCGCGCGACGCACTTCCTTCTTCGCCACGAAGAGATAGCGGCCCGGCGTGACGGCGCAGAGCGCCAGCACGTCGAACCAGGACACGTGGTTGGCCACGACGACCAGCGGCCGCTCGAGCGGCATCGCGGGGGGATTCTCGGCCACGACACGTACGCCCGCGGCCTTCAACAGCAGCCGGGACCACCGCCGCGGCGCGCTCTCGAAGATGCGCTGTCGATCGGGCGACTTCCGGTACACGTGCCAGAGGATCTCGAGCGTCAGGTAGATCGTCCACGGCACGATCACGATCGCGACCATGAGCAGCCGGATCATCGAGCGCCCCAGTGGTCGAAGCCGCCGCGCCCAATTGGATGGCTCTCGCCCTCCCAGTCGTGGATCCAGACGCCTTCACCCTCGCTCACCCAGCCCACCCGCGTGAGCGGCACGCCGTGCGCTCGCGCGAAGGCCAGGGCGTCGACCGCTCCCGGTCGGGCGACGAAGCACAGCTCGTAGTCCTCCCCGCCGTGCAGCGCCTGCTCGAGCGCCGGCTCGGCGCCGAGGGCGGCGACCGCGGCGGGCGCGACCGGGACGGCGCTCGCCTCCAGCGTGATGCGCACCCCGGAGGCGGCGGCGATGTGGCCCGCGTCGCCCGCCAGCCCGTCCGAGAGATCGATCAGCGCCCGCGCCGTCCCTGCCTCGGCGAGGGCCCGCGCCTCCGCGATCCGCGGGCGGGGACGGGCGAAGCGCTCGCGGAGCTCGGGGGAAGGCGATCCTCCTGCCTCCCACACCCGTGTCGCCGCCGCGCTCGCACCCAGGCTCCCGCTCACCCAAACCTCGTCGTTCGGCTCCGCACCGCGTCGGAGCACGGGCCGCTCGGTCCGGCCCACCGCCACCACGTCGATCACGAGCGGTCCCGGCGAGCTGGACAGGTCCCCCCCGATGACGGGCGCGCCCACGGACTCCGTGATCTCGCGGATGCCGGCGTGCACCGCTTCGACGTCCACCACGCCCCCGCGCGGAGCCGCCAGCGACACCAGGGCACCGACGGGGCTCGCCGCCATCGCGGCCAGGTCCGACAATGCGCCCGCCGCGGCGCGATAGCCGATCTCACGATCCGAGAGCCACGCCCGCCGGAAATGCACGTCCTCGATCGAGAGGTCGGTCGTCACGACCCACCCTCCCTCGAGCACGGCGGCGTCGTCGCCGGGTCCCACGAGGACCTCCCGCGGCAGCTGCTGCTCCGCGGCGAGGAAGCGGCGGATCAGGTCGAACTCCGCGCCGGGCCCCAGGCGGATGCGTCGCGCGTCGAGCCCGCTCATGACGACGCGTCCGGGTCGCGAACGCTACGATGCGGCATCGGCGTCGAACGTCACGAAAGGAAGGTCGAGGTCGGTCGCCGACGTGCCGCGCTCGGCGAGGGCTTCGGGCAGGTGACGAATGACGTCCGACGGCACGAGCGCCGCGCCCCGTCCCGCGATGCGCGCCGCGCGTCCCGATAGATAGAGCGCGAGCGATCCGGCGTCCGCCGCATCCAAACCCTGCGCGAGCAGGGCCGCGGCCACGCCCGTGAGCGCGTCGCCCATCCCCGCGACCGCCAGATCCGACGAGGACTGCGAGTCGACCCGGGCCGGACCGGTGGGCTCGACCACCACCGACGGCGCACCCTTGAGCAGGACGGCGCAGCCGAAGCGCGCTGCGGCGGCGCGCGCCGCGCCGACGGCGTCCACGCGCGCGGCCCCCCCTTCCCGCGTGAGGAGGCGCGCCATCTCGCCGGGGTGAGGCGTGAGGAGCATCCTGCGGTCGGTCGCGGCCGCGCGCAGGTCGAACGCTCCGGCGGCGGCGAGGTTCAGGGCGTCCGCGTCCAGGATCAGCCCGCGCGGGCTCGCGGCGAGCACCCCGGCGAGCAGGCTACGTGCGGTGTCGTCCGTGCCGAGGCCCGGACCCGCTCCCACGGCGTCGCTCGCCGCGACCGCCTCCCCGAGGGCGTCGGCGTCGGAGGCGTCCACCCAGATCGCCTCGGGCACGGCACTCTGGAGGATCTCGCGGTTGCTCGGGCTCGAGCAGACGCGCACGAGGCCGGCGCCGGCACGGAACGCGGCGCGAGCCGCGAGGACGGCCGCGCCGGCCATCCCCAGTCGCCCGGCCACGAGGAGAACGCTTCCGACCGCCTTCTTGTGCGTGTCGGTGGGTCGGCGCGGGACGCGCGCCCGCGCCCAAGCCGGTGTGGCGATCCAGGCGCCCGCGTCCCCTTCCTCCGGGGGCGGAAAGCCGATGTCGACGGCGACGAGGCGTCCCACGAGGGCCCGGGCCGGATGGAGCAGGCTGCCGAGCTTGGGAGCCCCCATGGCGACCGTGACGGCCGCCTTCGCCGCGACGCCCGCCACGGCACCGGTGCTGGCATCGATGCCGGAGGGGACGTCCAGCGCGAGGACCGCGCGGCCGGATTCGTTCATGCGGGTCAGGGCGCGGGCCTGTCGCTCCCGCGGCGCGCCGCTCGCTCCCGTCCCGAGCACGCCGTCCACCACCACGGCCGCGGAGGCGAACAGCTCCCGCCACTCGCCGGGGCCGAGGTCCGCATCCCGGAGCAGCGGCACCGGCCATCCGTGCAGGAGCGCTTCGCCGGCAGGCCGGTCCGCGACCAGGACGCCACGCACCTCACGCCCCGCCCCGAGCAGCGTGCGCAGGACGACGAGCGCGTCCCCGCCGTTGTTGCCCGCCCCGACGAGCCCGAGCACGGGACCGGTCGGGAAGAGCCGGTCGAGCACCGCGGCGGCTGCGCGGCCGGCGCTCTCCATCAGGACGGCCTGGGGCACGCCGTCCCGCTCGATGGCGCGGCGATCGATCGCGGCGGCCTCCGCGGCCGTGGGGGCCGGAACCGGGCCCCGGGCATGGGGCCGCAGCGGCGGGTACACGTCAGCCATCGCGTCCGAGGGCGCGGAGGACTTCGTGCGGCTTTTTCTGGGGAGGGTCGCCGCTCGGGAGGGAGTCGGCGAACGACGCCGTGGACGGCGTTACTTGTAGCTCTGGCCGATCGTGCGGCCGATCGTGATCTCGCCGTTGTCGATGCGGATATTGAACCCGCAGTCGGGGCTCGAGCACACCCACGCCTTGTATCGGATCGGCGCGCCGTCGCGGCCGTAATCCGACAGGGGCAGAAGGATGCCCTTCTCGCATTTCAAACATCGAGGAAAACCGCTCTGCTCCACCATGTGCCTCCCGTATCACCTTTCCGCGGCGAATATTCCCGCTGTCCATCGGCGTGAAGACGGTCCCGTCGCCGACGCGCCCCGTGGCGCAGCCCTCCAGCAGTCGGAGGCGTCGCGCGGCCGGACGGTCAGAGTCGAGCTTCCCAGGGATAGTTGCGCTCGAAGGCTTCCTCGAAGTCGAAGACGTCGGCGAAGTCCTCGGGATGATCCCCGTCCTGCTTGATCAGGATTCCCTGCTCCACCATGGCGAACACCACGCGCCCGACGTCGTCGGTGTCGTGGATCCCCCAGTGCTCGAGAACCGTCCTGGCAACCGGGCCGAAGCGCTCGAGGGCGAGCTTGCGGACCCCCTCGGCAAGCTCCTGTCCGGACACGTGGCGCGGCGTCTCCAGCGAGCTGATGACCGAGTGCAGGGCGTGCAGAACGAAGATGTACGAGCTCGCATGGAAGCGCGGGTTGCGCTCCTGGAGCTTGTCGAGCACCTCGTCGGCGAACTGCAGCTCTGACATCGGTTCGGCACCGTTTGGGACGCGCGGGCGGTCCGTCGGGACGCCGGCGCGGACATCGAATGGATGAACAGGGGCAAAATGTGCGGCGCGCCGAGGGTGTTCGCCAGTCCGCCGACCCCCCGAGACCCCCCACCCAGGCCGTGCGGCGGGGCCTACGGCGCCGTCACGAGCTCGGGGTAGAGCGGGAACGACTGGCAGAGCTCCCGCACCGACTCGCGGACGCCCTCGATCCGGCTCCGGTCCGTCGGAGCCGCGAGGACCTCCGTGATCCACTCGGCGATCTGCCGCATCTCGGCCTCCCCCATCCCCCGGGTGGTCACGGCCGGAGTCCCCATCCGGAGTCCGGAGGTGACGAACGGCGACCGGGTCTCGCCCGGCACCGTGTTCTTGTTGACCGTGATGCCGGCGGCCTCGAGCGCCGCGTCCGCGTCCTTGCCGGTCAGCTCGGGGTGGCTCGGGCGCAGATCGACCAGCAGCAGGTGGTTGTCCGTCCCGCCGCTCACGAGGTGGAAGCCGTTCGCGGCCAGACCCTCGCCGAGCGCCCTGGCGTTCGCGATGACCCGCCCGGCGTAGAGCGCGAAGTCCGGCTGGAGGGCCTCGAGGAACGCGACCGCCTTGGCGGCGATCACGTGCATGAGCGGGCCCCCCTGCATGAACGGGAAGACCATCTTGTCGATCGTCTTGGCGTGCTCCTCGGCGCACAGCACGAGCCCGCCGCGGGGCCCCCGCAACGTCTTGTGCGTCGTCGTCGTGGTCACGTCGGCGTGCGGCACGGGCGAGGGGTGGTGGCCCGTCGCCACGAGGCCGGCGATGTGCGCCATGTCCACCATGAGCCTCGCGCCCACCTCGCTCGCCACGTCGCGGAAGGCCTCGAAGTCGATGATCCGCGGATAGGCGCTCGCACCGGCCACGATCATCTTGGGACGCTCCGCACGCGCCTGCGCGCGCAGGGCGTCGTAGTCGATGCGGCCGTCCTCGCGCACGCCGTACGGCACCACCTGGAAGAGCCGGCCGCTGAAGTTGACCGGCGCCCCGTGGGTGAGATGGCCGCCGTGGCTCAGGTTCATCCCCAGGATCTTGTCGCCGGGCTCCAGGAAGGCGAAGTAGGCGGCCATGTTCGCCTGGGCACCGGAGTGCGGCTGCACGTTCGCGTGGCCCGCCCCGAAGAGCTGCTTGGCCCTGTCCCGCGCGAGGTCCTCGGCCACGTCCACGAACTCGCAGCCCGCGTAGTAGCGCTTCCCGGGCAGTCCCTCCGCGTACTTGTTCGTCAGGACCGTGCCCATCGCCTCCATCACGGCCCGCGAGACGAAGTTCTCGGAGGCGATCAGCTCGAGGCCGCTCGCCTGCCGCTTGGCCTCCGCGACGATGGCGTCGAAGATCTGGGGGTCGGCGCTGCGGAGGTGATCCATCATGGCAGATAGCTTCGTTGGAGTTGTCGTGCCTGGCGGAGCCGTTCCTCGGCCACCCGGTTGGCGGCGGTCTCGGTCGGGATCCGCTCGCATTTGGCGAGATCGAAGATACGCAGAAGCGTGTTGTAGATCTCGCCCGCCTTCCGCTTGCTGCGCTCGCGTGACCAGTCCCGGAGCTCGCCGTACACGTTGATGAGCCCGCCGGCGTTGATCACGTAGTCGGGCGCGTACAGGATGCCACGCTCGTGCAGCCCCGGGCCGTGCACGGAGCTCTCCGCCAGCTGATTGTTGGCGGCGCCCGCCACGATGTCGACCTTCAGCCGGTCGATGGTGTCGTCGTCGATCACCGCGCCCAGCGCGCAGGGTGCGAACACGTCGGCGTCCACGTCGTAGATCGCGTCGGGCTCGACGGCCTCCGCACCGAAGGCCTCGACCACCCGCTGCACGCGCTCGGCGTCGATGTCGGTGACGGTGAGCTTCGCCCCTTCCTGCGCGAGATCCTCGCAGAGGTTGTAGCCGACGTGTCCGAGCCCCTGCACCGCCACGTGGCGGCCGCGCAGCGCGTCGTCGCCGTACTCGACCGCGGCGCACGCCTTGATCCCCCGGTAGACCCCGTACGCCGTCACGGGCGACGGGTCACCCGAGCGACCGGCGAGGCCCGACACGTGCTTCGTCTCCATGGCGACGAACTCCATGTCCTCCGGCGACGTGCCCACGTCCTCCGCCGTGATGTAGCGTCCGCCGAGCGACTCGACCGCACGGCCGTGCGCCCGGAAGATCATCTCGCGGTCCTTCGTGCGGTTGTCGCCCCAGATGACGCTCTTGCCGCCGCCGAGCTTGAGGCCCGCGATCGCCGCCTTGTAGGTCATCCCACGGGCGAGGCGGAGCGCGTCGACGATCGCCGCCTGCTCGCTCTCGTAGCTCCAGAAACGCGTGCCGCCGAGCGCGGGCCCCATGGTCGTGTCGTGGATCGCGATGATGCCGCGATACCCGAGCTCGGGCTCGCTCCAGAAGACGAGCTGCTCGTGGTCGCCCTCGGCCATCAGGTCGAAGATCGTCTCGCGCGGCTCGTCCTGCGGCTGGGGATGGCTCATGCGCTCGTGTCGCCCATGTCGCGCAGGAGCTCGCGCGCGATGACGTATCTCATGATCTCGCTCGTGCCCTCGTAGATCTCGGTGCCTTTCGCGTCCCGCAGCAGCTTCTCGACCGGATAGTGTCGCATGTAGCCGTACCCGCCGAACACCTGCACCGCCTCGTCGGTGACCCAGGTGGCCGCTTCGGAGGCCGCGAGCTTGGCCATCGCCGCCTTGGCCGCCGCGCCCTCCAGCCCCGTGCGGGCGGCGCCGTTCGCGAGCTCACCGGCCGAGAGCGCGGCCGCCGCCTCCAACGCCAATGCCCGGCCGGCCGCGAGCCGCTCGGCCATCCCGGCGAGCTTCTCCTGGATGGCCCCGAACCGCGCGATGGGTTGACCGAACTGCTCGCGCGTGAGCGCGTAGGCCGCGGCATGCTCCATCGCCGCCCGTCCGATCCCCACCGCCTGGGCGGCCGTCCCGACGCGCCCGACGTCAACCACCTCGAGCGCGTAGCGTAGGCCCGCGCGCGCGTCACCGACGAGGCGATCGGCATCGAGCCGAACACCCCGGAGCTCGAGCGACACGGTCTCGGACGCACGCAGGCCGAGCGTCTGCTCGCGCGCGCCGGCACGCACGCCCTCGTCCGCGTGCGTCACGAGGAACACGCCCACCCCACGCTCGCCCGTCGCGGCGAACACCACGAGGAGCCCCGCACGCGCGCCGTTCGTCACCCAACGTTTGTCGCCCTCCAGCCGCCAACCCGCTCCCTCGCGCCGGGCGCGCGTGGACATCGCCGCGAGGTCGCTTCCGGCCTGCGTCTCCGAGAGCGCGAACGCGCCGAGTACCTCTCCGGACGCGAGCGCGGGCAGCCATCGCGCCTTCTGTGCGTCGGTGCCGTGGCGCACGAGCATCGTGGCGACGAGACCGTTGTGCGCCGAGACGGACAGCGCGACCGCGCCGTCCCCCCACGCCAGCTCCTCGAGCACGGTCACGTAGGTCGTATGGTCGAGCCCCAGGCCACCGTGCTCTTCCGGGACGAGCATCCCGAGGAAGCCCTGCTCGGCGAGCTTGCCGAACACCTCGTCGTCGAGCGCGCGTCGGGCGTCCCACTCGGCGGAGCGCGGTCGGAGCTCCGTCTCGGCGAACTCCCGCGCCATCGCCTGGATCTCCAGCCGTTCCGTCGTCATGGACCGTCAGTCGTACGTGTGGAAGCCGCGCCGGGTCTTGCGGCCGAGCCAGCCGGCGGCGACGTGCTTCCGCAGCAGCGGACACGGCCGGTAGCGGTCGTCGCCGAGATCGCGGTGCAGGACTTCGAGGATGCTCAGGCAGGTGTCGAGTCCGATCAGGTCCGCGAGCTCGAGCGGCCCCATCGGGTGGTTCATGCCGAGCTTCATGACGGTGTCGATCGCCTTCGCCTCCGCGACGCCTTCCATGAGCGCGAACACGGCCTCGTTGATCATCGGCATGAGGACGCGATTGGAGACGAAGCCGGGAAAGTCGTTCACCTCGACAGCCGTCTTGCCGAGCGCCTCGGCGAGCTGGACGACGGCGCGCGTCGTCGCGTCGCTGGTGGCCAGCCCGCGGATCACCTCGACGAGCTGCATGACCGGCACCGGGTTCATGAAGTGCATGCCGATCACCCGGTCGGGTCGCCGCGTGCGGGCCGCGATCTCCGTGATGGAGATCGACGACGTGTTCGTCGCGATGAGGGCGTGCGGACCCGCGGCTTCGTCGATGGCTTCCACCACCTCGTACTTCAGGACCGGCCGCTCGGGGACGGCCTCGACGATCAGGTCGACGCCTCGCACGGCCTGCGCCAGGTCGGTCGACAGCTCGATGCGCCCGAGCGTGGCGTCCTTGGTCTTCGCGTCGACGACGCCCTTGTGGATCTGGCGATCGAGGTTCGTCGCGATGGTCGCGCGGGCGCGCTCGAGCGCCTCGGCCGCGACGTCGACGAGCACGACGCTCCGGCCGTGCTGAGCGGCCACGTGCGCGATGCCGTTGCCCATCGTCCCCGCACCGACGACGGCGATCTTCGAGATCGTCACGGCTGCCCTCCCGGGCTCGTGGCCAGGGGCACCGCGTTCAGGGCGAGCGCCCCCGCGCGCACCGACGCCTCGGCGGGGCGCAGCCAAGACGCCCTCCAGCACAGTGCCGTCGCCGCGACCACCACGACCGTCGCGACCACGCTGCCTTCCGGACCGAACGCGCCCCCGCCGAGCCATCCCGGCCCGCTGACGACCCCGTCGTACAGCGGGGCGTCCATCAGCTCGAGGCCGCTCACCGGGACGTCGGCGAGATAGCCATGCGTCCAGTTCCAGCCGATGTGCGCGCCGGTCGCCCACCACAGGCTGAGCGTCTTGAGGTACACGACGCCCAGGAAGGCGCCCGCGACCGTCACGTTGATCACGCCGACCACGGTCACGTTCGGGTTGCCGAGGTGGATCGCTCCGAACACGCCCGACGTCACCATGAGCGCGGCGACCGGCCCTCTCGCTTCGGCGATCGCCTGGATGGGATAGCCGCGCAGCAGCGCTTCCTCGGCGGCGGCGGGAACGGCCAGGAAGAGCAGCGCGCTCGCCGCCCCGCCCAGCCAGCCCGCGGGGCTGCCGCCTTCCGCCGCCCACGTGAGGACGCCCACACCCGCCATCAGCGCCACCACCACGGCCCCCACGAGGGAGCCGAGCAGGAGGCCGAGCGCGGTCTCGGAGATCGCCGATCGCCCCACGTGGAAGCCGAGCGCCGCGGCGGGGCGCCCATCGAGCGCGAGCAGGATCGTGCCCGCGGCGCCCGCACCCACGAGCAGGGCGAACGAATCGGCGAGCGTGCCCTGCGGGAGCACGAAGGCCGCGGCGACCGCGAGGACGCCCGTGAGGATCACGAACAGCGACAACCGCCAGCCGAGTCGCATGCGTCCGCCGGGGTCCTTCAGGATCGTCGCGAGCACCCCGGCGGCCTCGGACGGACGCTGCATGTCGCTCTCGGCCCGGAAGGCTAGAGCTCCCCGAAGCTCGTCGAGCGCATGCCGCGCGCGAGCCATGCGGCGGTCGCGATCTTCACCCCGTCGCCGAACAGGAAGGGGAGCGCCCCCATGGCGAGCACCTCCGCGAACGGACGGCCCGTGAGCAGCGAGAGCTGGAGCAGCCCGGCGGTGTATTGCACGGCCACGCCCGCGAGGAGCCCGCCGACGAGCCACAGCGCCGACGAGCGGCCGCTGCGCCACGGCGAGGCGATCCACCCCGCGACGAACGCGGACGCCGGATACGAGAGCAGATAGCCGCCGGTGGGTCCGAGCAGCCACGCCAGCCCTGCGCCGCCGTTCGAGAAGACCGGCGCACCCAACGCTCCCACGCCGACGTAGAGGGCCATCGACGCGGCCCCGGCCCGAGGCCCGAGCACGACGCCCGCCAGGATGACGAACAGCGTCTGGAGCGTGATCGGCACGGGCGTGAGCGGCACCGGAACCGCGATCTGCGCGCCGAACACCGTCGCCAGCGCGAACGCGAGGATGCCGACGGCGAGACGGGCGCGCCGATCGACGACGACGTCCCTCGAGGCCCACGACCTCAGCGACTGTCCCTTTGGGCTGACTGCTGGGCTGACTGCTGGGCTGACTGCGGTGCTCACGGGGGTGCTCATCGCGTGTATGCTCCGTTCGTTGGGTTCATGCGTGTTTCTCCACCGACATCGCCACCGCGCTCCCGCCACCGAGGCAGAGCGTGGCCATGCCCTTCGTGGCACCGCGCTGCTCCATGGCGTTGAGCAGCGTGACGAGGACGCGCGTCCCGGACGCCCCGATCGGGTGGCCCAGCGCCACGGCGCCTCCGTTCACGTTCACGCGCTCCTCGTCCATGTCGAGCGCGCGCATGTCCGCGATGGCCTGCACGGCGAACGCCTCGTTGACCTCGACGAGCTCGTAGTCGGAGATCGTCGTGCCCTCCTTGCACATCAGCTGCTTCACGGCGTCGATCGGCGCGAAGAAGAGATCGCGTGGGTCGCTGCCGGCGGAGGCGTAGGCGCTCACGTATGCGTCGATCTCGAGGCCGTTCGCGCGCGCGTACTCCAGCGACGCGACCACGACGGCCGCGGACCCGTCGTTCAGGCCCGGGGCGTTGCCGGCCGTGACCACGTGCTCGCGCACGTCCGCCGGCGCATCGCGGGCGAACGCGGGCTTCAGCTTCGCCAGCGCCTCGAGCGACGTATCCGCGCGCGGGCCCTCGTCGGTCTCCACCACCTTCGGGCCGCCGCGACCGGCGACTTCGACCGGCACGATCTCGTTCTCGAAGCGCCCCTCGCGAATGGCAGCCAAGGCGCGCTGATGAGAGCGCAGGGCGAACGCGTCGGCCTCGGCGCGCGACACGCGCGCCTTGCTCGCGGTGTACTCCGCGTGGCCGCCCATGTGACAGTCCCCGAACGAGCACCAGAGCCCGTCGAGGATCAAACCGTCCTCGACCGTCTGGTCGCCGAGCTTCACGCCCTGGCGGAGCCCCCGCAGGTAGTGCGGCGCGTTCGACATGGACTCCATGCCCCCGGCCACGACCAACCGGACATCCCCCGCCTTGATCGCCTGGGCCGCGAGCATCACGGCCTTGAGGCCCGAGCCGCACACCTTGTTCACCGTGACCGCCGGGACGGCGGCAGGAAGTCCCGCGCGCACCGCCGCCTGCCGGGCCGGTGCCTGTCCGGTCCCCGCCGTGACCACGTGCCCCATGATCACCTCGTCGATCTCGGCGGCATCGATGCCCGCCCGATCGACGGCGGCGCGCACGGCGACGGCGCCGAGCTCGGGCGCGGAGAGTGCGCTCAGGCCGCCGAGGAAGCGCCCGATGGGGGTGCGTGCGCCGCCGCGGAGGATGACCGCGGTGGTCGTGGGATTCTCACGTGCCATGGCGGCTCAAGATACCCAATTCGGGAAGGCCTCGGGACCGTGACCCGCGCGCGGGGCGAGGGTGCTCAGCTCGCTTGCAGCATGGGGGTGTCGGCGTCCGGGTCGAGGCGTCCCCAGGGCGTCTCGGGATCGTGCTCGAACACGAGCAGCCAATCCTCGGCCCGCGCGCGTGACCACAGCATGCGCTTCGACTCGAGCGTCACGAGCGGCTCGAGGTCGTACCCCATGATCCAGGGAAGCGGCAGGTGCGCGACCGTCGGGCACACGTCGGCCAGGAAGCACGCCACCCGCCCGTCGCTCTCGATGAGCACGGACTGGTGGTGCGGGATGTGGCCGGGGGTGGGCAGGACCCGCACGCCCGCCGTCACCTGCGCCGCGCCGTCGACGAAGTCCCAGAGGTTCGCGGCGACCACCGGCTCGAAGTTGTGCGCGAGATAGCTGGCGCGGATGCGCTCGTTCCGGCTGCGCGCGAAGTCGAGCTCCCGACGCTGCACGACGTGGCGCGCGCGCGGGAACGACACCCAGGCCGTGCCGCTCTCATCGGCGAACGTGTTGCCGCCGGCGTGATCGAAATGGAGGTGCGTGTTCACGACGATGTCCACGTCCGTCGGCTCGAAGCCCGCGTGGCGGATCGCGTCCTCGAGGCGGGTCGGCGTGCCCTCGTTGCTCACGCCGTAGATCTCTCGGAACTTGTCGTTCTCCTTGTTGCCGAGGCCGGTATCGACCAGGACGAGCGCGCCCGGCGCTTCCACGAGCAGGCAGCGCATCGCGAGCGGGATGCGGTTGCGCTCGTCCGCGGGGATGCGACGCTCCCAGAGCGGCTTGGGCACCGCGCCGAACATCGCCCCTCCGTCGAGCCACAGCCTGCCCGCGTCGAGCGCGTGGATGCGAATCGAGCCGACGGTGGTGCTCCGGCTGAGGGGTGCGCCTTCGCCCGCCGTCCCCGCGTCGTCCGTCATCTCCGCCTGCTCCTTCCGTAGCCGGGAAGGTCGAGCGCGTATTGGTTCGGATCGAACTGTTTGCGCTGGCGACGTCGCCGAAGATACCAGGTCAGCGTCGCCACGTCCTCGATCCCCCGCCCCGCCGCCTCGTCGAGCATGCGGATGAGCACGCGCGCGGTGGCGAGCGCGTCGCCGTAGGCGCGATGACGCGCGTGATTCGCGACCCCGAAATGGCGCGCGAGGACGTCGAGGTTGCGGTGCCGGAGCGCGGGCACGAGCCGCCGGCACATGCGGACCGTGCAGAGCCGCGGCACGTCGGGCGCTTCGCCGACCGCCGCCACGAGCTCCGACGACACGAACGACCAATCGAACGTCGCGTTGTGCGCAACGAACACGCGGCCTGCCAGACGCCCGGCGACCTCTTCGGCGACGTGGTCGAAGTAGGGTGCGCCGGCCACCATCTCCGCGGTGATGCCCGTGAGCGCGCTGATCTCGGCGGGCAGACGCTGACCGGGGTTCAGCAGCGTCTCGTAGTGGTCGACGACGCTGCCGCCGCGGACCTCGACGATCGCGATCTCGATCATGCGGTGCCCCGCCCAGCTTCCCCGGCCGGTCGTCTCGACGTCCACCACGGCGAACGACACGTCGGCCAGCGGTGCGCCGAGAGGCACCACGGTCGGATCGAGGGTCCACACGCCGGCGCGATCGACGACGAAGCGGGGATCGGTCCCGAGGAGCTGGAACACCGCCGCCGACGCCGCCCCCTCGTGTCCCGCGAGCCCGAGGACCTCGCGCGCGATCTCGAGCGTGTGCTTCGGTCCGCGGGCGAGGGTCTCCGTCGCCTTCCTGACGAACGACGAGCTCGCCCTGCGGCTCACACTCCGAAGGTGCGCTGCGTGATCGCGAACGACAGCGCCTCGAGCTGCATCACCAGATTCACGTCCTCCACCGACACGTGCGCGGGCACCTTCAGCCTGATGGGGGCGAAGTTGAGGATTCCCTTGATCCCTACCCCGACGGCCCTGTCCGTGATCTGCTGCGCGGCCTGCGCCGGCACGGCCAGAATCACCAGCTCGATGCCCAGGCCCTCGATCAACGTCTCGAGCTCCTCGGGTGGACGGATCCGCAACGCTCCCCACTGGGCTCCGATCTTCTTCGGATCGGCGTCCACGATCGCCACGCACTCGTAGCCTCGGGTCGCGAAGGCGGGATAGTCGAACAGCGCGGAGCCGATGCGCCCGGCGCCGATCAGGGCGACCCGCCAGACCCGATCGACGCCCAGGATCTGCCGGAGCCGGCTCCGCAGCTCCTCCACCCGGTAGCCGAGCCCCCGCTTGCCGAACGACCCGAAGTGGGACAGGTCCTTACGGACCTGGGCGGCCGTCGTCTGCCCTCGGTCCGCCAGCTCTTCGCTGGACACCGTTTCGCGACCCTCGACCTCGATGTCTTCGAGGGACCGCAGGTAGTGGGAGAGTCGGCGGATCGTGCTCGCCGGTATGCGTCTCGACACGGGTTTGCGGGAAAAAGTCTGCGAGGGAGTCAGCGTGGGAGGGCGGCGAAAAGGGTCGAACGCGGCTGAGCTGGCCGCTTGTGACAATCGTCACAAATGTAAGGCTCGGCTCGGATCTAGGGCAACGCAGCCGCGAGGCGGATGAATTGCTCGGGGGAGAGCCGCTCGGGACGGTCGTCGAGCGCGACCCCGGCGACCCGGGCCGCCTCGTCCATCACGTCCGCAGGCGTCGCCAGGTCGGGGTGATCACGAAGGATCCTGCGGAGCTGCTTGCGGCGCCACTGGAAGGCGGCGCGCACGAGCGTGCGGAGGTGCTCCTCCTCCTCCAGGTCGAGCGGCTCGGGCACGAGCGGGCGAATGCGGATCACGCTCGAGTCGACCCCCGGAACCGGACGGAACGCCCCGCGTCTCACGTCGAAGAGGCGCTCGACCTGCGCCACCGTGCGGATCCCCACCGAGAGCGCGCCGTATGCCTTCGTCCCCACCGGCGCGAGGATGCGGTCCGCGACGTCGTCCTGCACCATGAGCACGATCTCCCGCGGGCGCGGGCGCTCGAGCAGATGGAAGGCGATCGGCGTGGTGATGTTGTAGGGGATGTTGCCCACGACGAGGAGCGCGGCGGGCGACGCGCTCACCGTCCCCAGATCGACGTCGAGCACGTCGCGGTGCACGACTTCCACGTCCGTTCGGCCGGCGTACTCGGCGGCCAGCTCCGCGGCCAACGCGTCGTCGAGCTCGACCAACACGAGCCGGCGCACGCGGCCCGCCAGGTGGCGCGTCAGCGCGCCGCGCCCGGGACCCACCTCGAGGACCTCGTCGTCCGGGCCGGCACCCAGGGCGGCGACGATCTTCCTCTGCAGGTTCGCGTCGACCAGGAAGTTCTGTCCGAGAGAGCGCTTCGCTCGCCGCGGCGCGTGCTGGCTCAACGTCCCTCGTTCAGCGGCGGCTCAACGGCGGACGACGAGCGCGGTGCGGTCGTCCCCAACCGGCGAAGGATCCTCCTTGGGCGCGACGTCGAAGAGCAGCTCGATGATCTCGGACGGCGGCCGGCGCCGGTGGCGCGAGACGGCGTCGAGGAGAAGCCGCTCCGATGCCACTCGGTCCTTGGCGGATATGGCGTCCGGAAGGCCGTCCGTGAAGAGGAGCAGGAGGTCGTTCGGGCTGTGCCACGGCACGCATTCCTGTCGGTAGGCGTCCGGGCCCGCGAACCCCACGGGCGGATCCGTGGCGACCAACCTCTCCGCGCGCCCGTCGGCGCGCACGACGAAGGCGTGTGCGTGGCCCGCGTTCGCGAACGTGAGCGTGCCGGCGGCCGCGTCGATCACGCCGTAGAACGCCGTCAGGTACATCTCCGTGGACGAGAGCTCGTCGCTGAGCGCGTCGTCGAGCTTCCTGAGGACCTCCGCCGGCGAGTCGGCCTCCCGCGCGTAGATGGCCGACGCGCTCATGGCGAGCGTCATGATCAGCGCCGACGGAAACCCGTGGAGCGAGACGTCGCCGAGCATGACGCCCACGCGGTCGCCCGGCAGCGCGAAGAGCTGATAGAAGTCGCCACCGACCTGCTGGGTCGGCTCCACGCGGGCGGCCGCCTGCGCGAACGGGAACTTCTCCGCCGCGGGGAGCAGCTTCATCTGCAGGTCGTGCGCGAGCTCCATCTCGCGCGTCATGCGCTCCTTGCTGAGGCTCTCGCGCACGAGGCGATGGTTCTCGATGGCCGCGCCGACCTGCGAGGCGATCGCGGTCAGCAGCTTCTGGTTCGCCGTGCTGAAGCGACTTCCGTCGAGCCGACCGATCAGGTTGATGACCCCCACCGTGCGCGACTCCCCGGAGCCGGGTGAGTAGCGGATCGGGACCGAGAGGAAGGAGTCGTCGGTCTCGCCCGCCTGGCGCTCCGCCCGCGTGGGGCGCCGCGACGCGATCACGGCGCGGCCCTCGCGGAAGACCATGGACGTGATCGCATCCGGATCGTCCGGATCGAGCGGCTCGACGCGGCCGTCCTCACCCACCGCGGCGGCGAGGTGCAGGCGATCGTCCTCACCCCGGTAGACCCACAGCGATCCGCGCTTGGCGCCCAGCACGTCGCGCACCTCGCCGAGGATCTTCTTCGCTCCGCTGTCGAAGTCGAGCGTGGAGCCCAGCGTCTCGCTGATCGAGTACAGGAGGTTGATCTCCTCGAAGCGCTCGGAGAGCTCCTCGCTGAAGAACTGCACCTCGCGCGCCGACTCGAACGCCAGGGTGAGCGAGGCCGACAGCGCAGACGCGACGGACACGGTGGAGGCGCCGTCCGCGTGCAGGACCTGGAGCTCGAGGGCCGTGCCGCCGGGAACCGACACCGAGCTGCGGCAGATCGTGCCGGCGGCACCCGGGCTGAATGCGCGCGAGGCGTAGAGCACCTCGTCGGCGGCACCCGATTCGCCGGCGGGCACGGTGAGCCGCACGAGGGCACCGAAAGATGCTTCGAAGTCCGCCAGCGTCCTGAGCACCGGATCCGGCAGCGCCCCGAGGACGAGCCGGCCGGGAACGCTCACGCCTGTACGCCGCCCTCCAGGATGCCGCCCGCGTCGCGCCTGAGTATGAGCGTCACCTGATTTCCCTGCGCGTTGTAGGTCACCTCGTCGAGGAGCTTGCGCATCAGGAAGAGGCCGCGACCACACGGCTTCATCAGGTTCTCGGGCGTCGTGGGGTCGGGCACCGCAGCCGGGTCGAAGCCGCTCCCCTGGTCCGTGACCCGCGCCTGGATGCACTCGTCGAGGAAGGCGATCTCCACCAGCACGCGCTTGGAGGGGTCACGCGAATTGCCGTAGAGCATCGCGTTGGAGAGTGCTTCCGTGAGGCCGACTCGGAGGTTCAGGTCGACGCGGCGCGCCTCTTCCTCGCAGCACGGGCACCGCCCGATGACGTATTCGACGGCGTGCTCGATGGTCCGCACGTCGGTCGGCAGCTCGAGGATGAGGTCCCGGTTCACGGAATCTCGGAAGTTCGCTCGCTGGTCCAAGGCCGAATCCTAGAAGCCCTCGAGGGCCTTCTCTTTCGTATCCGCGATCCGAAACAGCGTGTCCAGCTTCGTGAGCTCGAAGAGCGTGCGCAGATCCTCGTTCAGGCTGGACAGGCGGAGCTCCCCGCCCTGCTCACGGATCTTCTTCGACAGGCTCACGAGCACGCCGAGCCCCGAGGAGTCGATATAGCCGGTGTTCGCGAAGTCGATCACGAACTTGCGGTCGCCGCCCTCGAGCCGGTCCAACACCTGCTGCTTGAGCTCTTGGCGGTTCCCGACGATCAGTTGGCCTTCGACTTCGACCAGGGTGACTTCACCGTTCTGCAACACCCGAAAGCCCATGAACGCGATGCTCCTGGCGCAGGTCGAGGGTCGGGCCGGGCGACGAAAAGCGCCCGCATGACCCGATCGGCGAGCTGAATGTTAAAAGGGAAACGTTTGAGGGGGCAAGGAAACGAGCCTAACGGCGTCCGGGCCCGAGCTTCTTCCGGAGCCCCTTCAGGACCGGCTTGGAGACCATCTTGGAGACGTCCCCCCCCAGGCGGGCCACCTCCCGTACCAGCGAGGCCGAGAGGAAGGAGTACCTGACGTCGGGCACCATGAAGATCGTCTCGATCTCGCCCCACAGCTCCCGGTTCATCTGGGCCATCTGGAGCTCGTACTCGAAGTCGGAGACGGCCCTCAGCCCCCGGATCACCAGGGACGCGCCCTCGCTCCGGGCGAAGTCCACCAGGAGTCCCTCGAAGGACTTCACCTGGATGCGCGGCTCGTCGGCGAAGACCTCCTCGATGAGGCGGACGCGCTCCTCGATCCCGAAGAGGCCCTGCTTGTCGTGCGTGGAGTTGTACGCGACCGCCATGACGATGCGGTCGGCCACCGCCAGGGCGCGCCGAGCGAGCTCCTCGTGCCCGTGCGTGATGGGGTCGAAGGAGCCCGGGTACAGCGCGACGAGCTCGCGGCGACGCTTCATGGGGCGGCCTCGTGGAGGGTGGTGAGGGCGGTGTCGCCGTAGCGGCGCGTCCGGGATCCCTCCGGTAGCTCGAGGGACTCGCGCGAAGGATGCTCCAGCCAGAGCTCCTTGGCAAAGGGCTTCGCCAGGAAGCGGTCGACGAGCCGCTGGGCCTCGCCCCGCGCGTACGGTGGGTCGGCGAGCGCCACGTCGAAGGGCTCGTCGACGCGCTCGAGGAAGCGGAAGACCTCGCCCTCCCAGATCCTGCACTCCGCCCCCGCGCCGAGCAGCTCGATGTTGGCCTCGAGGAGCTTCAACGCGCCCCGGGCACGCTCCACGAACGTCACGTGGGAGGCACCGCGACTGAGCGCTTCCAGCCCGAGAGCACCGGACCCGGCGAACAGGTCCACCACGCGCGCGTCCTCGACGCGCGCACCCAGCGCCGACATCCACGCCTCCCGTACGCGGTCCGAGGTGGGTCGCACGTCCCGGCCGCGGAGGGTCTTCAGGTGATGTCCCCGCCACCTCCCGGCGATGATCCTCAAGTCGCGGCCGCTCGCGGCCGGAGGTCGACCAACCGCGCCTGCGGGGCGGCCACGCCTTGCCACTCGTTCAGCTCGAGCTTGAAGAGGGCGTCGTACGCCCTGCCGATCACGTCGTCCGGCGCGTGCCGCTCCGCGAGGCCGAAGCCGATCGCGTCGAGCCGGCCGGTCCCGGCGGTGAGCGTCGCCTTGAGGTGACCTTCGCCGACACGGCGGGGACGTTCGAGCGTGACGTTGCGCGCCACGAAGAGCGGGCCCGGGTTGCCCACGCCGTGCGGCCCCAGATACGACAGCCAGTGCACGAGCTTCGTGTCCACGGCCGCGAGGTCCATCTCGATGTCCGGCCGCAGGGCGGGCCTCAGGTGGTCGGCGGTCAGCCGGGCGCGCGCCGCCTCGTTGAATGCGACGCGAAAGTCCGTGAGCGACGCGCGCGCGAGGTCCATACCCGCCGCCTGGCGGTGGCCGCCGAACCGGCGGAAGAGCCTCGCGCACTCGGCCAGCGCCTCGTACAGATGGAAGCCCGGGATGGATCGCGCGCTCCCGCGACCCTTGTCGCCGTCCAGCGCCACCAGCACGACCGGCCGATGGATGTGCTCGACGACGCGCGACGCCACGATTCCGATGACGCCGGGATGCCAGCCGTCGGCGGCCACCACCACCCCGAAGTGCGATGCCGGATCGTATTCGCCCTCCAACAGGCCGAGCGCTTCGTCGAGTGTCCGGCCGTCTTCCTCCTGCCTCGCGCGGTTCGTGCGCTCGAGCGCCTCGGCGACGGTCTCCGCCTCCGCTTCGTCGTCCGTGAGGAGGAGGCGCAGCGCGTCGGCCGACTCGCCGATCCGGCCGGCGGCGTTGATGCGCGGCGCGAGCACGAAACCGACCTTGCCGGCCGTGACCTCGGCGGGCGTGACGCCGGCCACGCGCATGAGCGCCCCGAGGCCCGCCACCCGGCTCGCGCCGAGCCGCCGGAGCCCGTAGGCGACCAGGACGCGATTCTCCCCCACCAACGGGACGAGGTCGGCGATCGTGGCGAGCGCCACCAGATCGAGATAGTCGTCCAGCTCCGCCTCCGGAGCTCCCATCGCGCGGGCCACGAGCTGACACAGCTTGTACGCCACGCCCGTCCCGCACAGCTCCTTCTCGGGATAGAGACAGTCGGGGCGGCGAGGGTTCACGACGGCGACCGCCTCGGGGAGCACGGCACCCACCGTGTGGTGGTCGGTCACGACGACGTCGATGCCGCGCTCCCGAGCGCGACGCACGGTTTCGTGCGCGACGCTGCCGCAGTCCGCGGTGACGATCAGCTTCGCTCCGGCCTCGTGCGCGACGGACAGTCCGGCGTCCGAGAAGTCGTACCCGTCGCGCATGCGGTGCGGGGAGAACGGAACCACGTTGCCGCCCAGCCGCCGCAGCCATCGCGTGTAGAGCGCGGCCGCGCAGATCCCATCGACGTCGTAGTCCCCGTGCACGAAGATGCGCTCTCCGCTCCGGAGCGCGCGCGCGATGCGGTCAGCCGCGCGAGAGCCGTCCGCGAGGTCGGCGGGGTCGTGCAATTGGTCGAGACGCGGGCGAAGGAAGCGCTTCGCGTCCGCGGCGATCGAGATCCCGCGCGAGGCCAGCACGGCGCATACCGCGCGGGGTAGGCGCAGCTCCCCTTCGAGGTCGCGGAGCCGTGCCGGGTCCGGGGGTGCCGGATCGTGCCAGAGGGGATCGGGAGGCCGCAGACGTGCCCGACTCGGTCCCCCCGCGCTCACGCTACTCCCGGGGCCCCTCGTTTCCGCCGGGCGCGACGGCGGCAGGCGTCGGCGCGGTGAGGATGACCCCGCAGCTCTCGCACCGGATGAGCTCCTCACCGTGGCGAATCTCGTTGCGCAGCTGGAGGGGTACCATGCCGAAGCAGTGCCCACACGCACCGTCTTCGGTGAGGTCGGCCACGGCCGTCGTTCGACCGCCGGCGCGAATCGCGTCGTAGATCTTCAGCTCGGCCGCGTCCACGCCCGCGACGAACCGGGTACGATCGGCGCGCAGCGTCTCGAGCTCCTTCTCGGCCTCCGTTCGTTCCGCCAGCAGCTCTTCGCGCTTGGGACCCACGCGCTCGCTCGCCTCGGCGTAGCTGCCCTCGAGCTCGCGAGCCCGCTCCTCCGTCTTCCGGAGCTGATCGATCAGCCCGAGCATCTCCTGCTCGTCGTTCTGGAGCGCCCGCTTCACCATCTCCAGCTCGGCGCTCACCGCAGCCTCTTCGCGCAGGTTGCGGACCGATCCCAGTCGCTCGTCGAGACGCTTGCGACGCGTGCGCTTCTCCTCGGTGGCCAGCTCCAGCCGTCGCTCCTCGAGCTTCAGCTCCTGCAGGCGCGTCTTCGTCGTGCCCAACTCACCCTGGAGCACGAGCGCCGGCTCCTCCACTTCCTGGAGTCGTGGATCGAAATCGGAGATGCGCCGGCGCGCCTCCGCGATTCGGTTGTCCAGCTTCTGCAGCTCTTTGAGATCGGTGCCTCGCTGATCCGTCATCGGCTCCCTCTGTTCGGTTCCACTCGTCTCGAGCGCTCGTCTCCGACCGCCGGACGGGCCTCGAGCCCTGCAGGGCGCGGCCGGCCGATGGGCGGGTCCAGCTCGCGTCTCTCGTCGATCAACTTCTTTCGTTCGGTCTCCAACCGCTGACGCTCGCCGTCCGTCCTCGCGGCCAGGCTGAGCCGTCCGAGCTCCTCGATGCGCCGGTTCAACCCGGACACCCTCATCCGCCTCACGGCATCCGTGAAGACCTCGATCCCTCGGTCGAGCTCCTCCCGGTCGGAGAGGATCTCCTCCAGCCGCCGGGCGGCGACGGGATCCATGGAGGGTGGGGGTATCCGCATCTCGGGATCATCGAGAAGCGCCTGAAAGATGGCCCGGTGGTGCGGATCGTCAAAGTCCTCCGCCGACACCACCTCCCCGGCGCGCTCCACCCATTCCAGGCCCCGGAGCATCATCATGAGGAGCTTCCGCTCCGCGCCCATCCCGGTCGCGCGCGCAGAGGCCGGGGCCGGCGCCGGGGCCCCGGCGGGTGGCGTGTCGCCCGCGGCGGCGCGGCGGCGCGTCCTCTTCATCTCCGCCTCGAGCGTCTCCCGGCGCACGCCCGTCTTCTTGGCGACCTTGTCGACGTAGATGTCGCGGAGCGCGGGGTCCGCCGCGGCGCGCAGCGTCGGAAGGAGCCGGTCGACCGCGGAGCGGGTGCGCTCGATGGAGGAGAAGAAGTCCCGCTGGTCCAGGATCTGGAGCTTGCGATCGAGCACGTCGAGCGCGTCGTCCAGATACCTGCGGAGGGCGTCGGCGCCCTCCTTCCGCACGACGGTATCCGGGTCCTCCCCGGGAGGCAGCGTGACGACCGCCGGGTGGAGCTGCTCCTCGAGGAGCACGTCGCCCGCCCGGAAGGTGGCCTTGAGACCCGCCGCGTCGGAGTCGAAGAGCAACAGGACGCGGTTGCAGTACCTCGACAGGAGGCGGGCCTGCTCGCGGGTGAGCGCGGTGCCGAGCGGTGCGACCACGTTCTCGAGACCGCGGGCGGCGAGCGACACCACGTCCATGTAGCCCTCGACCACGAGCGCGCGCTCCTCCTTGCGGATCGCGTGCCGGGCCCACGACAGACCGTAGAGGTTGTGGCCCTTCTGGAAGATCGGCGTCTCGGGAGAGTTCAGGTACTTCGGCGCGTCCTTCGCATCGGCGCGCAGGATGCGGCCCCCGAAGCCGATCACGCGTCCGGAGAGGCCTTCGATCGGAAAGACGATGCGGTCGCGGAGTCGGTCGTACGGCTCCTCGGCCTTCTCGCTCTTGGCGAGCAGCCCCACCTCCAGCAGCTGGGCCTCCTCGAAGCCATGCTTCGCCGCCGCCTCCTTGAGCCCGCGCCACTCGTCGGGCGCGTAGCCCACCCCGAAGCGCTCGGCGACCTCGGGACCGACGCCCCGCCCTTTCAGATAAGCGCGTGCGCGCTCGCCGATCTTCTCGTCGAGGAGCTGACGGCGGAACCAATCGCGGGCGAACGCGTTGATCTCGTAGAGCACCCGATGCGGGTCCTCCTCCTCGCGACCGCGACCGACCTCGCGAATCTCGACTCCCGATCGGGCGGCCACGTGCTTGACCGCTTCGACGAAGTCCATCCCCTGGCGCTCCATCACGAAGGAGAAGACGTCGCCCGACTTGCCACAGCCGAAGCACTTGTAGAAGCCCTTGTCGGGCACGACGTAGAAGCTGGGCGTGCGCTCCTCGTGGAACGGGCAGTTGGCCTTGTACTCCCGTCCGGACTTCTTCAGCGGCACGAGCTCGCCGATGACGTCCACGATGTCCGCGCGCGCGCGGACCTCCTCGACCACGTCGTCGGGGATCATGTCCGGAACCTCGCCACCGTCACGCCCGCGCCACCCTCCTCCGGCCCGCCCATGCGGAACTCCCGCACGCGCGCGTCGCCTGCCAGAATCTCGCTCACGCGCTGCCGGAGCGCTCCCGTGCCCTTCCCGTGGATGATGCGCAGCTCGTTCAGATCCCCGAGCAGGGCCTCGTCGAGCGCCTTGATCAGCTCCGCCTCGATCTCGTCGACTCGCATCCCGCGGAGATCCACCTCGAAGCGTACCGACTCGCGGACGGGCCCCTTCCAGCTGCCGCGCTTACTCTGCGCGTCCGGCGGCGGGCCCGCGTCGTCGGCATCCAGGTCGATGAGCGCCACCTCGAGCTTGAGGGCTCCGACCTCGACGAGCGCGCGCCCGCCCCTCACCTCCGTGACACGGCCCCGGGCACCCGTCGCGCGGATGCGCACGAAATCGCCGGGCGCGAGCGCGGCGTCGCGCTCTGCTCCGCCGGTCGCCGCTTGGCGCTCGCGAAGTCTCGCGGCCGCGCGCTCCACCTTCCGGCGCGCGTCGCGGGAAGCGCGCTCCACCACGTCGGGCTCGACCTCACCGGTCGCCGCTTCCTCGGCCGTCCCTCGCAGCTCGCGAATCGCCTGCTCGACCTCCTGGCGCGCGTCGAGGAGCAGCTTGCGCGCCTCCTCCTTGGCTCGCGCCTCCGCGGTGCGCTCCGCCTCGCGCAGCATCCGCTCGCGCCGCTCGACGTCCGCGCGGACCGCGGCCGCCGTCGAGCGTTCCGCGGCGAGCGTGTCCGCGAGATCCCGGGCCTCGCGCTCGTGCCGCTCCAGACGTTCGAGCAGCTCGTCCATGTGCGCCGCGCCCTGGTCGCGATACGCCTCCGCGCGTTCGAGCAGCGCGGCGGGGAAGCCCAGCCTGCGCGCGATCGCGAGGCCGTAGCTCCGCCCCGGGCGCCCCTTCACCAGCCGGTAGGTCGGCTCCATGCGCTCGGAGTCGAAGTGGAGCGAGGCGTTCACGATGCCGCTCCCCTCGGTGTCGAGTCGCTTCAGCTCGCCGAGATGCGACGTGACCAGCATCGTGGCTCCCCGGGACACCAGCTCCTCGAGGAGCGCGCGGGCGAGCGCGGCGCCTTCCGCCGGATCCGTTCCGGTGCCCATCTCGTCGATCAGCACGAGGGACCGTCCGTCGGCGTGTGCGACGATCTCGGCCAAGTTGGTGAGGTGCGCGGAGAAGGTGGACAGATTGCGCGCGATCGACTGCTCGTCCCCGATGTCGGCGAAGAAGGAGGCGAAGATCGGCAGCCGCGTGCCGGCACCGACCGGAGGGACGACCCCGCTCTGCGCCAGCGACGCGACCAGCCCCACGGCCTTCAGGAGGACGCTCTTGCCGCCGGTGTTCGGCCCGGAGACGACGAGCGCGCGCTCGTGCTCCTCCAGCTCCAGATCGAAGGGGACCACGCTCTCCCCGCCCTCGACCAGGAGCGGGTGACGTCCGTCCCGAATGACCAGCGACCGCTCGCCGGGCTCGGCGATCTCAGGGACCACCGCGCGCCACGCCACCGCCGCGCGGGCGCGCGCCTCCAGCGCATCGAACGCCACGAGCGCCTCCGACGTCGCGCCGATGGCGTCGGCGTGGGGGGCGAGCGTCGCCGTGAGCTGGCGGAGGATGCGGCGCACCTCGCGCGCTTCCTCGCCCTCCAGGTCGCGCACCTCGTTCATGAGCTCGATCGCCGCCGGTGGCTCCACGTAGAGGGTGGCGCCCGTCTGCGACTCGCCGTGGACGATGCCGCCGACCTCGCGCTTCCCCTCCCTCCGGACCGGCACGACGTAACGACCGTCCCGGATGGTGACGGAGGCGTCCGGCACCACGACCCGTTCGGACAGGGAGCCCAGGAACGACTCCAGCTTCTTGACGATCTTGGCATGGGCTCCGCGGAGCCGCGCGCGCACGTTCGCCAGGTCGCGCGACGCCGTGTCGAGCACGCGGCCTTCCGCGTCCACGCTGCGGGCGAGCGACTCCACCCGATCGCGCAGGTCGAGCAGGCGCTCGCCGATCGCCGCCAGCTCCGGCAGCTCGTCCGTCGACGCGAGCTCCGAGCGCAGGAGCCGCGACGTGGCCAGCAGGGTCCCGAGGTCGTGGAGCTCCTTCGCCTCGAGAACCGATCCCTCGGTCGCGAGCCGGGCGAGGGCCGCGGCGACCTCGGGGACGGGCCCCAACGCCCAGTCGGGCCTCGCGGCGCGAAAGCGCATCACCGCAGACACGCGGGCGAGCTCCGCGACGATCGCCTCGCGCTCCCGGCCCGGGCGCAGCGCCATCACGCGGTCGCGGCCCAGGTCGCTCGACGCTCGACGCGCGACCCGGGCGAGAACGCGCTCGAACTCGAGCACCTCGAGCGCGTGCACGCTCATGTCCGGGTGCTCGCTGGGGTTCGTCAGCGACCTTCCAGCTCCTCCCGGGCGATCCTGTTGGCTTCCTTCCCGTCGAAGCGGCCCCGGAGCTTGGGCATGAGGATGCCCATGAGCGGCCCCACCTGCGTCGCGCCCGACGCGATCGCCTCGCGGACCATCGCGCGCACGTCGGCCTCCGAGAGACTCGTCGGCAGATACGGGGCCAGGACCGCGATCTGCGCGTCCTCGTTCGCGGCCAGATCCTCGCGACCCCCACCGCGCATCTGCTCCGCGGCGTCCTTCCGCTGCTTGATCCCCTTGGACAGGACCTGGATCATCATGTCGTCGTCGCCCTCCCGGATCTCCTCGATCTCGCGGTACTTCATGTCGGCGAGAATCGTCGACAGCACGAGGGTCCGAAGCTTGTCGCGCTGCTTACGCGCCGCGTTCAGGTCCGACTGGATGCGGTCTTTCAGCGGGCTGGCCAACGATGTTCTCGCTCCGTTCGGAGGGTGCCGGCGCCGATGCGCGCGGGCGAGGAAGCTAGTCCGCGCCGCGCGGGAGGGTCAAACGCGGCGTGTCCTCAGCCCGGCGGCCACCCCAGGGCGCGGCCGCCGAGGAGATGCAGGTGCAGGTGGTGCACCGACTGCCCTCCGTGGTCGCCGGTGTTGATCACCGTGCGATAACCCTCCTCCGAGACGCCCTCGTCGCGTGCGAGGCGCCGTGCGAGGAGCAGGATCTCGCCCAGCAGCGCGCGGTGGCGCTCGTCCGCCGCGTCCAGCGAAGCGACATGCTCCCGGGGGATCACGAGGATGTGCACGGGGGCCTTCGGATCGATGTCGCGGAAGGCGACGAGGCGCTCGCTCGAGTGGACCACCGAGGCCGGAATCGCGCCCGCGGCGATCTTGCAGAAGATGCAGCCGGGATCGGACATGCGACCACGTTAACAGCCGCTTCGGCGTCGGCGCGAGCGGACATCGGGACCCCGACCTTCGAGAATGGGAACGCGTTGGGGAAAAGCGGTCCCGACCCGACATGGATGTGCTCCGCGCGGCGACGGAGCTTCCTCGTGTCGGATCCACGATCGCACCCGAGCACCGGAGGGAAGCATGAACCCCATCGCCGCGTTCGCGGAGAGCGCGCTACGCGAGAACGTCCACCCGGCCCTCCGGCTCGGGGAGCTCGTCGAGCTGGTCGCCCGACGGGTCGATCGCTCCCTCGACGGCGTCAGGCTGCGCGCGATCCTCGAGTCGTATCCCGATCGCTTCAGAATCCTCGACCCCTGGCGGGGCCCGTGGCGGAGCGTGCTCACCCGGGGCACCGAAGAGACCTTGGCCGAGGACGTGTGGGTGGTGGCGATCACCGCCCCGGACCGTCCGCCGGGAGGCCCGGCCGTGGCGGTCAAGCTGAGGGAGACCGTGCGCTGGATCGGACGGGGAGTCGACCCCCGCTCCCGACGCGAGGTCAGCCGGTGGTACGCGATCGCGCTGGCCGAGCGCGCGGTACGGGAAGCGGTGTCGCGGCGCGCGGCCTAGGGAAGCCCGGCGCGAGGAGGATGGCGTCCCGCGTCCTCAGCGGTCACGCACGAACGCTCCGGAGCGCCACTCGTCCTCGGCATCGGTCTCGCGGAGGCGGAAGCCGGCGGCTCCGGCGCGGGCGCACATGGTCGCCCATTCCGTGTCGAGGATCCCCGAGAGGATGAGCCAGCCACCCGCCTCGACCGCACCCGCGAAGCCGTCCATCAGGGTCGCGAGGGGACCGGACTCGATGTTCGCCACGACGCCCGACACGGGACCCATGCGAGCGAGCTCGTCGGCGGATACCATGCGCTCCACGCAGCGCACCCTGTCGGTGACTTCGTTGCGCTCCAGGTTCTCCCGCAGCGCCTCGCACGCGAGCGCGTCGGCCTCGAGCGCCACCACGTCGGCCGCGCCGAGCAGCGCCGCGGCGATGGCCAGGATCCCGGAGCCCGAGCCCACGTCGAGCACACGATCGCCCGGCTTCAGCGTGCGATCCAGCAGGCGGAGGCAGCCGCGTGTGGTTCCGTGCTCCGCCGTACCGAACGCCATCCCCGGGTCGATCACGATCTCCACGGCGGGCCGTCCGGCCGCGCCCCCGGCGGGCTGCTCGAGCGCCCGCCGCTCCGCGGACGACGGCGGGAACCAGGACGGCCTCACGACGACGCGATCGGTGATCCGCCGCGGTGCGAGTCCTCGCCGCCACGTCTCGGCCCAGTCCTCGTGACCGCGCCACTCCGTCCGGATCTCGATGCCGTCGGAGCCCGTAAGCTCCCGGAGCATGGCCGCCATCCGAGCGACGAACGCATCGCGGTCGTCGGGCTCCTCGACGGCCGTGACGTACCAGCCGTCGATCTCCTCGGCTGCGCGAGCACCGAGCGCGAGCACCCCCTCCACCAGGAGAGGTGACGGCTCCGCTGCGGCCCGGTCGCGCACGCGCAGCTCGAGCCACCGGCGCGTCATCCTCCGGTGAATGCCTCTTTGACGCGCGACCAGAAGCCCTTCTGCGTGCGCAGTCGCACCTGCGCGGGCGCCGCGGTCTCCACCTCGCGCAGCTTCCGCATGAGCGCCTCCTGCTCGGGCGTGAGCTCCTCGGGCGTCCACACCACGACGCGCACGACCTGGTCGCCGCGCACCGTGCCGTTGAGCTCGGGAAGGCCCAGGCCCTTCAGGCGAAGCATCTCACCGCTCTGGATGCCGGCGGGCACGGTCACGCGCGCCGTGCCTTCGATGGTGGGCACGTCCACTTCGGCGCCCAGCGCCGCCTGCGCGAAGGTGACCGGCAGCTCGTGCACCAGGTCCGGGCCTTCGCGCACGAAGCGGGGATCCTCCTGGATCTCGAGGAGCACCACGAGATCGCCTCGCGGGCCCCCGCGCGGTCCCGCGCTCCCCCTCCCGCGCAGCGTCAGGAAGTTCTCCGAGGTCACGCCCGGGGGGACCTCGATGTCGATCTCCTTCTCGCTCCGCGTGCGCCCTTCCCCGGAGCACGTGGCGCAGGGCTTCTCGATGATCCGGCCCTCCCCCTCGCACGTGCGGCAGGGCTGAACGCTCACGAACTGCCCGAAGACCGACCGTTGCACCATGCGCTCTTCGCCCGAGCCCTGGCACACACGGCAGGTGGTGGGCGAGGTGCCCGGCTCGGCGCCGCTCCCGCTGCAGCGCTCGCACTGGTCGAGAAGCGAGACGCGGACCGTCTTCCTCACCCCCTTGGCGACCTCGGGGAGCGTGAGCGAGAGCCGGATCCGCACGGTCTGGCCGCGCCGGCTCGCCGATCTCTGCGTGCGCGCACCCCGCATGCCGAAGAGGTCCTCGAGGCCCGAGAACCCACCGAAGTCGCGCATGAAGATCTCGATCGCGTCGCCGAAGTCGAAGCTCGACGCGCCGGCCCTGCCCTTCACCCCCTGCTCGCCGTAGCGGTCGTACAGCGCTCGCTTCTCGGGATCGCGCAGCACCTCGTAGGCCTGCGTGACCTCCTTGAAGCGCTCCTCGGCCTCCTTGGAGCCTTGGTTGCGATCCGGATGATACTGGAGCGCGAGCTGCCTGTAGGCCTTCTTGATCTCGTCGGTTTCGGCGCCGCGAGAGACGCCCAGGAGCTGGTAGTAGTCAGCCATCGGAGGGCGCGAGTGACGAGGAGGGAGGAGAGGTCGGCGAAGTCGCTGCGGTCACGTCGCGAGCACCCGCGTGACCAACGACGAGGTGTAGTCGACGATCGTGACGACCTTCTCGTACGGCATGCGCGTCGGGCCGATCACACCGATCACGCCGCGTAGCCCGCCCACCGAGTACTCGGCGGTGACGAGCGTGAAATCGGAGAGCGCGCTCTGGTCGTTCTCGCCTCCGATGGTGATCCGGATGCTGCCCGCGTGCTCGCGATTGCCGACGGCGGCCGCGAGGAGATCCCGCTGGTCGGTGAGGTCGATCAGGCCCTTGAGACGCTCCCCCGTGCCGAACTCCGGCTGCGACGCGAGCACGCTGGTGGGTCCGAGGTGGAGCTGGGACGAGTCGAGCGTCCCGAAGTCGAAGAGCTCGGCCCCGGACTGGATGAAGATGTTGATGATCTCCTTGCCGGTCTCGTCGTTCGCGCTGTCGCGGAGACGGGCGGAGAGCGTCCGGCGGATCTCGGTGAGCGAGAGCCCACCCAGCCGCTCGTTCAGCGCCACGGTGACCGTGACCAGCGTGTCCGGCGGGACTTCCACGGGAAGATCGACGTACACGGTGCGCACGACGCCGCCGCGGATCGTGGCGACGAGCAACACCTTGCTCGACGACACCTGGATCAGCTCGAGCTTCTCGAGGACGGCCGTTTCCAGTCGAGGGGCGACCGCCACGCCCAGCTCGTTGGAGATCAGGCTCAGCACGCGCGTGGCGTGCACGATGAGCCGCTCCATCGCGGAGGTGCCCGCCCGCTCGAGCTCCCGCTCCAGGCTCGCGCGCTCGGCCGGGGACGGCGCGAGCGGCGCCATCAGCCGGTCGACGAAGAAGCGGTACGCCTGGTCGGTCGGCACGCGGCCCGCGGAGGTGTGCGGATGGAAGAGGTAACCCTTGGCCTCCAGGTCACTCATCGTGTTGCGCACGGTCGCCGCCGAGATCCCGAGGTCGTAACCCCGCGATACCGTACGGCTGCCCGCCGGCTCGGCGGTGGCGACGTAGGTGCGCACCACCGCCTCGAGCACCTGGCGCTCGCGCTCGCTCAGGTCCGTTCCCACCATGTCCTTACGCTCCAGGCCGTGCATGTTCGAAGATCGAGACGCGCCTCCCTGCGGGTCAACGGGCGCCGACGGCGGCCGCCACACCCCTCGACGCGTCGAGCTCGACGGCCAGCCGATCGAGGAGGAGCCAACCTCGCGGGGTCAGCCGTGCTCGTTCCCCCTCCACCACGGCGAGCCCGGAGGCCCGCCAGCCCTCGAGCAGACGACGCCCCTCGGCGGTCAGCCCGGCGAGCGGGGTGCCGGCGTGGGTGCGCAGGGAGAGCCACGCGCGCTCGAGCGCTTCGGCCGCCGCGTCGATGGTCTCGCGTCCTTCCTCGGGGCTCTCGCCGGCGAGCAGCCGACTCCGGTACAGCCCCCAGTCGCGCACGTTCCACCGCCGCACCGGATGGCGGTAGCTGTGCGCCCCGTTGCCGAGCCCCACGTAGGGACGCCCGTCCCAGTACACCGCGTTGTGCCGTGATGCGTGGCCCGGGCGCGCGAAGTTCGACACCTCGTAATGCTCGTATCCGGCGGCGCGCAGCGTCTCGGATGCCTCCAGGAACTCCTCGCGATAGCGCTCCTCGTCCACGGGCGGCTCCTTCCCCTCCGCGACCGCGCGACCGAGTGGCGTCCCGGGCTCGACGCTGAGGCCGTAGAGGCTCACGTGCGGCACGTCGAGCGCGAGGACCCCGGCGAGGTCGTCGGTCCACGACCGGCCGAGCGACGCCGGCAGGCCGAACACCAGGTCCACGCTCACGTCGTCGTAGCCCGCCTCCTTCGCGACGCGCACGGCGCGCCGCGCGCCCTCGGCGCCGTGGAGGCGACCCATCCAGCGCAACGTCGGCTCGTGGAAGGTCTGGACGCCCAGGCTGATGCGATTGACGCCCGCTCCGCGCCAGGCCGTCGCGAGCGGCGCGCCGAAGCTCTCGGGGTTCGCCTCGGCCGTCCACTCGAGCTCCGCCGACGCGACCCGCTCCTCGCCGAGGACACGCGCGAGCGAGCGCATGGCCTGCGGCCCCAGGAGCGAAGGCGTGCCTCCGCCCACATAGACCGTCTCGAGTCGATCGGCGAGTCGCTCGCCGCGCGCCTCGAGCGACGCGAGCTCCGAGGCGAGCGCGGACGCCCACCCCTCGGGATCACCGTCGGATCGTACGGTCACGGCGAAGTCGCAGTAGACGCAGCGGCGCACGCAGAAGGGCGCGTGCACGTACACGGACCGAACCGGAGCGTCTCCGGCGCCGCTCACGCGACGCGCTCGAAGCGCATGCCCGGCAGTTGCCGCACCAGGCCCTCGAGCTCCATCGCGGTCAGGAGGGCGAGCGCCTCCGCGACCGGCAGGTGCGCTTCCGTGGCGACCTGGTCCACGCCGAGCGGGTGCGCGCCGAGCTGCGCGAGCACACGCCCGGCCGGTCCCTGGCCCATCTCGAGCTCCATCTGCTCCCCGGCCTCGACGCCGGTGACGGCCCGCACGAAACCCGCCACCGAGACGAGCGGCCTCGCTCCGTCCGCGAGCAGGCGGTTGCTGCCCTCGCACACGGCCGTCTCGATCGGGCCGGGGACCGCCCAGACCTCGATGCCCAGGTCGAGCGCGTGGTCGACGGTGATGAGCGATCCGCTGGTGGCCGCCGCCTCCACCACCACGACGGCGTGCGCCAGCCCGGCGAGGATGCGGTTCCGTCTCGGGAAGTGGTGCGGAAGCGGCGGCGTGCCGGGAAGGAACTCGCTGACGATCAACCCCTCCTCGGCGATCTGGCGGAAGAGCCGGCGGTGCCCCGGCGGATACGCTTCGTCCGCGCCTCTCCCCATCACGGCGATCGTGTCCCCCCGCGCGCCGAGCGCACCCCGGTGGGCCGCGGCGTCGATCCCGAGCGCGAGGCCGCTGGCCACGGTCACGCGGGCCCGCGCCAGCGCGCCTCCCAAACGTTCGGCGACGTCCCGCGAGCGGGCCGTCGCGCGCCTCGCGCCCACGACGGTCACGATCCTCGTGGACAGCAGATCGCGGCGACCGAGCAGGAACAGGACCGGTGGCGGATCGTGCAGATGGAGGAGCGCCCTCGGATAATCGGCGCTGCTCCAAGTGCAGATCTCCATCCCTCGGCGCGCGGCGATTCCGAGCGCGGTGTCGATCGCCGCACCGAGCGAGCGGTCGTGCAACCCGACGGCCGTCCCCCGTCCCGCGATCCGCTCGAGCTCCGCCGTCGGCGCGGCGATCGCCCGCTCGGCCGAGCCGAACGCCTCCACCAGCCGCTTCAACCGAACGAGACCGACGCCCGGCAGCGCGTCGAGCATCAGCAGCGCGCGTACCTCGCCCATCTCGCTCACCACTCCTCCCCGTCCGCTCGAGCCTCCGCCGCCGCGGCCCGGCTCGAGTCCCACAACGCCTCGAGGAGCTCGTCGAGGCCATGGCGCGTGACGGACGAGAAGGCGACGACCCCCAGCGCGCCTTCCGCCGAGAGTTCCGGCGGCCGCTCGTCCGGCGCGACGAGATCGGTTTTCGACAGACCGATCCAGAACGGGCGCGACGCCAGGTCCGGCGAGTAGGCAGCGATCTCGCCGCGCAGCCGGTCGAGGACCGCCTGCGGATCCGGCGCGTCGGACGGAACCATCAGGAGCAGCACGCGCGTGCGCTCGATGTGGCGGAGGAACTGGTGGCCGAGACCCCGGCCGAGGTGGGCCCCCTCGATGATGCCCGGGATGTCCGCGATGACGAACGAGCGGAAGCCCGAGAGCGCGACGACGCCGAGGCCCGGCTCCAGCGTCGTGAACGGGTAATCCGCCACTTTGGGCCGCGCGGCGGTCACGGCCGCGAGCAGCGTAGATTTTCCCGCATTGGGCTCGCCGACGAGCCCCACGTCGGCGATGAGCTTGAGCTCGAGGCGAACCCGGCGCGCTTCACCCTCCTCCCCCGGCTCCCATTCGCGCGGCGCCTGGTGGGTGGAGGATTTGAAGTGGGTGTTGCCGCGGCCCCCGCGTCCGCCGCGCGCCACCACCAGCCTCTGCCCGTGCGTGACGAGCTCCCCGAGGATCTGGTCGGTGGCGTCGTCGAGCGCGACGGTGCCGGGAGGCACCTTGAGCACCAGCTCCGAGCCGGAGCGCCCCGTCTTGTTGCCCCCTTCGCCGTGTTGTCCGCGATCCGCGGCATAGTGCCGCCGGTAGCTGTAGTCGAGCAGCGTGTTCAGCTGCGAATCGGCTTCGAGGACGACGTCTCCGCCCCGGCCTCCGTCGCCACCGGCGGGGCCGCCTCGCGGGACGTACTTCTCGCGGCGGAACGCGTCCGAGCCGGAGCCGCCCGTGCCGCCGTGCACCTCGATGACGGCCCTATCGACGAACATGGCGAACGGCGACCCGGCGGGAGCGGCGGAGCATGGAAGTAAGGGACTCGGAGGGCGGGGACTGCGACATGTCGGCGTGGGACGGCGGGGAATCTAACCACGGGGGCCCGCGGACCCGCGGGCAGCTTCGGGCTCCCGAACGATCCGCGCCGGAAGCGGGGCTACACCCCGAATCTCGGCGCCCGGCGACGGCCTACGGCCGCCAGGCCTCGACTGCCGTGAACAGCTCGTCGGTGGAGTCGGCGTCGGCCAGGATCTCCATCGCCCGCTCGAGCTGCCGGTCGTACCGGCGCATCTGCAGGAACTCGCCGTCATCACCCCACGCCTGCACGGCGATCTCCCGCTCGAGCTGGTACCGGACGTAGCGGCGTGATCCGTCGAAGTCCTCGCGGCTCACCTCCGCCTGCCACTGCGGGAGGGCGACGAAGAGACGATCGAGGTCCGCGTCGCTCACCTCGAACCCGAGGTCGAGCGACGGATGCTCGCGCACGTACTCGACGGCGAAGTTGAAGATCGCCACCGAGAGTCGCCCGATGCGGGGGATGAGATTGCGCACGCTCTCGATCTCCGCGGGCGTGAGCGTCTCGGGCATGACGACGACGTCGGGTGTGATGCCGCCGCCGCCGTAGACGACGCGGCCCGACGGCGTGTGGTATTCGGGCCTTCCCTCGAGGCTGGTCTGCGGCACCGCCTGACCCGACAGCGTCAGGTCGTGATCGCTGGGCGGCAGCCTGTCCTCCGGCTCGAGGTGGATGGAGCGGCCGAGCGGCGTATACCACTTCGCGGTGGTCAGCCGCAGCACGTCGCCTCCCGTGAGCCGGAAGAGGCTCTGCACGGAGCCTTTGCCGAACGTGGTCTCGCCGATGACGACGGCGCGATCGTGATCCTGGAGCGCGCCGGCGATGATCTCCGACGCGGAAGCGCTCGAGGCGTCCACCAGCACGACCACGGCGAGCTCCTCGTAGCTGTCGGGGCTCGACGAGCGGAACGTCTCGTTCTGGTCGCTCGCGCGGCCGCGCGTCTCGACGATGACCTTCCCTTCGTCGAGGAACAGATCGGTGACCGCGATGCCCTGGTCGAGCAGCCCGCCCGGGTTGCCGCGCAGGTCGAAGACCAGCGCCTCCATCCCCTCCGCCCTCAGCGAGTCGATCGCATGCGACACCTCGGCCGAGGAGGTCTCGCTGACCGTGCGCAGGGGCACGTAACCCGTGCGCTCGTCCAGCATCACGGCGTAGGGCACCGCACGGAGGTGGATCACCTCCCGCTCGATCGTGAACTCGATCGGCTCTTCGACTCCGGGCCGGAGCATGCGGACCGTCACCGGCGTGCCGGGTCGGCCGCGCAGGAGATCCACGGCCTGATCGGTCCGCATCGTGTCGGCCGACACGCCGTCGATCTCGAAGAACTGATCCCCCGCGCGAACACCCACGCGCTCGCCGGGGCCTCCGGCAATGGGCGTCATGACCGTCACGTAGCCGTTGCGGTCGCTCACCTCCAGCCCCACGCCGCCGTACTCTCCCTCGGTGCGGATGCGCAGGTCCTCGTAGTCGGACGCGCGGATCAGCGACGTGTGCGGGTCGCCCAGATCGCGGATGAGCCCGTCGATGGCCGAGTTGTAGAGCGTGCGCTCGTCGACCTCCTCGACGAACGACGACTCGACGCGATCGACGACTTCCTGGAGGACGCGGACCTGCACGTAGACGTTCTCCGCGCGGTCGACGCCGCGCTGGAGCAGCCAGCCACCGGTGACGGCGGAGAGGACCAGGACGACCGCGGGTGCCACGAGACTGCGCTTCACCGGACGGCCCTCCGCATCATGCGACATCCCCCTCCCCTCCTTCCCCGGCGACCGTCGGAACGAACGCGGGAAGCCGCGCTGCGATCAGGTCGCGAATCCGCGCGTGCACTTCCTCGGCCGTTCCCCGCGCGTCGAGCAGCTCGGCGCCGGGCTCGGTCTCCGATAGGGCAAGATAGGCGTCGCGAACGGTACGCCGGAAGGCTTCGCCTTCCCGCTCGATCCTGTCCGGGCGGGTCGCATGGGCCTTCCGCCGCCCCGCGGCCTCCGCGAGCGGCAGGTCCAGCACCACGCAGAGATCGGGCCGCAGCCCTCCGGTGGCGAAGTCGATGGCGGCGCGCACCCGCTCGGGATCGAGCCCCCGCGCGTACGCCTGATAGGCCAGCGTGGAGAGCGAGAACCGATCGGCGAGCACCATCTTTCCGGATGCGAGCGCGGGGCGCACGACGTCGCGGACCAGCGCGGCACGCGCGGCCAGCATCAGCAGCAGCTCCGACGCGGGCCCGACGTCCAGGTCCGTGCGCGTGAGCACGATGTCACGGATCGCCTCTCCGAGCGGCGTGCCGCCGGGCTCGCGCACGACGATGTGAGGGACGGCCGCCGACTCGAGCCACGCCGCGAGCAGCGCGACCTGCGTCGACTTGCCGACCCCGTCGAGGCCCTCGAGGACGACGAAGCGTCCGCCGGAGAGGAGGCTAGTCGTAGTACTCGACACCCAGATGCGTGACGAGCTCCTCCCCCATCATCCAGCGCAGCGTGTTCTTGAGCTTCCAGTGCTGGATGAAGAGGTCGTGCTCCGGATAGAGCCCGGGCGCGGTCTGCGGCGACTTGAAGTAGAAGGAGAGCCACTCCTGGATCCCGCCCATGCCCGCGCGTTGCGCGAGGTCCATGAAGAGCACCAGGTCCAGCACGATCGGCGCGGCCAGGATGGAGTCGCGGCACAGGAAGTCGACCTTGATCTGCATGGGATATCCCATCCAGCCGAAGATGTCGATGTTGTCCCATCCTTCCTTGTTGTCGCCGCGCGGTGGGTAGTAGTTGATCCGCACCTTGTGGTACATCTCCTCGTACAGCTGCGGATACATGTCGGGCTGCAAGATGTGCTCCAGCACGCCCAGCTTGGATTCCTCCTTGGTCTTGAAGGACTCGGGGTCGTCGAGCACCTCGCCGTCGCGGTTGCCGAGGATGTTCGTGCTGAACCAACCCGAGATCCCGAGCATGCGCGCCTTGAATCCCGGCGCGAGCACGGTCTTGAGGAACGTCTGGCCGGTCTTGAAGTCCTTGCCCCCGATCGGGATCGCGCGGTCGCGCGCGAGCTTCTCCAGCGCGCCGATGTCGCCCGAGAGATTCGGCGCGCCGTTCGCGTAGGCGACGCCTTCCATGAGCGCGGCGTAGGCGTACAACATGCTGGGCGCGATGGTCGGGTCGTCCTTGGCGAGCGCCGCCTCGAACGATTCCAGCGTCTCGTGCGCCGGGCCGGGCCTGAGGAAGACCTCCGTGGAGCCGCACCACACCATGACCACGCGATCGCAGCCGTTCTCCTTCTTGAACCTGCGGATGTCCTCGCGCAGCGCTTCGGCCTGCTCCTTCTTCGTCCCCTTCTTCTTGTTCGGGCCGTCGAGCTTCTTCACGTACGAGGTGCTGAACGCGGCCGGCATGGGCCGGATGCTCGACAGAAAGTCCTTGATCGGATCGATGTGGGTCGGCTTGTCCAGCACGCCCGCTTTGACGGCGCTGACGTAGCCGTCGTCGGGAATCGGGTCCCACGCGCCGAACACAAGGTCGTCGAGGCTGGCCAGCGGCACGAAGTCGCGGATCAGCGGCGTACGCGCAGCCGTGCGCTTGCCGAGACGGATCGTGTTCAGCTGCGTGAGGCTGCCAATCGGGGCAGCGAGCCCTCGCCGAGTCGCCTCGACCCCAGCGACGAAGGTGGTGGCGACCGCTCCGAATCCGGGAAGAAGGACGCCGAGCTTTCCCTTGGCCGGCTGGATCTTCGAAGGCTGCTTCACGTCTGGTCCTCGATGTGGGGGTGTAAGCGATCCGCTCAAGACGACAGGATGATACGACTGCGGGCACCTTCCTCGATGCCTTCGGCCACCGTTTGGTTCACCTTGTACATCACCTTCTCGAAGTTCGCCTGCGCGGCGACGAGCCGCTGATATCCCGCGAGCAGCTGCAGCTCCTCGGTCGCTTCCGTATAGGCCGTCTTCACGTCGTCGTCGGGCTCGCGTCCGGCCCGCAGCGCGGTTTCGATGCGGCCTTCGAGCGCCTCGAGCCTGTTGCGCATCTCCACCAGGTCGCGGTCGTCCGACGACGCCTCCAGCACGCGCTTGTACGCCTGGTACTCCTCCGTGCGCGCGAGCGCCGCACCGAGCTCCTTGGCCATCTCGTAGATTCCAGCCACCTCTCAGCCCTCCCTCTGGCTGATGTCTTCGTTGTCCGCGGGCGCGTGGGCCAGCACCATGCGCGCCCTTCCGGCGAGATCCTTCCGTATCCGCACGTCCGCGAGCCCCTGACTCGCCGTCAGCGCCGCGACGTCCGCGGCCTGACCCAACCCCACCTCCAACGCGAGCAGCCCGCCCGGCCGGAGCCTCGGCGAGGCGCCGAGCACGATCTCGCGGATCACCTCCAGCCCGTCGGCACCGCCAAAGAGGGCTACATCGGGCTCCCAGTCAACGATCTCGGGGGCCAGCTCCATCCGCTGGCTCTCCGCCACGTAGGGCGGGTTCGAGACCACGACGTCGAATCGCTCACCGCCCCCGAGCGCCGCGAACGTCGACCCCTGGCGCGCCTCGAAGCGGCCGGTGAGGCCGTGGGCATCCGCGTTTCGGCGCGCGATCTCGAGCGCGTCCGCGGAAACGTCCACGCCCACGAAGCCCGCGAACGGCCCTTCCGTCAGCAGCGCGAGCGCGATCGCACCCGACCCGGTGCCGACGTCGAGCCCGAGCAGCCCCGTCTCCGGAGAGCCCGTCCGCTGGCGCGCCCAGTCCAACACTTCGTCGACGAGGCACTCGGTCTCCGGACGCGGGATCAGGACGCCCGGCCCGACCTGGAGCTCGAGCGTGCGGAAGGCCTGGCGGCCGAGCACGTACTGCAGCGGCTCTCGCTTCGCCCGACGCTTGAGCAGCGGACGGAACGCTTCGAGCTCTCCCGCCGTGAGGGGCCGCTCGTGCTGGAGGTACATCTCGAGCCGGCCGAGGCCGAGCACGTGGGCGAGGATGTGCTCCGCGTCGAGACGCGGGCTCTCGACGCCCTTGCCCTTCAGGTAATCCGCGCTCCACAGCATCGTGCGGAGCACCGTCCACGGCTCGGTCGCCGTGCTCGCCTCCGGCATGCCGCTCACGCCTCGCTCCCCTCGGGGCTCTCCGTGCCGGCGAGCCGCTCCTCTTCTTCGGCCATCCGGAGCGCGTCCATCAGCTCGCCGAGGTCGCCGTTCAGCACCTCGCCCAGCTTGTGCAGCGTGAGCCCGATGCGGTGGTCCGTCACGCGGTTCTGCGGGAAGTTGTACGTGCGGATCTTGGCGGAGCGGTCGCCCGTTCCGACCTGGGTCTTACGCTCGCGTGCGCGTTCGGCCTCGCGCTCCGCGATCATCTGATCGAGCAGGCGGCTCCTGAGCACCTTGAGCGCCTTCGCCTTGTTCTTGTGCTGGGACTTCTCGTCCTGGCACGTCACCACGAGGCCGGTGGGCAGGTGCGTGATGCGAACCGCCGAGTCCGTCGTGTTGACGGACTGGCCGCCGGGACCGGAAGAGCGATAGACGTCGATGCGCAGATCGTTGGGATCGATCTGCAGATCCACCTCTTCGGCCTCCGGCAGCACCGCCACGGTGGCCGCCGAGGTGTGAATGCGTCCCTGCGCCTCGGTGGCGGGTACCCGCTGCACGCGGTGCACGCCCGACTCGTAGCGCAGCTTCCCATAGGCGCCCCGGCCGCGGACGGTGAAGATCGCCTCCTTGATGGAGCCGGGGATGCCCTCCGACAGGCTCATCAGCTCGATCGTCCAACCCTGCCGCTCCGAGAGGCGGCGATACATCTCCATGAGGTCGCTCGCGAACAGCCCCGCCTCGTCGCCGCCGGTGCCGGCACGGATCTCCACGACCGCGGCGCGATCGCCGAGCGGATCGTGCGGAACCAGCAGCTCGCGCAGCTCCGCCGTCAGCGTCTCGATCGCCTGGTCGAGACGCGACACCTCCGCTTCCGCCAGCGCGCGCATGTCCGGATCGTCCGACTCTTCCAGCAGCTCCAGCGCGCCGCGATGCTCGTCCAGGACCCCGCGCAGCTTCTCGCCCGCGGTCACGATCGGCTCGAGGTGCGCTCGCTCCTGGCCCAAGGCGCGCAGGCGATCGGGGCTCCCGAGCACCTCGCGACTCGCGAGGGCGTCGTTCACCTCGCCGAAGCGGCGCTCCGCCTCCCCGAGACGTTGATCCAGCTTGGGATCGAGGGTGGCGGATCTCATCGGCCGCGGGGGGCCGCGAGCCCCATGCGGTCGGCCGGCTTCCTAGATCGGCGGCTCTGTCGGAATCTCGACCCGAATATCGGCCCGACTCCGTCCGTCACCTGCTCTCGGCGCCCTCGTACTTCTTCTTGAAGCGATCGACGCGTCCGGCGGTGTCGATGAGGCGCTGCTTGCCGGTATAGAAAGGATGGCAGACCGAGCAGATATCGACGTGGATCTCGGGGACCGTCGCCATGGTCTCGAACCGATTCCCGCAGGCACACGCCACGGTCGCGGTCTTGTAGTCCGGATGGATACCCTGCTTCATGTCCTGCTCCCCACGGGGAGAGATCCCCGGTGAACGTCTGTTTACGGCGACCGCGCGGCCCTGCTCGCGGCAGCCGAAAAACCTAAGCTTCGCGACGCGGAGGGTCTAGGGACGGGGTGGTCTCCGGCGGTCTGCGGCCCAGCCAGTACGATGCGAGCACGAGGATCGCCGCGGCGATCGCCGCTCCCTTGCCGGCCAGGTCCCCGAAGCGGGTGTAGAACGTCAGGATGTCGGTCGTTCGCACGATGTCGCTCCGCATGTCCGCCTCGAAGAGGTTCGTGGCGTTGTAGACGCGGCCCACCGGATCCACGAACAGCGAGATCCCCGTGTTGGCCGCGCGCGCGACACCCATGCGGTTCTCGATCGCGCGCATCACCATGTGCGCCGGATGCTGCCAGAGCGCCGTCGTGCGCGCGTAGAGAGGCTCGCGCCCATACCAGGCGTCATTGGTGATGTTGAGCAGCACGTCCGCGCCCGCCAGCCGGAATTGCCGCGAGCCCTCCGGATAGGAGGACTCGTAGCAGATGAGGACGCCGTAGTCGGTGCCGTTCACGTGGGCGAGCGGCCACCCCTGGCCCACCCCGAACCCCCCGAAGTACTGGAGCCCGCCGAACCAATCCGGGGGAACCAGCGGGACGCGCTCCACGAAGGGAACGAGGTAGCGCTTGTCGTAGCGCCAATCCCAGACGCCGGTCGAGTCGACCACGAACGCCGAGTTGTACGGCGTGTAGTCGCCGGACTCCAGATCGCCCTCGTATCCGATCCCGCCGATCAGGAACGCGGCCTTGGAGTACGCGGACCAAGCCCGCAACGGGTCGATCCATCCCTGATGCATCTCGGCCTGCGGGAAGACGCGCAGCACCACCTCGGGCAGCACCACCAGGTCGTGGTAGCCGGTGCCGAGGTTCGGGAGGATCCGCACCAGCGACGCATACGTGCTGTCGAGCCCCGCCCGCGCGTCGAGCTTGATGTGCTCGGGGATGTTCGGCTGGACGACCACCACGTCCGCGGCGTCGCGCACGGGGAGAACGCCTGCGCGCCAGACGCCCCACGCCATCGGCGCGGCCACCGCCACGACGGCGGCGAGCGCGGGCAGGGCGACGGGTCGCTTCTCGCGGACCCGCAGGATGACGACGGCGATCAGGCCGTTCACCATGGCGATCCAGAACGAGACGCCGCGGCTCCCCACCAGCTCCGCGATGCCCACGAGGCGCGGGAACCCGGTCAGCGACGTCCCCAGGTCCAACCATGGAAAGGCGATCGTGCTCGGGAGGTGCGCGCGCGTCCACTCGGCGGCGACCCATGCGATCGGCAGCGCCGCCCAGAGCGGCGCGCGCACCCCGTGGATCGCGCGGTGCAGCACCCACCCGAACAGGACGGCGATCACCGTGAGCCCGAAGAGCGCGGCGAGGAACGCCAGGATCGCCAGGTTGGTGAACCAGATCAGCGCGACCAGGATCCAATAGAACACGATGCCGAAGTGGACGACGCCGAACACGATCGAGCCGCGCACGGCCGCCCCGCGTCCCTCGGCGTCCCCGGGCAGCCCCGCGACCCACAGCGCGAAGGGGACGAGGCCGACGAATGGCGGCACGAGGAGGTGCAGCGGCGGATACGACAGCGCGAGCAGCACGGCCGACACCGCCGGCACGAGTCGCTCTCCGCGCCGCGGGACCAGGAGCGCGCGCACGGCGGCGAGGCGCCCCATCGGCTTGGAGCCGCGACGCTCCGAGGCGGGCTCTGCCGACCCGGAGCTTTCTGCCGCGCTCATCGACACCTCCCCCCCCGCTTCGACCGCGATCTTCCCGGATCGATCACGCCCGCGATAGCTCCACCTCGCGTCCCAGCTCGGCCGCGCGGTAGGCGGCCTCGATCAGCTCCATGAGCGCGACCTGCTCGTGCGGCAGCGCGGCGGCGCTGCGCCCGGCGACGCTCTGGACGAAGCCGTCCAGCAATCGGCGGTAGGCGTTCGTGTACGGGTTCTCGCCGCCGCTCGGCCGCGGCTGTCTCGGCGTGACCTCGATCGGTCGCCCGCCGAGCTGCTTGTAGACCTCGAGCGGCGGAAGCGACCCGGACCCCTCGGTGCCCATGACGCGCGCGAAGTAGCGGTCGTCGCCCGCGAAGAGCCTATTACTCACCTCGAGCGAGAGCGCCACGCCGCCGTCGGACTCCGCCAGCAGGGTGGCGGCATCCTCGACGCCGCCTCCCTTGGGCGACGTGACGCAAGATACGCGCTTCATCGGCGGATAACCGATGAGCCACATGCACAGGTCGAGAGCCGGCACGCCGAGATCGACGAGCGCCCCGCCCCCCGCGGCCCCGCGGTCGTATCGCCACGAGTGACGGGAGCCGGGCATCAGGCGGGTCATCCAGCTGCCGCGCACCGCGTAGACGTCTCCCAGCTCGCCGCCGGCGATGAAGTTGCGCAGGGCGACGACACCCGGCCGGAAGCGGTGCGGCATCCCCGCCACCAGGATCCGCCCCGCCCGATCCGCCGCCTCGATCACGCGAGCGGCGCCCGCGGACGAGGTCGCCAGCGGTCGCTCCACGAACACGTGCTTCCCGGCCCGCAGCGCCGCGATCGCCATGTCCTCGTGGAGGTTGTTCGGCGTGCACAGCACGACGGCGTCGAGGTCGTCGCGCGCGATCAGCGTGTCGGCGTCACAGACGTGCGGGACCTTGAAGCGTCTCGAGAGCGACTCCGCCTTGTGCAGATCGGCGTCCGCCAACGCGACGAGCTCCACGTCGTCCCGCTCGGCGAAGATCGGCACGTGCACGACCTGGCTGATCGCGCCCGTGCCGACGACCCCCACGCGGACCGGCCGACCGTCGCTCACCGTCCCTCACCCGGCGCGTTGGGCCCGGTCATGATCTGAAAGCCCGAGCGCACCGTGAAGTACTGGAGATCGCTCATGACCTCGTACTTGGAGATGGCGTAGATCCGGAGCCGGTCGCTGACAGGGTACTCCATGCCGAAGTGGAGGTTGAAGCCCGCCGTGACGGAATCGAGGAGATCGTCGATGAACGTGCCCGCGATCGCGTCGCCGTCGCCGTCGAGGACGTGGGCCGTGACCCCGATCCCTCCGTAGGTCAGGAGGTCCAGCAGCGAGTCCCACACCACGTGCGCGTCGACCCCGAGGGCGATGTCGCGCCAGCGGATGGTGCCGAGGTCGAGCTGCGGCGAAGGCGCGCCCGACTGCTCGGTGATGAGGGCTTCGATGCGGTCCTCGAGCTCCGTGATCTCGGCACGCTCGAGGGGCGACCGCCAGTAGCTGAGGCTCGGCACGATGCGTAGGCCGGGGCCCGCGTAGCCCATGTCGACCCTGAGGGCGACGCTCCCCGTCCGCTCGATGCGATTCGGCCAGAGATAGCCCCAGTCGAAGCCGAACCCACGGAACCCGAGGTTCTCGTAGTCGAGGTCGGCCAGGTCCTGGCCCGCGGCCGCGGCGGGCAGCAGGAGCAAGACGCCCGCCGCCAGGCCGACAACCGCTCGCACCGCTGCTGACATTCTCGCTTCTCCCCCCCGCGTTCCCTGCTCGGATCAGGCCGTGCGAACCTCGGCCACGAGATCGTAATCGAGCGCGTCCACGATGTGTACTTCGACCATGCGTCCCGGGTCCACGTCCGCGGGGGCACGCAGGTGCGTAACCCCGTCGATGTCGAGCGCCTGGCCGCGGGTACGCGCCACCGCGACGTACTCGCCGTCGTCCGTGACCCGCTCGTCGACGATCGCCTCGGCCGTGCGTCCGATGGCGGCTTCGTTCTTCTCGAACGAGATGACGCGCTGGAGGTCCATCAGCTCCTCGAGACGCTCGCGGGCCAGCCCCTCGGGCACCTGATCGGGCAGCTCCGCGGCGCGCGTCCCTTCCTCCAGGGAATAGGCGAACGCGCCCACGCGATCGAACCCGACCTCGTCGAGGAGGTCGAGCAGCTCGCGGAAGTCGGCGTCGGTCTCCCCCGGAAACCCGACGATCACCGTCGTGCGCAGCGTGAGATCCGGAACCGCCTCGCGAAGCCATGCGACCCGCTCGAGGATCGTTGCCCGCCGCTCCGGACGCCGCATGAGCGCGAGGATCCTGTCGCCGCCGTGCTGAATCGGCATGTCCAGGTAGGGGAGGATGCGCGGCTCCGATGCGAGCAGCTCCACGACCTCGCGCGTGATCCCCGACGGATACATGTAGAACAGCCGGAACCACGGCACGTCGGTGCCGGCGAGGAGCGCCCGCAGCAGATCGGGAAGGAGGGGCGCCTTCGGATCGTGACGGCGCAGGTCGCGCCCGTACCAGGTCGTGTCCTGAGACACGACGTTCAGCTCCTTCACGCCGGCCGCGCCGAGACCGGCCGCCTCGCGCACGAGCTCCTCGACGGGATGCGAGCGGTGCAGCCCGCGCATGAGCGGAATCGCGCAAAAGGCGCAGGTGTGGTCGCAGCCCTCGCTGATCTTGAGGTAGGAGGTGTGGGGCGTGGCGGTGGAGAGCACGCGCAGGGGGCGCTCCATCAGCGGCACGTCGTCGTCGTGCGCGGTCAGGAAGCCGCGCCGCCGGAGCTCCGGCACGAGCCGCGGAAGGTCGCTCAGGCCCAGGAAGAGATCGACCTCGGGAATCTCCGCCGCGAGCTCCGCGGCATGACGCTCCACGAGGCAGCCCACCGCCACCACCGCCGACGGTCCGCCCCGCGTCGCCTTCGCCTCGCAGGCCTCGAGGATGGTCTCGATCGACTGCTCCTTCGCTTCCTGGATGAAGCCGCACGTGTTCACGATCACCACGTCGGCTCCCTCGACCTCCGGGGAGATGCGCGCGCCCTGACCCACGAGCGTCGCGAGCAGTCGCTCCGAGTCCACGGTGTTCTTGTCGCATCCCAACGTGACGAGCGCCACGCGTACGCCGCGCGCGTCGCCGACGGGAGCGAAGTCGTGCGGCGTCGCGACGACGTCCGCCGCCACCCCCGGCCGAACCGGTGTCGGGGAGATCGGGAAGACCGGCAGGCTGCGCGAGCCGCGCGTAGCGGATCTCACCTCGGGATGTCGCCGACCGTCACGCCGGCCGGGGGCGAGAAGACGAAGAATCCGGCGGGCGGCGCCACGTCGAACTGGATGTCGCTCAGCGTGATGGTGCGCCGGTTGCCGTTCTCCTCCTCGATAAGGACCTGTCGCAGGAGCGACGTCCCTTCCTCGAGCCAGAGGACGGCCGCGCGGTACGAGGCCCGCGCCCGCGGCACGAGCCGCAGCCGGTGCGTGCTCGCGCCCTCCACCACCTCCTGCCCCTCGTACGTCACCGTGTATTTGCTGCGGGGGTCGACGAGAAACTCGCGGTGGAAGTCCTGGCCCCCCGCGCGCTCCGCCGGCGCGCGGAACGCCTGCCTGGGATCGCTGCTCGGGAAGTAGTACCAGAACGTCGTTCCGTCGATCACGACCAGGTCGCCCGCCGGATCCGTGAAGCGCATCGCGAACAGGTTCGGACGCGCCTGGCAGAGTCGGCCGCGCGAGGTGCGCTCCTGCTCGAGCAACGGCACGACGAGGTGCTGCGTGAACGTCGCGCACAACGTGGAGACGGACGCGTAACGCGCGGCGGCCTCCTCGAGCAGTGCCATCCCGCGGTCCTGCGCGCGCGCACCGGGCGCCACGACGCAGACCGCCAGCGCGGCGAGGGCCGCGGCTCGGACTCGCATCGTCAACCTCCTCGGAGCATGGCGTCGAGCCCGTCGAGGCCCATCAGCACCTCCCTGCCCTTCGCCCCCTCGGAGGGCCCCAACACCCCCGCATCCTGCAGCTGGTCGACGATGCGCGCGGCCCTGCCGTAGCCGATGCTCAGCCTGCGCTGCAGGAGCGACGTCGACCCGCCGCCGTTCTGGATGCAGATCTCCGCCGCCGAGCGGAAGAGCTCGTCCCAATCCCCCCTGATCTCCTCCGGCTCCGCCTCCGCGACCTCGGCCTCGAGGTCCCGGAGCTCGTCCAGTATGTCCGTCTCGAGACCCGTGCGCTCCGGCGCCTCCTCGGCCACGCCGTGGCGCTCGAGCAGCTCGATGTACCAGGTCATCAACCTCTCCGTATCCTCCGTCGGCAGATATGCTCCCTGGATGCGCACCGGGTCGCTGCGCCCCGGGGGCAGGAAGAGCATGTCGCCGTTGCCCAGGAGCGCGTCGGCGCCGTTCTGGTCGAGGATGGTCCTGGAGTCCGTCTTCGATGCCACGCGGAAGGCGATGCGGGTCGGGAAGTTGGCCTTGATCAGGCCCGTGATCACGTTCACGGACGGCCTCTGCGTCGCGACGATCAGATGGATGCCGATCGCGCGTGCCTTCTGCGCGAGCTGCGTCAGAGGTTTCTCGATCTCGCTCTGGACCGTCATCATGAGGTCGGCGAGCTCGTCGACCACGACCACGATGTACGGCAGAACTCCATCCGTGTAGATCCAACGGTTCTCGTCTCCCTCCGGGCCCTTCGGCTCGACGCGCTTGAGCGGCTTACCCGCGCGGACCTTGCGGTTGAACTCCTGGATCGACCGCACGTAGTTCGCCTTGAGGAGCGCGTACCTGCGCGCCATCTCCAGCACCGCCCATTTCAGTACACCGGCGGCGTCCCGGGGGTCGGTGACGACGTTGTGACGCAGGTGTGGCAGCCGTGAGTACACCGACAGCTCGACCATCTTCGGGTCGATCATGAGCAGCCGGAGCGTCTCGGGCGTGTGCTTGTATACCAGGCTCGTCACGATGGTGTTCAGGCACACCGATTTGCCCGAACCCGTCGCGCCGGCGATCAGCACGTGCGGCATCGCCTCGAGCGAAGCGACGTACGGACGGCCGTTCAGGTCCTTGCCGAGCGCGAGCGGCAGCTCGCCCTTCGCGCTCCTGAAGGCGGGCGTCTCCAGGATCTCGCGGAGGTTCACGATCTCGGGTCGCGGATTCGGGATCTCGACGCCGACGGCGCCTTTGCCCGGGATGGGCGCGACGATGCGGATGGCGTGAGCCTTCATCGCGAGCGCCAGGTCCGCGTCGAGGTTCGCGATGCGGTTGACCTTCACGCCTGGCGCCGGGACGACCTCGAACTGCGTGACCATCGGTCCCGTCGTGCGCCCGCCCAGCTCGCTCTCGACGTTGAAGGTGCGCAGCTTCTCGACGAGGACCTTCCCCAGCTCGTCGAGCTGCCGGTCCATGCTCTCGCGGTCCACGTGCTCGGGGGCGCTGAGCAGGTCGACCGGCGGCATCTCGTGGTCGAAGAGGGCCATCTGCTCGGCCTGCTCCTCCGCGTCGGACGCCTTCGCCTCGCCGGAGCCGTCCTTCGTGCCGGCCGGCTCGACGTCCTCGCGCGTCGGCTCGGTGAGGGGCGGGGCGAGCGTGGGGACGGCGGCCACCGGGACGGCGGCGACCGCCGCGGCCACGGGGCGTGGCTCGATCGCCTCGGCAGGCTCCGCGGGCTCGTCCGCGTCCATCCACTCGGGCTCGAGCCCGGGCAGCGGGGCGGCGGACAAGGCCTCCTCCTCGTCCTCCGCTTCGCTGCGCCGCTCGCCGAGCACCACCGTGAGCTCCTTCCCCTTCTCCGAGATCGTGTCGGCGAGCGCTCGTGCCGTGCGCCCCGCCGCGTCACTGCCCGCCAGCACGCCCCGGCCGACGGAGCGGAGCGGATTCCAGCCCAGCGTCCCGACCGAGAGCACGACGAGCCCCAGCCCGGTCACCAGCACGGCTCCGAGGCTGCCGACCATGGTGAGCAGCGGCGCACCCAGCGCCTCGCCCAGCCAGCCGGCGGCGAGCTCCGTTCCGACGACGATCCAGAGCAGCGTCGGGAGCAGCACCATCAACCCGACGTCGAGCAGCACCAGACGATTGGCGTGCTCGCGGGCGAGCCAGCCGCCGGTCTTGAGGCCGCCGACCACGAACAGCGCGGGCGCGAGGAACATCGAGGCGCCGAAGGTGAGGCCGAGCCCGTCCCTCATGAGCCGACCCGCCGGACCCATCATGTTCCCCGAAGGGAACCAGGCGGACCCGAGGCTCCCGAGCGCCGACGTCGGCACGAGCGCGAGCAGCAGGAAGAGCGCCACCGCCAGGAGCGCCACGCCGCCGATCTCGCGCCTCTGCTCCTCGCTCACCATCTCCGTGGCGCTCACTCGCCCGTGCGGACGATCGTCTGGTTGCGCAGCTCGGCGACCACGTCGTGGCGATCGACCTCCGCGCAGATCTCGAGGTCGTCTCCGAGCCCGATCTCGACCAGGATGCGACCCCCGTCCGTCGCCTCCAGGAACTTCCGCGACGGCTTGCGGAACCGGGCCCACGCGCCGGCTGCCTGGGACGCGTCGTTCAGGGAGCACTCCCGCTCTCCCTGCAGCTGCCGCACCAGGTGACCTGCGCAGAGCGCGTCGTCGAGCGTGAAGCGACTCTCGCGGCCGGCGCACAGCACGACGACGTGGTCGGCTCCACCGATGGCCCGCGCGACCGCGCTGAGGTTGGTGAACGCGCAGGGTAGCAGCCGCGCGGCGTGCGAGCCCTTGGCGAGCGCGCGCGTTCCGTTGGTGGTGCTCATCACGAGCCGCTTGCCCTGGATGGCCTCGCGCGTGAACTCGCGCGGAGAGTTGCCGAGATCGAAGCCCGGAACCTTCGCGCCCTTGCGCTCGCCGCAGAGAAGCGTGTCCTCGCGGCCGAGTGAATGGGCGAGCTTCACCGCTTCCTCGGTGGACGGCGTGGCGTAGATGCCGCGCGCGCCGTTGGCGAGCGCCTCGACCAGCGTCGTGGTCGCCCGCACGACGTCCACGACGACCGCGGTGGCTTCCTCCAACGTCGACGGGTCGAGCTCCTCGACCGTGAAGTACGTGTCGATCCTCATGCCTCTCAGGCGCGCACGCTCTCTTCAGCCATCATGCGGGCCACGAAGCCCGTGTCCACTTCGCCCCGTACGAACGCCGCGTCGTCCACGATTCGTCGCAGGAACGGGAGCGTGGTGGGGATCCCCTCGATGATGAACTGATCCAGCACGTGGCGTGCCCGCACGATCGCTTCGTCCCGCGTGTTGCCGCTGACGATGAGCTTCGCCAGGAGCGAATCGTAGTGGCGGGGCACCGTGTAGCCTGCGTAGACGTGTGTGTCGAGACGGACCCCCGGGCCCCCGGGCGGATGGAAGGTCGTGATCTTGCCGGGAGCCGGGGCGAAGTTGCGCTCGGGATCCTCGGCGTTCACGCGGAACTCGATCGCGTGCAGGCGATGCTTCACGTCCTCCGGCGCCGCGAGCGGCTCACCGGCAGCGACGCGGATCTGCTCCTTCAACAGGTCGATGCCGGTCGTGACCTCCGTGACCGGGTGCTCGACCTGGATCCGCGTGTTCATCTCCATGAAATAGAACGAACGGTCGTGATCGAGCAGGAACTCGATGGTCCCCGCTCCGACGTATTCGATCGACTTCGCGGCCTTCACGGCCGCCTTGCCCATGGCGGCGCGGAGCTGCGGCGTGAGCGCCGGCGAAGGCGCCTCCTCGACGAGCTTCTGATGGCGGCGCTGGATCGAGCACTCGCGCTCGCCGAAGTGCATCACGCGACCGTGCTGGTCGCCGAAGACCTGGATCTCCACGTGTCGCGGACGCAGGAGGCAGCGCTCCAAGTACACGCCGGGGTTGCCGAACGCGGCCCGCGCCTCCGCCTGCGCGGTGGCGAACGACTTCGCGAACGACTGCTCGCTCTCCGCGATCCTCATGCCCTTCCCGCCGCCACCGGCGGACGCCTTGATCATGATCGGATAGCCGATCTCCTCGGCCGCCGCCAAGGCGCGGTCGAGGTCGTCGATGATGTCGGGCGTCCCCGGCACGGTCGGCACGCCGGCGGCGATCATCATGCGTCGGGCGGTGGCCTTGTCCCCCATGGCGCGGATCTGAGCCGGGGTGGGACCGATGAACGTGATGCCCGACCGCGCGCAGATCTCGCTGAACTCCGCGTTCTCGGCCAGGAAGCCGTAGCCCGGATGGATCGCCTCGGCGCCCGTCACCTCCGCCGCGGCGATGATGCGGGGGATGTTCAGGTAGCTCTCGGTCGCCGACGGCGGCCCGATGCAGACGTCCTCGTCCGCGAAGCGCACGTGCAGCGACTCGCGGTCGGCCTCGGAGTACACGGCCACCGTCTGCACGCCGAGCTCGTGGCACGCGCGGACGATCCGCAGGGCGATCTCCCCGCGGTTGGCGATCAGAACCTTCTTGAACAAGGCCGGCTAACGCGGATCGACGCGGAACAGGACCTGGCCGAACTCGACCGGCTGCGCGTTCTCGACGCACACCTCGGTGATCGTGCCGGAGACCTCGCACAGGAGCTCGTTCATCAGCTTCATCGCCTCGATGATGCAGAGCGTATCCCCCGGCGAGACGCGCTTGCCGACCTCGACATAGGCGGGTGCGTCGGGCGCCGGAGCGCAGTAGAACGTCCCGACCATCGGCGACGTCACCTCGATCAGCTCGCGGGCCGAGGGCGGAGGCGTTCGCTCGGCGCGCGGAGCGGGCTCGGACGCCGACGGTCCTGCGGCGGGAGCGGCGGCGGGGCGTCCGGCCATCGCGTCCGCGGTGCCGCCCGCCCACAGCACCGGAGACGACGACATCGGCGGCGTCTTCGACAGCTTCACGCGCGTGCCCCCTCGCTCGATCTCGAGCGAATCCACGCCGCTGCCGTCGAACACCTGGATCAACCGCTCGATGAACTCGAGGTCGATCATGCGTTCACCCGTGAGAGATATTTGTCAGCCGTACGGTCGATCTTCAGCACGTCGCCTTCCTCGATGAACAGCGGCACCTGGATCACCGCGCCGGTCTCGAGGACCGCCGGCTTCGTCGCGCCCGACGCGGTGTCGCCCCTCACGCCGGGATCGGTCTCCTTCACCGCCAGCTCCACGAACTGCGGGAGGTCCACCGCGATGATCTTATCGTCATGGACGAGCCCCTCGCACGCCATGTTCTCCTTGAGGTACTTGAGCTGGCTCTCGCCCACGACCTCGGGAGCCAAGGGTATCGAGTCGAACGTGGTGGCGTCCATGAAGTAGTGCAGGTGCCCGTCGGTGTAGCTGTAGGTCACCGGTCTGCGGATCAGGCGGACGTCGGTGACCTTCTCGCCCGAGCGGTAGGTGCGCTCCACGACCGCACCCGTGAGGACGTTCTTGAGCTTCGTGCGCACGAACGCCGCGCCCTTGCCGGGCTTCACGTGCTGGAAGTACGCGATCGCCCAGAGGGTGCCGTCGATCTCGAGGACCATCCCGTTGTAGAAATCGGCCGTGCTGGCCATCGCACCCGCGGTTGAGGACAGCCGGGCGGTGGCGGGGCTAACGCTTGCCCAGCTTGGCCACCAAGCCCTGGAGGCCCAGAAGATAGCTCTGGGCTCCGAAGCCATAAACCACGCCCGCGGCGGCCCCCGCCAGGTAGGAGTGGTGACGGAAGTGCTCGCGCCGGGCCAAGTTGGACAGGTGCACCTCGACGAACGGTCGGCTCACGCTGAGAAAGGCGTCGAGCAGGGCGATCGACGTGTGCGTGAGCGCGCCGGGGTTGATGAGGAAGCCCTCCACGCGGGGTGCGGCCTCCTGGATGAAATCCAGGATCTCACCCTCATGGTTCGACTGGAACGTCTCGATGGTGGCACCCGTCTTCGCCGCCGCTTCGGTGAGCATGCGGTTGACGTCGTCGAGCGTGTCCTTGCCGTAGACCTCCGGCTCGCGCGTACCGAGGAGGCGCAGGTTCGGACCGTGAATGACGGCGATCTTCATGGGCGCTCCGGCGGCTCCCAGCTCAAGAGCCCGTCGAAGTACTCGCCGATCGTGGGACCCGGTGCCGTCTCGGGGGTCGGCTCGCGGTCGGTCCATGCGAACGGCGAGTCGACGTCGTGCGAGCCGCCGCCGCTCTCGGCGAGCTCTCGCGCCAGCGCCTCGACGTCCTCCCCCATCGTCCCGCCGCGTTCTTCGCGCTCCTCCGCGCGTGCGTCCCGCGCCACGTTGACGCCTGCCTCGACCTCGGCGACGCGCCGCGAGAGGCTCTGATCGTCGGGGCTCTCCGCGAGGAGACGCCGGAGGATCGTGAGCGCTTCCTTCGTGGCACCTTGTGCCGCATACAGCTCGGCGAGCGTCCGTGTGTAGATCGGCTCGTCCTGTTCGTCCGGCGAATCCGAATCGCCGTCCGCGTGCTGCAGGCTATCCGCAGAAGGCGACTCCTCGTCGATCTCGGGGATCGTCTGCGGGGTCTCCTCCTCGGCGGGTGCCGACGTGACCTCCACCTCCATCGCGCGCGCGGGCGAAGGACCGGCGGAAGCCGTCGTCGGCTCGGCGTGCAGGACGTCCAGGTCGATGACGACCTCGTCGGCCGGTGGCTCCACCGACTCCCGAGAAGGCTCCTGTGACGAAGCCGTCTCCGGCGCGGCCTCGTGCGCGGACGGCTCCGCGGAGAAGAGCCCGGCCTCGATCGCGTCCTCGTCGGCCAAGCGACCGTTTCCGCCCTCGGTCGGCGACAGCGCCGCGGATGACGACGACGCATCGGTGGGGACGGTCGCCGCAGGCGCGAGCGCCTCGAGATCGAAGACGGGCTCCTCGTCGGGAACGAGAGCCCCGGGGGCCTCCGGTGCATCGCCCGGCGGCTCGTCGCGCCGCGCGGGCGCCGGCGCAGATGCCGGCGTAGGCGCGAGCATCGCGAGATCGAAGATCGGCTCCTCGTGATCGTCCGGAGAAAGCGCGGCTGCGTCCAGGACAGGGTCGAGCATGGTGTCGGGCGCGGCCTCCGGGGCGAGCGCCTCCATCTCCATCACGGGCTCGTCCGCCGGGTCGGGCGCGAGCATCGCGAGGTCCATCACCGTCTCGTCGGCCGGCGACTCCGGGGCGAGCGCCTCCATCTCCATCACCGGCTCGTCCGCCGCGTCGGGCGCGAGCATCGCGAGGTCCATCACCGTCTCGTCGGGACCCGCCGCATCGGCCGCCATCTCTTCCGCCGCCGACTCGGGTGCGAGCGCGCCGATGTCCATCACCGGCTCGTCCGACGCGTCGGGGGCGAGCATCGCGAGGTCCATGACGGGCTCGTCCGCCGCGTCGGGCGCGAGCATCGCGAGGTCCATCACGGTCTCGTCGGCCGGCGAATCGGGGGCCAACGCCTCGAGCTCCATCACCGGCTCGTCGGCCGCGTCGGGGGCGAGCATCGCGAGGTCCATCACCGTCTCGTCGGGACCCGTCGCACCAGCCGCCATCTCTTCTTCCGCCATCGGCTCGGGCGCGAGCGCGCCGATGTCCATGACGGCTTCGTCGATGACCGGCTCGAACGTCGGATCGAGGACCGGCATACCGGCCGCCGGCATCACACCGGTGAAGTCGATCGGTGGCGCCTGTCGTTCTTCCGCTTCTTCCGCGATCGGTCCCGTGAGCCCCAGATCGAGCATCGCATCCGGGCTCCACGGCGCCTCCGGCTCGGAGGGTGGCGCGGCCGGTAGGTCCGGTGCGAGCGCGGAGAGCGGCAGCTCGGCCGAGGGAAGCGGCCCGAGGGTGGTGAGGTCGATCATGCCCTCGCCGAACGCCGCGGGGGCTTCTTCGGTTTCCGGAGCCTGGGCCGCGGGTTGCTCGATTCCGGGCTCCGGGGTCTCGGGCCGGAGCGCTCGGAGCTCGAGGGTCGAGGCGTCGGGAGACACCGCCTCGGGCGTCGCCACGCCGGCGTCCAGGGTCTCCGTCGCCTCCGGAGCCGCGGCGGCGGCTTCCCACGGCTCCTCGGGTGGGCCGGCGAGCGACCAGTCGGGCGTGAAGTCGGGATCCAGCGTGGTGAGCAGCGCGCGCACCTCCTCGGCCTCGTCGCCCTCGCCGGACTCGTCGAGGACCCGCAGCAGGGACTTCAGGGCGCACACGTTCTCGGCGTCGAGCTCGAGGGCGCGACGCGCGGCGATCGCGCCTTCCGCCGAGAGGCCTTGCTCCACGTAGAGCTGCGCGGCCACCACGTGGCCGGTGACGAAGTCGGGGTGCTTGCCGATGCCTTCCCGCAGGATCTTCAGCGCCTCGGGCACCTTGCCCGCCCGGCGGTAGGCGTCGGCCAGCGGAGCGAAGGCTCTGCCACCGGGATCACGTTCGGAGTCGAGGAGCGCGCGAAGTGTCCTGATTTCGAGCTGGAGTGCCTCGGTCAAGCGAGCTCCGGAGGGGAAGGCGAGCGGAAACGAAGGAGTCGGCTCCGGCGGACGGGTCGAAGATAGGGATCGCGCGGAAAAGGAGTCAACGAAAACAGCCGCATTCTGGGCGGAACAGGGGCCACTCCGCCGCGTATCTCCTAGCTTCCGGAGGGGCGGGCCGCGTTGAGACGGACACCCCCGCACGTTATCCTTTTCGGCTGTTTCCTCGGGGTCCGACCCACCCTGGCGGCGGACGAAGCGGTCACGAAGGGTCGCTGGAGATCCAAGTCCTATGATGCGTCAGATGCGGGAAGCGACGAAGCCGATCATGATCGCTTCGGCCGTGGCGTTCATCGCTCTCATGGTCTTCCAGTGGGGCATGGACATCACGGGACGCAGCAGCGGCGGACTCGGGGAGATCGGGCGCGTGAACGGGGACGCCGTCCTGTACGACGCCTACATGGCCACGTACCGGCAGCTCTACGAGCAGGTGCAGAGCCAGCAGGAAGAGCTGATCGGGTCGCAGCAGAACAAGGAGATCGAGGATCAGGCCTTCGAGAACGTCGTCACGCAGCTCCTCATCAACCAGGAGCTGCGGCGCCGGGGCATCGGGGTGACCGATCAGGAGATCAGCGAGGCGGCGCAGTTCAGCCCGCCCGATTACCTCCGCCCGCAGTTCGCCGACGCGAACGGAGGGCTCGACCTCACGGCCTATCAGTCGTTCCTGGCCACGCTCCCGCCCGAGCAACTCGTCATCCTCGAGGCGTACTACCGCGACGTCATCCCCCGCACGAAGCTGCTCCGGCAGATCTCGACGGGGATCTACGTCCCCGACACCGAGCTCTGGCGCCAGTGGCGGGACGAGAACGAGACGGCCGAGATCCGTTACGTGCCGCTCAACCCCGCGACGCGTTACCCCGACTCCGACTTCCCCGTCGGCGACAGCGAGGTTCAGGCCTACTATCGCGCCCACCAGGACGAGTTCGCGGTTCCGGCGCGCGCCAACGTCCGGTACGTCGTGATCGACAAGACGCCGACGGCGGCCGATACGGCCGCGTCACGTCAGCGGGCGGATTCCCTCCGCCAGCTCGTCAGCGCCGGCCAGGATTTCGCCGAGATCGCCCGCACCGAATCCGCGGATCAAGCCACGGCGGCGAACGGCGGCGAGATGGGCGTCATCCGCAAGGGCCAGATGATCGCCGCGTTCGACTCGGCCGCCTTCTCCGGAGCCACCGGCATTCTGCCTCGGTCGGTGCAGACCGGCTTCGGCTTCCACATCATCGACGTGATGGAGCGGTGGGGCGCCGACAGCGCTCGCGTTCGACACATCCTGATTCCGGTCGCGAGGACCGATTCGAGCGAGGTGGCGTTGTTCGAGCGGGCGGACGAGCTCGAGGACCTCGCCGAGGGGATGCCGCTCCAGGAAGCCGCCGCGCAGATGGGGCTCGAAGCCCGCACGGCCGACATCACCCAGGACTTCCCCTTCCTCGCTGGCGTCGGTCAGATCTCCGAGGGATCCGACTGGGTCTTCGAGGAGGCGTCGGTCGGGGACGTGAGCCCCGTCTTCGAGACCACGACGGCCTTCTACGCCCTCGAGGTGGTGGAATCCTCCCCCGCGGGCGTGCTCGAGATCGGTCAGGCGCGCGCGGCGATCGAGGAGACCCTGCGCTTCGACCAGAAGCTCGAGCGGGCACGCGAGCAGGCGCAGCAGGTCGCCGACCGCGCCCGGAGCGGCACGCCGCTCCTGAACGTGGCCGCGGAGATGGGCCTCGAAGGCCGGACGGCGGGACCGTTCTCCAGGAACGACTTCGTTCCCGGAATCGGTCGACAGAACGCGGTGATCGGGGCGGCCTTCGGGCTCCCGATCGGTCAGGTCAGCGACGCGATCGCGACCGAGAACAATCAGTACGTGATCGAGGTGCTCGCGCGCACGCCGGCGGACTCCACGGCGTGGAACGCGCAGCTCCCGCAGCAGCGGGCTCAGGCCGTGGCCGCGCTCCAGCAGCAGAGGCTCACCGAGTGGATCGACGCGCTACGGGCGTCGGCCCGGGTCGTGGATCGGCGCGCCGAGGTTCTGGTGCCGCTCGACGAGGACGCGCCGCAGCAGCAGTTCCCGTTCTTCTGATCGACGGATCGACGCGCTCCGCGCTGACGGATCCGCGGAACGGGCGAAGCGAAAGGGCCCGTCGCCGGCCAACGAACCGACGACGGATGTGACCACACGCCGGCGAGCGCGCCTACGCGCCGGCCGGCGGGCGATCAGCTCGCGCCGCTCGAACGCTCGTCGGTCGAGACGCTGCTGCTGAGCTTTCTCGGCTCGCCGTCGTTCTGGACCGGCTGAGCCGCGGGCTGCACCGCCGGCGGCGGCGGGGCGTTCGTCCGATGAATCTGGTTGGTCCGCTCGGGCGGCACCGTCAGCTCACGCTCGATGTCCTTCACGGAGCTCTTGAACTCCCGAATCCCCTTCCCGAGCGAAGACCCGATCTCCGGGAGACGCTTGGCTCCGAAGAGGAGAAGCACGATCAGGAAGATGAAGATCATCTCCCCCATGCCGAAGCTACCGAAACCCATCCTGCAATCCTCCCATGGGGCTCACGCGCCCCTCGAGCTCGTGGCTCGTCAGATCCACGAGCGTACGAACAACGCCACGACCGCGATCCCTACGAGCGTCAGCACGTTCAGCTCGAGCGTCACAGGCCCCAGAGCGAACGCGATCGCGACCAGATCCACCGACAACGGCCCTACCGAGGCGTTGACGGAGGTCAGTAGAAACTCACGCGGCGCCGCCCCATCGGGAAGTGTCATCTCCGCGAGCTTGGTGAGCAGGCCCCCCAGGAAGAGCCCCAGGACCAGCGTCCAGGCGAAGCGGACGACCCCGCGGCGGGTGCTATCGACGAGCATGGTCCGTCATACCCTCCGACCCCGGGGGTGCGTCATCGCCGGCGATCCACCGCGTAGGCGACCGAGTCCGCCAGCGCCGAACGGGGCACACCGTCGGGGAGGTCCTCGAGCGCCAGGTGTGCCAGATCGGCATACCGGGCGGCGCGCGCGTGTGCGTAGGTGAGGCCCCCTCGCTCGGCGACGATGCCGACGACATGCGCGATGTCGTCGTCGTCCGGATCGACCAAGGTGAAGAACGCCCGGATCTCGCGCTCCTCGGCCGGGGTGGCTCGCTCGAGCGCCCCCACCAGGGGGAGCGTGACCTTCCGCTCGCGCAGGTCGTGTCCGCTGGGCTTCCCCGTGACGGCTTCGGTGCCGGTGTAATCCAGGAGATCGTCCGCGATCTGGAAGGCCATCCCGAGGTTGTGACCGTAACGGGCCAGGCTCTCTCGGTGGTTGGGCGCGCCCACGAGGGCACCCATCTCGCACGCCGCCGACATGAGCGACGCCGTCTTGGCGGCGATGAGGCGGTAGTAGTCGTCCTCGGAGAAATCGAGCGCGTCGTAGGAGGTGAGCTGGCGCATCTCGCCCACCGACATCTCGTTCGCCGCGTTGGCGAGCACCGCGAGCGCCTCCAGGCGACCGACCCGCGCGAGCTCCGCCACGCCACGCGAGTAGAGGTAGTCCCCCATGATGATCGCCACCTGATGCGTCCAGAGCGCGTTGACCGTCGGCAGCCCGCGGCGCAGCGCCGAGTGATCGACCGCGTCGTCGTGCACCAAGGTCGCCAGGTGCACCAGCTCCACCACGGCCGCCATGATCCGCGCATCGTCGTGGGACTCTCCCTCGACGTGGCTCGCGAGCAGGAGGAGCGTGGGACGGAAGAGCTTGCCGCGCATGAAGAGGAGGTGCTCGTTGACCTCTTCGATCTGCGCGAAGTCCGACAGGACGATGCGCTTGATCTCGTTGCCGACGCGATCGAGCTCGTCGCGCACCGAGGCCTGGATCGACGACAGCTCGGGCGGTTGGCTGCGAAGCGCCCGCGTCACCTCGAGGTCTCCATGCGTCCGCGCAGGAAGTGGACCGCGGCCGCCGTCAGCGCAGCTCGCGGAGCCGCTCGGTGACGTCGGCGAAGTTGATGTCGAGCGAGAACACCCGGTCGTAGAACTCCACCGCCGACTCCTTCTTGTCGAGCGCTTCGTACGCCCTGGCCAGGTAGTAGTAGATGCCGACGAACTCGTCCTCGACACCCTTCACCTGGAGCGCGCGCTGCAGGGTCTTCACGGCCGCCTCGGGCTCGCCCATCTCGATGAACGTCTGCCCCATCAGCTCATAGGTCGGCAGGTGGGCCGAGGACGCGCGCAGCGCCGACTGGAATGCACCGATCGCCTCCTCCAGCAGCCCCATCTCCTTGTAGGCGGTGCCCAGATCGTAGTGGGCGCGCACGTCACCCGAGTCGATGTTCTCGGACACCTTCTCCTTGAACTGCGACAGCATCTTGGCGAAGTCCGCGTCCTCGTCGCCGGTGGGCTCTTCGTAGGCCACCTTGAAGCGCGTGGACTTGGGATCGCCTCCGCCGAGGATCATCGCCCCCAGGTCGATGTAGCCTTCGCTCGATCCGCCGGGTGCCGCCGGCGCCTCGGGGGCCGGTGACGCGGGCGCCGGAGCCGGCTTGGCGGGTCTGGCTTCCTCGACGGCCTCCTCCATCGCCTGCGAGGCTGCCCCGGCGAAGTCGGTCAGGCCCGCCTCGGCCTCGACCCCCAGGTCCGACTCCGCGTCGGCGGACTCCGGCTCCGGCTCCGAATCGAACGACATGATGGGCAGCTCGGCGGCGACATCCTCGTCCTCGCCTTCCCCAGCCGACGCTTCGAGGGACTCTTCGGCATCGGCCGGCGAGTCGAAGCTCATCATCGGCAGCTCGATCGCCGCCTCTTCTTCCTTCGCGTCGGCTTCCTCGAACGTCATCATCGGCAGCTCGAAGCCGCCTTCTTCCTCTTCTTCCTGCTCCTCGTCGGACGCTTCGGTGTCGAGGCTCATCATCGGGAGCTCGAGGCCTTCTTCCTCCACCGCCTCGTCCGCCGTCTCCTCGCCCTCCGATTCTTCCTCGACGCCCGGGACGTCCCCGAGGTCGAAGGTGCCCGGCGTGGACATGGAGAAGTCCACGTCCTCTTCTTTCTTCCGCGCCCTACCCGGCGCATCGCTCGCGATCGCGATCTCGCCGAAGGCGGCTTCGATCTCCCCGTCCGCGGACATGCTGCTCGCGGCTCCCGCGGCGAGTGCGGCGCCCACGTCCGCGTTGGGATCGAGCGCGAGGATCTTCTTCTCCACGCCTTTCGCGAGATCGCCCTCGCCAGTCTGCGCGAGCTGCCGATAAGCGATCAGGAGCTGCTTGACGGCGTCCTTGGCCCTGTTGTGCGAGGCCATTTGATCGGCGACGGTGATGCGAACCTGCACGTCGTCCGGCGCCAGGTCGCAGAACTCGATGAGCGCCCGGAAGGACTCGTCCAGGTTGCCGGACTTCTGCATGCGCTCGGCGTACGTGAGGAAATTCGTGCGTGCGTCGGGAAGGAAGCCCTGCTCGGCGCGAATCTGCCCGATCTTGAGGTACACCTGGTGCCGGTGGGGCGCGCTGCGGATGATCTTCTTGCAGACCGCGATCGCGTTGTTCGGCAGGAACGCCTCACGATAGAGGTCGACCGCCTGCTCGAAGAAGCTCACCGCTTCGTCGAGATTCCCCACGCGGACATAGAGGTCGCCGACCCGGTTGATCAGACCGATGTCGGTCTGCTCGTCCTCGGCGAGCTCGTCGATCGCCTTACGGTATTGATCCAGCGCCTTCTGCCACTCTTCGTTCTGCTCGTGGCGGCGGGCCTGCTGCTTGAGCGACTCGATGCTCATTCGGCGCTGTCCGGGATGTCCGTGCGCCCACCCGAGCGCTCGCGTGCGTGCTGAGCGACACGGCGGGAAAGGACCCGGGCGGGTCCCAGGTCAGGAAGGAGTAATCTGTTTACGGCGCCCGGATACACAAGGGCGTCGGGAGCCATGCCAATGACTTCCGTCTCCACCACGCGACCCCCGCGTCCGCGGGCTTCCCGCTCGATCGCCTCGAAGACGTCGATCGGAGAGGTCCGCGCGGGCGCCTCCAAGTTCATGGAGATCTGCATTCGATCGGACCCGGGCAGGTGGAGGCCGAGGGCCCGCAGTCCCGCGAACCCGCCCCCCGCTTCGCGGATCTTTGCCGCTATGGCGCGGGCGTCCTCGATGCCCAGGCCCTCCACGTAGACGTTCCAGGCGAGCAGGACCTCGCGCGCCCCCACGCACGTCACGCCGGCGCTCGGATGGGGGGCGCGCGCGCCAGGGGGCTCGTCGGGTAGTAGCCCCGTCGCGAAGGTCCGCTCGAGCCCCTCGAAGCCGCCTTTGCGCAGCGTGGCGAGCCGTCGTCCGGGAGGGTCGGAGGCCATGCCGTAGTAGAAGACGGGCACGCCCATCGCCCCGATGCGCGAGCCGACCCGGTGCGCGGCGCTCACGGCGTCTTCCATGCGCAGCGCCTCGAGCGGCACGAAAGGGAGCACGTCGAGGGCGCCCACGCGGGGATGCACCCCCCGATGCTCGCGTAGATCGAAATGCTCGAGGGCGAAACGCGCGGCGGCCACCGACGCGGCCTCCACGAGCGGCGGATCGCCGATGTAGGTGACGACCGTGCGGTGGTGGTCGGGATCCGACGACCAGTCCAGGACGTCGACCTTCTCCGCCACGATCGTGTCGACGAGCGCGCGAACCTTCGCCAGGTCGCGCCCCTCGGAGAAGTTGGGCACCGCCTCCAGCACTTTCACCATGGCGACCAAGGTAGTGAAACGCATCGGGCCTGGACGCCCCGGGGCGTCCAGGCCCGACCCTCACCCGCGGCCGACGGCGGGCTAGTTGCCGGCGGAGGGAGCGAGGTTGGGGTTGCCGGCCTGCAGCTGATAGGCCCAGTCGAAGATCATGATGGGATCGCCGTTCTGGTCCGAGCCCTGGAAGACCACCCGGACGGCGCCGTAGTGTGCCGCCGTGCCGGTGCCTATCCGCAGCACGTACGTCGTCTGCGGCAGGAGCTCGACGTCGGTCGAGACATACCCCGAGGTAGGCGCGACCGAGACATCCGTGCACATGGCGTCGGCGCCCACGCCGCACTTGAGCGCCGTCGTCTCGAATCCCGTCGAGTAGACGGTCGTCTGCGTGCCCGCGTTCGGCACGAGCCACCATCCGTTGACGTCCGTCTCGAGGCGGAAGTGCCGGGTCGCGTCCGTGCCCGCGACGATGGGGAGCAGGCTCTCGTCGTCGACGAAGCGGAATCCCGACACGGTGGGGTCGGCAAAATGATCGTAGAGCCACTCGCCGTGGAAGTCCGGCCGCGGAGTTCCTTCGGCGGATAGGCTACCATCGCTCTCGTGGCCGTCCGTGTCGATCGCGGTCACGAAGTACGCATAGGTGGTGCCGTTCGCCGCGAGCAGGTCGAGGAACCCCTCGGAGTCGGTCTCCCCCAGCAGATAGCTCGTGGTGCCCGCGTCCTGGTACACGCGGTAGTGGGAGAAGTCGGACACGCCGCGGGAGGCGGTGCCCCAAGTGACGAAGTTGGCGCCGTCCAGGGCGATCACGAACGGACCGTCGGGCACGGGGGGCGGCGTCGGGGTCGGCACGAACACCTCGACCGTCGAGGCCGTCGCCGTCTCGGTGCCGGAGGTCGCGTCGACGGCCGAGACGTAGTACTCGTAGGTGTTGCCCGCCGTGACGTTCCAGTCCTGGTAGGAGCAGAGGCCGCCGGAGCAGCTCGTCACTTCGGCGATGAAGAAGTAGTCGGGATCGGAGACACGGCGCGAGTAGACACGGAACGCTTCTCCGTCCCACGCGGGAGCGAGCTCCCACTCCACGGTGACCGAGCCGGCGTAGTACGAGGCCGCGAGCGCGCGGGGCGCCGCGGGCACGCCGCCGACGGGCACGAGCACGCTGTCGCTGTTGCACGCGGCGAGCGGCACCACCAACAGCAGGGTTCCGAACGCGGGCCACCTCATCGATTCCTCCTCGTCCACGGCTGCGTAGCAGGTGTCAGCCGAAGCGAAATGCAGAGATCGTACCGTAGCCGCAACCACATATGAGACATGGCTTTACAGCGCTCGGGCGACAGCGCGACCGTCACCTTCCGAGGACACCTCCGGGCACGCCGCAGAGACAACCACGCACGCCCCGGGAGGGCTCAGCGCTGCTGGGACGGAAGGCCGAGATCGAGGTTCTGCTGATCGTAGTCGAACTTCAGGTCACGGTTGGCGAGCAGCGAAACCTCGAAGCGGAAGCTCCAGTTCCCCGTGGCCGTCTGCAGGAAGTCGAAGTGGGCTTCCCACTCGTGGAGGTCGCGGGTGAGACGGATCGAGTGGTCCGCGAAGGCACTGCGCTCGATGTCGTAGGCCGTCTGCCAGGAGAGGCTCCAGTTGTCCGTTGGCTCGAGCTGGAGGGTGCTGGTCAGCATCTGTCGGGCCGGTTGACTGCCGTCCCGTGGCCGCTGCAGCGAGTAGGAGAAGCTCGCGTTCCACGTGCCCGCGCTGCCCCGGTTGGGGGACGGCCCCGGGATGGCGCCCGGGAGCGCGCCCGACGGGATGATGCTCGACTCGTCGGTCACGCTCTGCGTTCCGGGAGGGCCGACGACCTCGGCCGGCGGCGTGGGAGCGGCCGCCTCGGATCCCCCTCCGGACAGCCCGAGCCAGCGGAACAGCGCGAACGACGAGCCGAGCGAGAAGGACAGGTTGACCTGCGAGAGGTGGGGTGCGAAGCGCCGTGACAGGATCGTCCGGTTCGGGCCGAGCTGGTCGCTGAAGAGCTCGTGCTCCGTCGATACGGTGAGCCCTCGCAGGATATCCGACGAAATCTGATTCGTGAGCCGCGTCGTCTCGAATCCCTGCAAGAAGGCGCCGGCTGAGTCCGCGCGCACGAAGTCGTACCGTACGACGCTCGTGCGAAGCGAGAGCAGGTTCACGATCTGCGCCTGCTGGACCCGCCGCGGGCCTCCCGGCGTGGAGTCCGCGGGCGTGGCGGCCGTTGCTGCGGCGCCGAGCGAGTCCACCGGTGCGGCGAGCGAATCCGTCGCGGCACCGCTCGGCGTCGGCCGAGGGCCCGTCTCGGGCTGCTCCGGAGCCGCGCGCTTGGCCTCGAAGGTCTGGTTGAGCGTGATCGACACGGCGTTCCGCGGCTGCAGCGCCGCCGCGCCGAACACCTGGCGCTGCAGGTCGGAGGGCGTCGTACCCGGGCTCCATTGATAGTCGAACGACGGGGAGATCTTGTGGCGCACCGCCTCGAAGCCGCCGAAGCCGGGATAGAAGCCGTAGATGTCGGTCTTGAGCTGCGCGCCGAGGGACACGCGAGACGGAGCCGACACGAAGTTGCGCGCGAGCGTCGACGTGTCGGAGCGTAGCAGATTGCCCGAGAACGTGATCCGCGGCGTGAGCGTCGTGGACCCGATGAGCTGTTGCTGGTAGTTGACGGAGGACGACCAGGTCACGTTCTCCTGGGCGATGTCGCGCGCGGGTGCGGTCGGAGTGAGCAGCGCCGGGTCGGCGCTGTCCGGATTCGCGATGAAGGCCTCCGGCACGCGCAGCGTCTCGTTGCGCGTCAGGGTCGCGCTCTGGGAGAACGTGAGGTTCCCCATGCTGAGGTTGCTGCTGACGGATCCGTCGCTCGTCGCGGTGCTCGCCCTGGCGATCGTGAACGTGTCGGGGACGAGGTTGCGGTCGACGGTGCTGCGCCGCACCGAAGCCGAGCCGGACCAGGTCATGTTGTTCAGGAAGCTCCCCTCGCCGATGGGCGCCGCGAACAGCGTGATCGGCGACAAGGAGAGGTTCGCCGAAGGCAGCGTCCATTCGGTCCGGTCGTCGGAGAGGTACGCGCGACGGTTCGCCGAAAGCGAGAGCATGCCCCAATCGAAGCGACGGTTCACGCCCCCCTCCGAGTCGATCGACTGCGTGACCTCGCGCGGATTGAACGAGTTCTCGCGCACGAAGTTGTTGTCCGTGACATACCGGCCCGAGATGCGCAGATCGGAGCGCTCGTCCGGTTGCCAGGAATGGCGCGTGTCGATCGCGAACTCCGTGGATCCGCCCTCCCGCCAGTAGCGGCGAATGTTGGCGTCGCCGTTCAGGAACTGCCGATTGAACCGATACTGGGTGGAAGCCGTGAGGCTCAGGAACGTCTTACTGAACCAGTCGACCGCGAAGAGCGCGTCCGAGTAGTCGCTCATCGCCCAGTAGAACCCGATGTTGCTCACGCGGCGGCGGTACCCGCCCGACGTGCGCACGATGTCGTTGACGGAGAAGCGGGGCGTGAGGAGCCCCGACGCACGTCCGGACGACAGGCTCTGGGCGACGAACGGGAGCCAGAGCACGGGCACGTCGGCGAAATGGAGCGTCACGCTGCGCGCGACCAGCACCCGCCCGCCGACGATCTTGATCTCGCCCGTCTCGAAGTGCGAGTGCGGTACCTCCAGGTCGCACGACGTGAAGCGCGCGTGGGACATGAAGGACGAGTCCTGGGCGGCGAACGGCATGTCGCCCCGCACGATCCAACGCGCGCCCGCCTGCGTGTAGCTGGTCTCGGCGTCGATCGCCGAGCCGCGCCCTTGGTCGAGGTCGTACACCATGGTGGTCGACTCGACGGGATCGCCCTGCGGCGGCGTGAACGTCGGGTTCCCGACCATGCGCACGAGACCCGTGGACTGGTCGAGCGTGATCGACGTGTCGGCCTCGATCTGCATGCCCTCCTGAACGACGCGGGCCCTCTGCTCTTCGCCCGCCGTGAGGAGAAGGACACGATTCTGGGCGTCGAAGTCCGCCGATGCCCCTCGGTACTCGGTGAGCGAGTAGCCCGGCATGGCGAGGAGCATCGTCGCGATCGAGTCCAGACCGGCTCCAGCGTCCGGCCGATTGCCCGCCGCGGCCCGGGCCAGCCGCGTGGAATCCTGGACGAAGAGCACGCTGTCGGCCCCCGGCGCGCGACCGAGGCGGCGCAGCCGGTCGAGGATCCTCACCCGCGTCGAGTCGGTCTCCTGACCATCCGGCTGAGCCTGCTGGGCGGCCAACGGGGCCGCGCCATGGGCGCAGAGCGCGACGAGAATCGCCGCGGCGCCGAGCCAGGCCCGCGGGATCACGGAGAGCCTTTCGCCAGCGTCGTGCCTCCCGTCGCGGAGTCGACGTCCATTTCTTCGGCGCGCTTCATCTTGCCGCGATAGATCCCGACGGACAGCACGATGCCGAGCTCGTACAGGAACACGAGCGGCACCATCATCATGACCGTGAGGGTGATGACGTCGCCGGGCGTCAGGAGGCTCGCGAGCACGGTGATGAGGACGATGGCGTGTCGCCGCTTGGCTCGCAGGAACGCCGGCGTGACGAGCCCCATCACGCTGAGCGCCATGATCACGACGGGCAGCTCGAAGACGGCGCCGAAGGCGAGCAGGAGCTTCACGACGAACCCGATCGTCGAGTTGATCTCGAGCTGGCCCTCGAGCGACGGGGACTGGATCGCCTGGAAGAACGCCAGCGTGACCGGGAGGGCGACGAAGTACGCGAGCGCCACGCCGGCGACGAAGAGGACGAGCCCGAGGTAGAGCGCGGGGATGACGGCGCGCTTCTCGCGCTTCTCCAGCGCGGGCGACAGGAACGCCCACACGTGGTACGCCACGATCGGGAAGGCGAGCATCACGCCGATGTAGATGCCGAGCTTCATGCTGACGAAGAACGGATCGGCGGGCGACAGGTAGATCAGCCGGAGGCTCTGGTCCTGGCGTACGTCGCGGATCGGCTGGACGAGCAGCTCGAGGACAGGCGTCTTGAAGACGAGGACGAGCCCGACCGCCGTGCCGACGGCCAGGGCCAGAAGCGCCCAGAGGATGCGCCAGCGGAGCTCTTCCAGGTGATCCAGGAAGGGCATCTCGCCACGGGGATTACGAGCGCGCGCCATGGGCTGTGACTGCGTGGGCTACAAGCGGGCGGGTGGATCGGTGCGCTGCGCGGGGCCTCTCAGAGCGGCAGCTCCACCTGGTTACGGCTGAGCTCCTCACGCGCCTGCGCAGCGGCCATCTCGTCGACGAAGTCCTGGAACTCGCCGGCATCCTGGAAGTTCCTGTAGACCGACGCGAAGCGCACGAAGGCAACCCGGTCGAGCGGACGTAACAGGTCCATGACGCGCGCGCCCAGACGCACGCTCGGCACCTCGAGGCCCGCCTCCCGCGAGAGCTCGTCCTCGATGCGGTCCACCAGCTGCTCCATCTGCGACGCGGAAACCGGTCGCTTCGCGCACGCGACTCGAACGCTATCGAGCAGCTTGCCGCGATCGAACGGCTCCACGGCCCCCGAGCGCTTGAGCACCTGGATGGGGCGCTCCTCCACGTACTCGTAGGTCGTGAAGCGGGCGCCGCACACCGCGCACTCGCGCCGCCGCCGAACCGCTCTGCCGCCCCGGCTCGCGCGCGTGTCGACCACGCGGTTCTCGGTGGCGTCGCACTCCGGACACCGCATAAGCGACCGGCGCGACCGACGCCGTTAGTTCAGCTCCTCGAGCAGTTCCCGGGCGAGCGACGCGCTGAACGAATCCGGGTACGTCGTGATGATCCGCTCCAGCGTGGCCTTCGCGTCGTCCTCGTCGCCGGCTTCACGCTGCAGGACGGCGATGCGGTAGAGCGCGTCGGGCACCCTGGCCGCGGTCGGGAAGAGCGTCGGGATCTCCTGCAGCGTCTCGAGCGCGTCCTCCGGCCGATCCTGGAGGATCAGCACGTCGGCGAGATAGAGATGTGCGTCGGGAGCGAGCGCGTGGTTGGGGAACTGTTGGAGGAAATCCTCATAGGCGCGCTGCGCGGTGGCGTAGGACCCGCGGTTGTGGTTCTCCCGCGCGACCTGATAGAGCTGCTCCGCGTTGCCGCCCGCGCCGCCCACCGCCTGGCCTCCGGCCCCCGCGACCTGAGCCGAGTCCACCATCTGCAGCGGAGGTTGGGTCACCGCGGTGCCGCGCCGCATGAGCTGATCGCGGACGCTCGCGATGCCGCGCTGATTCTCCCCCGACAGGGCCTCGAGCCTGGCCATGCTCTGCGAGATCGCCTGGAGCTGGGTGGCGATCTGTCCGCGGAAGTCGAAGAGCTGGTCCGACTGCGTGCGGAGCGTGTCCTGCATCAGCGTGGTCTGCATGCGCAGCACGGACAGCACGGAATCCTGGCGAGCCGTGATCTGACGCATCTCGTTCCGGAACTCGGTCTGGAGATTCCGGATGTCGCCCTTGGTCGCGCAGCCCACGGAGACGAGCGCCGCGATCACCATCACGCCGAAGCGCTCGAGCCTTTGCTTACGTCTCATGTCGCACATGGACCCCTCCCCCGGTCGGGCCGGAGGAGGGGCCACGCCAAGGTCATGCGATCAATTACCCGGGTTGATCGCGTTCGCTCCCGCGGTGATGACGAACTGTCCGCGCCGGTTCCGGGCCCATGCCGCTTCGTTCGACCCCTGCTGGAGCGGTCTGCCCTCGCCGAAGGAGACGATCTCGAACCGATCCTGCGCGAGGCCGAAGCCCACGAGGAACTGTCGGATCTGCTCCGCGCGGCGGTTGCCCAGCGCCAGGTTGTATTCGGTCGAGCCACGCTCGTCCGCGTGTCCCTCGATCCGGATCCTCACCTGCGGGCTCGCACGGAGGATGTCCACCTTGCGGCGCAGCACGGCGGCCGCGTCGTCGCGGATATCCGACCGGTCGTAGTCGAAGAAGACCATCTCCTCGAGGGTGGCGCGCGCAGCGGCCACACGACGCTCACGCTCGGCTGCGGCCGCGGCTTCCGCCTGACGGCGAGCAGCTTCCGCGGCAGCGGCTTCCTGAGCACGGCGCACCGAGTCCTGGTAGGCCCGCAGCGAGTCCTGGTTGGCCTGAGGCGGCGGAGGAGGAGGGGGCGGTGGCGGATCTCCGCCGCAGGCACCCACCAGGATAACCGCGGCCACGACCGGCGTAATGAAGCGACGGACGATCATCACGTACCCTCTCTGAACGAGTGGTCAGCTTGGCCGCCGCGGGCCGCGGCGAGCCGGAACGAAGGTAATGCCCTTTTCCACCCGGAAAAGCCCCGGTGTCATATAGGAAACAGGGCCTCCGAACGCAACGATTTCAGCGTCGGGTCAGGTCATCGCCCCGGCGGAATCGGAGGGGACCAGTCGGGGACTCCGACCCTGCGACCCGAGAGGATGGGACGCAGATTGCCCGAGGCGACGTCCACGACGAAGAGCCCGTAACCCCAGTAGCGCTCCCCCACGAAGACCAGGTGACGGCCGTCGGGCGCCCAGCTCGGGTCCTCGTTGTTGCCTTCGGTGGTGAGCTGGCGGAGGACCCGACCCCCGTCGGCCAGATCGGCGACCAGGATGTGGTAGCGTCCGCGCTCGATCGCGCCGTGGAAGGCGACGAGGTCGCTCGTGGGCGACCAGTCCGGAGACGTGAAGTAACCTCCCCCGCCGTACTCGTAGGGCGACAGCGTCTCGGCGCCGCCCCCTTCGGCGGGCATCAGCATGACCTGAGGAACCGCGTCGCCGAAGCGCTGGGTGTTGAACGCCATCCAGCGGCCGTCGGGCGAGTAGGTCGGCGAGAAGTCGTACCACGGACCGCCCGACAGATAGGCGAGGCAGCACCCGCGGGCGATGTCGTAGGTGAAGATGCCGCTGCGCGCGTCGCTGCCGAGGACGGAGAACGCCAGCGTCGCGCCGTCGGGGCTGTACGTGGGCGTGATGTAGTCTCCGGCGCCCCGGACCGCATCGAGCATCTTCTCCTGGCGTGTGGCGAGCGTGTGCTCGTAGATGCGGGGATACCCGCTCTTCCACGAGGTGAACGCGATCTTCGCGGCGTCGGGTGACCACGCCGGCGATTCGATGAGCGAAGCGTGGTTCGTGATGCGCTGCAGGTTCTCGCCGTCGGCGTCGATGACGTAGATGTCCTTGTTTCCCTCGGCGTCCGTCATCGTGAACGCGATCCGGCTCGCGGCCATCCCCGGGTCGCCCGTGGCCCAGCGCACGATCTCGTCGGACGTGCGGTGCACCGCCATGCGGAAGCCCGAATCCGCCGCGCGCGGGATGCGGAAGCGTCCCTGCTCCTTCACCTGCCCGTAGACGACGTCGTGCAGCTCGAGCACGAGAACGAAGCCGTCGCCCGCGCCTTCCAGACGTCCGCTCACGAGCCAGTCGGCGCCGAGCCGGTCCCAGAGCGAGTAGTCGATCGCGTCGCCGACGAGTCCCGCCGGCAGCGAGTCCATCACCTGGAAGCGGTCCGAGTCGTGGAGATCGCGTCCGATGATCGCCTCCACCTCCGGTGCCGCGCCTTCACCGCCGAAGCTGCCCGTGAACGGCTTGATCGCGAGCGCCGGCACGTACGCGCCCGAGTACACCAGGCCGAGGCTGACACCCGGAATCTGATCCTGAGCGCGGACGGGGGTCGCCAGCGCGGGCAGGATCAGGACGAGCGTGGTGGCGAGCAAGGTGCGCATCGAAGTCGAAGCTTTCATCTCGAGCCCTTGGCCGCCGCGAGCGACCTCATGCAGGTGGTGTGACTCACTGTCCGCCGGCGCTCGGTCGGATCTCGAAGCGAATCGGCTGATACTCGTACGGCAGATCTTCCGGCAGGGGTCCGAACCTCCCCTGACCGGCACATTCGACCGCGGACATCGCCTGGTAATCGAACGCCGTGTTTCCGGAGCGCTGGACGAACTCGAGATCGGTCACCGAGCCGTCCCGCTGGATGATGAACGACAGCGTGGTCGCCCAGTTGCCCGGCGGCGCCCGGAAGCAGCGATTGATCTGGCGGATGATGTTCTGGTAGTACTCCGGGAAATCGCGCCGCAGGCCCTCCATGCGGACGTTGATCCCTTCGCCGGAGCGATCGGCGGGGGTGGGGCTCGGGTTGGGCCCCGCCGCCTGGGTCGGCTCCGCGGGGGGCTCGGGCTCGGGCTGCGTGGTCGGCGCCGGAGGCTCGGGCTCGGGCTCCGGCTCCGGAGGCGTGGGCTCGGGCTCCGGCGCGGGCCGGTCGATCGTGACCTGGGGCTCGGGCTCCGGCTCCGGGGGCGTAGGCCGAGGCTCCGGCCGCTCGACGACGAGCTCCTCCCGCGGCGGCGTGTACTCCTCCGCTTCGACCGCCGGCGGGGGCGACACCAGGTCGATCTCGTAGGCGATGAACTCGATCGCGTTGTCCGAGCGCAGCATCGACAGGACCACGAGGCCGAGGACGGACGCGTGCAGGATGACCGAGTAGATCATCGACCTGCGATCGAACGGATCGACGCGACGCATCACCTAGGGTCGGTAGGGCTCGGCCACCAGAGACCAGGGCACGCCGCTGTTCACGGTGGTCGCCATCACCTTCAGCACGGGACCGAACGGCGCGAGGGAGTCGCCGCGAACGTAGACGCGCTCGACGTTGCCGGCGGCCAGGAGCTGCGGGAGGCCGGAGGCGAGCTCGTCGATCGTCACGGCCGTCTCTTCGAGAAATACCTGTCCATCGCGCATGACCGTGATGAAGAGCGGCTCGTCGGCGGAGGTGAGGTTCTGCACGTCCGCCTTGGGAATGTCGACCTCGATGCCCCCCTGCATCATCGGTGCCGTGATCATGAAGATGACGAGCAGGGTGAACGCGAGATCGACCAGGCTCGTCACGTTGATGTTGACGTCCTGCGGCAGGTCGCGCCGCGCGCGCCGCGATCTTCTCATCCCGACGTCCTCAGATTCGGCCCTCGCGGGCCAGCGTCCCGATGAACTCGCTCGAGAAGCCCTCGAGCTCGCCGCTCACGAGGTTCAGCTTGGTCACGAAATGGTTGTACCCGAAGACGGCCGGAATGGCCACCACCAGCCCCGCGACCGTGGTGATGAGCGCCTCGGCGATGCCCGGCGCGACGGCCATGATGTTGCTGGAGCCGGAGATGGTGATCCCGAGGAAGGCGTCCATCACGCCGATCACGGTCCCCAGGAGCCCGAGCAGGGGTGAGACCGTGCCGATGACGGCGAGCATGCCGATGCCGTGCGCGAGGGCATCGCGCTCCTCCGCCTCCTCCTTCTCCAGGATCATGCGGAGCGCCTCGAGCTGCGTGAGGGAGAGCCCCGCCGTCGGGGGCGCGTTCTCCCTCAACGCGCCCGGCCTGAGCTCGCTGAAGAAGTTCACGCCCTGCCGGAACACGCGGCCGTACGGCGACTCGGGCAGCGCCAGGATCGACTTGTAGGCGTCCTCGAGGCGCTGCGCCTTCTCCATGTGCGCGAGGAACTTGTCACCCTGGCGGCGCACCTCACCGAACTGGCGTGACTTCCTGAAGATGAGCCACCAGGACGTCAACGAGAAAACCGCGAGGATCGTGAGCACGACCTGCGTGAGCAGGGTGCCCTGCACCACCATCTCGACGATGGTCCGAGGCGGACCCCCGGCCTGGACGAAGAGCAACAGGTGAGGGCTCATGTCTTCGCCCGCGTCGCGGCGATGTGCTCGTAGGTTTCGCGCAGTCCCTGTTCCAAGGTGAAGGCGTTGGACCAGCCGCGGCTCTGGAGGAGCGTCGTCTCCAGGGTGCTGTGCCGGAGCTCACCGGGACGCTCCGGCTTGTGATCCCTCCCCGGGGTCCGCCCGGCCACCGACTCCAGCACGCTCGCCAGTCTGTTCACGCTCGTTCCCACCCCCGTCCCGACGTTGAAGGCCCGCGTGTCCAGCCCCTTCTCCGCGCCGTGGCTGGGCTTGCCGGACTGCAACGGCAACTCCGATGCCAGCATGTTGGCCGCCACGACGTCCCTCACGAACACGTAGTCGCGCGTTTGCTCCCCGTCTCCGAAGATCGTGAGCGGCTGATTGCTGAGGAGCCGATTGCAGAAAATTGCCACAACCCCTGCCTCACCGTGGGGATCCTGGCGGGGTCCGTAGACGTTCGAGTAACGGAGCGCGACGTACTCGAGGCCCCGCACCTGATGGTAGTAGTGCAGGTAGTACTCCCCGGTCAGCTTGGTCACGCCGTAGGGGGACATGGGCAGCTTGGGCGCCGTCTCCGGGGTGGGGATCTGCTCGGGCTCGCCGTAGACCACGCCGCCGCTGCTGACGAAGATGAATCGCCGCGTCCCCACCTCGATGGCCGCCTCGGTCAGGTTGAGAAGACCGAGGAGGTTGATGCTGGCATCCTTCGAGGGATCGAGCACGGACACGCGCACGTCGATCTGCGCGGCGTGGTGATTCACGACGTCGAAGCGAACCTCGCGAAAGAGGTTGCGGAGGTCGTCGGAGCGGACGTCCATCTCCACGAACTCGGCTTTCGCGGGGAGGTTCTCGCGGCGACCCGTGGACAGATTGTCCACGATCCACACCGCGTCACCCCGTGACAGATAGGCGTCGGCGACGTGGCTCGCGATGAACCCGGCACCGCCGGTGACGAGGACTCTTCTCTTTGAGCTCTTGGATCCAGGCATCGTTCGATCTCGAATGGACTAACGGAAATCCCCGTCGGCGTGGGCCGGCGGGGACTCGTGAGCTTCCGTGGGAGCGAGGGCGCGACCGATCCCCGCTGCGGGATACTCCAAACTCGGCGACCTGCTAGCGCATCGATCGTGCGAGCCGCACCACCACACCCTGCCGGAAGACGTCGTCCACCAGGGAGAGGATGCGCGCAGCCGACGTGTTCGCGGACGAGCCCACGACCTGCAGCCTGCCGTCCGCCGTTCCCATCGCGGAGCTGTAGAGCACGAACTCGTCTCCGATCCGGATTCCGTCGTCCGAGCCCAGGTCGAGGAACGCGATGTGACCCAGGTCGTTGAGCTCCTGGCGTCCCGCGAAGCCCATGATCATCGCTTCGGAGCCACCCGACACGGGCTGCGCCACGCGCCCCGGGACGACCGCGTACGTCGGAACGGGGCGAACCAGATCGCCCGGCTGGATGCGCTGGTACTCCTTCGTGATCACCCCGACGACCCCATCGTCGTTGATCGCCGACACGGTGAGCACCCCCGTCGGGACGATGACCTCACCGACGTATTCGATCGTGCGAGAACGGCGGAAGATCTGGAGATCCTCCCCGACGCGTGCCGGCACGGGCATGTCGACGCGCACCTGATCGAAGGTCCGGATCGTGGTGGCGCGGGCGCCTTCGGTCGCGAAGCCTTCGAGGGAGCCCGTGCCCTGCGGCTCCGAGCCCAGCGGGATCAGCCAGGGCGCCGACAGCACGGCGTCCCTCGAGACGGCGAGGAAGTTGGGATCCGTTTCGCCCCCGGACATGCCGGTCGTCTGCGCCGTGGAGTCGCGATAGAAGACCGTTCGCACCTGCTCGGCGGGCCGCGCCTGCCGGAAGCCGAACTGCACCAAGTCGACCGGCGCGTCGCCGCCCACCGGACCAGGCTGGGGCTCCGGCCCGGTCGCCATGATCGTGTCGGTCGCGAGCTGATCGACCTGCGCCGTCTGGCCGCCGGTCTGTCCCGTGGCCGCCTGACCCGGCAGGCCGGGGATCACGAAGACTTCCCTGGGGAAGATGAGGTTCGGGTCCGCGATGCTGTCCCGGTTCGCCTCGTAGATGACGCGCCACTCGAACGGGTTCTGGTAGTAGCGAATCGCGAGGTCCCACAACGTGTCGTCGTCCACGACCGTATGCGTGCCGACGGGCTGCTGCCCGAGGGCCAAACCCGGCAGAATCAGTAGAGCGAGTACCGCCGCGGCCGAGCGAACCATGCGGGCTCCTTCGGCAATAGTGACAGGGCTTTCGGCCCGGAAAACGCAGACCGAAGATACCGAGCGTCCCCAGCCGCGGTCAACGCATTTTTTCGAAATTGACGTCAGATGTTTCCGCGAGCTTTCAGGCGGGAGGCCTTGTTGCCTGGCCGGTTTCCGCAGGGAGACCCCCGGCCGAGCACCTGCGGAGGCGCTCGAATTCCGTGGGAGACCGAGGTCGAGCGGTCAATGTGGGGGCGAGCCGCGCGACAGGTGCGTCCCGATCCGGCCGATCTCCTCCCCCAGCGAGGCGTACGTCCCCGCCCCGATCACGACGTGGTCCAGCACGGGGATGCCCACGGCCCGGCCGGCCTCGGCCATTTGCCTCGTCACCGCACGATCTTCCGCCGAGGGCGTCGGATCACCCGACGGGTGGTTGTGAACCAGGATGACGCCGGCAGCCCCCTCGCCCACGGCCGGGCGAAACACCTCCCTCGGGTGGATGAGCGCCGAGTCCAGGATGCCACGGGTGACGAGCACTTCCCGAATCACCCGGTGTCGGCTGTTCAGCAGCAAGGCGTGGAACTCCTCCTGCTGCGCGGCGCGCAGCCGCGGGCCCATGCGGGCGAAGACGTCCGCGGGACCTCGGATGTGTTCGCTGCTCTCCCCCACCGCGGTCGCCGCTCGCCTTCCCAGCTCCAGCGCCGCGGCGAGGCGGGCGGCGGTCGCCGCGCCGACCCCCGAGACGCCTTCCAGGAAGGAGACGTCGAAGGAGGCGAGCCGCGTGAGCGAGCCACCCGCGAGCGCGAGCACCCTATCCGCGATGACGGTGGCCGAGCTGCCGCGGTTGCCGCTGCCGACGAGGAGCGCGATCAGCTCGCCGAGCGACAGGTTGGCGCTTCCGAGTGACCGCAAGCGTTCGCGGGGGCGATCGTGCGCCCGCGGGCGCGCCGTCGACGACGGGCGGGGGGACGAGGACATGATCGAATGTCGAGCGGACGCGGGGACGGCGACATGGCGGAAGCGGTCAGAGCTTCACCATGAGGATGCGCGCGTCCTCCTTGGGGTGGTCGTAATATCCGCGGCGACGTCCCACGTCCGTGAAACCGAATCGCTGGTAGAGGCCGAGCGCGGGTGCGTTGGACTCCCGCACCTCGAGGAAGACGGTCTCGACGCCCCGGCGCCGTCCCACGTCCAGCACTTCGGCGAGCAGCGCACGTCCGAGCCCCCGCCCGCGCTTGCCCTCGGCGATCGCGACGTTCGCGAGCTCCCCCTGATCGAGGATGCACCAGAGCACCGCGTATCCCACCACGCCGTCGTCGCCGTCCACCATCACGAGCAGCTCGGCCGTCGGGCGGTCGATCAGCTCGAGAAACGTCTCACGGCGCCAGGGCGAGCCGAACGCCTCGCTCTCGATCGCGACGACCGCGTCCACGTCGTCCGGCCGCATCTTCCGGACCTGCGGCGCGCTCGGCACGCTCGCGAGAGGTGGCTCACCCGCTACCGGCTCCACGACCTCTCCACGCTCGGTGGGCGCACGTAACGGGGCTCCCAAGACGCCACGTCCACGACCGGTGTCCGTGCGCCGAGCGCCCCGTGGAGACGTAGGAGCCCCTCGGCGAGCGTGCGCGAGGGACCCGGACCGACGTGGAACCCGGCCGCTTCGATGGCTTCGCGATGTCGCCGGGCGCCGTCCCCGATGAAGGTGGCTCCAGTCGGTACCGGACCGCGGAGCGCGTCCAGCACCGTTCCGGGATGAGGCGCGACCTGCTCCGCGAGCGTCGAGCCATCGACCTCGTAACACGCACCGTAGACGCGGTCGTGCCGGGCGTCGAACAGAACGTACCGCATGCGACCGGCATCTTCGGCCAGGGCCGCAGCCGCCAGGCTCGAGAACGCCCACAGCGGCACCCTACGCGCATGTGCGAGCCCCTTCGCGGTCGCAGCGGCGACACGAACGCCCGTGAAGGAGCCGGGTCCCTCGCCCACCACGATGCCGTCCAGCGCCTCGACGCCGATACCGGCCCGCTCGAGCGCCTTGTCGATCGCCGGGACGAGATGCGACGCGTGCTCCCGGCGATCCTCGAGCGTCGCGCTCGCCAGCAGGTGTCCGGCGCTTCCGACCGCCACCGAGCCGACCGCGATCGACGTGTCGAACGCGAGGAGGACGGCTTCCGCCACCGATCGAACCCTCAGCGGCCCGTCGTCAACGAGACGACGGGGGCGATCGGCGCAGGATCGCCCACGCGCGCGATGTCCACCTGGCGCAGGTGTGGCTGACCCGGTAGGAGCCCGAGCCGGATGCGCCAATGGTTCGAGGGCAGATGCTCGCCGGCGCGCTCCGGCCACTCCACGAGGACGATCTCGTTCTCGGCGGGGATCTGCATCCACCCGAGCTCCCACAGCTCGTCGGGTGAGCTCAGACGATAGAGGTCGAGATGCACGACCTCGTGCTCCCCGCGCGCGAGGTAGCGCTGCAGGAGGGTGAACGTCGGCGAGGGCATCGGCTCGCTCACCCCGGCCCCTTCGCCGATGGCGCGCGCCAGCACCGACTTCCCGGCACCGAGCGGGCCCTCGAGGGCGATCACGACCGGCGCCGCGACGGTCTCGCCGAGGCGCCGCCCCCATGTCCGAAGCTCCGACTCCGTCAGCCGCACGCTCGCAACCTCCCCAGGCTCACGAGCCCGAATATAGCCCCTCCCGCTCGATGATCGATCGCACACCGGGTGGCACGAGGCCCTCGATGTGCATTCCCGCCCGCCTTCGCGCGCGGACCTCGGTGGAAGAGACGTCGATGCGGCGGACCGGGACGAACACGGGGTCTCCCACGGCGATGCCCGGCGCGAGATCCGCGGCCCGGTCCCCCGCACGGTCCATGACGGCGAGCCGAGACAGCTCGACGATGCCGGCCGGCTCGTGCCAGCTGGCGAACGACGCGTACTGATCCGCGCCGATGATCAGATAGAAGTCGGCCTCGGGCATCGCGTGGCGCAGCTCGCGGAGCGTGTCCACGGTGTACGACGGGCCGGGCCGATCCATCTCCAGCGTGGATACCTCGAAGCGAGGGTCGCTCGCGGCCGCCGCGCGCACCATCTCGAGACGGGTCGCGGCAGGGGTGAGCGGACCACTCTTGTGCGGCGGATCCCCGGCGGGCATCCAGAGGACGCGTCCCAGGTCGAGCGCATCGGCGACGTCGGCGGCGACCGCGACGTGACCGACGTGGGGCGGATCGAACGTGCCCCCGAAGAGGCCGACGCGCCGCCGGCCCGCCGGTCCCTGGGTCAGGGGGCGTTTCCGGCCGTCTCGAGCTCGGCGGCCGCGGGCGAGTCCGGATAGTCCTGCAGGAGCTGGGTGCGCGCGTCTTCGGCGAGATCCGAATACCCGATCGCCTCGTTGGCCCGGACGAGCCCGAGCAGCGCCTGCGGCGCGAACTCGGTCTCCGGATAGAGATCGATCACGAACTGGTAGTAGATGATCGCCGAGTCGTATTGCCTCCGCCGGAAGTAATGATTGCCGTTCAGGTATTCTTTCTCGGCCATCGTCCTGCGGAGATCGGCGCGCAGCTGGCCGGCTTCCGTCGCCGCCGGCGTGCCCGGGTAGTCCACCACCACGTTGCCGCAGACGTTGATGGCTTCCTCGGTATAGGCCTGGTCCCTCTGGGGAGCAGGCGCGAGCTGGGCGAGGGCACGACACTCGCCGACGGCGGCTTCCGGTGCGCGCGGGTTCGCGGCGAACCGATCCAGGAAGCGGCGGTACTCCGAGCGCGCCGTGAGGTAGTCGTCGTTCTCGTAGTGGGCGCGCGCGAGCAGGAGACCGGCGTCCGGAATCCTCTGCCAGTCCCCGAAGGAGACGTGCAGCCGCTCCAGCACCTCCACCGCGTTGTCGGCATCGCCCTCCGCCAGCTCGACCTCGGCCATGCGATAGAGCTGATCGGCGTCCATGCCCTGGTAGGGATCGCCGCCCCCGCACGCGACGAGGAGCGGGAGGATCGACAGCCCGAGGGCGAGCAGCGGACGCGGGGGGACGTTCGACATGACGTTCGGCAGGGCTTTCGACATGGGGGCTGGATACACTGACGCCGCGGTCGGGTTCGCGGTCAGCGGAAATCGGCCTGCGCGGCCGGGATCAGCGGCAGCGGCCGTCCCGCAGGTGCTCGAGCCCCCTGCCGAAGCGGATCTCGTCGAAGCGCGACTGGGCACGATCGATGAGGGAGCCCGCCTGGTCGGCGTAGCGAACCTGCGCGTAGGCTTCCATCGCGCCGTCGCATTCGCCGAGCTCGGCCAGGATCTCCCCCTTCTCGAACCACGCTTGCGCCTGGATGTTGCGAGGCTCGCCGACCTCGACCGTGCGGTTGATGAGCTCGAGCGCGCGGTTCAGCTGGTCCGGCTCGAGCGTTCTCGACCGCAGCTCGCGCGCGATGTTGAAGGCGCAGGTGCCGATGTACCAGTCGACCTCGCCGCGCTGCCACGGCCGCACCATGGCGCGGAACTGCTCGAAGAAGACGAGGGCGTGCTCGCAGTCGCCGATCTCCTCGTGCGCCCGCCCGACCTCGAAGACGACGTCCGGCAGGGAGTCGCTCGCGTCGGCGAGCGCGATCTGGTAGAAGGGGAGCGCGCGTCCGTACTCGCCGTTCTCGAAGTAGTGCCGGGCCAGCGACAGGGTCATCTCGCCGACGCCGACGCCCGGACGGAGCTGGAGCGCCGCCTCCACGGCCGTGGCCATCGCGAAGCGGTCGCCGTCGGCGTGCGCCTCGCGGGCGAGCCGCATGAGATCGGAGACCGCCTGGTCCTTGTAGCCTTCGTCCTCGGAGGCAGCCAAACGGTAGTACGACCCCGCGTCGTCCACGCGGCTCATCATCGCGTAGGTGTGGGCGATGCGGGCCGCGGTCGCCGGATCGTCGGCGCCCTGTCGCTCCGCGAGGCGGTACTCCGCGAGCGCCTCCTCGAAGTCGCCCTGGGCGAACGCTTCGTCACCCCGGCGGACGGCGTTCTCCTCGCTCGAGCGTGGAGAGCAGGCAGCAAAGGCGACGGCCAGGACCGCGAGCGCACGCGGGAGGGGGAGCGTCTTCATGAGCGCTCCATACACCGGCAAGGTTCGGACCGCTCCCTCCGGCGACGCGCCCCTCATCCCTGGGGTGGCCGACTCCCCGGCCGCGCGGGGCGGACGTTGGCCGCCACCGAGGCCAGATAGGCGCGGGCACGCATGTCCGTCGGCTCGTCCTCGAGGCACTGCTCCCACTGCCGGGCCGCCTCTTCGTCCCTACCCAGGCGGTGCAGCACGACGCCCAAGCGTATCCGGGCGCCCACGAACGACGGCCGGGAATCGAGGATGAGCGTCAGCTCGTCCATCGCCTCCTCGAGCTGCCCCATCTCGATCAATGCCTCCGCGTACTTGCTGCGGATGTCCATGAAGCGGGGCCGAACCTCCAGCGCGGCACGGTAGTGCTCGATCGCGTGCTCCGGGTGGTTCGCCACCAGGTAGAGGTCCCCGAGCTGAGCGTGCGTGACCGCGATCCGGTTCCCGACCTCGGAGGGATAGACGGGGCTGTCCCTCCGATCGAGCTCGCCGGCGCGGTTGAAGGCCTGGGCCGCTTCGTCGTGACGCCCCAGGTCGTTCAGCACGATGGCGCGGTTGAGGTGCGCTTCGGCATAGGAGGGGTTCAACGCGACCGCCTTCTCGAAGTGCCCGAGCGCCTCCTCCAGGCGTCCGAGCATGGCGAGGCAGAGGCCCGCCTTGTTGTGCACGTCGGCGAAATAGGGGTGCTCGTCGAGGACGCCCTGGAAGGTCTCCAGCGCCGCCGCGAAATCCTCGCGTTCCCAGGCGCTCACGCCCCGGGCCACGATCATGCGGGCATGCTTCTGATCGGTCGGCATGTCGAAAGGTTGTTCGGGGGGCCCGGGCGGGTAAAGAGTGCCGCGCGACGGCTGCTAGATCGTGCGCGGGACGGCCTGTCCCCTCTCGTGCGCAGCCCGGAAGTACGGGATGGTGCGGCGCAGCCCCTCCCTCAGCTCGACGCGCGGCTCCCACCCCAGGACCTTCCTCGCGACCGTGATGTCGGGCTTGCGGACCTTCGGGTCGTCCGCCGGCAGGGGCAGAGATTCGATCTTCGAGTCGCTCTCCGTCTCCTGGAGCACCATCTCGGCGAGCTCACGCACGGTGAACTCGTTCGGGTTGCCGATGTTGGTCGGATCCACACGGCTCGAGAAGAACAACCGGTAGATGCCCTCGACCTCGTCCTCCACGTAGCAGAACGAGCGCGTCTGGCTGCCGTCCCCGTAGATCGTGAGCGGGTCGCCGCGGAGCGCCTGCACGATGAAGTTGGACACCACACGGCCGTCGCCGGGACGCATACGGGGGCCGTAGGTGTTGAAGATGCGAACGATGCGTGTATCCACCCCGTGGTAGCGGTGATAGGCCATCGTCATCGCCTCGGCGAAGCGCTTCGCCTCGTCGTAGACGCCGCGGAAGCCCACCGGGTTCACGTTGCCCCAGTAGACCTCGGGCTGCGGGTGTACGAGCGGATCACCGTACACCTCCGAGGTCGACGCCAGCAGGAAACGCGCACCCTTCGCGAGCGCGATCCCGAGCGCGTTGTGCGTGCCGAGGCTCCCCACCTTGAGCGTCTGGATGGGCAGCTCCAGGTAGTCCACGGGGCTCGCCGGCGAGGCGAAGTGGAGCACGCCGTCGATGCTGTCGTCGAGGTAGCACGGCTTGGAGATGTCGTGCTCGATCAGGCGGAACCCCGGGTGGCTCGCGAGGATGCTCACGTTCTCGCGCGAGCCGGTGATGAAGTTGTCGAGGCCGATCACCTCGTGACCGTCGCGCAGGAAGCGCTCGGCCAGGTGCGATCCCAGGAAGCCGGCCGCGCCCGTCAGCAGGACGCGCATGTCAGTCCGCGGTCACGGTCGCGGGATAGGCCGTCGGTCTTCCTATGCTGTGGTACTCGAACCCGTGCGCCGCGACCTCGTCCGGATCGTAGAGGTTGCGACCGTCGAAGATGATCGGCTGCGCCATCGCGGCTTTCATGCGCGCGAAGTCGGGGTTCCGGTACGGGAGCCATTCCGTATGGATCACGAGCGCGTCCGCCCCGTCGAGGGCTTCGTAGTTGGTCGCCGCGTACACGACCTTGTCGTCGAAGTGCCGCCGTGCCTCGTGCATCGCGACGGGGTCGTGCGCCACGACGCGCGCGCCTTCTTCCAGGAGGCCGTCGATGGTCACGATGCTCGGCGCCTCGCGCATGTCGTCGGTGTTCGGCTTGAACGCGAGGCCCCAGACCGCGATGCGACGGCCCTGCAGGTCGGTGCCGACGCGCTCCAGCAGACGCTGGAGGAGCGTACGCTTCTGTCCGGCGTTCACGTCTTCGACGGCCTCCAGGATCGAGCCGTCCACCCCGAGCGATTTCATCGTGCGCACGAGGGCCTGGACGTCTTTCGGGAAGCAGCTCCCGCCGTAGCCGATCCCCGGGAAGAGGAAGCTCGGACCGATGCGGGAGTCGGATCCGACGCCCCGACGCACCGAATCGATGTTGGCGCCGGTTTTCTCGCACAGCCGCGCGATCGCGTTCATGAAGCTGATGCGCGTCGCCAGCATCGAGTTCGCGGCGTACTTCGTGATCTCGGCCGAGGGCACGTCCATGATCAGGATCGAGTGCCCCGTCCGGACGAACGGCGAGTAGAGGTTCTTGAGCACTTCAGCGGCGTGCTCGGAATCCACACCGAGCACGACGCGGTCCGGCTTCATGAAGTCGTCGACCGCCGCGCCCTCCTTGAGGAACTCGGGGTTGGAGCAGACGTGCACGGTGTGATCGGTCTCCGCCTCGATCGCCTCGCGCACCTTCTTGGCCGTTCCCACCGGAACCGTGCTCTTCGTGATGACGACCTTCTCGCCGTCCATGGATTTGCCGATCGTGCGCGCCACCGCGAGCACGTGGCTCAGGTCGGCGGAGCCGTCCTCGTCGGGCGGCGTGCCGACGGCGATGAAGATGACGTCGGACGCCTTCACGGCCGCCGGAACGTCGGTCGTGAAACGAAGACGGCCCGCCGTGAGGTTGCTCTCGATCAGAGGCTCGAGCCCCGGCTCGTAGATGGGAACCTCGCCTCGGTTGAGGCGGGCGATCTTGGCGGCATCGATATCCGCGCAGATCACGTCGTTTCCGGTCTCGGCCAGGCACGCGCCCGCGACGAGTCCCACGTATCCGGTGCCTACCACAGCGATTTTCATGCGTTATTCGGTCGGGTTTCGAGTCGGGTTGGGGGGAGAGCCGGGCCAGGGCGCGGCGTCACGCAGGAAAGGTGCCAGGTCGGCGCCCGGCGATCGTCTCGGCGGACTCAGCGGGTGGCCGCCGCGCGCAGGTCGAACAGCTGGTCCCGGAGGAGGGCGGCCCGCTCGAAGTCGAGCGCCGCTGCCGCCTCGGCCATCTCCTTCTCCAGGATCTTCACGTACTCCTCCAGGTTGACCTCGTCGGCGTAGGTCGCCACCGCCTCCGCCACGCGCGGGCCCGCCGTTCGGGCATCCGCGACGCGGGTGGAGAACTCGATCTCCTCGACGGTCTTCCGGATGGTCTCCGGCGTGATCCCGTGGCGAACGTTGTGCTCCAGCTGAATCTCTCGTCTGCGGTTCGTCTCGTCGATGCAACGGCGCATCGACTGGGTGATCCGGTCGGCGTACATGATCGCCCGGCCCTCGACGTTCCTCGCGGCCCGGCCGATCGTCTGGATCAACGACCGCTCGTCCCGCAGGAAGCCCTCCTTGTCGGCGTCCAGGATCGCCACCAGGGAGACCTCCGGGAGATCCAGCCCTTCCCGGAGCAGGTTGATCCCCACCAGCACGTCGATCTTCCCGAGCCGGAGCTGCCGGAGGATCGCCATGCGCTCGATCGTGTTCACCTCCGAGTGCATGTAGCGCACCCGGATGCCTATCGACTGTAGGTACTCCGACAGGTCCTCCGCCATACGCTTGGTGAGGGTCGTGACCAGGACGCGCTCCTTGCGGGCCTCTCGCTTCCGGATCTCGGCGAGCAGATCGTCGACCTGTCCTTTGACCGGGCGCACGTCGACCGCCGGGTCGACCAGCCCCGTCGGACGGATGATCTGCTCCACCACGACGCCCCCCGCCTGCTGGAGCTCCCAGTCGCCCGGCGTCGCCGAGACGTAGATCGCCTGGGGGACCAAGGACGCCCACTCCTCGAACTTCAGCGGTCGATTGTCGAGCGCGGAGGGGAGACGGAACCCGTGCTCGATCAGCACGAGCTTCCGAGAGCGGTCTCCGTTGAACATCCCGTTGATCTGGGGGATGCTCGCGTGCGACTCGTCCACGACGATCAGGAAGTCCGCCGGGAAGTAGTCGAGGAGGCACGCCGGTCGCTCGCCCGGACGTCGGCGGCTCGTGTACAGCGAGTAGTTCTCGATGCCCGGACAGGTGCCGATCTCCAGCATCATCTCGATGTCGAAGTTCGTGCGCGTCTCGAGCCGCTGCGCCTCCAGCAGCCTCCCCTCCGCGCGGAACTTCGTGAGCTGCTCGGCGAGCTCGGCGCGGATCTCCGGAACCATGTCCTCGATCGTGCGCCGCTCCGTGACATAGTGGCTCGCCGGGTAGATCGCCGTGCGGTCGAGCGACGTGATGACGTCGCCCGTGAGCGGGTCGAAGCGGCTGATACGCTCGACCTCGTCCCCCCAGAGCTCGATGCGGACAGCCTGCTCCTCGTACGCCGGATAGACCTCGACCGTGTCGCCCCGCACGCGGAAGGTGCCGCGCTCGAAGACGTAATCGTTGCGCTTGTACTGGATGTCGACCAGGCCGCGCAGGATCTCGCGGCGCGGGCGCTCCTCGCCGATCTGAAGGTGCAGCATCAGCGCGCGGTAGTCGCGCGGGTTGCCCAGGCCGTAGATCGAGGAGACCGACGCCACCACGATCACGTCGTCGCGCTCCATCAAGGAGGACGTCGCGCGCAGCCGCAGGCGCTCGATGTCCTCGTTGATCGACGCGTCCTTCTCGATGTACGTGTCGGTCGCCGGGACGTACGCCTCCGGCTGGTAGTAGTCGTAGTAGGAGATGAAGTACTCGACCGCGTTGTGCGGGAAGAGCGACTTCAGCTCCCCGTAGAGCTGCGCAGCGAGCGTCTTGTTGTGCGACATCACGAGCGTCGGCCGCCCGCGATTCGCGATGACGTGCGCGATCGTGAACGTCTTGCCGGTGCCGGTGGCACCCAGCAGCACCTGATGGCGGTCGCCGCGCACCAGACCGGCCGTCAGCTCTTCGATGGCGCCCGGTTGGTCACCCGAGGGCTGATGGGGCGAGACGAGTTGAAAGTCGGCCATGCGGGAATGTAAATGGGCGGACCAGCCCGGGGGGCCGGCACCCGGATGGGGTCAGCGAGGGTCAGCCAGGGTCAGCGAGGCGGTGGCTCAGTCGGGCCGCCAGCGGGCCGAAAAGCTGAGGTTCAGATTCCAGAGGTCGAGGCCGTAGAAGTAGCGGTTGTACTCGCGTGTGACGATGACGCCGCCGCCCAGGTCGAAGTCGTCGACGAAGAAGAGGGCACTCCCACCGAGGTTGAACGACACGTCGTTGCAGCAGATGGTTTGGTTATGGGCGGCCGCCCAGTCGTAGTAGGCGTCATTGTCGTGCACGTGGCGCTCGAATGAGATGCCGAGCCGCCCGGAAGGTCGGTAGACGTCGAATGCGAGGTACTGTGCGTTGCCTCCGGGCCCCACCGCCGCCCCGATGATCTGACCTCTTTGCGTGTACCCCTGAGTAACGATGTGATGCGCATAATACGTGCCCTTGCCGCGCAATTGAAACGTCGGATCGGCCTCCAGGTGGGTTAGCTCTGCCGTGAGCACGCCGAGACGGTTGCCCGATCGCTCCCACGTCTTTCGCAAGCCGAGCGTATAAGCCTGTGAATGCTCGGGCTGTAGCATGAAATCGCGGAGCGACCACGAGTGATCGTTGCGCGCCCACTCCCAGTACACTTCGAAGCCGCTGTCGACCAGCACCCACCGCCCGAAGAACGAAATCAATTGATCGTGCTCGTCATCCCCCGTGGGTGTCTGTGAGCTTGCTAGGGCCTTCTTCCTGACACCGCGCAACACAGCGAAGTAGTCACCAATCGGTACACCGGTCGGCGGAACCAAGACGTAGAACATCCGAGCGAATCCGAGCGACAACCCGCCCACGAAACTCGGCGAATATGCCGCCGCGATGCCGGTGATGAACCGCCGCGTGGAAGTGGTCGTCGGATCGAACCAGTTCGACTGTTGGAGTCGACCCCAGATCCATCGTGCTTCGAATCCACCGATTCCCGTCTGTACCTCGCCGTTCGTGCCCAAGAAAGCGTGCGGGATCCCGGGCGCATTCGCACTCATCACGATCCCGTTTCGCACCCCTGGACCCCACCAGAGATTCATGGTCCCCAACCCCGCGCTGCCCCCCCAGGCGTCGAGCCTCACCTCGGATTGGCCCGGGTCGAGCGTCCAGAAGTCGCTCGGCCCAAAGCGTTGAGGTAGATCGATCCTGCGCCACGGGTAAGCGTACTCTGGCAATCCGTTCACCGAGGGCACCGCGAGCTCGAAGCTCGTGTTCTGCGTGTAGAGCAAGGTGGGCCGCACCGCCACGCTGAGACCGGACACCCGGGCTACAACGCCGCCGTCGATCGCGGTGGTGAGACCTCTTCCCTGCCAAACCGCCCCATCGGAGCCTCCGAACGGAAACTTCGAGTTGGCGAACGCGCGCAGCCGCGGCGAAGAGATCGACATGCCCTCTGGGGACAGGATCTCGACGGAACTCGGCGCCAGTCGATCCCGCCATGGATGTACATCGTTTGTCAGCTCGATGTGGGACTGTGACAGCGGCCGGACCATGAACGAGCCCGCCTCCACCCGCCCGTCCAGTTGTAGAACCCGGAGGTAGTCCTCCCAGACGTCGCCGACCGGCAGAGATTGGGCAGCCGCTCCGCTCCCGATCGTCAGAAAGAGAAGGACTGCGGTGGCAACCGCTCGCCTACACCCAGCCAAGCTCGTCCTCGTCGAAGCTCTCGCGCCGTTGGACGTCGATGACTCCCTTCACCCGGCTGACGGCTCGACGCACCTTCTCGAGATGGGCGAGGTCTCGCACCTCGACGACGAACTCACCCTGCATGCCGCCGCTGGACGCCCGCATGTCCGCGTGGGAGATATCGGTACCCGTATCGGATATCGCTTGGGCCACGTCGGACAAGAGTCCGCGCCGATCGGTCCCCTGCATGTACAGCTTCACGAAGAAGCGATCGCCCTTCTCGGCGGCCCACTCGATCTCCATGCGCCGCTCGGGATCTCGCGACAGTGCCAACACGTTGGGACAATCGGTGCGATGGATCGAGACTCCCCGTCCCCGCGTGATGTAGCCCACCACCGGATCGCCCGGCACCGGCTGACAGCACCTGGAGTAACGCACCATCAGGTTGTCCATTCCCTGGATGCGTACCCCTCGACCCGAGAGCCGCAGCTTGGCCGCCAGCTTGGCCAACGGCGAGGGCTCCCGCGGTGGCTCCTCGACCGGCTGGTGATCGGGATGGAACTGCTTGATCACCGCGGTCGGGCCGACATCGCCGCGCCCCAGAGCTTCATAGACGTGGTCGAAGTCCGGGTGTCCGAGCGCGAGGGCGCCGGCCTTCAGGGCATCCCCGCTCGTCGGAAGCGCACGGCGCACCCGCTTCAGTTCCCGGTCGAGTAGCTCCTTGCCGAGCCGCACCGCGGCCGCGAACTCCTCGCGCCTCAGCCACTGGCGGATGTACTGACGGGCGCGGGACGTCTTCACGAACGCCAACCAGTCCCTGCTCGGTCGCTGCTTCGGGTTGGTGATGATCTCCACCGAGTCGCCGTTCTTCAGCTCGCGCGACAGCGGGGCGATACGTCCGTTGATACGCGCGCCCGCGCAGCGATAGCCGATCTCGGTGTGGACCGTGAACGCGAAGTCGATCGGCGTCGAACCGATCGGCAGCGCCTTCACGTCGCCCTCGGGAGTGAACACGAAGATCTCACCCCGGAAGAGATCCATCCGGAGGAACTCCATGAACTCCTCCGGCTCCTTCGTGTCCTTCTGCCACTCGATCACCTGTCGGAACCACGAGAGCGCCTCGTCGGCCTCGCTCTCGCGATGCCCGGTGTCCGCTTCCTTGTAGCGCCAATGGGCGGCAATGCCGTGCTCGGCCGTGCGGTGCATCTCCTCGGTACGGATCTGGATCTCGTAACGGCGTCCGCCCGGTCCGAGCACCGTCGTGTGGAGCGAGCGGTACATGTTCGACTTCGGCGTCGCGACGTAGTCATGGAATCGCTCCGGGATCGGCGACCACTGGCTGTGGATGACACCGAGCGCCGCGTAGCAGTTCTGGACCGTGTCGGTGAGAACGCGCATCGCCATCAGATCGTAGATCTCTTCGTACGGTCGACCACGCCGCTCGATCTTCCGGTGGATCGACCACAGATGCTTCGGCCGTCCGCTCACCGTGGCGGGAATGCCCCCGGCCTTCAGCGCCTCCTCCAAGGGCCGCTGCATCTCGAGGATTTCCCGCTCGCGGCCCCTACGCCTCTGCCGGACCTTCTTGCTCAGATCGGCATAGGCTTCCGGCTCGAGAAACTTGAAGGCCAGGTCCTCCAGCTCCCAACGGATGGCCGCCATGCCGAGGCGGTGAGCCAGCGGCGCGTAGATCTCACGCGTCTCGATCGCGATGCGGCGACGCTTCGGCTCGGTCAGGTGCTCGAGGGTGCGCATGTTGTGCAGCCGATCCGCCAGCTTGACCAGGATCACCCGGGCATCGCTCGCCATCGAGAGCAGCATCTTGCGGTAGTTCTCGACCTGCTGCTCGCTGGCGGAGCCGAACTCCACGCGACCCATCTTCGTCACCCCGTCCACGATCGCCGCCACCTGGGGGCCGAACTTCGCCTCGATCTCGGTCACCGGGATGTCGGTGTCCTCGAGTGTGTCGTGGATCAGCCCCGCGACGATCGTATCCGTGTCCAGGCGAAGGCCGGCCAAGATCGTGGCGACCTCGACCGGGTGACTGACGTACTCCTCCCCCGACGCACGCGTTTGGCCGGAGTGGGCCTCGGCCGCGAAATCGTGCGCGCGGCGGATCGTGTCGACGTCCAGACGTTCCGCGTAGCCCTCGAGGGCCCGGGCGAGCGGCCGAGGAAGGTCGTGGATCGTGGATGTCGACCGGGCGGGGGTGGTGGTCGACATGTCAGGGGGAATCTATGAAGAGACAGCCGGGTTCGACGAGACGGGTGCAATCGCTACCCTCGGATCGCGCGCAAGCCGCCGCGGCCCCACCGCCCACATCGAGGCTAGGTCAGGACGTCACGGTGCTTGACGACTTGGTCCGAACCTGGCGGGGGGGTTGGTACGAGCTCGGATCGCCTCGACGCCAGCTCGACGAGATCCGGTGGCGCTCCCGCCCTGGCCAACAATCGGCATATCCCCCGAAGCGCGGCTGGGCGGGAGAATATTGCGACGGCGGTCCACCAGCAGAGTTCGAGGTCGAGCACGAGGGAACTTCGGTCGACGTAGAAGAGGCCCAGCCGACTCTTCCCCGGCCGAATCAATTGATTGTAAGCGAGGTCGGGATCCGCAAACCCCTCGAGAATGTGCCCCTCGTCGGAGAATACGATCGAGGCGAAATCGGTGATCCCCGGCTTTACCTCAATCAGACGACGCTCCACGGGCGTGTAGAGGTCGACTTCACGCTTCACGTTAGGTCGTGGACCTACCACGCTCATTTCGCCGACCAGAACGTTCCAGAACTGGCCCAGCTCGTCGAGCTTGAAGCGACGGATGAAGTGGCCCACCGGAGTGATGCGGCGGTCATTCGAGGCCGTTGAGTCCACCCGGCTTCGATCCGCGTTTACGATCATTGAGCGTAGCTTCACCATCGCGAAGAGCCTCCCGCCCTTGCCCACTCTCGGGGCAACATAGAATGGCGAGTGCCAGTCCTGCGCCCAAACTAGAATCAGGACAGGCAGGACAATTGGGCTCGTAACGACAAGCGCGATTGTAGCGATCAGTACGTCCACCAACCGTTTCAAGTGCCACGACCGCCTAGCATTTCCCGCATCGCGTTTGCCACCCCTTCGACAGTCGGGTAGTAGATCTGCTCCAGGACGCGCGAGGTCGGTGCGGGGGCCGCCGGCAACGTGAGCCGTTTGGGGGGTCGCTTCCACACCGCCGATGGAAGCTGCTCGACGACATCGGCGATGACCTCCCCCGCCAACCCACAACTACGCCAGCCTCCGTCCACGACCAACAGGCGACCCGTTCCCTGTACGGACCTCGCAACTGCCCCCACGTCCAACGGGTTGAGGACTCTGAGATCGATGATCTCGACGTGCTCTCTTTGCTTCAGCAGCTCGCGCGCTTCCAGGGCCAATCGCGTGGAGTACCCTGCTGCGGCGACGGTCAGCTCAGACCCGGAAGCCAAGATTTCCGGACCCTGCGTGGCGAGATCCAACTCACGAATCGGTGGTAGCTCGTCGGTGAGATCGTACAGCCATCGATCGTCCATGTAGACCACGGGGTCTGGACTCAATACCGAAGCAATCAGGAGGTCACGGGCATCGCGCACGGTGCTTGGCATTACCACTCGAAGCCCGGGCACATGGGCGAACCAGGCGTGGAGCGCCTGCGAATGCTGCGCGCCCTGTTCTCCTCCTCGATTGATGATGGCCCGAACCGTCACCCCGGCGCTCGCTTGCCCCCCCACCATGTGGTTCCATTTTGCCGCCTGATTAACGACGGCGTCCATGGCATAGAGCATGAAGTCGATCCGCGGGTGCACGATGATCGGCTTCATTCCAGCCAAAGCCGCGCCCACCCCCAAGCCGGTACAGGCTAGCTCCGAAACGGGAGTGTCGATGACCCGGTCGATACCGAACTTCTTCTCCAGCGCCGTCATCGAGTTGCCCACGTACCAGGGACTCCAGAGTCCCTGACCCATGACGAACACCTCCGGATAGGTCCCGAGCAGGTACTCGAACGCCGCGAGGATCGCGGTCCCGTACGAGTACGGACCTCCGTTGATCATGGAGACTTGCGCCCGCCCTGATAGACACGACCGAGGAGCGCGTCCTCAGAGGGCCAGGGATCATCCATCGCGAGTTCCCAATCGGCTTGGATCTCGGCTGAGAGATCCTCCGTCAGCCGTTGCAGGTCCGCCGCCCCCAGAATGCCGGCCCGCTCCAATGCCTCGGAGAGGCGGCGCACGGGGTCCCGGGTCCGCCACCGCGCGACATCTTCGGCGGACCGCGCTACGCCGACGTCCAAGTCTTCTCGCCAATCCACGTGACCGTACCATCGGAATGTTGCGGCTTCCAGGAATGCCGGTCGGCCTTCCGAACGTGCCTGTCGAATCAGCTCCTCCGCCGCCCGCCGCACCGCCAGGACGTCGTTTCCGTCCACGATCTTGTATTGGATGTCGCTCACCGCGGCGAGTCGAGCAGTGGAGTTGAAAGGAACGCGAAAACCGATGTGTAGGTGGCTGGAGAAGAAGTTGTTTTCGGCCACGAAGAGGACGGGGACCCTGAGCATGGATGCCAGGTTGAGCGACTCGAGAACCACTCCCTCTTCCGCCGCACCGTCACCGAAATAGCATACCCCGACGTCGTCACGGCCTTGCAGCTTGGCCGCATGAGCCGCCCCTACGGCGAGCGGCACGGTTCCAGCGACGATCGGGACCGATCCGTAGAACCCATGGGGCACATCCCAGAGATGCATCGACCCCCCCATGCCCCGGGAGAGTCCGGTTTCCTTCCCGAGAACCTCCGCGAAGAGGCCGCGAACACTCGCTCCGAGAGCCAGGACGTGCCCGTGAGATCGGTGCGTCCCGAATACCCTGTCGGTGCTGCGTAACGAATGACTCACCCCGACGGCGACGGCTTCCTGGCCGACGCCGAGGTGCACCGGCCCGCGGATGATCCCTTCCTTGCGGCGCTCCGCAAGCTGCTGCTCGACCAACCGGATCAGCAACATCCCGCGCAGGTGCTGGACCAACTCCGCGCCGTCGAACCCGTTGATGTCGAGCGGCCCGTGGTAGCACGCCGGATCCGCCAGGTCGCCTACGCTGGCCGGGAAGGAGCGTTCACTCGTAGAAGGCACGCACGCCTTCGATGATGTAGTCGACTTCGTCGTCGGTGAGCGCAGTGTTCATCGGCAGCATCAGGCAACGCTGAAATATCTTGTCGGTCCTCGGAAGGCGCTGGGTGAACCCTAGCTCAGAAAAGCCGTGAACGGGTGTGCCAGACCACTGGATCAACGTCCGGATGCCGAGGGACTCGAGGTGTTTCTTGAGGCCGTCCCGATCGTCCGCTTCGATCTCATAGTTCTGGAAGACGTCGAAATGATCGCTCGTTTCCGAAGGTGGAGGCGGCAGATGAAGCGCACTGCAAGACCGAAGGCCTGCCTCGTACGAGGCCGCAATCGACCTTCGACGGGCCACCTCGCTCGGGAACGAGCGGAGTTTGTGGCGAAGGATCGCCGCCTGGAGATTGTCCAACCTCGAATTGTAGCCCCACGCGACTACGCGCCCCTGCGCGTCCCGCCCGTGATCACGAAGGAGGGCGAGCCGGGTTGCGACTTCGTCGTCGTTCGTGACAATGGCACCACCGTCGCCGAAACACCCCAAGAGTTTGGCTGGATAGAAGCTGATCGTTCCGAAGACACCGAACGTGCCTGCCGATCGCCCCTTGAAGCGAGAACCCAGTCCCTGGGCGGCATCCTCCACGATCATCAAGCCATGATCCTCGGCGACAGTGGTGATCGCATCCATGTCGCACGTGCGGCCGTTGATATGCACCGGCATTATCGCTCTCGTGCGTGACGTGATACGCGGCGAGATGTCGTTCGGGTCGAGCATATGATCCGTCCCGCACTCGGCCAATACAGGAGTCGCGCCGACCCAGTGGATCGCCGCCGCGCTTGCGATATACGTGTGGGACGGGAGGATCACCTCGTCCCCAGGACCGATACCAGCCGCTCTCAGGCCGAGGATGATCGCGTCGGTACCGTTCGCTACACCGAGGACGTGCCGGACCCCCATGTACCGAGCCAGCTCGGTCTCGAAATCCCGACAGTCCGACTGGAGAATGTAGGCGCCTCGAGCGCACACCTCCCGCATCACCTCGAGCAGCCCAGTCTCGTCGGCCTTGAAGAGCTGAGCGTAGGGGAAGAACGGAATCTGTCTGACCGGGGATGAGACTGGCATGCCTGTGAGTGAGTTCAGGTTTGGGACGTGGCCGCGCAGAAGATGACCTTGTGCCCCGAATCGGCGACGTCGTGCCGGAGCCGGAGAGGCCGCGCCTCGGCATCGACGTGAGGGTCGATCTCCCGAGGCATCTTGGTCAATCCCCCGAATACTAGTCGCTTTAGCAGCTTCTTGGCACCCATCGAGCGAGGGATCAGTCGCAGTCTAGCTGCGGTCGCCTTGGCGGGCCGGAGGATTCGCTGTCTCAAGGAGACCTTTCCGACCGAGGTGTCGCCATAGAACTCCGGCACGAACCGATGCTTCCGCAGCAAGCGGTCGAGCTCGACGACGCCGTAATACTCATGGCTGTGGGGACTGGGGTTGAAGTCGAACAGATCTTTATTCGCGGTTGCAATGAGAAGAGTGCCCCTTGGTGCGACGCGGCGACACTCCGCGAGAAAATCATCGATTCTGGACAAGTAATAGATTGCCTCGAAGATGATGATCACGTCGAACGTACCGGCCGCGAATGGCAGGAACTCCGCGTCGAACTGGACGAACGGGCACCGGTTCGCGTAGTGCGCCTTCGCCTTGCTCAGCAGCGGCCATGAGATGTCCCCCGCGGCGAAGGACGCGGCGTGCGACATCAGGTATCCGACACCCTGAGCGGTCCCGCACGCCACTTCGAGGACACGTCGGCCGCGACAGTAGGGAGCAGCCCAGGAGTAACGCCGAGCCATGCGTTCGATCTGCTCACGCGTGACCTCATCGTCTGCCACCTCCGTTACCGTCACGTAATCCAACGATGAACTGATCACGTATGGTGGCTCGGGTAGGTTCGGAAACGGACGGTACCAAGGATCGACCCGCAACTATCGTAATTCACGGCCGTAGCAGCCTTCGCGGCAGAACCCTCATATGCTCTCGAAGCTCCACGTACTCGATGTCACCGACTGCCGCGGATCCCCGGAGATATTCCCGAAGAAAGGCCAGGAGTATCCCAATCGAAGTTCCCAGCAACAACGCGACGATGCCACGTAGCACGGTGCCCCGACCATTCGGCTCGGCGGGCACACTGGGCTGCTGCACGATGGCGATAGCTGGTATATTGCGGACCTCCTCGATCCTGGCCTGTTCGTATCCCTGCATCAGAGCTGCATAGAGTTGCTGCGCAAGCGACAGCTCACGCTGGAGCTGGCCGTGCTGGAACGACAGCTCCGGGGATCCTTCCCACGCTCGATTCTCCACGTAGAAGTCTCGCAGAGATGACTCGAGATCGTAGAGGTTCTTGCGTGCCTCTTCGACGCGCTGGGCAGAAAACTCTCTCTCAGCGGAGGCCCGTACTCGGGAGCTGGTGGTGTTGAATTCGTTGACCTCGGTGATGATCTTCGCCGCGATGTCGCGAGCCCGTGTGGGACTGCGGTCATCCACGTCCACAGTCACGACTCCCGTTCGCGCTGCCACGACCACGTCGAGGCGCCCTCGCAGTCTCCGAATCGCCTTGGCCTCTCTGATCTCCTCCGATTCCCCCCGAACGCGGTACGTTTCGATCAGGGATCGCGACGTCGCCGCCGAGTCGTATGCAGCCCTCACGATGGGGGCGAGGATGGTCTCCGATTCGATGAGTTCCGCGTAGAACGCAGGCGAACGCGTCGCGTCTGTTTGAGGAACAGACAGCCCCAGCTGAGCCGCCAGGCCGCTCAGACCCGCAACCTGACTCTGCTGGTAGGGATAGAAGCTGACCCTGGCTCGGTAGGTCCTTGGCATCATCAAGGAGACACCGACTGTAACCACCGTCAGGGGAACCGCGCACAGGATGATGAGCCCGCGTTGTCTCAGCAGGACGTTCAGCACCCCCAGAAGCGTCAGACGAGATCGGTCGCCCTCCGGGCCACCACCGGCAGGATGCGGGATAGCGGCAATATCCGCGCGATCCATCCTCATGGCCCCGCGATCGATTCCTGATTCGTCGCTCTGCGAACGACCTCCGCCGAAGCCAAGATCAAGCCCGCAGGCAGCAGGATATGTTTCATCCCCTGCGACATGAGATTGGAGAAATCAGCGCGCATCACGTACACGAATAGAGGCATGCTCAGCGCATAGACCGCAACCCACATCAGGCCTCCGGACGCCTTGCGGTACAACACCCCCGCGAGAAGGCCCAACAGCGCCAGCCAGATTACGGCGCCTGCCGTCCCGAAGTTCATGTAACCTTCGCCGACCAATGAGAACCCGCGTCCGCCGCCGGCGGACACAATCTCTGGGAAAAAATGGGCGTTGAAGAGGGCGGTGGGAGCTGGACCCGGCGTCGATCCGAGAAACCCCACCCCGATGGCTTGCCTGGCATCCCAGAGAAGGGTCTTGCCGTAGAACTTGGGCCACGGCCCTTCGGAGATCAACCTTTGGAGGTTGTCCGAAGCGGTCACGAACTCGTCCGGATATAGGCTGGCCAATCGCGTGACGTCAGACACGGTCGGGTCGTCGCCGACATCCCGGACGAGAACGTTCTTCAAGTCAGCGAGCACGTTGATCATGAGCGCGGCCACGAGGCCGACGACCAACCACGCGCCCTTGGAGAGACGTCGGTACGTGACGTGCCATATGAAGACGAATACCCACGCGAGCCTGAGTACGAGGTCGCGCTCGCCCCCGATGGCGAATGCCAGGCCAAACCAGAGGAACGACAGCGCCATCAGGCCGAGCGGAATGCGACCGCTTTGAAGCTGTCCGCCGACAATGATCGCGAGGCAAAGAGTCAGGACTGAGTACGCCGGATCCAGTCGGAGCAGGAGACTCGATCCCAGCGCTATTTCCTCCTTCGACGTGTAGCCACCTCGAAGTATGGCCCAAACGTAGAGCCCCGTTACCACGAAGCTCACAGTTGCCAACGACCACGTGACGAATACGCGAAAGTCGTCGGGGCCAGGAAGCGCTCTCCAGGAGACCCGCGCCGGTCCGACCGCGAGCATGAACGCTGCTAGGCCAGACCAGGAGACGAAGCCGACTTCCCGCAGCGCGTCACTTCGTGGCCACAGCCCGGCCAGAAAGAGGATGGGGACGGACGCGTGGTAGAGGAAGAATGCGGCACCGCACCAAACGTATGGGTGGGCGAAGTCGAATCGGACGACAGCCGCGCCAGCGGTCACGAGCAGGGCGATCGCGATGACGCCCCCCAATGGCACGGGCAGACCGAACAGGGCAACGCCCGAGGTCACGATGGACCAGACAACCAACACCCAACCGAGAGCGCGATTGGTGTCGGGCTCGGTGGCCACGGCGCTCACGGCCGGGACCCGCATCCGACTCTCGAGCCGACGGGCGCGGCGGCAACGCGAGCCAGGTTGAGGATGGGGCAGAGTAGATGCACTATGCGGCCACATCTACCGGTCTTGGTATGCGCCGTCAAGCGGCGAGGCCCCTGGCCCGAAGATGGAACCGGCGTTTGACTTATCGTTGGGATCCGCCGCTCGAAGGTACCTGGGATAAACTGTAGGGGCGCCGTCCGTACCTCAGGGGCGGGCGTCCGGGAAAGCGACGATTTGGCACGCATCGCGTTGGTCCTGAACGACGATTTCACCATGTGGCAGTTTCATAGCGGCTTGATACGCACGCTTCTGGCGTCGGGTCACGAAGTGACGGCAGTCGTGCCGCCCGGCCAATACTGCCCCGCGCTCGAGAGGCTCGGTGCTCGTGTGGTGAACGTGCCTGTCTCGCGCTTCGTCGCCCCCATCGCCGATCTGCGTCTCTTCGTACGCCTTCTCCGATTGTTTCGGCGGGAGCGATTCGACATCGTCCACACGATGACCGTCAAGCCGAATGTCTTCGGCACGGTGGCAGCGCGACTCGCGGGAGTTCACAGGGTCGTCGCGCTCGTATGCGGAGCGGGATACCTCTTCGCGCCAGCTCGGGGGCTCCGCGAGCGATTCGTGGGAGCGGTCGGCCGCGGCCTTTACAGGATCGCCTTTCGGTACACCGATAGTTGTTGGTTCGAAAACCCTGAAGATCTGTCAGAGTTCGTGGCGCGGGGGATCATCGATCGCGAACGCGCGCTGCTCATCATCGGGGGCGGCGTGGATACGACACGCTTCAGACCGGGGTCTGTCGGCGAGGGAGAGACCGCCGCTCTGCGGGCAGAGCTCGAGATTCCGCCCGAAGCGAGGACCGTGGTGATGGTGGTGGCTCGCCTCGTGCGCAGCAAAGGCGTTCAGGAGTACCTCGATGCGGCGCGCATCCATGCCAAGCGGTGGCCGACTTGGGTTTTCGTGCTCCTCGGACCCGCCGATCCAGATGCGCCGGACGCGCTCGACATCGACGATGTGCGGAGCCAGGCCAGCCCCAACACTCGACTCATTCTGAACTTCCAGCACCGCGTCGAACGGTTCTTCGCCCTGGCCGACGTGGTAGTGCTCCCGACGACCTATCGCGAGGGGGTACCCACCGTCCTCTTGGAGGCAATGGCGATGGGCGTCCCCTTGATCGCCACGGACATGCCCGGATGCCGCGAAGCGGTGGTCGACGACGTCAACGGATTCTTGATTCCGGCCGGCGACTCCCGGCTACTCGTGGATCGACTCGACATTCTCATCAGGAACGAGGAGAAGCGGCTTTCCTTCGGGCGAGCAGGGATCCGGCTCGCGCACGAAAAATTCTCGGACGAAAAAGTCAACCGACGCGTGATCTCCGAGCTTTACGGGATGGATCAGGGAGCCGGAGCTGCTTGAGATCCCGCGACCAGCGCAACCTGACGGAATGGGTCGCCCGGCCCGAGTCGGGCGTTGGGATCGCTGATCGGGGCTGACCTTGCTCGACGTACTTCTTTATGAAGCTTACTCCGGCAAGGCAACCGGGAACATACGTTACCTTCTCGACCTCGCACGATTCGGCTCGGAATACGGCATTCGATTGCATGTGGCCGTGCCCGCCGACTTCGCCGTGCTCGACGAAGCCCGCGAGATCGGAGTTCCCTGCACCGTGATCTCACCTGGGAATCGATTGATGCGGTACGGTGGATTGATCCAGCAGGAGAGAGCGCTCAGCCGAATGCGGACGGCTTGGGCGATGGTCCGCTATTGGGGGAAGCTTCGCGCATGGACCGGGCGCTCGTCACCGCAGGTTCTCCTTACGAACAACCTCCGTAGCCATCTCCTGGCAGCCCCGGCCGTGCGAAGCCGAGGCATACCCGCCGTGTGGTACGTGACCGGAGAGACCGAGAGTGTCCCACTGGGTCGGCTGGCATTCCGGCTCGCAGCCCGCGTCTTATTCCAGAGCGAACTGACCGTCGACCGCCGCCTCGCTTCACCCAAGGCGATGGCGCACAAGCAGCGTATCGTGCCGAACGGCGTCGATGTCGAGAGGATCCTTGCAATTGCCAACGCCGGTTGTGCTGACTTGCGCAAGCCTGATAGCGAGCTTTGGCTAACATGCGTCGCCCGGCTGAGCCGGCCCAAGGGCATTGCTGTCCTGATCGACGCCTTCGAGCAGATCGCCCGCGAGGACGGCCGGGTGCGGCTGATACTGGTCGGAGATACGGGGCGGGAAATCGATATTCCGTTCGTGGCTGAAATCCGAAGCCGGATCGCCGAATCCGGCCTCACCGATAAGGTCCGTATGTTGGGCTGGAGAGAGGATGCCGCCGCCATCGTCGCGCTGTCAGACGTCGTCGTTCACCCATCGTTCACAGAAGGCATGCCGAAGGCCATCATCGAGGCGATGGTGATTGGCCGACCGGTGATTGCGTCCGCCGTGGGGGGAATCCCCGATTTCGTCCGCGACGGGGAGACGGGCTTCCTCGTGCCGGCCGGTGACCCGGCTGCGTTGGCTCGCGCCCTCTCGGTCATCTGCTCCGACGCCGCGCTCCGTCGCGATATGGGATTCGCGGCGAGCCTATTCGCGCGTCGACGGACGATCGAGGCCAACGTGCGCGCCCTCGCGTCGGTGCTTACCGATGTCGTCGCCGAGAATGGGAGGACCCGACCGGATCCGCCCCGCGGCCGGTAGTGATGAGCACGGCGAGCGTGGGCTCGGGCCCGACCGGCTCACTTTCGGTCCGCGCAAATTTCGCGTGGCTATTCTGCGGGACGTTGATCTACGGTCTAGCCCAGTGGGCCTGGCTCGTCATGATCGCACGACTGGGCTCTCCGGACGAGCTCGGTACTTATGCACTCGCCCTCGCGATCTGCAGCCCCGTATTTCTCTTCTTCGAGGGGAAGCTCAGGGAGGTGCAGGCAACCGACGTGCGAGGTTCGCTTCACTTCAGCGACTACATCGTGGTTCGTTTGTGGAGCGTCTCGATCGCGTTCGTCGTAACCGTTGCTCTCGCGGCGGCGGTGCCCTCGATGAGGGCCAGCTCGGCCGTCGTGGTAGCGGTTGGGTGGACCAAAGCCGTGGAAAGCGTTGGAGACATCCTCTACGGCAGGATGCAGGTGAGCGAGCGTATGGACCTGATCGCGCGATCGAGAATCGCGAAGGGGCTCGTCGGCATCTTGGTCGGGGGAGCCGTGCTGGCTTCCACCGCATCCCTATCTTGGATGATGATAGGGGTGGGCACGGGCTGGATGATTGTCGTGTTGGTCGTCGACATTCCCTATCTCGCGCGACTGCACGAAGGCTCTGCCCGCGCGATGGTCGCGTGGCTCCGATCGAATACTTCCTTCGAACGGTCGCGTAGACTACTCAAGGAGATGCTTCCTCTCGGCGCGGTCTCGGCGTTGGTCTCGCTGCGGGAGAACCTTCCCCGTTACATCCTCCTCAGGACACATGGCGTGAGCGTAGTCGGATTCTTCGCCGCTGCGATGACCCTGCCTGAAGCGGGCAAGCGCATCGTGGATCCGCTGGGTCAGGCTCTGCTTCCTCGCCTCGCCACGCATCTGCACGAGGGTCGCTCCGAGTTTCTTCGTCTCTTGGGACGCAGCATTCTGGCAGTCGGCCTGCTAGCGCTAGCAGGGCTGGTCCTCGCGCTCGTCGCCGGTGAACAGCTGCTTCGCGCGCTGTACGGACCCGAATACGGAGCGTACCTGTCGGTTCTCGTGATCGGGGTGGTCGCGACCGGCGTCAACTTCGTCGCGTCGATCCTGAACATCGCGATGCTCGCCACGCGCCGGTTCTTGGTCCAACTACCGGCCGCCGTAATCGCCGCGATGGCCGTCCTTCTGGCGGGCGTGGTGTCGATCCCAGCACACGGTGCCGTCGGTGGCGCCATCGCGCTCGGCGTCGGGATGGCCACGTGGGCCCTGACCCTCGGCGTTGCCCTCTGGCTAACGCTTCGATCGGAACCGGCAATACAGTCCGGTCGCGGCCTCTCAGACCGTCACAGCGTCGGGTGAAGCCAGCGACGAGGCGCCATCCTGTCTACTCCGCTTCAGCTCAGCTGTGCACCAGGCCCACGTTGGTCGCAGGCCACTCAACACATCGACGGCTGGTTGGTATCCCAACCGATCCCGGGCTTTGTCGATGCACGCCATGGATCCGCGAACATCGCCTGCACGTGGCTCCTGGTAAATCGGCTCGAGGGTGACGCCGACCAGACGCTGGACCTCGAGCCACAGTCGGTTTACCGAGATACTCTGACCGCAACCGACGTTGAACACCTCGCCAGCGACGTTACCGGCCTGTGCGGTCGCGGCTAGAAGATTGGCCTGCACGGCATTGGAAACATACGTGAAGTCCCGCGTCTGCTCACCGTCCCCAAAAATCGTCGGGCGAGTGCCGTTCTGAGCATGGCGAAGGAATAACGGAATGACGGCAGAATACGGAGAGTTTGGATCCTGACGAGGGCCAAAGACGTTGAAGTAGCGCAGGCAGACGGTTTCCAGTTCGTAGACCTGCCAGAAGACGCGGGCGTAGTACTCGCCGGCCAGTTTGGCTACCGCATACGGTGAGAGAGGCGTCGCGGGCAATGATTCCCGTTTCATTGCGTCGATCGCGTTCCCGTAAGCAGAAGACGAACTGGCGTAGACGAACCTTCTCACCCCGGCGTCTCGAGCCGCTCGCAGGATATTCAGCGTACCAGTCGCGTTCGCTTCGTGTGCCGCGATCGGGTCTCGAATGCTCCGAGGAACAGACGGGAGCGCGGCCTGATGGAGCACGATATGGCTGCCTTGAACAGCTCTGGCGCAGGCGGCCGGATCGACCAAGGAACCCTCAATGATCTCGATGTCTCCGCGGAAACCATCGAGATTCGCGCGGCGGCCCGTCGAGAAATCATCGAGCACGCGTACGCGTGCACCACCTTGAAGCACTGCCTCCACCAGGTTCGACCCAATGAAGCCGGCGCCCCCCGTGATCAGGTAACAAGAGCCCGGGTCGATCAAATCCTGCATCATTGCAACAGGCTCCGGTACATATCGTGATATCGATCTCGCGACTGTGGCTGCACTGCGCTCTCCCGATGACAGACGGACAGGTTACGTTGCGCCGAGCCCCTCATGCCCCGTGGCACTTCTTGTACTTCTTCCCACTCCCGCACGGACACGGATCGTTTCGCCCCGGCTCCTTCGCCACGCTGACGGGAGCTTTCTGCTGCTCTTCCCCGCGGTTCGTCGCGAGCTCGCTGGGGTCCGGCCCTGCTGCGGGGACGGGGCCAACCACGCTCGCACGCCTCGACACACCGAACTCGTCCATCCCGGCACGTGCGGGCTCACGTTGAGGCGCAGCAGCCCTCGCTGCCACCCCAGGAGCACCTTCCCCCACCGCGGACGATCCGACGGCCTCCGCAGGCCCCGAGTAGGCCAGCCGCTGGGGCGCCCGCGGCCTCTGCTGGGGCGGCGGGCCGAACTGGGCGCGGTAGAAGTAGCTGGCCACCGTCTTCCGGAGATCGGCCATGAGGTCCACGAACATGTCGTAGGCCTCCTTCTTGTACTCGACGAGCGGGTCCTTCTGCCCCCAGCCCCGGAAGCCGATCGATGCCTTCAGGTGGTCGAGATCGTAGAGGTGATCCTTCCACTTGTCGTCGATCACCGAGAGCATGATGAAGCCGGACACGGCCTCCGCATGCTGCCCGAGCGACTCGAGCTTGCGGTGGAAGGCGTCCCGAAGCCCCTTCAAGACCGCCTCTTCCACTTCGGCCCGGTCGAGGCTGTGGTCGGGATCCTCGGCATCGGGGAGCTCGTTCACCACGACGAAGAAGTCGAGCAGCAGCCGGCGGCGTAACCCCGCGAGGTCCCAGTCGGTCTCGGCGGCGGCCTCGGGAGCATACTCGCGGATCGTCGCCCGCGCCGCTTGCTCGATCGTGTCCCAGATCTCGCCCTTGAGATCCTCGCCTCCCTCAAGAGCGAACAGCCGCAGGTCGTAGATGACCTCGCGCTGCTGGTTCATGACGTCGTCATAGTCCAGCAGCCGCTTCCGTGCCTCGAAGTTGTTCACCTCGACGCGCTTCTGCGCGCGCTCGATCGAGCGCGTGACGAGACCGTGCGTGATGACCTCGCCTTCCTCGGCGCCGAAGCGGTCCATGACGCTCGCGATGCGCTCGGAGCCGAACAGCCGCATGAGGTCGTCTTCCAGCGACAGGAAGAACTGCGAGCCTCCCGGATCGCCCTGACGTCCCGAGCGACCGCGAAGCTGCCGGTCGATGCGCCGCGAGTCGTGGCGCTCCGATCCGACGATCTGCAGGCCGCCCTCCTCGAGGACGTCGTCGTCGTGCTCGATCTTCAGCTTCTCGACGCGCACCGGATCGACGGGCATGACGTTGTCGAGCTCGATCCCTCGCGCCTTCAGCCAGGCCAACGTGCGCGGCTCGGTGACGCCCTTCCCCAGTTTGATGTCGGTTCCGCGGCCGGCCATGTTCGTCGCGATCGTCACGGCGCCCGGCTGGCCGGCGTCACGCACGATCTCGGACTCGGACTTGTGGTGCTTCGCGTTCAGCACCTGGTGCTGGAGCCCTCGCCGCTTGAGCATGCGCGAGAGCGTCTCCGACACCTCGACGTTCGTCGTGCCGACGAGGACCGGCAGCTCCATCCGGTGGAAGCGCTCGATCTCGTCCATGATCGCGACGTACTTCTCGCGCTTCGTGCGGAAGATCAGATCGTCGCGGTCGCTGCGGATGACCGGCCGATTCGTCGGGATGACGAGAACGTCGAGCCCGTAGATCTGGTGGAACTCGCTCTCTTCCGTCTCGGCCGTTCCCGTCATGCCGGAGAGCTTGTCGTACATGCGGAAGTAATTCTGGATCGTGATCGTCGCGAGCGTCTGCGTCTCGCCGCGCACCTCGACCCCTTCCTTCGCCTCCACCGCCTGGTGGAGCCCGTCGCTCCAGCGCCGGCCCGCCATCTGACGGCCCGTGAACTCGTCGACGATCACGACCTGTCCGTCGTCGCCGATGATGTACTTCTCGTCCCTCTGGAAGAGCGTGTAGGCCTTCAGGAGCTGATGAATGACGTGGATCTTCTCGCTCTTGGCCGCATACTCGGCCTCGATCTTCTGGATGCGCTCCCGCTTCTCGTCGACGGAGAGCGTCTCCGACCCTTCGATGTGCCCCATCTCCACGGAGAGATCCGGGACGGTGAACGCCTCGGGATCCTGCGGGGACAGCTCGTCGAGCCCGCGATCGGAGAGGTGCACGTTGTGCCCCTTCTCGTCCATCGCGAAGTACAGCATCTCGTCGACCTCGTGGAGCCGCTTCTCCCGCATGTAATCGGCTTCCACCTTGTTGACGAGCGTCTGCAGCGAAGGATCGTCCGCGAAGAGCTTGAGCAGTTTCTTGTGCTTCGGAGTCCCGCGCTTGACGGCGAGCAGCTTCTCGCCCGCCGCGAACTGGGCTTCCTCGTCGCCCTCCCCGCGCTCGAGCAGCCTTTCCGCTTCGGACACCAGCTCGTTCGTGATACGAAGCTGCTTCTTGAACAAGCTCGAGACGAGCGGGTTGTACTGCTTGAACGGCGTGGACGTATCCCGACCCACCGGGCCGGAGATGATGAGCGGCGTCCTCGCCTCGTCGATGAGGATCGAGTCCACCTCGTCGATGATCGCGTACGCGTGCTCACGCTGCACCCGCTGCTCGAGCCGGTGCACCATGTTGTCGCGCAGGTAGTCGAAGCCGAACTCGTTGTTCGTGCCGTAGGTGATGTCGGCGCGGTAGGCTCCCTGTCGTTCGGGCGACCCCGGCTGATGCAGATCGATGACGCCGACCGTCAGACCGAGGAACCCGAACAGCGTCCCCATCCACTCGGCGTCGCGCTGCGCCAGGTAGGAGTTCACCGTGACCAGGTGAACGCCTCGACCTGCGAGGGCGTTCAGGTAGAGAGGCATCGTCGCGACGAGCGTCTTCCCTTCACCGGTCGCCATCTCGGCGACCTTGCCACGGTGCAGCGCGATCCCGCCGATGAGCTGCACGTCGTAGGGGACCATGTCCCAGGTCATGGGCTGCCCCGTCACGACGATCGGCCGACCCACGAGCCGCCGGCAGGCATCCTTCACGACGGCGAACGCCTCGGGCAGGATGTCCTCCAGGGTGCTCTCCAGCTCCTCCTTCAGGCTCGTCTGGAGACCGTTGATCTCGAGCGAGATCCGCTCGCGCTCCCCGGCATCCTCGGAGCGTCGCCGCTCCTCCCGGAGCTCGGCGATTCGGCCCTTGAGGTCGGCCGTCCGCTCCTGGATGCGCCGACGGAACTCATCGGTCTTGGCCTGGAGCTGATCGTCGCTGAGGGAGGAGAGACCCTCGGAGATCTCGTTGATCTCCTGGACGAGGGGCTCGAGCTTCTTCGCCTCCCGCTTGTGGTGGGAGCCGAGAAAGGCTTTGAGGACGGATTTCAGCATCGGAAAAGGGTACTCCGCTGACTACGGACCGGATGGAGGTCCGAGTACCCCAGGACCTCACCAAAAGGTCGTCGATCAGCTCGCGACCGTCGATGGGACTTCGACCTCGCGGAGGCCAGCGAGCACGTGGCGCTCCACGTTCGCCAAGTCCCCGTTCGCCAAAGCCTGAGAAAGACCGCGCGGCAGCCGGGCGAATCCGTTGGTCATTTGAACTAAGAAGACACGCTCGAGAGACGTTCGAACGACAACCTCTTCCGGCCCCGCGAGCTCCTCGTGCACCTTTTCTCCAGGCCGCAGGCCGGTGATCACGACGTTTTGGCCAAGTCGGTAGGGGTGCCCCGACAACCGCAGCAGATCGCGCGCGAGGTCGAGGATGCGGACCGGCTCGCCCATGTCGAGCATTGCGACGTGGCCCCGGAGGTCTTTCAAGAGGGACGCCTGGAGAATGAGTTGGACGGCCTCCGGAATGGTCATGAAGTAACGCGTCGCGGACTCGTCAGTGACCGTCAGCGGCTCACCCCTTTCCAGCTGTTTGCGGAAGATCGGGATGACGCTACCGCTGCTTCCCAGGACGTTCCCGAAGCGGACCGCGCCGAAGGAGCAGGTGGGGAACAGACCCTGCAGGTGCAGGACGACGCGCTCCGCCATCTGTTTGGTGGCCCCCATCACGTTCGCCGGACGCACGGCCTTGTCCGTGCTGACCAAAACGAACGCCTCGGCCCCGGCGCGCGCGGCCGCCTCGGCAATGAGAAAGGTGCCGAGCACGTTGGTGCGGACGGCCTCGGTTGCGTTCGTCTCCATGAGCGGAACGTGCTTGTAGGCGGCCGCGTGGAACACGCGATGAGGGCGATATTGCTCGATGACACCCGCGACCGTGTCCGGATTGGTTACGCTGCCCACCACGGTCACCAGCTGGAACGGAGGTCCGTCGCGAAGGATCTCGAGTTCCAGGTAATAGAGTGGCGTCTCAGCTTGATCGAGGACGATCAACTGTCGCGGCCGATGCAAGGCGATCTGCCGCACCAATTCCGAACCGATTGATCCCGCCGCGCCGGTGACCAGGACAACGCGGTCCTCGAGATCCGCGGCCAACTCGGGTAGCTCGAGTCGGATTGGATCTCGACCCAGCAGGTCTTCGATCCTCACGTCCCGCACCTGACTGAGCGTGGCGGTGCCCGAAAGAACCTCGTCGATGCCAGGAAGAATCTTGAGCGGGAGCCCAGTCTCCTCGCACGCCTGGACGATTCTGCGAAGGTCGTCCACCGCAGCGCTGGGGATTGCAATGACGATCTCTTCCACGTCGAGCCGAGCCGACATTTCCTTTATGACTGCGCTTCCGCCAAGCACAGGCACACCGTGGATCGAGGTACCCCACTTCAATGGGCTGTCGTCGATCAGCCCGACCGGATGGTAGCCCACCTTCGAGCGAATCATCTGCGAGACGAGGAGCTCGCCCGCTTCACCCGCGCCGATCACGAGCGCCCTGGTGCGCGGCCCAGCCCGCAAGACTCTTATGCGCTCATGCAGCAAGCGGTATAGAACCCAAACGGCCACCGTGCCATACCCGCTGAAGACCCATTCGAGCAGGACCACGGACCGGGGAACAGCTGGCAGCGGCGCGATACCCCACGTGATCGCGAGGAAGGCGATCGAACCGCTCGTCTGAGCACCAAGCAGCCGGACGAAGTCGCGATTCCCCACGTAGCGCCATTGGCCCATCCCGAGCCGGTACGCATGGTTGACGACCAGCCGAATGGGTATGAGCAGGCTCAGTGCAACGACGAAGCCTCGGGTAACGAGGACCGATGGGTCGAACTCGAAGCGCGCCAGATACGCCAGGGAGAGGCCGACCGCTGCAATCCCCCCGTACACCAGAGAGGCGGCCAGCGTGCGATGTCTGCGCGCGATCCCCAGCAGCCTCTCGATCGGTTGTCCTACAGCGTCAGCGGTCACGGCCCAACGTCCTGTCCTCGGCTCGCATGTGCCTCGTCGTAGCTGAGATGTCCAGAATATGTGGCAGCCGCGCGGTGCCGCGGATTGCCAGGCGGGGGGGGCACATCCGGTATTCCGCATTCTGCGGACGGCAACGTAACGGCGTCATAATAGCAGCGGCCCCCGGGCAACGGATAGGGAATCCTCTACGCAGATCACCATCGTTGAAGGCCTACGTACCTCGTCGTACATTTTGACGCCGTTGCCCGGCGGCCATTCTGTCCGCGGGTCGAGAACGAGACGGCGAACCCTCCATTCTGACGCTTCCAATGCGTGCTGGGTAACGATTGCCCGGCCTGTTTGGTGACTTGACCGGACGGACCATGGCCAGTGTCACGTCACCCATACACGCGTCGGTCGGATCCGCTTCACGGGATAAGTCGGGATCGTCGGCGGGTCTCGGGACACGGTGGCCTCTGTCCACACCGCCCAGATCCTGAGAGAACCGCCTTGTCCCAGCTGCAGTCGACCAGGGCACGTAACGGAGAGGGAGACACGTCCCGATTCGTTGCAGCGAGCGTATGAAACTCACCGTCGTGGTGGTCGTCTTCGACATGCCTCGTGAGGCGCCCCGCACACTCCTCTCTCTGAGCACCTCCTATCAGCGGGGTATCCCGACCGAAGATTACGAGGTACTCGTCGTCGACAGTGGATCGCGGCCGCCCTTCGATGCGCGCGAGCTCGACTCTCTCGAAGGGAATTTTCGACTCATCTGCCTCGAAAACCCTACGGTCACCCCGGTCACCGCGGTCAATCGGGGGCTAGCCGAGGCTCGCGGAGATCTCATATGTGTGATGATCGATGGCGCGCGCATCGCCACACCGGGCCTGCTGGCAGCTGCCCTTCGCGCGGACAGTGCTCATCCGGGGGCGGTCATCACTCCCCTTGGGTGGTACCTGGGCTTCGACATGCAGGCCGATCTCGTTCGGCGAGGGCACGGACCCACTGAAGAAGACGCTCTCCTCGCGCGCATCGAGTGGCCAAGTGATGGCTACCGCCTCTTCGAGATCGGCGTCCTAGATGAATCCAATCAGCACTGGCAGACCCGAGGCGAGGTGACGGAGAGCAACGCTCTCTTCCTGCGCCGTGATGCTTGGAAGCATCTGGATGGGATGGACCGTCGATTTACGTCGTCGGCGGGAGGCCTGGTCAGCCTCGACACCTTTTCAAGGGCGGTGGAGGCGGCCAACCGCAAAGTGGTGCTTCTGCTTGGCGAAGGGACTTTTCACCAAGTCCACGGTGGATTTGCCACCAACTCGGTGGATGATCAGCGGCGGCTGCGCATGCGCGAGATGTACCGAGAGTATGCACGTATCCGCGGCAAGAAGTACGCGGCAGCATCATTCGAACCCATCTGTCACGGGTCCGTCCCCCTCGTGGGAGCGGAGATCCTCGGAACGGCTGCGCGCCTGCGAGAAGAAAGAGACATGCTCGCACGGGAGTTGACACGCATCCGGGCCTCGCCTCTGCATAGATTGTCCGCGCCGCTGAGAGGGGCAACTGCCTGGATTCGATCGCTCCAGCGCACCGCGGGCTGAACGCCGATCTTCAACGAGCCGGCGCATCGAGCGGTTAGCCAGTTGTCAGGCCGGCTCGGGTCCCTGGATTGTTGCTCTGCCGTAACCCGGTGGTACATTGATTTTGGAAACGTTTGACGCCGCGAGTCGGTCGGCGTCCGCCCCCACTAACCGCAAGTAGACGAAGCACTTGCTTCGACGATTCCTGATCTGCTGGGCGGCCATGGCGGCCCTGCTCCCCAACCACCCAGCCCTGCTCGCCCAGGTCCCCACCCAAGCGGAGGCCATGCGGATGCTGCAGGAGGACCCCGAGCGCGTGCGCGAGCTCCTGCTGGGGTCGGGCATCCCGATGGAGGAGATGCGCTCCAGGCTCATGGCGGCCGGGTATTCGCCCGAGATCCTCGACCGGTTCCTCGAAGGCGGACCCCTGGATTCACTCGCGCTGCAGGATCCAAACACGCTGGGAGCGCTTCGATCCCTCGGAGTTGCAGTGCAGACCCCCGACGGCGTCCAGCTCGTGCCTGTCCAAAGCGGCCTCCGCACCCGCGTGATGACCCGGGACTCGGTGGAGACCCTGCCGATCTTCGGGATGGACGTCTTCAATCGGGCGACCTCCCAGTTCCAGCCGCTCCTGTTCGCCCCCCCGCCGGACGATTACCGGATGGGACCCGGCGACCAGCTCGTCATCGTTCTGACGGGGGAAGTCGAGCTGACGCACGAGGTCGAGGTCACGCGCGAGGGGTTCATCGTGATCCCCAACGTGGGCCAGATCTCCGTCGCCAACCTCTCCCTCGGGGACCTCCGCGCCGTGTTGACGACCCGCTTCGGTCGGGCGTACTCGGGAGTGGCCCGCGGCACGACGAACGTCAGCGTGTCCGTCGCCCGTCTTCGGACGAATCAGATCTACGTCACGGGGGAGGTGGCTCAGCCAGGGGCCTACCAGCTCGCATCGGTCGCGACGGTGACGAACGCGCTCTACGCGGCAGGCGGGCCGACGAAGCTGGCGGGCCTTCGCAGCATTCAGATTCACCGGCGGAGCGGCGTGGTCGATTCGTTGGACCTCTATCCCTACTTGCTCCGCGGCGACGCTTCCGGCGACGTCGTCCTCCAGCAGGGCGACAACGTCTTCGTGCCCCTTCGAGGCCGGAGGGTCGAAGTGCATGGCGCGGTGGTTCGCCCTGCGCACTACGAAGTGGCGGAGTCGGAGGACCTCCTCGACGTTCTCAGAGCCGCAGGGGGTTTCGCCCCGGAGGCGTTGCGCGACCGGCTGACGATCTATCGCGTTCTCCGGCCCGCGGAGCGGGGGCCGGGTCTCGCGGAACGCCAAGCCATCGACTTGGAGCTGCGCCCGACGGCGGACCCCAGCGGCTCGCGCCATCTCGGGGGCGTGGTGATCCCACCGATCGGCCTCCAGGACGGCGACTCGATCGTCGTGGACTCGGTTCCGAGCCTCGAGGACGGCTACTACGTCACGATCGCTGGATCCGTCAGGGCGCCGGGCCGCTTCGCATGGCACCCAGGCATGACGCTGCGCGAGCTGGTGGGCTTGGCCCGCGGGCCCACGGTCAGCGCCGACCTGCGAGAGGCCGAGGTCTCCCGCATGCCGCGGCGACGCCAGACCGGGCAGCTCGCCGAACGGCTGCGGGCTCCTCTCGACTCGAGCTACCTGAGCCTGCGCTCCGGAGATACGCCGTTCAGAGGCCCCCCAGGCGTCCCCTTCCCCCCGCCCGGCGCGAGCCCGGAGCTGGAGCTCGAGCCCTTCGACGAGGTCTTGATCCTGCAGCAGCCCGACTTCGACATGCCGGTGTCGGTCGTGATCACGGGCGAAGTTTCGATCCCCGGCCGCTACACACTCCTGACCAAGAGCGACCGCGTGTCGGATCTCGTGGGGAGGGCGGGCGGCATTCTCAACACGGGTTATTCGGAGGGCGCGCGCCTCATCCGCAGAGAGAACGACCTCGGCCGTATCGACGTCGATCTGGCCGCCGCGCTGGCTGATCCGACCGGCGACGACAACGTCATCCTCCAGGCGAACGACTCCCTTCACATTCCGGCGTACTCACCGACCGTCGTCGTACGCGGTGCCGTGAACTCTCCGGTGACCGTGATGTATCGCCCGGGTGAGGGACTCGACTACTACATCGCCAATGCGGGGGGATACCGCAGCGATGCCGACAAGGGACGTGTCTCGGTTCGCTACGCCAACGGCAGCGCGCGTACCCGCTCCAAGTTTCTTTTCGTGTCCAGCTATCCCGAGCCGGGTCCGGGCAGCGAGGTGCTGGTCCCCGTGGAGCCGCCGAGCACCGACCGCGACTGGGTGACGATTCTCGGCCCGGCCCTTTCGGCTGTCGGCTCGATCGTCGCGCTCATCATCGCCGTATCGCGGTAGCTCCGCGTCAGCTCTTCACGATCCAGCTCGTTCCGGACTCGGTCGACCTCCGCGGCGCCACGTGACGAGCGTCGACCAGCACCTTCGACTTCTTGACGATCTTGTCGTAGTCGAACGCCTTGTGATCGGTCACGATCACGACGGCGTCCGCATCCCGTAGCACGGCGTCCGACAGCTTCACGGACTTCAGCACTTTGCCGTTCTCGGTGATGCTCGGCACGTGCGGGTCGTGGTACTCGACGTGCGCCCCATCGGACTCGAGCAGCCGGATCACGTCCAGCGCCGGCGACTCGCGCACGTCGTCGATGTCACGCTTGTAGGCCACGCCGAGAACGAGCACACGCGATCCGTTCACGGATTTCTTGTTGCGGTTGAGCGCCTCGCGGACCTTGTCCACCACGAAGTACGGCATCTCCGCGTTGATCTCCGAGGCGAGCTCGATGAAGCGCGTCTTGTAGTTCAACGACCGCATCTTCCAGGACAGGTAGTGCGGATCGACCGGGATGCAGTGGCCGCCGAGTCCGGGCCCCGGTGTGAACTTCATGAAGCCGAAGGGCTTGGTCGCCGCGGCGTCGATCACCTCCCAGACGTCCACGCCGAGTCGGTCGGAGATGATGGCCGTTTCGTTGACGAGGCCGATGTTCACCGCGCGGAACGTGTTCTCGAGGATCTTCGTCAGCTCGGCGGCCTCGGCGGACGAGACCGGCACGACCGTGTCGATGAAGCGCTCGTAGAACTTGGCACCTGCGGCGGAGCATTTCGCGGTGATCCCGCCGACGACCTTCGGCGTGTTCTTCGTGTGCCAGGTCGGATTGCCGGGATCGACGCGCTCGGGGGAGAAGCAGAGGTTGAAGTCCTTCCCGACCTTCAGGCCGGTCGCCTCGAGCGCCGGCAGCATGATCTCGCGCGTGGTGCCCGGATAGGTCGTGGACTCGAGGATGACCAGCTGCCCCTTGCGCAGCGCAGCCGCAACCGACTCCGTCGCCGCGATGATGAACGACACGTCGGGATCGCGCGTCTTCGAGAGCGGCGTGGGCACGCAGATCGACACGACGTCGCACTCCGACAGCCGCTTCATGTCGGTCGTGGCCTCCAGGAGACCCTTCTTGCGGAGCTTGGCCACGTCCGCGGACGTGACGTCCTGGATGTGCGACTGCCCGTCGTTGATGCCGCGCACGACGCGCTCGTTGATGTCGAACCCCAAGGCGTCGAGCCCGCTCTTCGCGGCCTCCACGGCGAGGGGGAGGCCCACGTAGCCGAGGCCGATCACACCGAAGGTGGTCGTCTTCTCGCGAGGCACGGGTGGTTGCGTCCTATGGGTTGGGGGTCGAAATCAGGAAACCGAGCGGCTTCAACGATAACTTCTCGCCGAGGCGGAAGGGGCAACTACGTTGCACCAGGCGTGGTTTTCGAGGTACCAGGCCACCGTGCCGGGGAGGCCGGTCGCGAGACGGGTGACGGGCTCCCAGCCGAGCTCACTCGCCGCACGGCTGGAGTCGATGGCGTACCGCCGGTCGTGCCCGGGGCGATCGGGTACGTGCCGGATGAGGATCTCGGGCTTGCCGAGGATGGCCAGCAGCTCGCGCACGAGGCTGAGGTTCGTCCTCTCCTCGCCTCCGCCGAAATTGTAGACCCTCCCCACCCCACCCCGCTCCGCCGCCGCGAGCAGCCCCCGGCAATGGTCCGTCACGTGGATCCAATCGCGCACGTGGAGCCCGTCGCCGTACACGGGAAGCGGCTCGTCCGCGAGCGCGCGCGTGATCATCAGCGGGATCAGCTTCTCGGGGTATTGGAACGGACCGTAGTTGTTGGAGCAGCGCGTCACGACGACGTCGAGGCCGTGGGTGCTGTGGTAGGCGAGGGCGAGGTGATCGCCGGCCGCCTTGCTCGCCGAATAGGGCGATCGCGGCGCCAGCGGCGTCTCTTCCGTGAACCGCGGCGCGTCCGTGCTCCCGTCGCTGGGGTCGCGCCACGGGAGCTCGCCGTAGACCTCGTCGGTCGATACCTGGACGAAGCGCCCGACTCCAGCGTCCAGGGCGGCGGACAACAACGTGGCCGTGCCGAGCACGTTGGTGCGAATGAACGGCGCATCCTCGACGATCGAGCGATCGACGTGGGACTCGGCCGCGAGGTGGAACACGATGTCCACGCCTTCCATCAGGCGGCGAACCGTGTCGGCATCGCAGACGTCCCCATGGACGAATCGATGCCTCGGGTTTCCTGCGACGTCTTCCAGGCTCTCGAGGTGCCCGGCATAGGTGAGGGCATCGAGATCGATCACCTCGGCGTCCGGCCGTTCGGCGAGCAGGTGACGGACGAAGTTGGAGCCGATGAACCCGGCGCCGCCGGTGACCAGATACCTCACGAGGGGCGCATCTCACGAAGCACGCGGTTGTCCGCTTCCTCGGCGACCAGGTTGGCCGCGCGGTGCAGCGAGCTCACCGTGCCCGCGTCCGTCCACCACCCGCCGACGCGCTGATACCGCATCGCGCCCCACTCGATGTAGCGGTTGTTCACGTCCGTGATCTCGAGCTCGCCCCGCCGGGACGGTGTGAGCGTCTTGGTGATGTCGAAGACGCGAGCGTCGTACATGTAGCAGCCCGTCACCGCGAGCCTGCTGTCCGGCTTCGCGGGCTTCTCGACGATCGACACCACCCGGTCGCCTTCCACTCGGGCAACTCCGAACCGCTCGGGATCATCGACCTCCTTGAGCAGGATCATGGCGCCCGTCGGATGACTCCTGAACGCATCGATCGCCCCCGCCAACGCGTCCTGGAAGATGTTGTCGCCCAGGATCACGACGATGGGCTCGCCCGCCGCGAAGAACTCGGCCAGCCCGAGCGCCTCCGCGATCCCGCCCTCTCCTTCCTGGTAGGCGTAGCGGAGCTGGTCGAGCCCGAAGTCGGCTCCGTTGCGGAGCAGCTTGAGGAAGTCGCCCGCGCTATCACCGCCGGTCACGATGAGGATGTCCCGCACGCCGGCGTGCACGAGCTGCTGGATCGGATAGTAGATCATCGGCCGGTCGTAGACCGGCAGGAGGTGCTTGTTCGTGACGCGCGTCATGGGCTGCAGACGCGTGCCCAGGCCTCCCGCCAGGATGACGCCCCTCACGTCATCCTCCCAGGCGCGCGAGAAGGCTGCGCGCCACCTCGGACCCCGCGGCGACGAAGTTGGGAAACTTCGGGACCGGCTTGTTGAAGCGCGGCTCGGCGCCGTCGACCAGACACGCCATGCCACCTCCGGCCCGCACCAGCGCCGTCCCGGCTGCCACGTCCCATTCGCTCTTCGGCACCAGCGTCCACGTTGCATCGACGCGGCCGGCCGCCACGAGGCCCAGCTTGTACGCCACCGACCCGCAGGCGCGAATCTCGTAGCGGGTGTCGTCCATGACCCACCCCCACTCGCCCCGCTTCATCTCCGACCGGCTGGCGAGGACGGTGAGCCTCGAGCCTCCGTTCGGCGCCGTGACCTCCGCCGGGGCTCCGTTGTACGTCACACCGGAGCCGACCGCCCCGACGATCAGCTCGTCGGTGATCGGGTTGTAGATCCCCCCGGCGACGGGTGTGCCCTGCTCGACGAGCCCGATCGACACGCACCACTCGGGGATTCCCTGGATGAACTCCCGCGTGCCGTCGATGGGATCGACGACCCAGACACGCTCCTTCCCCAGCCTCGAGGGATCGTCGGCCGACTCCTCGGACAGCCAGCCCTCGCCTTCGCGTGGGAGGATCTCGCGGAGCACCACGTTCGCGGCCTGGTCGGCGGCCGTGACGGGGTCTCCGGTCACGTCCTTCCGCCGGAACTCCACGGAGCCGGGACGGAACGGGCTCACCGCCTCGGCAGCCGCCATGAGCCCCTCGCGGATGCGCGCGACGTCCTCGGCCCTGCTCATGCGGTCCTCCTCTGCAGCTCGGCCCAGTCACCGCCGACATACTGCGCGAGCCCTTCCCGCCAGTGCGGCATCCGCCGGCCGAGCAGCCGCTCCGTCGCCTCGAGGTCGAGGACGGAATACGCGGGTCGACGCGCGGGCGCTCCGAACGCGGCGCTGGAGATCCGCTCCACCGGAACCTCATGGTTCGAGAGGCGAAGCGCCTCGGTCGCGAGCTGGTACCAGGTGCAGTCCCCGCCTGCGGCGACGTGCCACACACTCCGTGCGCCCCGCTCGAGCAGCTCGAGCATCGCTTCGGCCGCGTGGGGCGCCCACGTCGGGCGTCCGCGCTGGTCGTCCACGACGCGGAGGGGCTCGCCCCGGGAGGCGCGCCTCAGGATCGCCGGGACGAACCCGGAAGCGCCTCCATACAACCAGCTCGTGCGCACGATCAGCCACTCTCCGCCGACCTGCTCGACCGCGCTCTCCCCCTCGAGCTTCGACCGTCCGTACACGGACAGGGGGCCGGTCCTGTCCCCGGGCGCGTAAGGCTCGGCGCTCGACCCGTCGAACACGTAGTCGGTGGACACGTAGACGACGATCGCGCCGACATGCTTGGCGGCGGCGGCCACGTGGCGGGCACCGTCGCGATTCACGGCGAAAGCCCGGTCCGCCTCCGACTCCGCGCGGTCGACCGCCGTGTAGGCCGCGCAGTGGATCACGGCACCAGGCTCGTGGCGCGTGATGGCAGCGGCGACGCGCTGCTCGTCGGTGACGTCGAGATCCGCGTGGCGGAGCGCCACCACGTCATGGCCCCGTGAGGCGGCGAGGGCGGCGACGCGCGTGCCCAGCAATCCGCCCGACCCGGTGACGACCATCCGCATCGTCGTGAGGGACCGGCGCCGGATCAGTTGGCGAGCGACTTGTAGAGCCGACCGAGCGACTCCGCGACCCTGGCGGAGTCCACCGCCTGCACGAACCCGGCGCCGACCCTGAGCACCTCCGCGCGAACGCTCGCGTCGGCGGCCAGACGCGCGACCTCGGTCGCGAACCTGTCGGGCTCGCCCGAGATCATGGGCAGGCTCTCGCCGAGCTCCTCCGACCAGCCCCCGACACCCTCCTGTCGCTTCACGGTCGGGACGCCGGCCGCGAGGGCGAGGAGCGCGGACCTCGACCATGACGACCAGGGCGATGCGTCGATCGCGAAGTCGGCGGCCGCCCAGATGGGACCCGACTCCGAGCCCCTGCCGAGGAACGCGACGCTCTGGCCCAGGCCGAGCTCCTCGGCCTTCCACTGCGTGGAGCCCTCGTGGCGGCCGGAGCCGACGAAGAAGAACCGGAGCGACGGCGTCTGCTCGACGGCCTGCAGGAGCCCTCCCAGGACCTGATCCATGCGCGCGCCCGAATCGAAGTCGGACAGGACCGCCACGGCGCTCTGGTCGGACGCGATCCCCATGATCGAGCGTGCTTCCTCCCGGCTGGTGCGGCGCACGCGGTCCTGCACGTCCGCGACGTCGATCGAGCGGGGGAGGATCGTCACGTGGTCCTCGCTCGCGCCGTAGGCGCGCACGGCGAGCCCGCGGCTGCCTTCGTTCGGTACGACGAAGCGAGTCTTGGGCGCGGCGGCGCGGGCCCGACGCTCGAGATGCCGGAGGATCCTGCCGCGCAGATCCTTCTCGTGATTCGGCGGGTGGGTGACCGAGCGCACCACCGGCACCCCTTCCGGCGAGGCGAGCTGGGCGACGGCGCCGCCCCAGGAACCGAAGGCGTGCAGCACGTCCGCTCCGTCCTTCTCGACCAGCCGCTTCACCTTCGAGACGGCCCGCATGACGCCGACGGGACCGGCGAGGCCGAGCGAGGTGGTGGGGACCTTCAGCTCGACGATGCGCCGGAGGAGGTCTTCGCGGCCGCCGAGGGCCACGACGCGCGGATCGAACTCCGCACGCGAGAGCCGGCTGAGAATGCTGACGATCTCGTCGCCGAGATCGTTCGCCGCGAGGGAGCTGAGTACGTAGAGGATCCGCGGCCGACTCATCGCCGCCAGATCCTCAGCGCTCCGCGAGTGCCGCCGGCGGAGCCTTGGTGATCTTGCCCGCGGCCAGACACCGGGTGCACACGCGTACGCGCCGGCGCCTGCCCTCCGCGTCGATGATCTTCGCGGTCTGCAGGTTCGGCAGCCAACGGCGCCGGGTCTTGTTGTTCGCGTGGCTCACGGAGTTGCCCGAGCCGGGAGATTTGCCGCAGACGTAACAGGCGCGCGCCATGGTATCCCCTTACCTCACCAGCTCGATGAGGGACATCTCGGCTCCGTCACCCTTGCGGTGGCCGAGCTTGAGAATCCGCGTGTAACCCCCGGGACGCTCCGCGTAACGGGGCGCGATGTCGTCGAACAGCTTTCCGAGCACGTCGCGGTCCTGGATCTTCCGGCCCGCGAGCCGCCGGGCGTGCACGTCGCCGCGACGAGCCAGCGTGATCAGCCGCTCGGCCACAGGACGCAGCTCCTTCGCCTTCGCCGTGGTCGTCTCGATCCGCTCGTGACGGAAGAGCGACGTGGCCATGTTGCGGAGGAGCGCCTTCCGGTGCGTGTACGTGCGTGAGAGCTTCCGCCCTTTGTTACGATGCCGCACGGCTCACTCCTCCGTCGCGCCGCTGCCGCTGTTCGTCGTGGCCTTCGCTTCCTGCTCCACGAAGAAGAGACGGCCGTCGTCGCCCTGCTCGAGCTGCATGCCGAAGCGCAGGCCGTGCTCCTCGAGGAAGTCCGCGATCTCCTTCAGCGACTTCTTGCCGAAGTTCTCGATCTGGAGCATGTCGTCCTCGGACCGCTGCACGAGATCGCCGAGCGTGCGGATGTTCTCCTTCTGGAGCGAGTTCCGCGACCGCACGGAGAGCTCGGCGAGGTCCTCGATCGGACGCTCGAAGAGATCCTGTAGGCGCTCCGGAACCGCCACGGCTCCGGGAGGCGCGACCTCGGGAATGCCGCCCTCGCCGAAGTACAGCATGTACTCGAGGTGCTTGCGCACCAGCTCCGCCGCGTACGCGACGGCCGACTGCGGATCGATCGAGCCGTCGGTCTCCACGTGCAGCGTGAGGCGATCGAAGTCGGTCCGCTGTCCGACGCGCGTCTCCTCGACGGAGAAGTTCGCGCGCCGAACCGGATTGTAGATCGCGTCGATGCGCACGAGGTCCACCGGCGCTCCGCGCGGAATCGGATGCGCGTCGGCGAGCACGAAGCCGCGACCCTTGTTGACGTACAGCTCCATGGTGAGCGAGCGGTCGTCCTGCAGCGTGAACAGATGGTGGCCCGGATCGATGACCGTAGCGCCCGCCGAGGTCTGGATCTGGGCCGCCGTGATCGGACCGGCTTTGTCGACATGCAGCTCGAGCACGGCGTCGTCGACGTCCGCGTCGAGCGTGATGACGAGCGCCTTGAGGTTCTGGATGACCTGGTGCACGTCCTCCACGACGCCCTGGATCGTCTGGTGCTCGTGCACGACCCCGTCGACCCGGAACGCCCAGACCGCCGCGCCGCGCAGCGACGAGAGGAGGACGCGCCGAACGGAGTTGCCGAGCGTATGACCGAAGCCCCGCTCGAGCGGCTCGATCAGGAACTGCGCGGACCGTCCGCCGGCCCGCGCATCGACCGCTTCGACGCGCTCCGGCAGCACCAACCCGGTGAGATCTATTTCCACGTTGTCCTCCTTCAGTACGCAAGAGGCACCGCCCGGCGGCGGCGCCCTTCGTTACTTCGAGTAGAGCTCGACGATGAGCTGTTCCTGCACCGCGAGCGGAATGTCGGCACGCGCGGGCTCCCGCGTCATGCGACCCACTCGCGCCTTCTCGTCCAGCGCGAGCCAGTCGAGGAGCGGCGGACGCGTGCGTGCCTCCAGCGACGCCTGCACCTGCAGGAGCGTCTTGGAGTCGCCCTTGATGGCCACCTCGTCGCCCTGCGAGACACGATAGGAGGGCACGTCTACGATGTGGCCGTTCACCTCGACGTGCCGATGGCGCACCAGCTGCCGCGCCTGGTTGCGGCTAGAAGCGAAGCCCATGCGGAAGACCAGATTGTCGAGCCGCGACTCGAGCGCGACGATCAGGTTCGAGCCGGTGATGCCGGGCATGTTGGACGCGCGCTCGAAGGCGTTCCGGAAGTACTTCTCGTGCACGCCGTAGATGCGCTTGACCTTCTGCTTCTCGCGGAGCTGGACCGCGTAGTCGGACTGCTTGCGCCGGCGCTCCTGCGCGGGGCCGTGCTGGCCCGGCGGATAGGCGCGGCGGTCGACCGGGCACTTCTCCGTGTAGCACTTCTGCCCCTTCAGGAAAAGCTTCTGGCCTTCGCGGCGGCAGAGCTTGCAGACGGGTCCGGTATAACGAGACATGCGGAGTTGAGTCCTTCAGTTCGACGGCGTCAGGCTTAGACGCGACGCTTCTTGGGGGGACGGCAGCCGTTGTGCGGCAGGGGCGTCACGTCCTGGATCGACTTGATGAAGAGCCCGGCCGCGGCGAGCGCTTGGATCGCGGATTCGCGCCCGGAGCCCGGGCCCTGAACGCGGACGTCCACGCGGCGGACGCCGAGGCCCACGGCCTCGCGGCCCGCCTGCTCGGCGGCGACGGTGGCGGCGAAAGGTGTCGACTTCTTCGATCCCTTGAAGCCCGCCTTCCCCGCGCTCGCCCACACCACCGCGTTACCCGCGCTGTCGGTGATCGTGATGATCGTGTTGTTGAACGTCGCCTTCACGTGCGCGACGCCCTCCGCTTCCACGACCTTCTTGGTCTTCTTGCCGGTTCTCTGCACCACGATCGAATCGCTTCCTTTGTATTGGCGCTACTGCTCGGCGCTACTTCTTGGTTGCCTTCTTCTTGCCCGCGATCGCCCGCCGCACACCCTTGTGCGTGCGCGCGTTCGTGTGCGTGCGCTGCCCGCGAACCGGCAGCCCCTTACGGTGCCGCGTGCCGCGATAGCAGCCGATGTCGATCAGGCGCTTGATGTTCATCGAGACTTCGGTTCGCAGCGCGCCCTCGACCTTGAAGTTGCCTTCGATCTGGCGACGGAGCCGTGCGACGTCGTCGTCGTCGAGATCCTGGGTGCGGCGGTCCGGGCTCACGCCGCAGGCGGCGATGATCTGCTTGGCCCGCGTACGGCCGATCCCATAGATGTAGGTCAGCGCGATCTCGATCCGCTTGCCCCGTGGGAGGTCCACCCCTGCGATGCGCGCCATGCTACCCCTGCCGCTGCTTGTGCTTGGGATTCCGGGAACAAATGATGCGAACCACGCCTTTGCGGCGGATGATCTTGCAGTGTTCGCAGAGCTGTTTGACGCTGCTTCGGACCTTCAAGACAACCCCCGGCGGCCGGTTGATGCGGAGCTGGATAGTCTAACCCGCATAGGATAGCCCTTCAAGAACCCACCAAATTCGAGCCTGCTCCCACCGGCCCGCCCGTCAGAATCCGCGGTCCCTGGGCCGTGATGCCGACCGTGTGCTCGAAGTGCGCCGAGAGGGACCCGTCCGCCGTCACGACGGTCCACCCGTCCCGGAGCGTGCGGATGGCCGGCGAGCCGGCCGAGAGCATGGGCTCGATCGCGAGGACCATCCCCTCCCGCAGCAGCGGCCCATGTCCCGGGCGGCCGACGTTGGGGACCTGGGGCTCCTCGTGGACGTCCCGGCCGATGCCGTGGCCCACGAGCTCCTTGATGATGCCGTAGCCCGTGTTGCCGACCGTGCGGACGACCGCCGCCCCGATGTCCCCCACGTGCTTGGCGGCCACCGCCTCCTCCACCGCCGCCTCGAGCGAGCGCTGGGTCACCGCCAGGAGCGCCTGGGCCTCCTTGCTCACCTCCCCCACGGGGAAGGTCCACGCGGAGTCCGAGCACCAGCCGTCCAGGCGCACGCCCACGTCGACCGACACGATGTCGCCCTCGGCGAGAACGCGCTTGGAGCTCGGGATGCCGTGGACGACCTCTTCGTTGAGCGAGATGCAGACGCTGCCCGCGAAGCCGTAGAGTCCCTTGAAGGCGGGCACCGCCCCCTCGTGCGAGACGATGAAGTCCTCGCAGTACTGGTCGAGCCGCTGCGTGGACACCCCGGGCCGGATCTGGGCGGGAAGCTCCTCGATCAAGCCCGCGATGATCGCGCCACCGCGCGCGATCGCGTCCATCTCGTCGGCCGTGCGCAGGTGGATCATGCCGGTCCGCTCACGGAGCCACCTCCAGCGACGCCCTGAAGTCGGCGTAGACCTCGTCCACCCCGCGGTCGGCGACGATGCGCTCGAACGCGACGCCGGCCTTCTCGTAGAACGAGACGAGCGGTGCCGTCTGATCGCGGTAGACCTCGAGCCGCCGGCTGATCGTGGCGGGAACGTCGTCCGGGCGCTGCTGGAGCGGGCTGCCGCACCGGTCGCAGCGACCTTCGACGGCCGGAGGGTTGAAATGCACGTTGTAGACCGCGCCGCACTGCGGGCAGCTGCGCCGCCCGCCGAGTCGCTTCACGATCGTCTCGTCGGGCGCGGTGAACAGAACGACCAGGTCTACGCGGCGCCCCGACTGCTCGAGCACCTGGTCGAGCCCCTCCGCCTGCGCGGTGGTGCGCGGGAAGCCGTCGAACAGGACGGGCGCCCCGGGGGGGACGTCCGTGAGATGCTCGCGCACGAGGTCGAGGATCAGGCCGTCCGGGACCAGCTCGCCGGCGTCCATGTACTTCTGCGCCCGCTGTCCCAGCTCGGTGCCGTCGCGCCGCGCGGCGCGCAGGAGGTCTCCGGTCGAGACGTGGATCCCCTGGAGCTCTTCGGCCAGCCGTACCGCCTGCGTCCCCTTTCCGACGCCTGGAGGGCCGAGGAGGATGAGGACCATCGTCGTCTACCTGCGCCGCGTCACATGTAGCGCTGGCGGCCGCGCATCTTCACGCGACCCTTCTTCATGAAGCCGTCGTAGTGACGGAGCAGCAGCAGCTGCTGGGCCTGCTGCACGGTGTCGAGACCCACGCCGACCACGATGAGCAGGCTCGTGCCGCCGAAGAAGAACGTCTGGATGTTGAACGCCTCGAAGATGAAGAACGGCAGCAGCGCGATCATCGTGAGGTAGATCGAGCCGGGCAGCGTGATGCGCGTGAGCACACGGTCGATGTACTCGGCCGTGCGCGCGCCGGGCTTCACGCCGGGGATGAACGCGCCCTGCTTCTTCAGGTTCTCCGCCAGGTCGACCGGGTTGAAGATGATCGCCGTGTAGAAGTACGTGAAGAAGAGGATGAGGATGCCGTACGTGATGTAGTACGTCGTCGTCTGCGGCTGGAAGATCTCGGCGAGCGTGGACAGCGGGCCGAGGTTCATGAAGGCCGCCATCGTGCCGGGCATGACGATGAACGACTGCGCGAAGATGATCGGCATGACGCCGGAGGAGTTGATGCGCAGCGGCACGAAGCTCTTCTGGCCTTCGCGGATCCGGCCACGCCCCACCACCTTCCGCGGTATCTGCACGGGGATCTTGCGAGCGGCCATGGTCATCGCGACCACCCCCGCGCACACCCCCACGATGACGACCACCAGCGCGAGCAGCGCGAAGATGCCGATCTCGCCGAGCGTGAACGACTCCCACGTACGGCCGATCGCCGCCGGGAAGGACTCGATGATCGAGAAGAAGATCAGCAGCGACATGCCGTTGCCGATGCCGCGCTCGGTGATCTGCTCGCCCAGCCACATCACGAAGATCGCGCCCACGGTGAGCGAGATGACCGTCGTGAGCGTGAAGGCGAGCCCGGGCGTGCGGACGGCGCCAGGTATGGAGGTGAGGAAGGCTGCGTAGCCGTACGCCTGCATGACCGCCAGACCGATGGTCGCGTAGCGCGTCCACTGCGTCAGCTTCTTGCGGCCCTCCTCCCCTTCCTTCTGCAGCTTCTCGATCGTCGGGAAGACGGCGGCGAGGAGCTGGAACATGATGCTCGCGGAGATATACGGCATGATGCCGAGCGCGAGGATCGTGGCGCGCGAGAGGCCGCCCCCCACGAACATGTCGTAGATCCCGAAGAACGTCCCCTGCAGCGCGCCGAACGTCTGACGCAGGATGCCGACGTCGAGCCCCGGTACCGTGATGTGCGCGCCCGTGCGGTACACGAGCAGGATCATCAGGGTGAAGAGGATCTTGTTCTTGAGCTCTGGAACCCTGAAGAGGTTCGCGACGGGATTCGTGGCCATGCTACTTCCCTGGTGTCGCCTCGGCGTCGAGAACGGTCACCGAGCCCCCGGCCGCCTCGATCTTGGCACGCGCAGACTTGCTGAAGGCGTGCGCGCTCACCGCAGCCGCGCGGGACATGTCGCCCTCGCCGAGCACCTTCACGGGCCGATGGATCGACCCGATGAGGCCGGCGGCCTTGAGGGACTCGATCGACACGTCGCCTTCGACGCGGTCGAGATCCCGCACGTTGATGATCTGGTACTCGACGCGGTCGAGGCTCTTGAAGCCGCGCTTCGGGATGCGGCGGACGAGGGGGGTCTGACCGCCCTCGCGCCGAGGATGGACGGTCCCGCCGGTTCGGGCCTTGAGGCCCTTGTGCCCGCGCGTGGAGGTCCCGCCGTGCCCGGAGCCGTTGCCGCGTCCGACGCGCTTCCTGCCGCGGTGCGAGCCGGGGGTCGGGCTGAGATCGTGAAGGTTCGCCATGGTCCCGCTACTCCTCTATCTCCTGCACGTCCAGCAGGAACGATACCTGCCGAATCATGCCCTGGATCTGGGGCGTGTCCTGCTGGACTACACTGTGCTGGTGGTGTCTGAGCCCTAGCGCGCGCAACGTGCGCCGGTGACGGTCCTGCCGTCCCGACTCGCTGCGCACCTGCGTGATCTTGAGCTTCTTGCCCTTCTTGGCCTTAGCCACGGCGCGCTCCCGCGGCGTCGAGCGCGAACCCGCGCTCCTCGGCCACCTGCTCGCGCGTGACCAGACGGGTGAGGCCGTCCATGGTCGCGCGCGCCACGTTGATCGGGTTGTTCGAGCCGAGGCTCTTCGTGAGGACGTCGCGCACGCCGGCGGCATCGAGCACGGCCCGCACCGCGCCGCCCGCGATCACGCCCGTACCGGGCGCGGCGGGACGCAGCAGCACCCTGCCCGCCCCCCACTCGCCGACGATGTCGTGCGGCAGCGTCCCGTTCTCGACCGGCACCTTCACCATCTGGCGGCGGGCCCGCTCGAAGCCTTTGCGAATGGCCTCCGAGACCTCGTTGGCCTTCGCCAGCGCGACGCCGACGTTGCCCTTCTGGTCGCCGACGGACACGAGCGCCGAGAAGGAGAAGCGCCGGCCACCCTTCACGACCTTCGCCACGCGGTTGATGAAGATGACGTTCTCGATCAGGTCGGATTCGTGCTTCCGAGGACGCTCTTTCTTCTTCTTGTTTTCCTTGGTCATCAGAACTGCAGACCTCCTTCCCTGGCACCGTCGGCGAACGCCTTCACCCGGCCGTGATACTTGTACCCGCCGCGGTCGAAGACCACGGCCTCGATCCCCGCCGCTTTCGCGCGCTCGGCGAGGAGCTTACCCGCGGCGAAAGCCTGCTCGACGCGCTTGTTGTTGGTCTCTGCCTTGAAGTCCCGCAGGTCGGCGGCCAGCGTGGACACGCCGAGCACGGTGCGGCGCGCGTCGTCGTCCACGATCTGCCCCTCGATGTTCTTCAGAGAGCGGAACACCACCAGACGCGGCCGCTCCGCGGTACCGCGCAACTTGTTGCGGATACGGAGGTGCCGACGCCTGCGCTGCAGCACGCGGCTCCGTCTCAGTTGACTGCTCTTGATCATGCGCTCCCCTTAGGCTCCGGAAGACGCCGTCTTGCCGGCCTTCCTGCGGATGTGCTCGCCCTGGTACTTGATGCCCTTGCCCTTGTAAGGCTCGGGCGGCCTGAGGCCTCGGATCTCCGCGGCCGCCTGGCCGACCTTCTGCTTGTCGGAGCCCGACACGACGATGGTCGTCTGGTTCGGGCACTCGAGCTTCACGCCTTCGGCGGGCTGATAGGTGATCGGATGGCTGTAGCCGAGCTGCAGCGTGATCGCCTTGCCCTTCACGTCGGCGCGGTAGCCCACGCCGACGATCTCGAGCGTCTTGGTGAACCCCTCCGTGACGCCCTTCACCATGTTGGCGATCAGGGCGCGGGTCAGGCCGTGGAGGGCCTTGAACTTCTTCTCGTCGGAGAAGCGCTCGACGCGCACCTCCTGAGCGTCCACCGACACCTTCACGTCGGGGTGGACGTCGAGCGTGAGCTCACCCTTGGGCCCCTTCACCTTCAGCGTGCCGTTCGTCTGCCGAACCTCGACCCCCTTGAGGATCGGGACGGGTCGTCTGCCTATGCGGGACATTGTCGTTCTCTCTCTGGCCTACCAGACGTACGCGAGGACCTCGCCGCCGACGCCGCGCTCGCGCGCGACACGGTCCGACAAGACACCCGATGAGGTGGACAGGATCGCCATGCCGAGCCCGTTTCGCACGCGCGGAATCTCGTCGTTCCGGACGTATTGGCGCCTGCCGGGGCGTGAGACACGCTCCAGATGGCGGATGACGGGCTTGCCGTCGTGGTACTTGAGGTACAGTCGCAGGACGCCGAAGTGGCCGTCCTCCAGGACCTTGTGGGCATGGATGAAGCGGCTCTCCTCGAGCAGCTTCGCGATCTCGATTTTCTTCGTGGACACCGGCATGTCCACCCACTTGTGATCCGCGGCGCACGCGTTGCGGATGCGGGTGAGCATGTCGGCGATCGGGTCGGTCATCATGGGCGGTTCTCCTACCAGCTCGACTTACGCACGCCGGGGATCTCGCCCCGGAGCGCCATTTCGCGGAAGCATATCCGGCAGATTCCGAACTTCCGGAGAAAGGCGCGGGGTCTGCCGCACCGCTGACAGCGGTTGCGGCGGCGCACAGCGAACTTGGGTTCGCGCTTGGACTTCTCGATCAGCGCTTTCTTTGCCATCCGTACTCCGTCTCCTTATGCGCTCGCGCCGATCTGCACCGGCACGTGTCCGCGGAAGGGGAATCCCAGTTCCCGCAGCAGGGCGAACGCTTCGTCGTCCTTGTTGGTGGAAGTCACGACGGTGATATCCATCCCGTGGATCCTACGGACCTTGTCGTAGTTGATCTCGGGGAAGATGATCTGCTCGCGCACGCCCATCGTGTAGTTACCGCGCCCGTCGAACGATTTCGTCTGCAGGCCGCGGAAGTCGCGCACGCGCGGAATGGCCGTGCTGATCAGCCTGTCCAGGAAATACCACATCCGCTCCTTGCGGAGCGTGACGGACACGCCGATCGGGGCGCCCTCGCGCAGGTTGAAGTTCGCGATCGCCATGCGCGCCTTGTTCACGAGCGCCTTCTGGCCCGAGATCGTGGAGAGCTCGTCGACCAGGCTCTCGAGCAGCTTCTGATCCTTCGCCGCTTCGCCCATGCCGACGTTCAGCACGACCTTCACCAGCTTGGGCACCTGGTGCGGGTTCGTGAACTGAAACTCCTGCTGGAGCTTCGGGCGCACGTGTCGCTCGTAGTGGCCCTTCAGTCTCGGTTCTGTTCCGTTCGCTGCCATTCAGTCCCCTACACGTCCTCGGTAGAAGCGCCTATTTCGGCTTCGGAATCGGGTTGCCGGTCTTGGTCGCCACCCGTTCCTTCGTGCCGTCGTCCTCCACGCGCGTGCGCACCCGGCTCGCCTTGTCGCCGGACGCGTCCACGAGCATGACGTTCGAGATGTGGATCGGAGCGACCATCGAGATGATCCCTCCGTCCGGGTTCGCCTGCGAAGGCCGCGTGTGGCGCTTGCGCATGTTCACCCCCTCGACCCGCACGCGGTTCTCGTCCTGCAGGACCTCGAGGACCGATCCCTCCATGTCCCGGAAATTCCCGCGGATGACCCGCACGCGATCACCCTTCATGATCCGCCGCTTCGCCCGGCTCATCAGAGCACCTCCGGCGCCAGCGACACGATCTTCATGTATTTCTTCTCGCGGAGCTCGCGGCCAACGGGGCCGAAGATGCGCGTGCCCCGCGGCTCTCCGGCCTGGTCGATCAGCACCGCCGCGTTGTCGTCGAAGCGGATGTAGGTGCCGTCCTTCCGGCGCGTCTCCTTGGTCGTCCTCACGATCACGGCCTTCACGACGTCGCCCTTCTTGATGGCCGCGTGCGGGATCGCGTCCTTCACCGTGGCCACGATCACGTCGCCGACACCCGCGTAGCGACGCGCCGAGCCGCCGAGCACGCGGATGCACAGGCACGATCTCGCACCGGTGTTGTCGGCGACCCGCAGAACCGATTCCTGTTGAATCATTGGTGTCGCCTCCTCAGACCGGCCGCTCGACGAGCCCGATCACGCGCCAGCGCTTCAGCTTCGAGAGCGGGCGGGTCTCGGTGATCCGCACGGTGTCGCCGATCTTGTACTCGTTGTTCTCGTCGTGCGCGTAGTACTTCTTCGTGCGCGCGACGCTCTTGCCGTAGATCGGGTGGGCGATGCGGCGCTCGACCTGCACGATGACGGTCTTGTTCGGCTTGTCGCTCACGACGAGGCCGACGCGCACCTTGCGGCGCGCTCTGTCGCCGGCAACCAGGCCCGAAGCGTCTTTCTGATTCTCGCTCATGTCTCGTCTGTCACTCCTTCTTGCCGAGCTCGCGCTCGCGAAGGATCGTCTGCAGGCGCGCGATGTCCTTCCGCACGCGCCTGAGCGTCCCTGGATTCTCCAGCTCCATCATGGACGACTGGAAACGGAGCTTGAACTGCTCTTCCTTCAGCTCCTTGAGACGCGTCGTGATCTCCGTGTCGTCGTACTCGCGAATCTCTTCCGCCTTCATGGCTGATCTGTCTCCCTTATAGCTGCTGGGCGCGCACGACGAAGCGGCACTTGATCGGCAGCTTCGCCGCCCCGAGGTCCATCGCCTTGCGAGCGATCTCCTCCGTCACGCCCTCGAGCTCGAACATCACGCGGCCGGGCTTCACGACGGCGACCCATCCCTCGGGGTTGCCTTTGCCCTTGCCCATGCGCGTCTCGGCTGGCTTGCTCGTCACCGGTTTGTCCGGGAAGAGCCGGATCCAGACCTTGCCGCCGCGCTTGATGTGGCGGGTGATCGCCACGCGCGCCGACTCGATCTGGCGGTTCGTGACCCACGCGGGCTCGAGCGCCTGGAGGCCGTACTCGCCGAAGGACACACGATTCCCTCGGGTCGCGGCTCCGCGCATACGCCCCTTGAAGGCCTTGCGGTGCTTTACGCGTTTCGGTGCGAGCATCGTTCGTCAGTTCCTTTCTCTCGAGGTTCAGCTGCCGGTCGAATAGGTCCGGCCGCGACGCTCCTCGATCACCTCACCCTTGAAGATCCAGCACTTCACGCCCACGCAGCCGTACGTGGTGAACGCGGTCACCTGGGCGTAGTCGATGTCGGCCCGCAGCGTGTGCAGCGGGACGCGGCCCTCGTTGTATCCCTCGGTGCGCGCGATCTCCGCGCCGCCCAACCGACCGGAGGCGCGGATCTTGATTCCCTCCGCGCCGGCCCGGATCGCCGATTGCAGCGCGCGCTTCATCGCCCGCCGGAACGAGATCCGCTGCCGGAGCTGGTGCGCCACGTTCTCGGCCACCAGATAGGCGTTGATCTCGGGACGCTTGATCTCCTCGACGTTCACCGAGATCTCGGACTTCGTGAGCACCGCGAGCTCGTCACGCAGCTTGTCCACCTCGGCGCCACGCTTGCCGATCACGACACCCGGGCGGGCGGTGTGGAGCGTGACGACGATCTTGCTCGGCTTCCGCTCGATCTCCACGTGGCTGAGCGCCGCGTGCGTGAGACGACGGCGCAGATACTTGCGGATCGTCTCGTCCTCCATGAGGAGGCGCGGGAAATCGCGCTCGGCATACCAGCGCGAGCGCCAGTCCTGCACGACTCCGAGGCGGAATCCGATCGGGTGTGTCTTCTGTCCCATGGTGACTAGCTCCGTGCCTTTTGCGCCTTCTTGTCGACGACCACGGTGATGTGGCTCATCTTTTTCCTGATCGGCGCGGGCCGACCCTGCGCGGCCGCTTTCCAACGACGGAGCGCCGGACCCTCGTCCACGTAGGCCTCGCGCACGACGAGCTCGTCCACGTCGAGCGCGCCGCCCTCGGCCTGCGACTTCACCTGCGCGTTCGCCACGGCGGAGCGGAGCGTCTTGTCGACGTGCTCCGCGGCGCCCTTCTTGGAGAACTGCAGGAGCGCGTAAGCCTCGTTCACCGGCTTGCCCCGGATCTGGTCCACGACCAGACGCACCTTGCGGGCGCTCATGCGCACGTAGCGCGCTACGGCCTTGGCTCTCATGCGCTCGGCGTGGCCTCCGTCCGCTTGTCGGAGAGCTTGCCGCCGTGCCCGCGGAAGAGACGCGTCGGAGAGAACTCGCCCAGCTTGTGGCCCACCATGTTCTCCGTGATGTAGACCGGAATGAACTTGTTGCCGTTGTGCACGGCGATGGTGTGCCCCACGAACTCGGGCGAGATCGTGGAGGCACGCGACCACGTCTTGATCACGCGCTTCTCACCGCGCGAGTTCATGAGCTCGAGGCGGCCGAGGAGCCGTTCCTCGATGAATGGGCCTTTCTTCACACTGCGAGGCATGGGTCGCTGCTCCTACTGCGTGGCTTTGCCGCGACGGCGGCCACGCACGATGTCCTTGTTCGACTTCTTCTTCCGCTTCCGGGTCTTCACGCCTTCCGGCTTGCCCCACGGGGATACCGGAGGACGTCCGCCGGAGGACTTGCCTTCACCGCCGCCGAGCGGGTGGTCGACCGGGTTCATCGCCACGCCGCGCACCTTGGGCCGCTTGCCGCGCCAGCGGTTCGCGCCCGCCTTGCCGATGACCTGCAGCTCGTGATCGGAGTTGCCGACCTCGCCGATCGTGGCCAGGCACTCCTGCCGCACACGCCGCACCTCCGTCGACGGAAGCCGCAGCGTGACGTAGCCGCCTTCCTTGGCGACGACCTGCACGCCCGATCCGGCGGAGCGCGCCATCTGTCCGCCCTTTCCGGCCTTCAGCTCCACGTTGTGCACGGTGGTGCCGAGCGGGACCAGCTCGAGCGGCAGGGCGCAGCCCGTCCGCACGTCGGCGTCCGGACCCGACGAGATCGCGTCACCGACGTTGAGGCCCTTCGGGTGCAGGATGTAGCGCTTCTCGCCGTCCGCGTAGTGGACGAGCGCGATGTTGGCGGAGCGGTTCGGATCGTACTCGATGTGCTTGATCACGCCCCGGATGCCGTGCTTGTCGCGCTTGAAGTCGACGATCCGGTAGCGCCGCTTGTGCCCACCGCCGCGGCGGCGGACCGTCACGCGGCCGTGATGGTTGCGTCCACCCTTCGAGGTGCGCACGTCGAGCAGCGAGCGCTCGGGCGTATCGCGTGTCAGCACCTCGTTCTCGAGGACCGACCGCTGTCTCGTGCCGGGCGTGACCGGCCTGAACTTCTTGATGCCCATCAGCCCACCTCGTAGAGCTCGATTTGATCGCCTTCCTTCAGGCGAACCACGGCCTTCTTGAACGAAGCCCGCCGGCCCTTGTTGGGGCTGCGGGACATCCGTCCCATGAAGGAGCGACGTGCCTTGCCGCTGTAGCGCATCGTGCGCACGTCCATGACGGTGACGTCCCAGAGACGCTCGACCGCCTTGCCGATCTCGATCTTGTTGGCGCCACCGTCCACGATGAACGTGTAGGTGTTGCGCTCCTCCGCCTGCGCGTTCGTCTTCTCCGTCACCACCGGAGCGATGATCACGTCGTAGAGGTCACTCATCGGAGCCCTCCTCGGCCTCGGCTGCCGCGCCGTCACGCTCGAGCGCGCTCCGCTCGATGACGATCGTCTCGGCCCAGAGGACGTCGTAGACGGACTCCTCGCCGAACGGAAGCACGTTGACGCGCTGGGCGTTCCGAGCCGACAGGTAGATCTGCTCGTTCTTGCCGTCGGTGAGGACGAGCACTTTGTTCTCGGCCCCGAGGGACGTCAGGAAGCCCAGCAGATCCTTCGTCTTCGGCTTGTCCGCCTTCGGCATGTCGGCGATCACGACCTTCTCGTTCTGCGCGCGGTCGTTCAGCGCGGAGCGGCGGGCGAGCGCGCGGACCTTCTTGGGGATGTCCTGCCGCCACGAGTGCGGCTTGGGCGGGAAGACGATGCCGCCTCCCGGCCAGAGGGGCGACCGCGTCGAGCCCGCGCGGGCGCGGCCGGTGCCCTTCTGCCGCCACGGCTTGCTGTTGCCGCCTTCGACCTCGCCCCGCGTCTTGGCCGAGTGCGTGCCCTGCCGTTGATTCGCCAGGTAGACCTTCACGGCCTGGTGCATCACGGAGTCGTTGATGACGCCGTCGAAGATGGACTCGGGCAACGCGCGCGCCCGACCCTTCTTGCCGTCGGCCTTGAAATAGGGTGCCTTGAACATTTCTGGTCTCACTTCGAGATCACGACGTAGCCGTTGCGCGCGCCCGGGACGCCGCCCTTCACGAAGATCAGGTTGCGCTGCCCGTCGACTCGCACCACCTGCAGGTTGCGGATCGTCGTGCGCTCGCCGCCCATCCGTCCGGGAAGCCGCTTGCCCTTGATGACGCGGGAGGGGTCGGTCCCCGGTCCCACCGAGCCCGGCGTCTTGGACTCCGGGTGGCCGTGGGATCCCGGCCGACCGCCGAATCCGTGCCGCTTCACGACGCCCGTGAAGCCGCGTCCCTTCGAGTTGCCGGTCACCTTCACCAGGTCGCCGACCGCGAAGAGATCGACGGTGAGCTGCTGGCCCACCTGATAGTCCTCGCCGTCGCCCATGCGGAAGGCGCGCATGAGCCGCGGCGCCTCCTGCATGCCCGCCTTGACGGCGTGGCCGTTCTCGGCGCGCGTCGTCTGCTTGGCGCCCTTCGCGTGGAAGCCGAGCTGAACCTGCTTCATGCCCTTCTCGGTCGCACGCACGTCCACCACGGGGCACGGCCCGGCCTCGATGACCGTGACGGGGATCTGCATCCCCGCGTCATCGAAGATCCTGGTCATGCCGACCTTCTTCCCGATCAGTCCCGGCATATCCGGCCTATCCTCCGTCAGTCCGCTTAGTCGACCTTGATCTCGACATCGACGCCCGCCGGCAGATCGAGCTTCGTCAGCGCGTCGATCGTCTGCGGGCGGCTGTCGACGATGTCGATCAGGCGCTTGTGCGTGCGTAGCTCGAACTGCTCGCGGCTCTTCTTGTCCACGTGCGGCGAGCGGAGCACGGTCCAACGCTGGCGACGCGTCGGAAGCGGAATGGGACCGCGCACGGTCGCACCCGTCTTCTCGGCGGTACGCACTATGTCGGACGCCGTCTGATCGACCACCCAGTGGTCGAACGCCTTCAGTCGGATTCTGATTCTGTCAGCCACTTTTCAGCTCGTTTGGGTCCGGGGACCCGACACATGCTCCTCGTCGGCCGCTCGGCCGCCGGTCACTCGACTTCTTCCTGCTCCTTCCGCATGCCTCGCTCTGCCGCTACGCGCGGCAGAGCCTCCTCGGAACATGTGCCGGGCCCCCGGCCCCACTGTTCCGCCCTGCTATCGCATCCCACCCCGGCGTTCGACCACCACCGGTCCATCTTCCTCTGTTTCGTACGTCTACTTCTTTCTGTTCATGCCCAGAGCTGCCGCCCGGAGAGCGAGCGGCCCCCGAGCGACGAGACACGTGCACGCGACCGCAGCCATTAAGCGATGATCTCGGTCACGACGCCCGAGCCCACCGTGCGTCCACCCTCGCGGATCGCGAACCGCAGCTGCGGATCCATCGCGATCGGCGTGATCAGCTCCACTTCCATCGCCACGTTGTCGCCCGG
>JBFXDG010000008.1:154457-181463 GCA_050181335.1 Gemmatimonadales bacterium | reverse complement strand
GGAGGCGATCGCCTCGACGCAGGGCCATCAGCTGCACCTCACGTCGGACTCCTCCGCGCTCGCCGACGTGCAGTGCGTCACGTGCCACGCGCCGGAGGTGCATCACTTCGCGCCCGCGCAGGAGACGTGCGCGGCCTCGGGGTGTCACCTGCCCTCGCACACCCGGATCGTGCTGGGACGCATGGCCGGCGCGGAGACGAGCTTCCACTGCCTGATGTGCCATCAGTTCACGGCGCCGGCCAACGGCCTGCCTGCCGACGGCACGCTCGCGGCGGAGGGCCTCATGCCCGGGATCGCCGCGTGCGGTAGCTGCCATGCCATGGCGCCCGTCATCGACGAGATCGTGGCGTCCGGCGATCCACATCGTGGCGTGTGCGGAGCCTGCCACAATCCGCATACCCAGACGACGCCGGCCGCGGCCTTCGAGACGTGCACGTCGGCGGGCTGCCACGCGAACCCCGCGTCGCTCACCCCCTTCCACCGCGGCCTACACGCGGGTGTGGTCGACCAGTGTGCCACGTGTCATACGGCGCACGGTTGGACGGTGGACGCGGCGGATTGCCGCGGGTGTCACACCGAGCTGTCGGACTGAGCGCGCTGGCCCAGCTCTAGCGCTCGCGCGAGCCCTCGCGTTGCGGGTCGGCACCCGCGACGGTCGCGAGCCCGATCGCCACCACGAGCACCACGAACGCCGCTGCGGCGAAATGGTCCCAGCTCAGGAACGGCTGGGCCGCCCCGGCTAGCCATCCATGATCTCCTGCATGTCCGGCGTGCAACGCCGCCATCGCGATCGACGTGCTCATCGTCGTCCTCCTTTGTCGTAAGCGCTTCAGCAAATCCGCGGGAGCTGATCTCCCGGCAGCATATCCACCACGCGCGAGCCGCCCAGCCCGGTCCTCTGCACCACCATGCCCGGATGGTCCGCCACGACTGTGCCGACCTTCATGGCTTCGCGACCCGCCTCGTGCGCCTGCATCGCTTCGAGCGCCTCCCGCTCGCGCCCGGAGGTCACGAACGCGACCAGCACACCTTCGTTGGCGACGTACAGCGGGTCCAGCCCGAGCATCTCGCACGCGGCCTCGACGGCGGCTGGCACGGGCGCAGGACCCGAGAGCGAGACGCCGACCCGCGAGGCGCGCGCGATCTCGTTGAGGGCCGAAGCGAGGCCGCCGCGCGTCGCGTCGCGCAGACAGTGCACGTCCTCGCCGAGGCACTCTCTCAGCGACGCGACCACGGGCGCGAGCGACGCCGTGTCGCTCGCGATCTCGGTCTCGAACGCGAGCCCTTCGCGCACGGCCATGATCGCCATGCCGTGCCGTCCGAGCGGGCCGCTCACGAGGACGGAGTCGCCCGCGCGAGCGCGCGTGGGCGAGGGCCGGAAGCCGTCGTGCAGGAAGCCGATCCCGGTCGTGTTGACGTAGAGGCCGTCGGCCCGGCCGCGGTCGACGACTTTGGTGTCGCCCGTCACGACCTCCACGCCGCAGGCGGTCGCCGCGGTCGCCATCGCGTCCAACACGCGGTCCAGGACCGCGAGCTCGAGCCCTTCCTCGAGCACGAAGCCCGCCGAGAGGTACTTCGGCGTGGCGCCCATCATGGCCAAGTCGTTCACCGTGCCGTGCACGGCGAGGTGGCCGATGTTGCCTCCGGGAAACTCGATCGGGCTCACGACGAACGTGTCCGTGGACACCACCACCTCGCTGCCGCTGACCGGGATGCGGGCCCCGTCGCCGAGCTCGGCGAGGTAGGGGCTGCCGAAACGCGGCAGGAAGCGCTCACGCAGCAGCTCGGCGCTCATCTTTCCGCCCGAGCCGTGCCCGAGCTGCACGTACGTGTGGTTGCTCATGGGCGTGGGGCAGGCGATGCCCTGGATGGTCGGTCCGCGCAGCGCGGTGATCGTGCTCATGCGCTCGCTCCCGCGCGCAGCCGGCCGAAGTTGTAGTACGCTGCGCACGCGCCTTCGGACGACACCATGGGCGCGCCGAGCGGCGTCTCCGGCGTGCAGCGCGTGCCGAACGACGGGCACTGGTAGGGCTTCAGCTGGCCCCTGAGGACCTCTCCCGCGTGGCAGTCCGGGGACTCCTCCGCGTGGATGCCCTCCAGGCCGAACTTCTTCTCCGCGTCGTACGCGGCAAACTCGGGGCGCAGCCCGAGGCCGCTCGCGGGTATGGTGCCGATCCCGCGCCATCCGCGGTCGACCCGCCGGAAGACCTTCGACACGAGGTCCTGCGCGGGACGGTTCCCCTCGCGACGGACCGCGCGCACGTACTGGTTCTCGACCTCGTGGCGCCCGTCCTCGAGCTGACGAACCGCCATCCAGATGCCCTCCAGGATGTCGAGCGGCTCGAAGCCCGTGACGACGATCGGTACGCGATAGCGCTCCACGAGCGGCTCGTACTCCTCCCAGCCCATGATCGTGCACACGTGTCCTGCCGCCAGGAACGCCTGCACGCGGTTGGCGGGGTCCTCGAGCAGTGCCACCATGGCGGGCGGGACGGTCACGTGCGAGACGAGCACGCTGAAGTTCTCGATGCCGAGCTCGCGTGCGCGCCAGACGGCCATCGCGTTCGCCGGCGCCGTGGTCTCGAATCCCACCGCGAAGAAGACGACCTCCTTGTCGGGGTGCTTCTCGGCCAGCTTCACCGCGTCGAGCGGCGAATAGACTACGCGCACGTTGCCCCCGCGCGCCCGGACCTGGAGGAGATCGCACTCGCTGCCGGGCACCCGCAGCATGTCGCCGAACGACGTGAAGATCACGTCGGGGTTCTGGGCCAGGTGCAGCGCTCGATCGATCTGCTCGAGCGGTGTCACGCACACCGGGCAGCCGGGTCCGTGGATCATCTCCACGGCATCGGTGAGCACTTCGTGGATCCCCTGCTTCACGATCGTGTGCGTCTGGCCGCCGCAGACCTCCATCAGCGTCCATCGCTTGGTGGCCGTGCGGTGGATGCGCTCGACGAGCGTCTTCGCAAGCTCCGGATCGCGGTACTCCGTCAGGTATTTCATGGCGCCGCCCCCTCCGCCGCGTCCGCGAGGTCGGCCATCCAGTCGAGCTCGTCGAGCTGGCTCATCTCGCGCAGCACCTCGAACGTGCGGTGGGCTTCCTGCTCGTCCACCTTCGAGATCGCGAAGCCGACGTGCACGACCACGTAGTCGCCCACGCTCACCTCGTCGGCCACGTAGGCGAGGCAGACCTCACGACGCACGCCGCCGAAGTCGACCGTCCCGACGGCGAGGCCGGCGTCGTCGCGCCGCTCGATGACCTTTCCTGGGATTCCAAGGCACATGGTTCGTCCTCCTTCAGTCGGCTTCTCGGTGGGCCATGCGGGCCGCGGCCACGACCGCCTGTCCATAGCTGATCGCGCCGTCGTTCGGGCCGAGCGTCATCGGAGTCAGCACCGACAGCCCGGCGTCTTCGAGCCGCCGCCTGACGGCGCTCAGCAGAACGGCATTCTGGAAGCAGCCACCGCCCAGCGCCACGCGCGTCAGCCCGCGCTCCTCGCAGAGCTCGATCGCGAGCGTCGATGCGGCCTCGGCCACCGTCGTCTGGAAGCGCGCGGCCAGCTCCGGCATCGTCGCCCCCGCGGCCTTCGCCGAGGCCAACGACACGAGCAGCGGGACCGGGTCGAGCTGGAGACACGACGCGGCGTCACGGAGGACGGGGAAGGGCAAGACTTCGGCTTCGCCGGAGGCGGCGACCGACTCGAGCTCCATGGCGGCCTGACCCTCGTACGCGGACCGGGCCCTGAGACCGATGACGGCCGCCGCGGCGTCGAAGAGTCGTCCCAAGGACGACGCACGCGGGGCGTTGACGTTCTGCCTTAGCTGGCGGCGCACCAGCGCCAGCTCGGCCGCCGGCAGGCCGGCCAACGCGGCGTCCGCCCACGACCCGCCGTCGGCGTCGAGCCACGCGTAGCCGAGGAGCGCGCGCCAAGGCGAACGGGCCGCGAGATCGCCCCCCGGCATCGGAGCGTAGCGGAGATGGGCCAGGCGCCGGAACTCGCGAAGATCGGCCTCGAGGAGCTCGCATCCCCACACGTGGCCGTCCGTCCCGTGGCCCGTGCCGTCGAAGGCGAGCCCGAGCACCCTATCCGTCACGCCGTGCTCGCCCATGACCGCGGCGATGTGCGCGTGATGGTGCTGCACCGGCTCGAGCTCCGGCAGACCCGACTCCGCGGCGATGCGGGTCGACAGGTAGCCAGGGTGGAGATCGCGAACGACCCATTTCGGCTCGACGCGGAAGAGCGTGCGAAAGCGCGAGAGCGACGCGCGGAAGTGCTCGATCGTCTCGAGATTCTCCAGGTCGCCGACGTGCTGGCTCACGTACGCGTCGCCGCCCTGCGCCAACGTGAACGTGTTCTTCAGATGAGGCCCGACCGCGAGCAGGGCGTCGCGCGCCGGCACGGGCAGTCGGATCGGCATGGGCGCGTGGCCCCGCGATCTCCGGAGGAGCACGGCGCGGTCGTCGACGACGCGCACGAGCGAGTCGTCGTAGCGCGCGACGATCTCCCGGTCGTGGAGCAGGAACGCGTCGGCTATGGCGCGCAGGCGCACGCGTGCCTCGTCGTTCCCCGTCGCGATCGGCTCGTCGGAGGCGTTTCCGCTGGTCATGACGAGCGGGCGTCCGTCCACGGCGTCGAGCAGCAGATGATGGAGCGGCGTGTAGGCGAGCATCGTGCCCACGGAATCGAGGCCCGGGGCGACCTCGGGTGCGAGCGACGTCTCCGCGCGCTTGCGCAGCACGACGATCGGACGCTCGCGTGAGGTGAGCAGGGCCGCCTCCGCGCGCGAGACGAACGCCAGACGCCCGGCCTCGCCGAGCGTGCGCACCATGATCGCGAGCGGCTTGGCCTCACGGGCCTTCGCGCCGCGCAGGCGACGGACGGCGGCGGAGCTCGTCGCATCCACGGCGAGGTGGAAGCCGCCGAGCCCGCGCACCGCGAGCACCCTGCCGGAGAGCAGGAGCTCGCCGGCCCTGGTGATCGCCTCCAATCCGGGCGCGCCACCCGACTCGCCCTCGATCTCGAGCCACACGCGCGGGCCGCACGACGGACAGGAGTTCGTCTCGGAGTGGTATCTCCGGTTCGTGGGATCGCCGTACTCGCGCAGACAGTCCGGGCACTGGGCGAACGCCCCCATCGTGCTCCGTTCGCGGTCGTACGGCATCGATGCGATGACGGTGAAGCGGGGCCCGCAGTCCGTGCACGTGATGAACGGGTAGCGGTAGCGCCGATTGCCGGGGTCCCGAAGCTCGGCCTCGCACGCCGCGCACAGCGCGACGTCCGGCGAGACCGGGAGTCGGCCCACCGGTGAGAGGTCGCTCGACACGACACGGAATCCGTCGAGCGGCGTCAGCTCGGTGTCTTGGACCTCCATCGCGTCGATGCGCGCCAGCGGCGGCAGCTCCGAGCGGAGCTCCGCGACGAACGTCGCCACCTCGGCGCGACGACCCTGCGCCACGATCCTGACCGCGCCCGCCTCGTTGCGCACCCAGCCGCTGATCCGACGCCGGATCGCCAGGCGGTGCACGAACGGGCGGAACCCCACCCCTTGCACCACACCCCCGATCGCGATCTCGACGGCGCGCTCCGAGCCGGCCGGCGGGGCCACGGGCTCCGCGATGGTCACGAGCCGGCTCTCGCGACGGCTCGCTCGCCCTTCGCGGCGCCGTCGGTGCCGACGGTCCGCCGGAGAAAATCGTACCAGTCCTCTTTGCCCTCGCCCGTCAGCGCGGACACGCGGAAGATCTCGAGCTCCGGGTTCACCTGGTGGGCGAAGCCGATCGCTTTCTCCACGTCGAACGGCACATAGGGAAGGAGGTCGATCTTGTTCAGGACCGCGTAACGGGCCTGCTCGAACATCTTCGGATACTTGAGCGGCTTGTCCTCGCCCTCAGTGACGCTCAGCACGACCACCTTGGCGGTCTCGCCGAGGTCCCAGCTCGCGGGACACACGAGGTTGCCGACGTTCTCGATGAAGAGCAGATCGATCGCGTCGAGGTCCACGGCGCCGAGCGCGTCCTCGACCTGCCTGGCATCGAGGTGACAGGCTCCTCCGGTGACGACCGCCTGCACGAGGTCGTCCGTCCAGCGCGCGATCCGGTCGGCATCGTTCTGCGTCTGCACGTCGCCCGTGACGACCGCCATGCGGATCTCACTCCCGAGATCGTGCAGGGTGCGCTCGAGCAGCAGCGTCTTACCCGAGCCGGGCGACGAGACGAGGTTGAATGCGGGGACGGCGTGCTCGGCGAGACGAGCGCGTACGCCCCGTGCGAGCGCGTCGTTCTTCTCCATGACGCGCTCGCGGACCTCAATTCGGCGTATCGCCATCGTCGTCCAGGTCCAGGTAGGCTACACGCAGGTCGTCGCCGGTCGTCATCTCGAGCGCGGTGCGCGCGCCGCGGAACGGCGGCTGGTCCAGCAGCGCCTCGAGGCAGAAGCGGAGGCTGTCCGGCTCCACGCCGGAGTTCTTTCCCACGACGATCCCGATCTCCCGGACGCGCGGCATGGCCGCGAGGCCGATCTGCTCTTCGGCGATCCGGCACACCTCCATCGCGATCGACATCTCATGCATCGCTGGACGTCCTCGCGAGCGCACCGGCGCGCGGCAGGAGCTCGTGCCCCCAGGCCTCGAGCTGCCGCTCCACGGCCTCGATCAGGAAGGGGACCGTGGCGAGCACCTCCTCGGAGATCTCCATGTAGGCGTCGATCCGCACGGGCTCGATGCCGAGGACGACCGCCTCGGCCGGAAACTTTCCCCGTAGCTCCGCCACGGCGAAGACCTCGGAGAGATCGATCTGGTGCGGGGAGATCTTCGTGCGCAGATGGCGCGGGATCTGCTCACGCTCCAGTCGCAGGAGCGTCCCGGGTGCGGCGCCCGCGCGCACGGCGTCGATCACGAGCAGCCGGTCCGCGTCCTCGATGTGGGGCAGCAAGCGCATCCCCCAGATCCCGCCGTCGAGGAAGCGCAGGCTCGGCGTCTCGATCCACTTCTGCGCGATCGTCTCCAGGACCTCGACGCCCAGACCGTCGTCGCCCATGAGCGGGCTCCCGGCACCGAGGACGACGGTCTGACGCTCAGTCATCGACGAATTCGACGTCTGCGCGCACGTAGCGGTTGCCGCTGACGATCGACGAGACGGTGCTCTCCTTGTGGAGCACGTCGGCCCGCACCGCCAGGTAGATGTGAACCGGGATGAAGATGAGCCACGCCCACGTGGCGAAGTGATGCACGAAGCGCACGACCTGGGCGCCGCCCATCACCGTCCCCACCCAGCCGAAGGAGACGAAGAACAACCCGCCGGGATCGGCGAGCCCGTAGAGGTAGAAGCCCGTCGAGACCTGGAGCAGCGCCAGCGCGTAGATGCCCGTGTAGGAGAGCTGCTGCAGCGGATGGTGCCCGAGGTACTGGGGCGCTTCCTCGACGCGAATGAAGAGGTAGGCCCGCACGACCTTGTAGAGGTTGACCCAATCCCGCACCCGAACGGGGAAGAGCGCGCGCCAGCGCTCGAACTTGTTTCCCGCGAAGAGCCAGTAGACCCGCAGGATTCCAGTCGCCACCAAGACGGCGGCCGCGGCGAAGTGCGCGAACCTCATGCGGCCCATCAGGAAGTGATCGGTCGCGCTTCCGGAGGTGAAGAAGTAGGGCCGCCCGATGTAGAAGCCGGTGACGACGAGCACCACGATGCACGCCGCGGCGATCCAGTGCATCGCCCGGATCGGCCAGTGCCAGAGATAGACCTGCTTGTATTCCGCGACCGGCGCGTCTTTGCTGACGCTTTCCGGCGCGATGACGGTCGTGCTCATCGTCGACCTCCTACTGCACCTTGACCCGTACGATCTCCCTGCCGGTCGCATCCAGCACGTGCGCGCCGCAGGCCATGCACGGGTCGAAGGAGTGGATCGTCCTCAGGATCTCGAGCGGACGCTCGGGATCGACGAGGGGATGGTTGTCCATGAGAGCCGCCTCGTAGGGCCCGTTCGCTCCGGCGGCGTCGCGCGGCGAGCAGTTCCAGGTGCTCGGCACGACCGCCTGGTAGTGCCGAATCTGGCCGTTCTCGATCTGCATCCAGTGGCCGAGCGTGCCGCGCGCCGCCTCGAGCACCCCGTAACCCCTGGCCGAAGCGGGCCAGGACGACGGCTCCCAGCGCGTCCCGTTGAACGTCGCGTCGTCGCCGGCCTGCACGCGCGTCAGGAGGTTCGCGAACCAGTCCTCCATCTTGCGCGCGAGCAGCACGGTCTCGATGCCGCGCGCGGCCGTGCGGCCGAGCGTCGAGAAGAGCGCGGCGGGTCCGACGCCCAAACGGCCGAGGGTGTCGTTCACCAATCCCTGCACGTCCTGGTGGCCGGACGCATACGCCACCAGCATACGCGCCAGCGGCCCGACCTCGACCGCGCGGCCCTGATACCGCGGCGCCTTCATCCAGGTGTACTTGTCGTAGTCCTGCAGGTAGGTCCACGGCGGCTGGGGGCCGGTGTAGCGCGGCGTGGTCTGTCCGTCCCACGGATGGAGCGCCGCCTCGGAGCCCTCCGAGTACTCGTACCAGGAGCTCGTGACCTCCTCGCGCACCTCTCCCTGATCGAAGGGAAACACCTGGCCCAGGTCGCGCGCGTAGATCACGCCGCCCGGGAAGTACATCGACGCGGTGTCACTCAGCTGTCCGTTCTCGGGCCACTCGCCCGCGGACATGTAGTTCGTGACGCCGCCGCCGATCGAAGCCCACTCGGGATAGAACGAGGCGATCGCGAGCAGATCCGGCCAATACACCTCCTCGACGAACCTCCGGGCCCGCTGGATCATCCCCTGGATCTTCGAGAAGCTCTCGGCGTTGATGGTGCCGGTGTCCTCGAGGTTGATCGCCGACGCCATGCCGCCCACGAGGAAGTTCGGGTGCGGGTTCTTGCCGCCGAAGATCGTGTGTACGCGGATGACGTCGCGCTGCCAGTCGAGCGCCTCCAGGTAGTGCGCCACCGCCATGAGGTTCGCCTCGGGCGGCAGCTTGTACGCCGGATGGCCCCAGTAGCCGTTGGCGAAGATGCCGAGCTGGCCGGACTCCACGAACCGACGGACCCGGCCCTGCACTTCGGAGAAGTACGTCTCGGAGTTGTTCGGCCACGGCGAGATGCTACGAGCGAGCGCCGACGTCGCGGCGGGGCTCGCGGAGAGCGCGCTCACCACGTCCACCCAATCGAGCGCGTGGAGGTGGTAGAAGTGGATGACGTGGTCCTGCACGGTCTGCATGCCGTGGACCAGGTTGCGAATGATACCACCCGCCGGAGGGACCTCGATGCCGAGCGCGTCCTCGACGGCACGACACGACGCGATGGCGTGCACCACCGTGCATACGCCGCAGATACGCTGCGTGAAGGCCCATGCGTCCCTCGGATCGCGGCCCTCCATGATCGTCTCGATGCCTCGGAACTGCGTGGACGAGGCCCAGGCATTCGTGATGCGGCCCTCCTCCTGCATGACCTCGATCCGCAGGTGACCCTCGATCCGCGTGATCGGATCGACGACGACTCTAGGCATCGTTGCCTCCCTTGGGGGTGCCCGCGGAACTGCCGTTCGCCGGTCCCTGCACGACGGGCAGCGGAGTGACCTTCTTTCCCTCGCGCGACCGGTGGATTCCGGTCGCGATCGCGTGCGCGCCCACGCCGGCGACCGTCCCTACGGCCAGCGCGGCTCCGATGAGGTCGGCGCTCCGCTCGACACCGAAGCCCGCGACTCCAGGCAGGCGAGCGTAGAAGGGTGTCATCGAATCCCAGAAGAACCGCTCGGTGCATCCCAGGCAAGGATGCCCGGCGCCGATCGGCCAGTCCGTGTGGTCGTTCCACTGGAAGATCGGGCAGGGCGAGAACGTCGCCGGACCTTTGCAGCCGACCTCGTAGAGGCACCAGCCCTGGCGGGCGCCCTCGTCGTCGAACGCGTGCACGAACTGGCCCGCGTCGAAATGAGCGCGTCGCTGGCATTGGTCGTGGATGCGGGCGCCGTACGCGAACAGCGGCCGCCCCTCACCGTCCGTGTCGGGGAGGCGACCGAACGTGAGGTAGTGCACGACAGTCGCGGTGACGACGTCGGCGATCGGCGGACAGCCCGCGAGCGTGACGATCGGCTTGTCGCGGATGACCTGCGATACGCCGACGGCACCGGTCGGGTTGGGCCGGGCCGCCTGGACGGAGCCGAAGTGCGCGCAGGCGCCGACCGCGAAGATCGCGGCGGCGCCTTCAGCCGCTTCCTCGAGGATCTCCCGACCCGTACGTCCTCCGATCGTCAGGTAGATGCCGTTCTCCTCGAGCGGCACCGATCCGGTGACCAACAGGATGTACTGGCCGAAGTTCTCCTGCATCGCGTTCTGCAACGCGGACTCGGCGGCGGTTCCCGCGGCCGCCATCAACGTGTGGTTGTAGTCGAGCGAGATCAGGTCGAGCACCAGGTCGCCGATCGTGGGATCGGCGGTCCTGAGCACGCTCTCCACGCAGCCGGTGCACTCCTGCAGCTGCAGCCAGACCACGGAGGGGCGGCGAACGGCCTGCAACGCTTCGGCTACGCGCGGCGCCATCGTCTGAGCGAGGCCGAGCATGACGGCGACCTTGCCGCAGTACTCGAGGAACTCTCGCCGGCTCACTCCCTGTCGCTCCAGGTGCTCGCCCAGCGTTTCGTCGCCGGTCCATGCGTGCTTCATCGGAAAGTACACGGCATCACCTCCGGAAGGCTGGGGGCCAGAGCACGGATGCTCTACGACCAGGAACGTGCTCCACGGCTCGAAGATGCGGGCCGGAGCGTGGCGCGGGACACCGGGCGATTCTCCCGTCGTGGCGTCGGAGATTCCCTGACAATGACGCGCGGTATCTGCTCGGCATTCCTCGGACCCGAGAAGGTCTAGAATGCTATCCCGTCGGGTCGTGCAGCTTAGTCTCCAGGGCGGCGACCGGCCATACAGGAAACACCTGACCCAGCGAGGAGCGGCCTCGCGCGGGTCATTTTGTCCCACTATGTGACGCCCCGCGTAAGCTGCTTGACCTCGGCGATCCCGTCCGTAAGACTACGGGAATTCCGTCCGTACGTACCGGGATTTTCCCGACATCGCGGGCGCGGCGGCAGGCGCCACCTTGTGAGCGTCGGTGCGAGTCCCAAGGCTCTTCGGAGCGGGTGTTGACGCCATGATCAGATCGTGGAACGCGGCCTGTGTCCTGCTCGCCCTGACGGGCGTCACCCTCACCTCGTGTGTCGACGAGCAGATCGTCTACCGGGATCGCAACCTCTTCGAGGAGCCTCTCGCCCAAGCGGCCAACTTCCTCGGCTACACGGACGAAGCCAGCAAGCTGACGGTCTGCGGCAACTGCCACGTCGAGAAGCAGGGCGACTGGATCGGCACGGCGCACGCCGACGCGTGGGCGACTCTGAAGGCCAACTCGCACGCTTCGGCTTCGTGCGAGGGCTGTCACTCCGTGAACGAGCTCGGGAACCACGTGACGGCAACGGCCGGCTACAACGGCACCGGCGAAGCCCGTTATCACGACGTTCAGTGCGAGTCGTGCCACGGTCCGGGCCTGACGCACGTCACCAACCCGCTGGAGGTCAACGCGCCCCTCGCGCCCATCGACGTGGGCGACCTCGACGTCGGCTGTGTCGAGTGCCACACCGGGACGCACCATCCGTTCGCGGAGGAGTGGGTCCTGTCCGCGCACGGCGAGGGCACGACGCACCAGGCCTACCGCACCCGGGACGGCTGCAAGACGTGCCACGGCGGTGAGGGCGCTCTGGCCGCGTGGGGCGTGAACACGGAGTACGTCGAGAAGGGCGATAACGCGCCGATCGCGATCACGTGCTCGGTGTGCCACGACCCTCACGCGAACGACAACGAGGGGCAGCTCCGCTTCTCGGTGAGCACGCCCGAGGTCGAAGCCAACCTCTGCATGAAGTGCCACCAGCGGCGAGCGGTGCCCGATCTCGGCACGCTCGGCACGACCACGAGTGGACCCCATGCACCCCAGGGGCCGCTCCTCCTCGGCGAGCTCGGCACGATCGGTTGGACGCCACCCAACTTCGACTACGACGTCGAGGCGATCCGCGGCACCCACGGCAGCGAGCGCAACACGCGCCTCTGCGCGACGTGCCACGTGAACTCGTACGACGTCACCGACCCCGACACCGGCGGTCACATCTTCACGGTGACCGGACACCGGTTCCTGGCGATCCCGTGCGTGGACTCGAACGACCTTCCCACGGATGATCAGTCCTGCGGCAAGACCGTGAACGAGCGGAACTTCGCGTCCTGCACGTCGAGCGGCTGTCACGGGGACGAGACGGCTGCGCTCTCGGCGCTGCTGACCGCCCAGACGAGGATCGAGGATCGGGTCGCGGATCTGAACGCGATGCTCGCGCTGGTTCCGACGACCGAGTTCAGCACCACCGATACGCGGTTCACGGTCGCCGAGGGCGCACGGTTCAACGCGCAGCTCGGCGAGATCGAGAGCTCGGCCGTTCACAATCCCTTCCTCACCGAGGCGCTGCTGATCGCGAGCATGGACGCGGTCAGCGACACGTACGGGATTCCGGCGCCGGTCGACGCCAGAACGGCGAATCTGGCGGCCATCGTGGCGCGCTATGGCAACTAGCCTCGACTCCCACGGTTGAACATGCGGCCGCCCGGTGACCCGCCGGACGGCCGCGCGTGCGACAGGGAGCGGTCGCGGTGAAGTGGTTGAGATGGGCGCGTCGGTTCTCCAATCTGGAGTGCATGGCCGCCCGGTTCCGTCTCGTTCCGTCCCTCGCGATCGCGGGGGTCGTCCTGGCCGCGGGCGCCACGAGCCCCGCGTCGCCGCGCACGGCCGCGCTCCCGCAGCAGGTCCCGTCCGGGTTCACCCACGGCGACCACGAGACCCTCGCCTGCTTCACCTGTCACGAGAACACGGGTGGCCACGGCGCGCTCACCGTCACGACGATCGAGGACTGCCGGTCCTGCCATCACGCCCCGAATCGGGCCGTCCCGTGCTCGGGCTGCCACGAGGGCGCTCCGAGCGAGCGCTTCGAGGTGACGCGGTCGGTCGAGTTCTCCGTTCCTTCGCATGATCCCCGGCGCAGCCTCGCGTTTCCGCACGATCGGCACGCGGACCTCGACTGCTCGCGGTGCCACACGCAGGGTACCGCGCTCGCCGTGCCCGCCGATCTCGATTGCGCCTCCTGTCACGAGGACCATCACACCGTCGAGAGCGACTGCGCTGCGTGCCACGCGCCCGTCCACGTGAGCGCGCATCCCCCGGCGGAGGTCCACGTGACCTGCAGCGGCGGGGCGTGTCACCAAGACGTTCCGTTCGAGTCGGTGCCGCGCACGCGGGCATTTTGTCTGGGATGTCATCGCGACAAGACGCTCCACGAGGCGCCAACCGATTGCGCCACCTGTCACATCCTGCCGGCTCCGCGAGGCTCGCGGTGAAGCGGCGGTCCGCGTACGGGTGGCTGGCCGTCGGCGTGGCACTGGCCGTCGCGTGCCCGAGCGCAGGTCACGCCCAGGGCTTCCGCGGCTGGACGTCCACCTCCGTGCAGCTGGTCGAGCTGCGCCCGATCGGGCTCGACTCCGTGCCGCGCGCCGACGTGACCACCGACACCCAGGGGCGCTTCTTCTACGGAGACGCGCAGGTCACCTGCGTGCTCGCCACGATCTGCACGGGGTACTTCGCGCTGGACGACGAGCGCACGTTGGCGGCGACCCAGGATCTCGCGATCACCCTGTGGGGCCTCGGCGTGCAGGGGCTCAGCGTCACCGCTCACGTCAGGGGCCGCGCGCGCGCCGGCGGGGACGTGGTTTGGCCGCGCTCGGACGACGAGATCGACGCGCTGCTCGCCTACGCGCAGCTCCAGCGCGGCGCGCTCCGCGTCCGTGCCGGCCGCATCGACGTGAGATCCGGCCTCGGGCTCTCGGCCTTCGACGGCGCGAGCGCGGCGTACTCCGTCGGCTCCTATCGAGCGGAGGCGTACGGAGGCAGGAGTCTGGCGCGCGGCCTGCGCGAGCCGCAGAACGAGGCGTTCCGGGGCCTCGACGGCTTCCTGCTCGATCAGAGCGTGCTCGTCGTGGGCGCCGTCGCGACGGGCCGTCCGTGGGACGTCCCCGTGAGCGTGCACTATCAGCGGGAGATCCTCCGCGACCGCTCGAGCCTCGTCAGTGAGCGCATATCCTTCGATGCGTCCCGCGCATTCCCGCGTGCGCGGCTCGACGGCTCGATCGACTACGACTTCTCCTTCCAGCGACCCGGCAAGGGCCACGTCACGCTGTCCGTGCCCGTCGCCGACGGGCGCTGGCTCGTGGAGGCGAGCGCGCGCCGCTACGTGCCGTACTTCGACCTGTCGACGATCTGGGGGATCTTCGAGCCGGTCTCGTATTCGGAAATCACGGGTCGCGTCGGATGGTCGGCCCGCCCGAGCCTCGGCGCCTGGCTGACGGGCGGGTGGCGAGACTACGGCGACACGGAGACCGTCGTCGTCCTCCAGCCGCTGCGGGACACCGGATGGCGCGCGAACGCCGGGGCGCGATGGACGCCCGCTTCGGCGTGGTCGATCGATGCGAGCTACGACCTGGAGTGGGGGCCCGGCGGCTTCCTGAGCAGCGGCCAGGCAGGCGTCCGGTACGCCGTGAGCGAGAGCCTCAGCGGCTCGATGTCGATCCTCTCCTTCCAGCAGATCGAAGAGTATCGTCTGGGCGAGGGACGCGCGTTCGGAGGTACCGTCTCGGCAGCTTACGCGCTCGGTGAGCGGATGTTCCTGTCCGCGGGCGGGTCCGTCATCCGACACCGGGACGGTGGCAACGTCTTCACGAGCCCCTGGAACCAGGCCCGCGCATGGAGCTCGCTGCGCTTCGAGATCGGCGGCGACCCGGGTCTCGGCCGTCGGGGAGGTGGCGAGTGAAGCCCCGCGCGGTGACGGCGTCGGCCGCCGTGCTCGCCGTGCTCGGCATCTGTCTCGTGCTCGGGGGGCGCGGCGCGGCGTTGCGCGGTCAGGAGCAGACGCCGTTCCCGCACCTCGAGCACCAGGGGCTGTTCCCCCTGTGCGCCGGATGTCACGAAGGCATCCCGGAAGGCGACACGGCGACCTTCTACCCACCGCCCGCCTCGTGCACGGGCTGTCACGACGGCGTGCGCGAGGAGCGGGTCACGTGGAACGGGCCGACGGACGACGTCGACAACGTCGCGTTCCAGCACGACGTGCACGACGCCGAGCTCGCGGCGGCGGGGGATCCCCCGCAGGAGTGCGCCTCGTGCCACGTGGAGGCGGGCGGCACGCGCATGGCGGTCGCCGACGACGTGCAGCTCGCGGGATGCTGGAGCTGTCACGCGCACCAGGCAGCCGATCACATGGTGGACGCCGACTGCGTGACGTGCCACGTGCCGCTGGCCTCGACGCGCTTCGACCTGGCGCGGATCGCGGACCTGCCGCTGCCGGCCGATCACGGTGCGGCGGAGTTCCTCGCGGGCGGCCACGGCCCGCTCGCCGAAGCGGACGCCGGCCGCTGCGCGACCTGCCACACCCAGGAGCGATGCGTGTCGTGCCACGTGGACACCGAGCGCGCTTCGATCGCCGCCGTGCCCGCCGCCCCCGCGGATATGGAGCTGCCCGTCACGCCCGTGCACTACGACGTCCCCGTCTCGCACACCGACCGCGACTTCCTGGCGACGCACGGCGCCGGCGCGTCCCTACAGGCCTGCGGCACGTGTCATACGTCGAACGACTGCACGACGTGCCACATCCAGCCGCTGCCCGTGTCGGTGAGCGCGCTGCCCGACCGCGCGAACGTCCTCGCGCCCGGCGCGCAGGTGGTCGGGCGGGCGCCCTCGAGCCACGAGAGCATGTTCTTCATCGAGGCGCATGCGACGCTCGCCGCGGCGAACGAGACGTCGTGTGCGACGTGTCACGAGGAGTCGTTCTGCGTCTCCTGCCACGACGCGCCGTCCGCGCCTTCGACCAACAGCCTGACGACCGGCCGCGGCGGCGGCTATCACCCCGCGTCGTTCCTGTCGATGCACGCCGCCAGCGCGTTCGGGCGCGACAGCGACTGCGCCACGTGTCACAGCACGCAGGTCTTCTGCCGCCAGTGTCATCTGGAGACCGGGCTCGTGCCCGCGGGCGGCGGACGACTCGGCCCCGGCTACCACGACGACGGACCGCTCTGGCTGCTACGTCACGGGCAGGCCGCGCGCCAGAACCTCGAAGGCTGCACGAGCTGTCACCGGCAGGTGGACTGCACGCAGTGCCACGGCGTGCTCGGCGCGTTCAAGGTGAGCCCGCACACGCTCGGGTTCGACGCCGAGCGCGCATGGGCGCGGAGCCCGCGCACGTGCCTGGCGTGTCACGTGGGGAATCCGCTCGGCTGATCCTTCAGCCGTAGAAGCCGCGCTCACGATTCCAACGGCGTCAGGCCGAACTCCGCGAGGAATCCTGGCAGACGCGGATCGTCGCGCAGACCCTCGAACCAGTACGCATTGCGGACGGCCACGATCCACGCATGCTGCGGCTTCCGTTCGAGCCAATCCCACGCTCTGTCGTTCTCGCCGAGTGTCGCGTAGATCGCGCCGAGCCCGAAGGTCGTCCACGGGTCCGGTGCGGCTTCCAGCTCGGCGGCGATCCGACGCGCTTCGTCGCTCCGGCCCGCGGCGGCGAGATTCCGCGCGAGCAGCCAACGCGCGCGAGGCTGCGTCTCTGCGATCCTCGTCTGGATGGCGATCGCCGAGTCGGGCATGCCCATCGCCATGTACGTCTCGCCGAGCAGCACCCGACCCCAGAAATTCGTGGGAACGAGCGTGTTGATCTCTTCGAGCTCGGGGAGAGCGTCTCGCGGACGCCCGTCGAACAGGTAGAGGCCGCCGAGCCAAGCCGTGTGGACCGGCGTGAGCGGATCGAGCCGCTTGGCGAGCCGGTGCTCGACGATCGCCTCGTCGAGGCGGTCCAGCGTCGCCAGGAACCACGCGTGGTGATATCGATTGCTCGCGAGGCTCGGGTTGAGCTCGTTCGCTCGCGTGAACGACGCCTCGGCGCCCGCCCAGTCCGACTCGAGGTAGTACTTCACCTGCGCGAGAACGGCGTGCGCCTCCGCGAGATCCGGATCCAATGCCACCGCTCGCTCGGCGGCTTCCCCCGCGCGTGCGAACGCATCGGACGTGCCGTTCGGTCCGTGGCCGACCGTCACGTACCCATATGCGAGCCCAGTGTAGGCGAGGGCGTCCGCGGGATTCCGCTCGACCGCGGTGTGAAGATACCGCAGTCCCTCCTGCACGTTCTGGGGTTCGCCATCGTGCAGTAGGTGCATGCCGCGCAGGTAAGCCTCGAACGTCTCGGGGTCGACGTCCGGTGCGCGCGCCAAGCGGGCTTCTTCCCGCGGCGTGAGTTGGGCCTCGACCTGCTGCGCGATCGCCCGCGCGATCTCGCCGTGCATGGCGAGCGCCGCGCGCACGTTCCTCGTGTAGACCTGCGACCAGATCGGCCGCTCCTCCGGCAGGGCCTCGACGAGCTGAACGCGGATCTCGACGACGTCGCCCTCGCGCCTCACCGAGCCCTCGATCACGCCCTGGACGTCGAGCCCTCGGGCGATCTCGGGGAGAGAGAGTCCCATACCCGCATAGCGGGTGGCCGACGTCCGCGAGATCACGCGCAACGAACCGACCTGCGCCAGCTCGCCGATCAGCGCGTCGTGCATCCCGGCGACGAAGTACTCGTCGGCCTCGTCGCCGGAGAGGTTCTGGAATGGCAGAACGACGACCGCGTCGATGACGCCGCCCCCGCGCACGACGCGCGTCCAGAACTGGAAGGTCGCACCGGCGACGAGCAACGTGATCACGAAACCGAGGCCGACGCCGAGCCATCGCCTCGAACCGATCTCCCCGGCGGCGGCGCCCGAGTCCGGCACGATGTCGAACGACCATGCGAGCACGACTGCGATCGGGAATCCGACCAGCGCCGCCAGAATCACCGCCGTGACCGACCAGTCGGGCAGGAGAAGTCGCGGGAATATGGTGTCCGCGACCTCGACCACGAGCCACGCGGTCACGGCGTAGGCGATCGCGACGCGAACCACCCGACGGCGTTTCAGCTCGGCGACGAAGCGTCCCCAGCCGCTGATTTCGCTCATGGGCCCCCCGGGATGACTAGTGCGTCAGGCCGTACACGATGTAGTTGATGCCCAGCCGGAATGCGTCGTTGGTCGGATCGACCGCGAAGTAACCCTGGCCCGCGTATTCCCAGTATTCGGCCAGATCGGAGTTGTGATTGGCGAGCACCATGATCCGCTTCTCGGGGTCGTTGTCCTCGAAGATCACCCGGTAGCTCGGCGTCACGCGGACGAGCGGGTGCGGGACGTAGATGTTCTCGACGTAGAAGAAGGTGTCGAAGATCGGGTGCTCGGGGCCGATCTCGACCCATTGGCCTTCGGGCAACGCCTTGGCGAGCTGCTCGGCCATGTTGTACCACTGATCTTCCTCGAAGTCGTCGAAGATCAGGAAGCCGCCCTTGAGCAGGTGCTCGCGGAGGTTGAGCGCGCCCTCGTCCGTGAGCCCCCACGTTCCGGGCTCCGATATGTAGAGGATGGGATGTCGGAAGATCTCCCGGTCCTCGAGCTCGAAGACGTTGCTCCCCTCCGTGTTCGCGTTCACGGCCGTGAAGTCGTTCAACATCACTTCCATGTTGAGATCGGCCATCGGGTAGTCGTGGTTCCACGCCGAGCCGCCGAAGCCGCGAAAGCCGCCGCGCCGCGAGCCGTACGGGGTGTCGTAGCGGATGCGCGTGAACGTGAACTTCGAGTTGTAGGGGACGGTCTCGGAGCGGTACTGCGGCGCGAGAACGCCCCGAGCGTCGAGCGTCGTGGAGAAGTCTCCGGACGTGAGCGCGAGCCCCACGACTGCCGCGGTGACGACCGCGGTCCCGACGGCGAACCGGATCATGATCCCGACAAGGTGCAACGCCGTCGCCGTCCCCGCCACGCGCGTGCCGCTCTCCCCTTCGGACGACTCCGCTCGTCGAGCTCAGTCCGTACGGATCGCCTGGAGCGGGTCGGTGCGGGCAGCCCGGAGTGCCGGAGCCGCGGCGGTCAGGAGCGCGACCGGCAGCACGAAGGCCACGGTCAGCGCGTAGGTTGCCGGATCGGTCGGCGACACGCCGTAGAGCAGGCCGGCGATCGCGCGCGAGCCCGCCGCGGCGATCGTGAGCCCGACGAGCGCGCCGACCGCGCTGAGCGCGAGCGAGCGTACGAGCACACGCGCGAGAATGCCGCGAGACCGCGCACCGAGCGCGATGCGCACGCCGATCTCGCGGCGCTCGCGGGCCACCGAATAGGTGATGAGGCCGTAGAGCCCGACGAGCGTGAGCGCGATCGCGAGCACGCCGAAGCCGGAGACGAGCGTGGTGGCGAACGATCGCCATGCTGTGTTCGCCCGGAACGCGTCCTCGACGGTCCGTATCTGCAGCGGAGGAAGATTCGGATCGATGCCAGCGACCGACTCACGCAGGCCTGCGGCGAGCGACATCGGATCGGAGAGCGACGCGTCGGCGCGCACGACGATCGTCACGTTGGTCAGCCACGGCCACGTCTTTTGCTGGAAGGGGATGAAGATGCCCTCGCGGGGCTCGACGTCCGGGCTCTCCAGGCGCGCGTCGCCGACGACCCCGACGATCTCCATCCACGGGAGCTCGCCCGGCCGGAAGGAGATCCGCTGGCCCACGGCGTCGCCCTCCGGGAAGTGCTTACGCGCGAGCGTCTCGTTCAGGATCACCACCGCCGGCGCGTCCGCGCGGTCGGCCGCCGTGAACGCGCGCCCCCTCACCATCGTCTGGCCGGTCGTCTCGAAGTAGCCCGGCAGGACGGCGTGCACCGTCTCGTCGTCCTCGCGGCCGCTCGCGTTCTGGGCGACGCGGCCCTCGATGCCGAAGCTGAACGTCATCTGCGACTCGGTGCCCGGTGGCTGGGTCGATCCCGATGCCGCGATGACTCCCGGGAGCGCAGCCGCGCGCTCCTGCAGCTGGTCGAAGAAGGCGATCTGCTCGGGGATCTCCGGATAGGCCGGCAGCGGCAGCACCATCTCCATCAGCACGAGACGGTTCGGATCGAAGCCGAGCTCCGTCCGCTGGAGCTCACCGAACGAGCGCACGAAGAGGCCCGCACCCACGAGCAGGATCACCGAGAGCGCGATCTGGCCCGCGAGGAGCATCCCGCGCAGTCGCACGGTACCTCGCGGCGCGGCGCGGCCGCCCCGTAGCGCAGCTTCGGTGTCGGCGCGCGAGGTGCGGAGCGCCGGCACGAGACCGAACAACAGCGCGCACGACAGCGCCGTCACGGCGGTGAAGAGGAGCATGCGGCCGTCGATCGTCGCGCGCTCGAGCAGCGGAACGTCCGGGGGCGCCGACCCGACGAGCACCCGGAGCAGCATCGGCGCGAGCGCAGCGCCGGCGAGGCCGCCCAAGACGGCGAGCACGGCGCTCTCGGTGAGCAGCTGACGCGCGATGCGGCCCCGCTCCGCGCCCAGCGCGCCGCGCACGGCGAGCTCGCGCTGGCGGCCGAGCGCGCGCGCCAGCAGCAGGTTGGCGACGTTGCCGCACGTGATCAGCAGCACCACGCACACCCCGCCGAGCAGCACCCAGAAGAGCGAGCGCACGTTCCGCGTGATGTCGTCGTGCAGCGGCACGACGCGCGCGCTCCATCCGGTCATCTCCCTCGGATGCTCCGCGGCGATGTCCGCCGCGATGCGCGCCATCTCCTGCTGCGCGCTCTCGACGGAGACACCGGGGGCGAGCCGCGCGACGACCTGGTTGTTGTGGCTCGTGCGCTCGTTCGGATCGAAGTTGGCGCTCGTGAAGGGACGCCAGACGTCCACGGCGGCGTCCACGCCCGAGTTGGGGAAGGAGAAGCCGGGCGGCATCACGCCCACGACCTGGAATGCGATGTCGTCGAGCACCAACGTGCGTCCCAGCGCGCCGGGGTCACCGCCGAAATGCCGCTGCCAGAACGCATGGCTGATGAGCGCCACGCCGCCCGACTCCGAGTCCTCGGCGGTGAGCGTCCTTCCGAGGATCGGCTGCACGCCCAGGGCGGTGAACACCTCCGGCTGCAGCGTCACCCGCACCACGCGGCTCGCGTCGCCCTCTCTCGTGAGCACGACGGGCGAGCCGAACGTGTGCGCGCCGAGGGCCGTGAACGAGCGCGCGCGCTCCTGCCAGTCGGTGACGTTACCGGCCGAGACCACGTTGCGCGTATCACCCTGAGGCGACGTCTCCCATACGCGTACCAGCTGCTCCGGCCCCGGATAGGGCAGCGGTGCGAGCAGAACCGCCCAGACGACGCTGAAGATCGCCGTCGTCGCGCCGATGCCGAGCGCGAGCGTGAGCACGATCGTGGCCGAGAGACCCGGAACGCGGATCAGCATGCGCAGGCCGTAGCGGACGTCCTGGCCCAGATCGGCGAGCAGGTCGCGCCGGCGCTCCGAGCGCAGCTCGGCCGCGGAGATCTCACCGAGCTCGCGTCGTACCTGTTCGACGTCGCCGAGCCGCTGCTTGGCCGCCATGCGCGCCTCCTCCTCGCTCATCCCCGTCGCCATGTAGTCCCGCACGCGCATCGCCAGATGGAACTCGATCTCCTCGGAGGTATCGTCCGCGTCGCGCCGTCCCAGGAGACGGCGAAGCCGGGCCCACGCCGAACGGTCGCTCATGCGTCCTCGGTCGCCGGATGACGCGGGGCCGCGAGCGCGCGGGCAATGACCTCGACGAGCCGCGACCAGCCGCGCGTCTTGGCGCCGAGCTCCCGCCGGCCCTTGGCGGTCAGGCGGTAGAACTTCGCGCGCCGGTTGTTCTCCGAGACGCCCCAGTCGGTCTCGACCCATCCCTTCGCCGCCATGCGGTGGAGCGCGGGATAGAGCGATCCCTCTTCGATCCGCAGCGCGTCGTCGGTCGCCTGCTCGATCCAGCGCGCGATCCCGTAGCCGTGCGCTTCACCCCAGCTCAGGGACTTGAGGATGAGCAGCTCGAGCGTGCCCTGCAGGAGACCTCGTTCATCGTGAATCATGCTCCCATAGACATGGCAAGGGAGCGAAGGGTTGCAACCGCCTGTTGCTGGCCCAACCAGACATGGTTTGGTCCGACTCGGGGCCCCAGATTGGCGCATCTCTCTCCCAACGTGGCTTCATGACGTCGGAAGACATCGCATCCCTGAAGGACTTCCTCGCGACCCAGTTCGCGACCATCGACGCGCGGCTGACAGCGATCGAAGGTCGGCTGGCGCGCATCGAGGCTCGGCAAGACGCGATGGAGAACCGCCTCGACGCCGTGGAGAGCCGCCTCGACGCCGTGGAGAACCGCCTCGACGCCCTGGAGGTTCGCCTCAGGCGCGTCGAAGTTCTCCACGAGGAGACACGCTCGGACGTACGCCGGGTCGCCGACGGTCTCGTCGCCTTGAGCGAGCGTTTCGATCGGGAGTTCGGAGGACTGAAGGTCCGGTTCGACCGATTCGAGGTCGACTTCGGCACGGTCCAGCTCGACCATGGGGTCCGAATCACCGCCCTGGAGCAGCATCCTAGGCGGCGCGGCCCCGGAGGTTGACCCCCGACCCCCCGGCCGTAGCTTTCTGCCCTCTCGCCGGTAGCTGGTCTGCCGGCGCGACGCCTCGCTAGCTCAACTGGCTAGAGCAACTGACTCTTAATCAGTAGGTTCGGGGTTCGAGTCCCTGGCGGGGCATAGGCCGGAATCTCAGGAACGACCTGGGGTTCCGGCCTTCGTGTTTCTGGGAGGTGGGCGGGTCGAATGCCCCAACGCATGCTCCCAGAGCTCGAGGAACCTCAGAATCACTCGGGATCCGTCGGGAATCGACCGGCATGCTGCCCAGCCTACGCATGCCTGGGTTCATTGCTGCATTTAACTGCGCTGCAGTATAATGTCCGGCATGGAGTCCTCGGATCGTTCGAGCAGCTAATCCTCTTCTGCGTGCTCCGTCTCCGCGAAGACGCGTATGGTGTGCCGATCCGAGAGATGCTCGAAGCCGAGACCGGGAGGACGGTTTCTGCTGGCGCCATATATACGGCCCTCGCTCGCCTCGAAGAGCGGGGGTTCGTGTCATCGCGGATCGGGGAGCCGACAACAGGGCGAGCAGGTAGGCCTCCGAAGCATTACCGAGTCGAGCCAGCGGGCGCGAGCGCGCTGTTGGCCGCCTATTCGGCCCTTCAGGCCCTAGCAGGGGACGCGGTCCCGGAACTCCGCAGGATCGCCAAGGGACGGACTTGAAGGCGGGTCCCGGACGATTGCTGCGCGCACTGGCCGCGCTTCTCCTGCGTGGCGCTGCAGCACCGTTCGTGCGCGGCGATCTGGAGGAAGCGCTGCGGCGTGACGTGGCGAGGGGCATGCCGCTGCGACGTGCGAAGGCGCGTTATCTGCTGAACTTGATCGCGTCCTCGTGGAACCTCGCGCGAAGCCGCCTCGAGGCTGTGCCAGCGGTGGTCGCTCGGTCGCTTCGAGAGCTGGTTGCTGATCTGGAGCTGGCGACCCGATCGATAACACGGCACCGTCGCTTCACGCTGCTGACGATCGGGACGCTCGCGCCGGGGTTGGGGGCTGCCGCGGCGATCTTCGGGATGCTCGATCAACTGCTCCTGCGCCCGCTCCCTGGCGTGAACGACGAGGGAAGGGGGGCGTACCTCCAGCTTCGCCAACCTGACCGGCCGGACATGCGCCAAGGTACTGGTCAGGGATTCGCGTTCCCGACGCTGTATCTCGAGGACGTGTCACGAGCCGCTTCAGATGTGGATGGTATGGCCCTCTACGGGAGTCGCTCCGTCAACGTGGGGATGGGCGACGCGCGACCCCTTGGGGGCACGGCGAACGTGATCCATGGTGACTTCTTCGGCGTGCTTGGGGTTCGTCCCTCGGAGGGTCGGCTCATGCGCGCCGACGAAACCGGTCCGGACAGCCCGCTGGTCGCGGTCATCAGCCAGCGACTGAGGGCGGCCCTTTTCGATCCGAACGCGGAGCCGGTCGGCCGGACCGTGCGCGTGAACGGGCAGGATGTCGTGATCATTGGGGTTGCGGGTGGAGGTTTCGCCGGACCCGAGCGGGGCAGCCCGGTCGACATCTGGCTACCGTACTCGGCGTTGTCGACGGTCTTCGCGCTCAGCAGCATCGATCTCCGATCCCATAGCACTGTGGTCTTGTCCGACATCGTTCTGCGCGTGAGGGAGGGCGCGAGTTACGAGGTGGCGGAGTCGCAGATTCGTCAGGTGATCGGGGATCTCCCCACGGAGGATCCGCAGGTGGCGGCTTATCTCAGCCGGATGACGCCGACGCTGATTCCGGGCTTGACGTCGCCGCCCAGCTGGCGAGCGCGAATCCTTGCGACGCTCCGGTTGTTGAGCGGCGTCGTCTTGCTCGTTCTGCTCATTTCCTGCGTGAACATGGCGAACCTCGTACTCCTCAAGAACGCGCGCCGACGAAGCGAGATCGCGACGCGCCGTGCGCTAGGAGCGTCGGGCCGCCGTATCGCGGTTCAGCATCTTTTCGAGACTCTGATCTTGGTCGGACTAGGGACGCTGGCCGGATTGGCGTTCGCTTGGCTCGCCACGCTGCCCTTCGAAGGGGAGTCGCTCGACCTGCTGCCGGCGTTCGAGCGGTTCGCGATCGATGGCCGCGTGCTCCTGTTCGGGGGCGCGCTGGCCGTGCTCGTCGCCGTGTTGGTGGGGACCGTGCCGGCGCTGATCGCCAGTCGTGCCGACCCGCGGTCCGCGCTGGGCGAATCTCGTGGCCTTGAGACGGGCCGACTGGGGATGGTCAGGCATTGGTGTCGGCCGTCCAGTTCGCGCTCTGCCTCACGCTGCTCGTCGGCGGTCTCTTGATGGTCCGCACCGTCCAGAACCTCTACGCCGTTGAAAACCCGCTCGCATCCGACGACATCTGGGAAATCAATCTTGGTGCGTCGGCGGTCGCGACCGCGCCTTCGCTACCGACAGGACCCGACTGGAGAGCGTTTTACGAGGGGCTGCTGACTGACGCTGCGCGCGTGCCGGGCGTCCGGGCGGAAGCGCTCGACGTCTACAGCGACGGCGCGGATCCCGCGCTCGGCCGCATCGCAGCGTCGCCCGAAGACGCTTGGACGCCGGCCTCGGCGCTGCCGGTGACCGTCGGCTGGTTCGATCTCATGGGTGTCAGTCGGACAGACGGCGGCGCGGCCCTGGAGGCGGATTGGGAATCGGGGACCCGCAACGAGTTGTTGATCACGTCCTCGCTAGCCACTCGCCTCTTCGGAAGCACCGACGTGGTTGGCCGGAGCGTGCGCGCCCAATCGGGCCCCACCGCCGAACCGTTCCTGATCGTCGGGGTCACCACGGACATCCGCGGCGCTTCCGCGCCCGACGCGCCTCTCGACGCTTACTTCGTCCCCTTCGGCCTCCTTCCGAGACGGATCATGAGGCTGCTCGTGCGGGCGAGTCCATTCGATGCGAACGTCGCGGCGGAGCTGCGTCGGGTCGCGGAGGCAGCCTTACCGGGTCAGCCCGTTCCGGATCCGGTCCCGCTCCGCCAGCGAATGGACCGGCTTCACGCGGAGCAGCGGATATTCGCCCGTCTTCTGGGTTCGCTCGCTGGCATGGGTCTCCTGTTGGCGGTGTCCGGCCTCTATGCTGTGATCGCCTTTTCCGTGTCCACGCGCAGGCGCGAGTTCGGCATCCGGTTGTCCTTGGGGGCCGAAAGCTCGCACATCAGAGCGCTCTTGCTGCGGAACTTGGCGATCATCTTGGGCTTGGGGGTTGGAAGCGGAACATGGGGGGCTTGGTTGATTTCCAAGGCCCTGAGCAGTCGGCTCTTCGGTGTCACACCACTCGAGCCCAGCGTCTATGCGGCTGCGATCGCGACCCTGGTGCTGACCGCTTGTGTTGCCTGCTGGCTGCCGATCCGCGCCGCCGTAAGGGTCGATCCGGTGGACACTCTGAGAACGCTCTAGCGACCTGGATGTGAGCGGCGCGAGCCAGGGTCTCGCGGCTAAGCTGACCGAAGCGTCATCTCCGGCGGTGGAGAAGACTCATCGTCCATTTCGGAGACCGCGAGGCGCGACATGTGTGTCTCTCCGGCGCGACGGATCGTCGATCCGCGGAAGACCGCTTGATCGCACGAGTTAGGGCCGCGGCCTAGGCGCTTCGACCCAGGCATTCTTCTTGCTTTTCGCGCGCTCGCGGGCGGTCTCTCGGGACCGCCCGTCGGTTTTGCATCTAATCTTCATCTGCCGAACGGTGAGGCTTGAATAGGGATAGATTCGGGGCGCTGCTGCGTCGGCCTCTCGGTTGCGTCGCTGTGGTCTGGCTCGCCAGCTCCGCCTGCGGCAGGGACGGCGTCACGGATCCCCCTGGTCCTCCGGCGGAGATCGCGGTGCTGACGGAGCCGCCCGCAACGGTCGAGAACGGCGCTGTGTTGTCTCAGCAGCCGGCCGTTGAAGTACGGGACGCTGACGGAGATCTCCTCGTCGGGGTGGACGTGACGGCTTCGATCGCCTCCGGCGACGGCGAGCTCAGCGGCACCACGACCGACTCGACTGACGACGCGGGACGAGCGGTCTTCGCCGACCTGTCGATCTCGGGCGCCGTCGGCGCGTACACGATTCGCTTCGAGGCCGGCAGCGCCAGCGCGGTCTCTCGAGCCATCGCGTTGGGGGCGGGACCCGCCGCGACCCTCACGATCCTGACCCCACCCTCGAGCGCGACTCCAAGCGGGGCCTCGTTCGCGCAGCAGCCGGTGGTCGAGGTCGAGGACATGAGTGGGAATCCCGTGTCGAACGTCACGGTGACGGCTTCGATCGCCTCCGGCGACGGCGAGCTCAGCGGCACCACGACCGACTCGACTGACGATGCAGGACGAGCGGTCTTCGCCGACCTGTCGATCTCGGGCGCCGTCGGCGCGTACACGATTCGCTTCGAGGCCGGCAGCGCCAGCGCGGTCTCTCGAGCCATCGCGTTGGGGGCGGGACCCGCCGCGACCCTCACGATCCTGACCCCACCCTCGAGCGCGACT
>JBFXDG010000008.1:0-154447 GCA_050181335.1 Gemmatimonadales bacterium | reverse complement strand
GGGCGCCGTCGGCGCGTACACGATTCGCTTCGAGGCCGGCAGCGCCAGCGCGGTCTCTCGAGCCATCGCGTTGGGGGCGGGACCCGCCGCGACCCTCACGATCCTGACCCCACCCTCGAGCGCGACTCCAAGCGGGGCCTCGTTCGCGCAGCAGCCGGTGGTCGAGGTCGAGGACATGAGTGGGAATCCCGTGTCGAACGTCACGGTGACGGCTTCGATCGCCTCGGGCGACGGCTCACTGGGAGGTACCACGACCGCCACTGTCGATTCCAGCGGCGTCGCGAGCTTCCAGAACCTCTCCATCAGCGGCACGGTGGGCGTGCGCACCCTCCGTTTCGCGGTAGGTGCGACCGGCGCGACGTCCGGTCCGATCTCGGTGACACCAGGCCCTGTGGCTCAGCTGGTCATCACGCAGCAGCCGTCGAGCAACGTCGTGAGCGCGGTGCAGTTTCCGCAGCAACCAAGAGTGCGCGCGTTCGACGAGTGGTCGAACGCGATCGACGGCGTCAGCGTCGTCGCCTCGATCGATTCGGGGGAGGGGACCCTGGCCGGCACGACGGCGGTGACATCCAACAGTGCGGCGGAGGCAGTGTTCACGGACCTGTCCGTCACGGGTGCAGGCGGAGCGCGTACGTTGCGATTCTCGGCCGGCGCCGAGTCCGTCACTTCCTCGTCGGTCCACGTGGCATACGGTGAGGGCTTCTACACCGATATCCAATACTGCGGCTCCCACGAGGCGCAGCGGATGGACGTGTCAGTGCCCAGCAACGCGCTCCAGCGTCCGCTCCCCGTGGCCGTATACATCCACGGTGGCGGGTGGAACGGCGGGGACAAGTCGGCGGCACCGCTGTTGCCCCAGGTGCGCAGGGAGCTGCTGGCCCGCGGATACGTGGTCGTGTCCCTCAACTACCGCCTTGGCCGTCACGCCAAGTGGCCAGCACAGATCCAGGACGTGAAGTGCGCAATCCGCCATCTTCGCAGCCAGGCTGCGGACTACGGCCTCGATGCCGACTTGATCGGATCGTGGGGCGGCAGCGCCGGCGGGCAACTCTCCGCGATGCTCGCCGTGACCGACGCGAGCTCCGGTTTCGAAGGGGATGGTGGCTACGGCGGTTTCTCGAGCCGAGTCCGCGCCGCTGTGTCGTTCGGAACCGTCAGCGACATGACGGAGCCCTGGGCGTCTCAGGGGCATCCTGAGCTGAATTTCGTAGGGCCCGCGGCCACGTTTCTGAGCTGGCCAGGCCCCTCGGCGGAGCTGAACGAGGCCAGCCCGATCTGGTGGGCGTCGAGCGACGACGCTCCCCTCCTGATGCTACACGGGGATCACGACACGACAGTATTGCCGCCGCAAGCGACCAGACTGCGGGATGCGCTCCAAGCCGTGGGAGCCGACGTCACGCTGCAAATCGTGGTCAATGCTGGTCACAACCTGGACGATGTCGGTGCCGGACCCCTTTCGCCGTCCTTTTCAGAAGTCGTGGACGAGATCGCCGACTTCTTCGACCAGCATCTGCGCCTAGTCACCCCGTAGGCATTTGCCTCTCGGGATCGCTCCCCCTGCGAAGCCGTCCCTAGATGACCAGCGTCCGCGGAAGCTGCGCGTTCGCTTCCAGGAAGGTCTGCTTGGACTCCAGCTCCTCGGCGGTAGGCTGCACGTTGCCGTTCACGTCGGTCACGCGGGACGTGACCGTGTGCTCACCGGGGGTTGCGTTGTTCCAGGTGTAGTTGAAGAACTTCCAGCCGTACCTCTCCCGCATCGTCTCCGGGTCGAGCGTCGCCTGCTCCCACGGGCCGTCGTCCACCCTGACCTCGACGGAACGGATCGGCGTGCCGTCGTGCAGTACCACGCCGAAGACGTTGTGCCGGCTGCCGTCGGCGGATACGCGGGTCACCCGAGCGATGAAGGACTTGAGACGCATCTTGGTGATCGCCGTCTCGACCCATTTCATCTCGCCGTTGATCATCTCGCCCTTCAGGGTTCGATACCACCGGGCCTGGTACTGGCCGAGATACTGATCCTCTTGGGCGTAGATCTCGGAGAGCCATTTGACGTTCGGCGCGCCGTACCAGCCGGGCACGAGTAACCGCAGCGGGCGCCCCTGATGCGTGGTGAGTGGCTCGTCGTTCAGCGAATACGCCAGCAGCGGCTCGTCCGACAGCGCGTGGTCTCGCTGCAGGCTCCGGCCGTACTGCTGCTCGACCGGGTACATCCTTCCTCGGAACTCCACATCCACTTGGCCCCGGTCCGCGCCGAAGAACACGATCTCTCGCGCATTGGCCTGCAGCCCGGCCCGCTCCAGGACGGCCCGGAGCGGAACGCCATGCCAGCGACCGTTGCTCGAGAGACCATTCACCGGTCCGCGGTTTCCGGAGCACTCGAATCCGAAAACGAGATCGCGACTCGGCATCGCGCGCAGGTCGTCCAGCGACAGCTCCAACGGCCGATCCACGAGTCCGGACACACGTAGCCGGTACGTCGCGACGTCGACCTGCGGGTGCCCGAGATGCTGCGTCGTGAAGAACTGGTTGGCCGGCGTGAGCACGTCGCGAATCGTGCGGATGTCGATGATCCGCGAATCCGGTGTCCGCTCCAGGACGATGGTCTCCGGCAGGTCGGTGAACGGCACCAGAGCTTCTTGTTGTGCGAGCGCGGGAAACGCCCACTCCGGCAGGCCCAGGACGCCCAGTCCAGCGAACGCGACGCTTCCCTTGATCATCTCGCGACGTGTGGTCTGTCTCGGCACATCGCCCTCGTGCGTCATGGGATTGCCTCCGGAGTGTTCGATGGGTCCAGAAGATGGCTGGCTGGCAAAGTCGAGATCCTTCGGGTCTTCGAGAGCCACGGCCGTCTCCTGCCGGTGGAAACCATAGGTGTCGGCGTCGCGATCCGCACTAGGGCCGGTAGGCGACCTCAGTCGAGCAGGTGCGCCGGCTTCGGATGCGCCAGCAGCCACTCCACGATTTGCTCACCCCAGGTGTCGGAGTACACGGGCGAGTGAGCACCGTCGGAGATCGTCCAGAGCTCCGCCGAGCCGCCGTCCCTGCAGCCGGCGTTCATCTTCATCACCCCCGTTTCATGCCCGGGCAGGGAAGCGTCCAAGTCGCGCATCTCGCGACTGGCCGCCGACGTGCCACAGCCGTTGTACTCCGCCCAGCGGCTCACGCTGGCCATGGCACTCGGGTAACGGTTGCCTTGGATCTCGCCGCCGCGGTACGCGATGGTGGTGTCGTCGGTGCCGTGGATCTGCAGGACGTGCACGGGATGGGGTGGCGCGTCCCGCTGCTCGATGTGGTTCGCGCCGGCGAGGCTCACGATCGCCGCGACCACATCCGAGTGCTCGTAGGCCATGCGGTAGCTCATGAAGCCACCGTTCGAGTGGCCGATGACGTAGATGCGACTCGGGTCGACGTTGTAGCGCGCCCGGATCTGGTCGATCATGCGCCGCAGATACGCGGAGTCGTCGACGTCCGTCCCCTCGAAATTGCAGCAGGCGCTGGACGCGTTCCAATAGGGACTGCGGTTGCCTCCGGTCTCTTTCGTGCCATCGGGCGAGATCGTCAGGAAGCCGTACCGATCGGCCAGGGCGCTGATGCCCCAGCGGCTGTCGTGACGCTCACCGCTCCCGCCGTAGCCGTGCAGAGAAACGATCAGCGGAATCGGGACGTCGGCGTCGTAGCCCCTGGGTACGGTGAGCGGAACGGGCCCGCGGCCCGCGTCGATGGTTTGCGCCGTCGCGGGGATGGCGATCGCCCCGGTGAGGACGAGGGCGAGCGCGGAGGCGGTTCTCTGGCGGTGGTTCATGGCGGTGGGTCCGAGGGATCTAGCGCGTCTCTACGGCTCTCAGCCACATCCCGATCTGCGGTTGCTGCCCGACGCCGGGGCGGCTCCAGTCGCAGACGCCCGCGGGAAAGACGCGACCCAGGCGCGTCCACTGCGCCGCGGTGAACGGCACCCGATAGTCCGCGCGATCGAGCGGCTTCAGCTGGCACTTCACGATGTTGTCCTGAACGGGCGCGCCCGCCACGAGCGCGGGTGCCGAGTACGTCGGGAAGAGCCGGTTGCACTCGCCCCCGTGGTACGTCTGCTCCTCCACGATCTTCCGCCCGTCCTCCGTCCAGCACGCGTCCACGAGCGTCGCGGGGCGGTGGCGCACGATACGCTCCGGAAGAGACGCGCCCGAGGAGTCGCCGACGACGGCGGTGAGCCATGCGTCGAGCTGCGCCAGGGACTCGGCCATGGGCCCGTTCGCCTCACCCATCCCGAACATGCCCCCTCGCGGCGTCACCAAGAAGACGTGGTTGTTGGCATGTCCGTTGTAGCGGATCAGCCGCTCTCGGAGGGAGAAGCTGTGGAACTTCATGTGGTTGTCGCCGTTCGGCAGATGATCCGTGTAATTCCGGTAGTCCAGGATGGCCACCGAGGCGAGGCCGCGCCCGCTGATGATCCGACCGGTGCGGTACGCGAGCGAGATCGCGTCCGGATCGCCGACGTGGCGCTCAGGCTGCGGTCGGAAGTCGATGTCGAGCCCGCCGATCCCCTCGTTGAGATCGAGGAACTGGTCCACGTCGATCACACCGTCGTTCAACGTGCCGAGGCCGTACTGCACGCCGACGTTGTCGAGCGGGCGCCGCGCGAACCCGTTCGCGGGATCGCGACCGTACACGTTCACGGTGTGGTCGTAGATCGTGGCCCGGGCCCCGGTGCGGTTCGTCACCGGATCGTAGCGCATCTCGGGCGGGAGCACGTCCGGGAAGTCGGCCGTCGGATCGGAGCGGCGGGCCATGCCGCTCATGTTCGGGATGTTCGCTCGGTTGCTGAATCCGGAGATCGCGACCTGCTGCGCCTCCGTGAAGCGGTCCGGGGCGATCTCGCCGAAGTAGCGCTCGAGCAGGCGCGCGTCCACCGACTTGAACACCGTGCCCGAGGTCATGTCGGGGAAGGAGAGGCCGACGACGAGGCCGTCCAGGAGGCCGGGATAGTTGTCGGCGATGCCCATCTGCTGGTGCGCGCCGCCGGACGCTCCCCACCCGAGCGTGAAGAGCGGCCGTCCGTACGCCTCGACGAAGCGCTCCTTGACCGCCGTCGTCACCTCGGCGCTCAGCAGCTCGCTGCAGTTGTTCGCGAATACGTTGAGCGTAGACGACGCCACCGCGTAGCCGAGCGCGAGCTGCGCCACCGGGAGGACGCCGCCCGTCCCGTTCCCCTGGTGGTACCAACCGGGGCGGCATCCCCCTCCGTAGGTATAGATGAGCCGACCGTTCCAGCCGGGGCTCGGGTTCCACGGGCTCGGCTCGGGCGTGCGCGGATCGTGCAGGATCGCCGTCTCGTAGATGGCCCGGTTCGCCGTGCCCGTCTCGATCCGGACCACGAACGGCACGGGCGTACCGTTCACCGTCGCAGAAGCCACGTCGGAGGGGAGCTGCGTGCGATCGGCGAGAGGGGCCCATGCACCCGCGGTCGTGCGGTAGACGTAGTCTACGCGCCGTTCGACGGAGCAGTGCGCGTCGAGCGCGGGACCGAGCGTCCCGCCCGCTTCGAGTTGAAATAGATGCGTGGTGCAGATGAACGGCTCCTCGTGCGGGCCGGCGAAGATCGGCCCCCACGCGGGATGATTCGTGATCGTGAGCTCCGTCGCGTCAGACGCGCCGGGCGCGGAGCGGACGACCAATCGGTTGTCGCCGAGCTCGAGCCCGGTGACGAGGCCGAGGAGCTCTCCCGGACGTACGCTCCGGAACGACGGCGTGACGTCGGTCCCGTTCCGTTCGATCCGGATGCGACGGGCATCCCACGTCGCGCCGTGCGCGATGCGGACGAGCGCGTCCCCTCCCGTCACCATGTCGTTTCGGGAGGAGAGGACCTCGATCGAGACCCCGGCGCTTCCGGATTGGACGTGCTCGACCGCGGGAACGAACTCGTAGCGGTGGGCCGTGCGGGAGGGAGTGCTCTGCGCTTGGGCTGCGATGGGGACAGCTGAGACGCCGAAGATCGCGGCGGCCGCGAAAACGACGGGCGGGTTGATCATCGCCCAGACTTACGGGCGTGCGCCCGAGGGGTCAAGCACGGAGCCCGGCTCCTGGCCCGAATCGGCCTGCGCTCGCAGAATGACCCCGAGAGCTCCGACCCCTTCCGCACGAGGTGAAGCGATGGATCGCATCCCGAGACGATCGCGCGAAGTCTTCCTGGCGGCGGCCTGTGCGGCCGCGATGCTGTGCGGAACGTCCCTCCAGGCGCAGAACGCGCCACTTCCCGATGGCTACTGGCCGCGCGGCCAGCGTCCCCAGCCGGGTGCGGCCCCCGCGATGCGGGTCACCGACATGGGGGCGAACGGGCACAGCTACCGCCTCAACTTCTCGAGGGGCGACGAGGTGATGTCCGGGATGGTCGAGTTCGCCCAGAGCCACCACATCATGAGCGCGCATTTCGTCGGCCTGGGTGCGATCGACAAAGGCATCCTGGGCTGGACCGACACCGAGCGTGGCAACGGACAGAAGATGATCCCGGTGAACGAGGAGTCCGAGATCATCGCGTTCTCGGGCAGCATCTCGACCAACGCGCAGGGCGTGGCAACGGTTCACGGGCACGGCGCCGTGGCGCTGCAGGACGGCTCGGTCGTCGGCGGCCACGTGTTCGAGCTGCACATCAGCATCATCGGCGAAGTGTGGGTGACCGAGGAGACTCCGCCGGCGGAGCCAGGACGATGACCGGGCGCTGAGTGGGCCACGCGACCTACCCGATGCTCGCTCGTCTCCTCGCGGTCGTCCTCGTCTTGGGTTTCGGCGCCACGCGCGCCGCGGCCCAGGACGTCGAACGTGTCTCGCAGACGCTCCTGACCGAAGTCATGCCCGAGGCCGATCGCTTCGACCCGGCGGACGGCGACCCGCCCGTGAAACGGGCGTACCGCGGGGACGAGCTCGTCGGCTTCGTCTTCATGACGTCCGACCTGCCGCCCGAGGAGAACGGCTACAGCGGACCGGTGCGCGCGCTCGTGGGTGTGACGCCGGACGGCGTCCTCACCGGCGTGCACGTCACCGACTACCGCGAGAGCAGACGCTACGACTGGGGCGATTTCCTGAGCGATCCCTATCTGCTCGGCCAGTTCATCGGCAAGCACGTCGCGGACGCCTTCTCGGTCGGGCGCGACATCGACGGGATCACGCAGGTCACGATCTCCGTGAACGCGCTCGCCCGAGGTGTGCGCGACACGGCTCGGCGCGTCGCGCTGGCATACGGAGGGGGCGACGCTGCCCTCGGGCCGGTGACCGACGCCGAGCTGATGGAGATGTCCTGGTACGAGATGAGGCGGAGAGGGATCGCTCCGACGTTCGCCCTGCGACAGCGCGGGCGCACGCCGCTCGAGATCTCGGTCGTGCTCATGAGCAGCGAGGAGCTGGGCCGGCGCTTGCTGGGAAATCGCTACGACGCGGTCGCCGAGCGAACGGCCGCTCGAGACGGCGCGGACGCAGTCGTTCTGTTCGCGGTGGTGGGAAGCACGTTCGTCCCGCCGCTGCGCGAGGGCTGGACCGTCGAGCAAGCCGGCAACGTCGTCGCGCTTCCCGCGGATCGCGTGGTGTCGTTGGGCTCCGTGGGCGGCTTGCTCGCGAGCGAATCGTCCATGGTGGGCGCGCTCCTGCTCGACCGCGACGAGATCGACGTCGCGTCGCCGTTCACCATCACGCTCGACCGAGGGCGCCCGGAGCTCGGGGCCGGTCGGGTGGACTACACGAGCCGCATGGCGCCGGCGCGCGTCGCGGTTGTCGAGCGGCCGGCAGATACCCCGGCCCCCGTGGACGCCGCGACCGACGCCGTCGATTCGGCGGCCTCGGCGCCGACGCCTGCCCCGGCCGTCGCACCGACTCCGGTCGAGCCGGAGGTCGCGGCGACGCCGGCGCCCGTGTCGGAGCAGGTCACCGAGCGCGCCGCCGCGGACGTAGCGCAAGACGAAGACGTCGACCGCGCCGGGCGGACCCCCACGTCACGGCTGGTCCTGATCTCCGCGATCATCCTGCTCGCGGGTCTGGCGTTCTTCACCAAGCTCTCGGCGCTTCGCTGGGCGTCGCTCGCCGCGACGATGGTCGGGCTGGGTTGGATGGACGGCGGCTTCCTGTCGATCTCCCATGTGACCGGCCTGATCTGGGTGGGACCATCGGCGATCGTGGGGGATCCGGCGCTCCTGCTCATGGTCGCGGTCACGATCGTCGCGACCGTGATCTGGGGGCGTGTATTCTGCGGTCAGCTGTGCCCCTTCGGAGCGCTGCAGGACTTCATCGCGCGGCTGACGCCGAAGCGCTTCCGCCGCGAGCCTCCCCGCGCGATCCACCGACGACTCTGGTGGGTGAAGTACGTGATTCTCGCGACGATCCTCGTCTTGGCGGTCTTGGACGTGCCGGTCAGCATCTATCAATACGTCGAGCCGTTCGGAACCGTCTTCTTCCTGAGCCCGAGCTTCCTTCTGTGGTCGATCGCGGCGTCGATTCTCGTCGCGTCCGCGCTCGTGCCCCGGTTCTACTGCCGCTACGTGTGCCCGCTCGGAGCCCTGCTCGGTGTGGCTTCGTTCGTATCGCTGCGCCGCATCGCGCGCGTCGAGCACTGCCAGCACTGCACGGTCTGCGAGCACGCGTGTCCCACCGGTGCGATCGAACGCGAGCGCATCGTCTTTCACGAGTGCGTGCGCTGTAGCGCCTGCGAGGTGATGCTGCGGGACCGCCGGGGCGTGTGCCGCCACGACATGGAAGAGATCCGTCCGCGCTTGGTCCAGCTCCGACGGCGAACGCCCACGAGATCATCGCCCGTCGCTCGCCCGAGCTGAGGACGGAGCCGAGCGTGCGCGTCGCCTTCTTGGGTCTCGGCAAGATGGGTTCCGGCATGGCGGCACGGCTCGCGGCCGCGGGTCATTCGCTGTCCGTGTTCAACCGCACGCCGGCACGCGCCGAGCCGCTCGCGGCGCTGGGCGCGCGGATCGGCGATTCACCCCGCGACGCCGCGGCGAACGCCGACGTGATCATCGGCATGACCGCCGACGACGAATCCTCTCGCGACGTCTGGCTGGACGCTCAGGGGGCGTTGGCCGCCGCGAGCGCGCCGCACGCGCTCGCGATCGAATGCTCCACGCTTTCCCGCGGCTGGGTGCTCGAGCTCGCGCGGCGGGCGCGCGAGCGTGGCTTTCGCTACGTCGATGCGCCGGTGACCGGCCTTCCCGACGCGGCCGCGTCGGGCGCCCTCACGCTGCTGGTCGGTGCCGAGCCCGCGGACCTGGAAGCCGCGCAGCCGATCTTCGCGTCGCTGGCGACGCGCGTGCTGCACTTCGGCGCGGTGGGCCAGGGAACGGTCTACAAGCTCATGATCAACTTGATGGGTGCCGTGCAGATCGCGTCGGCCGCCGAAGGCGTGGCGCTGGCGGAGCGCGCGGGGCTGGATCTCGGGCTCGTGGCCGACGCGGTGGCCGGCGGCCAGGCCGCGAGCCCGCAGGTGGTGCGCAACGTGAGGCGATTCGTCGCCGGCGATCACACCGGCTCCGTGACCTTCACGCCGTCACTGCGCCTGAAGGACGTCGACTACGCCCTGCGGCTCGCGGCCGAGCTGGGGGTGGACTGTCCCTTCGGCATGGTCGCGGGCAGGCTCTACGCCGACCTGTGCGATCGCGGCTTCGTTGCGGACGACGAAAGCCGCATCATCGACGTGTTCCGCGACCGCCGAGGCAGCTGAGCGGGTCACGCCTCACTTCGGCGTGACCCTGAACAGACCGCCGTTGGCCGCATCCTCGGCGAGCCACAGCGCGCCGTCGGGCGCCACCGCGACAGCCCGAATCCGGTGGCCGACCAGCCAGCGCTCCGCCGGGGTCGGGCGACCCTGAGCGTCGAACGCGATCCGGCTGATCGACTGGCTGGCCATCCCGCTGATGAACGCCGAGCCCCGCCACTGCGGGAACATCTCACCTCGGTAGAAGGCGAGGTTGCCCGGTGCGATGACTGGGGTCCAGTAGATCGCCGGCTTCACGAGATCGCTGCGGCTATCGGGGCTGGGGATCGGTACGCCGTTGTAGTTCATCGCGTACGACACGAGAGGCCAGCCGTAGTTGTTGCCGGGCTCGATGAGGTTCAGCTCGTCGCCTCCGCGCGGCCCGTGCTCCACCTCCCACAGGCGGCCGTCCGGCCCGAACGCCAGACCGTACGGAGTGCGGTGGCCCGTGCTCCAGATCTCCGACGGCGCCAGGTTCGGGCCGGGGAAGGTATAGGTGCTGAGCACGGGCGCGGTCTTGGCGGCTTCGGTGTCACGGGGCGGTGCGATCAGCGGCACGCTGCGCGCTCCCGTCCTGCCGGCGTTCGGGTTGCCGGGCGCGGGTTCGCCGTCGAGGGTGAGCCGGAGGATCTTGCCGAGCGCCTGATCCGGATCCTGCGCCGGCGTCATGCGCTGCCGGTCGCCAACGGTCAGGAACAGGTACTGCCCGTCCGGCGAGAACGCGATCTCGGCTCCGACCTGTCCGCCGGCTCCTTTCGGCATCTGACGCCACAGCACCTCCAAGCCCTCGAGGCTCGCGGTTCCACTGCCGAGGGCGAGACGGGCCCGCGCCATCGCGAGGCTCGATCCTCCTTCACCGGGCTCCGAGTACGTGAGATAGACGCTGCCATCCGTCGCGTATCTCGGCGACAGGAACACGCCGAGAAGACCGTTCTGTCCGGAGAAGGCCACCGCGGGCACGTTCGCGACCGGCGTCTTCTCGCCGCCCTCCGTGACCACGAACAGGTTTCCCGGCTTCTCGGTCACGAGCATCCGGCGGTCCGGCAGGAACGCGATCCGGGTGGGTCGGTCGAAGGTCGCGACCTGGGTGAGCCGGAAGGGCAGGGTCTCGGTCGGGGTGACGGCCGTCGCCCCGTTGATCTGGGCCTGCGCCGCGCCGGACAGGAGCACGAGAAGAGATGCCGCGATGGAGAGCGTTCTCATGGATGACCTCGATGAGTGTTCTACGAACCGCCGACGAGCCTCGGCTGGGTCGGTCATACCCCAGGATGGCTCGCGCGTGCTCGGGCGGGCTGGCGATGGGTCCGCGTGCAACCAAACGCCTGCTGCGACCGTCTGAACTCCAATCCGCTGCCCACCCGGAGGGACATGATCAGGTCCACGACGCTGAGCGCCCTGTTCCTCCTCACCGTGAGCTCCCCGGCGCTGGCGCAGGAGCAGGGGGGCAGCGAGCCCGACGTTCCGGAGAAGGCGGGCAAGGAGCTCCGCGCGCTGCGGGTCGGAGACGGCGACGCGCCGCGCATCGACGGAGACCTGGGGGACTCGGCGTGGCAGCGCGCCGAATCCATCGACGACCTGGTGCAGAACGAGCCCGACAACATGGCCGCGCCCACGGAGCGCACCGTGGTCCAGGTCGCCTACGACGACGACAACATCTATGTGGCTGCGCGCATGTTCATGCGTGATCCGACGCGGATCACCGACGCGCTGGGACGGCGGGATACCAACCCGCGGAGCGATCTGATCTGGATGAGCTTCGATCCGCGCCACGACCACCTCACCGCGGTCGTCTTCTACGCGAACCCGTCCGGTGTCCAGAACGACAACATGTTCTTCGACGACACCAACAGCACACCGGACTACAACGCGGTATGGCAGGTCGAGACGATGAGGACCGAGGATGGGTGGACCGCCGAGTTCCGCATCCCGCTCTCCCAGTTCCGGTTCAGCGTGCCCGACGACGGACCGATGGTCTGGGGCTTCAACGTGCGGCGCGACATCGTGGACCGGGGCGAGTTCGACCGCTGGATCGCGACGCCTCGCGGCACCCAAGGGTTCGTCTCGCGCTTCGGGCACCTCCACTTCGAGGAGCCGATGAGCCCGCCGCGTCGGATCGAGATGATCCCGTTCGCCGTCTCGAGCGAGGAACTCGCCACAGGCGTGGCGGCCAGCAACTCGTGGTCGGCGGGCCTGGACGCGAGGCTCGGGCTCGGCACCTCGGCGACGCTCTCGGCCACCGCCAATCCCGACTTCGGCCAGGTCGAGCAGGATCCGTCGGTGCTGAACCTCTCGGTCTTCGAGACGTTCTTTCCCGAGAAGCGCCCCTTCTTCCTCGAGGACAGTCGCACGCTCATCCCGCCGTACAGCCAGTTCCCGCTCTTCCATTCGCGGCGCATCGGCCAGCGGCCGGGCCGCTACGCGCTCGAGTCGGGTGACGTGCTGCTGAGCCGCCCCGACGAGACGACGATCCTCGGCGCGGCCAAGGTCACGGGCAAGGCATCGACCTGGACCTACGGGATGCTGTCGGCGCTCACGGATCGCGAGTATGCCACGGTGGAGGCCACGCCTTCGTCGGGACCGGCGGTCCGCGTCGACCGGCTCATCGAGCCGATGACGTCCTACAACGTGTTCCGCATGACGCGCGACATCCTGGGGAGCTCGTCCACCATCGGCGCCGCCGTCACGGGCGTGATCCGCGAGAACGATCTGGACGCGTTCACGGGCGGGCCCGAGTACAACCTGCGCTGGCGCCAGAATCGCTTCAATCTGAACGGCAGCTGGGTCGGAACCCGCGCGCCGATCGGGGGCGTGATGCGCGACGGTCTCGGCGGCGCGACCAACTTCAGCTACAACAGCCGGACGCTGGGCATCTACGGTCACTTCGATTACTTCGATCGCAACTTCAAGAACAGCGACATCGGCTTCTTCAGGAGCAGGAACAACAAGAACGACACGAACTGGAGCGTGAACTTCAACCAGCCGGACCCCACGCCCCGCTACCGGGCGCGCTACATGTACGTCGGCGGCGATCACAGCTGGAACAACGACGGGCTGCTGCTCATCAACCAGCTCAACGCCGGCGTCCAGATGCAGTTCCTGAACTTCTGGTCCGTCTCCGCGAACGCCGGTCACAACTTCAGCGCGTTCGACGATCTGGACACGCGGGGCGGCCCACCGATCGTCGTTCCGGCCTCGACCTATTGGAACGCGGGCTTCAACACGGACTCGCGACGGCCGTGGACGTTCGGCACCAACGCCAACCTGTCCTGGACCGAGGCCGGGGGATGGAGCTACGGAGCCGACACGAACCTGCGCGTGCAGCCGTCTCCGCGTACCCAGGCGTCGCTCAACGTCAGCTACACCGCGGCCGAGGACGACGCGCAGTGGATCACCAACACCGATGTGGACGGCGACGGCCAGGTCGATCACGTCTACGGTCGGCTCGACCGGCACGTGGTCAGCATCACCGGACGCGCGACCTACGCCTTCACCCGTGACATGACGCTGGAGATGTACATGCAGCCGTTCGTCGCGGTCGGCGACTACAGCGACATCCGCCGCCTCGCGGCACCCAGGTCGTACGACTTCAGCCCGGCCACCATCGGATTCGATCCCGACTTCAACATCAAGTCGCTCCGGACCAACGCGGTGTATCGGTGGGAGTACCGCCCCGGCTCGACGCTCTTCGTGGTGTGGAGCATGTCCACCTCGAACGATGCGCGGCCGGGACGGTTCTCGCCCTTCCGCGACCTCGGCTCCGCGTTCGGCGCCGACGGAACGCACGTCTTCGCGGTCAAGCTGACGTACTGGCTGGGGCTCTGAGCAGGCGAGGGGCCGGTCCGGGCCGGGCGCTCCCACGCCCCGCGTAGGCCGGTCCAGCTCGATTGCCGGCGCACGGCTCGAAGACTACCGTCCCTCATGCAGGAGGCGCTCGCACCGGGAACCCGTCTCGGGCCCTACGAGATCGGTGCCCTGATCGGGGCCGGAGGGATGGGTCGCGTCTATCGCGCGCTCGACCCGCGTCTGGGTCGCAACGTCGCGATCAAGACGATGTCGGGCGCCCTCGCGTCGGACCCGGACGCGCTCCGACGCTTCGAGACCGAAGCCAAGGCCGCAGGCACGCTCGACCACCCCAACCTGTTGGTCGTGTACGATGTCGGACGCGAGAACGGCGTCCCGTACATCGTCTCCGAGCTGCTCGACGGCGAAACGATCCGGGAGCGCCTGCGCCGGGACGGCACGATCCCCGAGCGACAAGCGATCGACTACGCGGTGCAGATCGCGCGCGGGCTCGCCGCCGCGCACGCACGCGGCATCGTGCACCGGGATCTCAAGCCCGAGAACCTCTTCGTCACCCGCGACCGACGTCTCAAGATCCTGGACTTCGGCGTGGCGAAGCCGATCAGCACGCCCGAAGGCCAAGACCCTTCCGCCGTCGCCGACGCGCTGACCGCCTCGGGCGTCTTCGTCGGCACCATGGGCTACATGGCGCCCGAGCAGCTCCTGGGCGAACGCGTCGACCACCGAGCCGACATCTTCGCGCTGGGTGTCGTGATGCACGAGATGCTCTCGGGCGCGGCGCCCTTCAAGCGCAACAGCGGCCCCTCGACGTTGGCCGCGATCCTGCAGGCCGATCCGCCCGAGTTGCCCGCGACCGTCTCGCCGGGGCTCGCGCGTATCGTGCGTCGCTGCCTCGAGAAGGCGCGGGAGGACCGCTTCCATTCCGCGCACGACCTCGGGCTCGCGCTCGAGCTGCTCTCGGGGGCGACCGTCACCGACCCGGGCGGAACCGCGAACCGTGCCGCAGCGGCCGGAGGCGTGTCACGTAGGCAGGCGATCACCTACGCGGCTTCGGGGCTCGCGCTGGTGGCATCGGGGCTCGCGGGTGGATTTCTGCTCGGCGGCGGCGCGGGGTCACCCGCGTCGCCCTCGTTCCAACGGCTCACGTTTCGCCGCGGGATGGTTCGATCGGCGCGTATGGCGCCGGACGGCGAGACGATCCTGTACGGAGCGCTCTGGGACGGTGACCGCTGCCGCGTCCACACCTCTCGCGTGGGCACGCCCGAGTCGAGCCCGCTCGACCTGCCGAACGCCAACCTGCTCGCGATCTCGCCGTCGGGTGAGTTGGCGCTCGCCCTGGGCGCGCATCTCGACGGGGTCGTCACCTACGGCACCCTCGCCCGGGTTCCGATCACCGGTGGGGCGCCGCGTGAGCTGATGGAGGACGTGAAGTTCGCCGACTGGTCACCCGACGGCTCCGAGCTCGCGATCGTGCGTCGTGTGAACGGTCGCGACCGCCTGGAGTACCCGATCGGAACGGTGCTCGTGGAGCCCGCCGTCGGAGAGAGCAACGGCCTGGGCTTCGTGCGGGTCTCACCCGATGGCCGTCGGATCGCGTTCGTTCACTACCGAAGCCCGCTCTCGCTCGCCGGGCGCGTCTCCATGGTCGACCTGGATGGCGTGGTGACGCCCCTCACCGACGAGTACGTGAACATCTTCGGTCTCGCGTGGAACGGCGATGAGATCTGGTACACGGCAGCGGACGACCGGCCCCTCTTTCGCTCGTTGTGCGCGGTCACCCCGGACGGAACGCAGCGCACGGTCGCGCGCATGCCGGGCAACGTGACCTTGTGGGACACGCTGCCGGACGGTCGTCTGCTGATCGCGCACACCGACGATCGGGCGGTCATCATCGCGCGACTTCCGGGAGACGCGGAAGATCGCGACCTGTCGTGGCTCGACGCGTCCTGGGTCGTCGATCTGTCGCGTGACGGACAGCTGCTCCTGCTCACGGAGAACGGGCAGGGCGGTGGTCCGTCGGGCGCGGCCTATCTGCGCCGAACCGACGGCTCCGCGGCGGTGCGGCTCGCCGACGGGCAGGCCTTCGCGCTCTCGCCGGACACGCAATGGGTCATCTGCGGATCGCCGGAGTCTCCCGTAGGGTCGTCGACTCCCTATCTCGAGCTCGTGCCCACGGGCGCCGGCGACCCCCGCCGACTGCCCGACCACGGCCTCGCCTATACGGGTGCGCGTTGGCTCCCCGAGGGTGATCGCTTCATCGCGCTGGCGGCCGCGCCCGGACAGCGGCAAAGGCTCTTCCTGTTGACCCTCGGCCAGGATCCGCCGACACCGGTCACACCCGAAGGCGTCACGTTCTGGGCGATCTCCCCCGATGGCTCGACCGTCGCGGCGACGGGGCCGACGCCGACGATTCGCCTCTACCCGGTCGATGGCGGCGAGCCGCGCGACATCCCCGGACTGACGGGCGCCGAGTTTCCGGTCGGCTGGATCCGAGGCGGGCTGCTCGTCCTCCGCCCCGGCGACCCCGATGCGCCGCGTGGCGAGGTGTACCTGGTGGATGAACGGACCGCCCGTCAGGAACGGTGGAGCAACATCCTCCCCAACGATCCCGCCGGGATCATGCTGCTCGCGACGTTTCGGGTGACACCGGACGGCCGAACCCACGCCAGCGCGTGGCACCGGGCGGTCAGCAATCTCTATCTCGCGGATGGAGTCGAGCTGTAGTCGTATCGCGTCACGACCGCGGCACGTGCACCACGCCGACCGAGCAGTCGGCGTTCAGCGCCACGTAGAGGGACACGCTCCCGAGCAGGAACCGGTCCATGCGTCCCAGGCCGCGCGCACCGACGTAGATCGCGTCGGCCTCCCAGTCCTTCGCCGCTTCGATCAACGCGCGCTTCGGCTCCCCGTCGCGCGTCTCGGTCCGGACGTCGAGGCCGCGGTAGGAGGTCAGGTGAGCGGCGGCGGTCTCGAGGGCGGCTCCGCTCTCGGCGTCTGACTCGGGATCGCAGTGGAGCAGGAGCGCTTCGGTGCCCGCGGGCCAATGCCGCTTCGCCACGAGATCGACCGCGGCGAGCGCGCCCGGCGAGCCGTCCACGCCCACGACGATCCGTATCGGCCCCTCGCGTGTCGTCTTGCGCGCCCGTGCGATGCGCACGTTGCAGCGGCCCTCCGTGAGCACCTTGTACGCAATCGAGCCGAGCAGGAAACGTCCCACGGCACTCTTCCCCTCGGATCCGACGACCACGATGCTGGGCTGCCACACGTCGGCTTCCTTCACGATGCCCCATGCCGGCGCGTCCGCTTGGGCGACGGGCGTCACGTGCCAGCCCGGAAGCGTCTTCTTCAGGATGGCCGCCCCTTCGCGTGCCGTGTCGATCGCGTCCTGGAGCGCTGGCACCGCGTGCGGCGCCTCCGTCACGAGCTGTGGCGGGACCGGCGCGTCACCGACGACTCTGCCCGGGACCGAAGGCGGCAGCATCACGTCGGCGATCGAGAGGACGCGAGCCTCGCCGGTCGGGGGCATGCCGGCTCGGGCGAGATCGACGAGGCCGGCGTCCGCGGCGCGGGAGCCGTCGTAGGCGATCAGGATCTTCATTGCGTTGGATTCGTCTGAACGGGAAGGGACGGGATAGAGTAACGCAGCGCGTGAGCCGAGAAAGGCTCAGTCCGATGGTATCCGGGCAGCCCTCGACCGCCCGGCCGATCGATCAGTCGTCACGAGCTCGGCATTCTCGCCGGCGTCTCCGGGGCATCCGGACGCAGTCGCTCATAACGGCTCTCGACGAACTCCCTGAACGGGGAGCGGTAGTTGCTCCGCAAGCGCGCCCACGCGTCTCGAAAGAGCGGGGTCGAGCCGGTGGCCTGTCCCCACAACATGTCGAGCGCTTCCTCGTCGAGGATCTCCTCGGCCACCTGATGATAGATGGTCTCGAAGACCCGGAACGTAGCCGCGATCCGGAGGAGGAACGCCTCGCGGACGTCCTCCGGCAGGTCGGCGAGGCGAGTGCCCGTCCCGCTCTCCATCAACGCCTTCGCGGTGGGCGGGTCGTCTGCCCAGCGATGGAGCAGTTGCGCCCATCCCATGGTGATTTCCCGGTAAGCTTCGGCGCGGGCGATCCGATTGTTCTGCCGCACCTGGCGGCCGACGTAGAGCAGGGAAGCGACGACCGCCACCGCGCCGCCCACCTCGCCCAGTGCACCCACCATCGTCCAATCCATGAGGTCCTCAGTCCGTTCGGAGGGAAAAGAGAGTTCGGCGTCCCATCGAGCTGCAGTGGGAGCTCAGTCCATTGGGCCCGGTCGCCCCGCATTCGGCGGCTCGCCGCCCTCGAGCTGGTAGACGGGCAGCTCGAGCGGCCACACGATCGCGGCGAGACGGACCACCGCGATGACGGTCATGCCGATCGCCGCGGCGACCGCGTTTCCGACCACCCCGGTCAGCAACAAATAGGTGGTCGTGCCCACGATGGATGCCGTCGCGTAGAGACGCCCCCGGCGGAGAATGAGCGGGATCTCCGCGGTGAGCACGTCGCGGATCACGCCGCCGGCCACGCCGGTCAGCGTCCCCATGATCACGACGACCACCCAGGCCGATCCGACCGCCTCGGCGATGCGCGCCCCGCTGATCGAGAAGAGCGCGAGCCCCAGCGCGTCGGCCACCGCGAGCGCGCGATCGGGCGGCGGGAAGCGGCGCGTGTATGCCACAGTGACCAGTGCCGACGCGATCGTCACGTAGAGGAATCCCGGTTCGGCGATCCAGAACACCGGGTGACGATCGAGCAGCACGTCACGGATGGTCCCGCCCCCGACCGCGGTGACGGTGGCGATCACGACGACGCCCAGGAGGTCGAGCTTCTTGCGCCCGGCAGCGAGCGCGCCGCTGATCGCGAAGACGGAGACCCCGATGAAGTCGATCAGCGATAGATCTCGAAGTCGCGGGTCCCGAGCGGTCGGGCGAAGTCGCCCCAGTTGCCACTCGCTCGCCAGTATTCGACGAGCCCGAGCCGGCGCACCACGTCCTTGAAGCGAGGATCGCGACGCAGGTCCGTTTGGAACGGCCACCAGAGTCCCTCGAAGTTGACCTTGTCCAGGTCGAGGAACGCGCGACGCAGCGCCGTGATCGCCAGCTCCTCGTCCCCGACCAGATCCGCATAGAGATAGATGCTGGTCATTCTTCCCGGGAACTGGTGGGCCGGATCGTCGAACGCCTGTCGGAGCGTCGCCCGCATGGCGTCGACATCGTCGAGCTGCTCGACGAGCACGAGATCGTACGATCGCGGTTCCCCTTCGGTGATCCTCAGGTACGCTCGGTACTGTTCCTCGATGGCCACGGGCTCCTGTCCTTCGCGGGCCCACGACCGGAGCAGGGCGGCCCATTCCCAGCGTTCGCGCCCGCCGACGAGATCCTTCGATCGCTGATACTCGGCGTCGGCCTCGTCCCGGCGTCCCGCCGCATCGAGGAAGATCTGGAGCAGGCCGGATACCCTGAGCGACAGGGGATCGGCGACCTGCGCGAGGCGGAGCGACTCGACTCCCTCCTCGACGCGCCCGAGCCCCATCAGGACCGTCGCGTACGTGACGAGCGCATCGACCTCCGAGGCCGGCGCTGCCGCGAGCGCTGCCGTCGCCGCCTCCTCCGCCTCGGCCCAACGACGCTGCAGGAACAGCTGATCCGCGCGCATCGCCTGGGTCCACCATGCGTCGGGCGCGAGCGCGACCATCCGCGCGCTCGCCTCGTTCATCTCGGCCTGCACCCGCACGGGGTCGGCCGAGCTGACCAGGGCATATCCCAGCGCCGTGTACAGCCCGTACCATGCGAGCGCGAATTGGGGGTCGAGCGCGAGGGCCTCGCGGTAGATCTCGACCGCTCGCTGCAGCGAGCCGGACTGGAGGAAGAGTCCCCGCGCGCGGAGGTAGCGGTCGTAGGCTTCCAGATTCGCGGTTCCGCCGGTCTGTACGGCGGGACCCGACGCGGTGCCTGTCAGCGTGACGCCCAACGCGTTCGTGACCGCGCGCGCCACCTCCTCCTGGATCGCGAAGACGTCGTCGAGCTCGCGATCGAAGGATGCGGTCCAGATCGAGAGGCCATCGACCGCGCTCACCAGCTGCGCCTGGATCCGCAGCCGAGTGCCCGATCTGCGCACGCTCCCCTCGAGGATGTTCAGTACGCCCAACTGCTCACCGATGGCCCTGAGATCCTCGTTGTGACCCTTGAACGCGAACGCGGACGTGCGTCCCGTCACACGCAGACCGGGAACGCGCGCGAGATGGTTCAACAGCTCCTCGGATAGACCGTCGGAGAAATAGTCCTGTTCGGGATCCGAGGAGAGGTTCACGAACGGCAGCACCGCGAGCGTGGGGGCCTCGGGCGTCGCGACGGGTGCCGTGTCCGTCGCGGTCGGCGATGGCGTCATCGAGGTGAGCTGCCGCCACGCGAAGTATGCGACGGCCACGATCACCAGCGCACCCACGGTCGCCCGAACGACCGGGCGTCGCGGCGCCGTTCTGATCTCGAGCGTGCTGCCCTCGGCGTCGGTCCGCTTGATGCCGTCGGGCGTGAGATCGAACGCCCACGACAGGATCAACGTGATCGGGAGACCCGCCACGGCCAGCAGCAGAATGGTCCGTCCGACCCAGGGTGGCGCCTCCAGGATCGGTGTCAGGACGTCGACGACCTGGAGGGTGAGCCACGCCACCACGAGATAGGCACCGGCCACGCGAAGCACGTGACGGCGGGCGAGCTCTCCGAACAGTCGTCTCATGCCGATAGCGTAGCTCGACCCGAGATGGTCGACCAGCTTCCGAGTCGAGATTGCCGATTCACCGGCCGACGCGGATGTTGGCGCGTATGCGTCACCATCCGAGGGGCCCTCGTTCGGGCATCGTCGTCGTCCTGCTGGCAGCGGGATCGGCGATGCTCTCGAGCGCCTCGAGCGCCCAGACGCCCACCATCACGGCGCCCGACCAGGCGACGGTCGCGTCGTCGATCAGCCTTTCCTGGACCGGGCCGAGCGAGGCGCTGGAGTTCATCAGCGTCGATACGGCCGGCGCGCCCGAGTCGAGCTACGGCACGTACGTCTATGCGAGGGTCGCGCAGCCGGCGACGCTCCAGATGCCGGAGCTGCCAGGGCGCTACGTCCTCCGGTACCACACGAGCGCCGCGGGTTATCCGGTCATCGCGAGCCGTCCCATCGAGATCACGGACGTACAGGCTTCCTTCACCGCGCTGTCTCCGGTCGAGGCGGGCGCGCCGGTCACCATCGCCTGGCAGGGCCCGGCGTACGAGAGGGACTTCATCAGCATCGACCGGCCGGGGGACGGGGACCGCACGTACGGACCCTACGCGTACACGACCACGAACCCGGTCTCGATCCGCGCTCCGGACGTCGCGGGCGCGTATGTCGTCCGGTACCATCTCGCCGGCGGCTATCGCGTGATCGGGCAGACGGATCTGACGGTGGGAAGCGTCGAGGCCTCGATCGACGCGCCGGCCGAGGCGCAGGCCGGAGCGGAGGTGAGCGTCACGTGGGAGGGCCCGAACGCGAGCCTCGACTACATCAGCGTGGACTCGGCGGGCGCGCCCGACGGCGAGTATGGTACGTACGCCTACACGCGCGACGGGAGCCCTCTGACGATTCGCCTGCCGGAGGAGCCCGGGTCGTACGCGATCCGCTACCACATGGGGCAGTCGAACGCCGTGATCGGGTCCAAGGCGATCCAGGTGCTGCCCAACTCCGCCACGGTCGCCGGTCCCGCCTCGGTCGTCGCGGCGACCGACCTCGAGGTGCGTTGGACGGGACCGGACAACGCCGGTGACTATCTGACCATCACGCCCGTGGGCGCGGACACGCGCACGTACCTGGACTACGCCTACACGCGCGAGGGTCCGGCGGTGACGATCGAGGCTCCGCTCGATGCGGGATCCTACGAGCTCCGTTACGTGACCGGCCGCAGTCGCCAGGTGCTCGCCTCGCAGCCGATCACGGTCACCCCGGGTGCCATTCCGGGTAACCTGCGGGTCGTCGGCGATGGAGCCGGCGTGCCGAGACCCGGGAGCGGTGCCGTCGAGGTCATCCTCGACGCCTCGGGAAGCATGCTCCAGAGGATCGACGGGGTGCGCCGGATCGAGCTGGCCAAACAAGCGCTCGATCGACTCGTCACCGAGCTCGTGCCGGCGGGGACGAGCTTCGCGTTCCGCGCCTTCGGACACCGCGAAGCGGGCTCGTGCCGGACCGACCTCGAGATCGCGCTCTCGCCCCTCGCCCCGGCGTCCGCCACCTCCCGGATCGAAACGATCCAGGCGATGAACCTCGCGCGCACGCCGATCGCGGGGTCGCTCGCGCTCGTCCGCGACGACCTCGCGGGGGTGACCGGTCCCGTGGTGGTGGTGCTCGTGACGGACGGCGAGGAGACGTGCGACGGCGACCCCGCCGCGACCATCGAGGCACTGAGGCGCTCGGGGCTCGACGTGCGCGTCAACATCGTCGGCTTCGCCATCGACGAGCAGCAGCTGCGCGAGACGTTCCAGTCGTGGTCGCGCATCGGGAACGGCCGGTACATCGAGGCGAACGACGGCGCGGAGCTCGCCGAGGCGATGGGCGCGTCGCTCGGCCTCCCGTTCGAGGTCCTCTCGGGCGGGGAGGTGGTCGGAACGGGGATCGTGGACGGCCCCTCGCTGCGTCTGGCGCCGGGCTCCTACACCGTCCGCATTCTCGAAGCCGTGCCGAGAGATCTGCCCGCCGTCACCGTGGAGCCGGACGGCGATCACGTGGTCCGGGCGGCGGGCGGCTGAAACCGGAGCCGATTTCCAGGGCCGACGTCGCGCTCTGTCTCCCGAACGGGTGGGGGGTCTATTCTACCCCTCCATCTTCTTCCGTGAAGGAGGCACCATGCGCAGGACGCTGTCGAACGCGCTGGCCCTGGCGCTCGTGTCGAGCCCGACCTTGGTCTCCGCGCAGGACGTCGGTACGCCGCATTCCGCCACCTACATCACCGCCGAGCAGATCGAAGCGGTGAACCGGCTGCCGGGCACCGACCGGGCCATCAAGGTGGTCAACATCGGTCACGAGAACTTCGCCGTGGGCATCATCCATCGTGGTCCGACGACGCCCGCGCCCGCCGCCGGCGGCGGCGGTGGGGCCGCGGCGGCCGGACGCGGCGCGGCACCGGCCGCGGGACGCGGGGCAGCCCAAGCGCCGCCGCCTGCACCGTGCGGCGTCCTGATGGACACGCTGCCTCCGGGCGGGACCACGTCGATGTTCTTCCACGAGAACCAGACCGAGGGATACCTGATCACCTCCGGCAGCGGCGTGCTGATGACCGGCGGCTACGTGGTGAACGGCCGGCGCGGCCTCTCGCCCGACCTCAACGGTCCGACGTGCAGCGGGATGACGTACGGCGACATCACGAAGCGCGTCGTGAACGAGGGCGACATCATCATCATCCCCGCGGGTGTGCCGCACGGCTGGACGGACATCCCGGACCACGTCGACTACCTCAGCTTCCGTCCGTCGCCGGGCATCCTGACGGCGGGTTGGACGAGCCCCGCGATCAACTAGCCGGGTTGCGGCTCGCGTCTTTCGCGAGCCAGGGGCCGGGAGTCCTCGAGGCGCGAGGGCTTCCGGCCTTTTCCGTGTCGAGGTCGGGGAAGCGACGAAGGGTGGGCACCGCTCGCAACGATGCGCGTATGACAAACGGACGGCAGGCCCACCGCGCGATCCCCGGAGGTCCAGATGACACGGCAGGATTGGTTCACGGCGTTCAGCGAGGTGTCCCAGAACCTCGCCGCCTTCGTACCGGCACTGCTCGGAGCGGCGTTGCTGGTGTTGGCGGGTTGGCTCCTGGGTCGGGTGCTCGCGTGGGCCTCGCGCCGCACGATGGGCACCCTGTTCGCCCGGCTCTCGCGCCACCCCTCCCTCCAGAGCGCGATCTCGGACAGCGGAGCCGCGTCGCACGCGCCCGGCGTGATCGGAGGCTTCGTGTTCTGGGTCGTGTTCGTGTTCTTCCTGGCGGCCGCGCTGGAGACGATGGGGCTGCCGGTCGTGACGAGCTCGCTCAGTCGCGTGGCGTATTACCTGCCGAACGTGCTCGCCGCCCTGCTCGTGATCTTCGCCGGGATCATCGGCGCCAAGGTGATGGGGAACGCGGTGGCGCGGGCCGCGGCGCGGACCGGCATGAGCTTCGGCGGGGCGATCGGCGCGACCGTCCGCGGTACGGTCATCCTGGTGGCGACGGTGGTCGCCGTCGAGCAGGTGGGCATCCAGGCGGACATCCTCATCGTCGTCGTGGCCGTCGTCGTCGGCGCGACGCTCGCCGGGGCCGGTCTCGCGTTCGGGCTCGGGGCGCGCACCGCCGTGAGCAACATCATCGCGTCGCATTACGTGGCGCAGGCGTACCAGGTGGGTCAGGTCGTGCGCGTGTCGGGCGTCCAGGGGAAGATCATCCAGACCACGCCGACCGCCGTCTTCGTCGCGGCGCCCGAGGGGCGCGTCATGATACCGACGAAGCAGTTCAGCGAAGAGGCGTCGGTGTTGGTCACGGTGACCTGACGTGGACGCCCACGAAGAGGTCGCGCGTGCCTTCCTCGCGAACCATCCCGAGGAGGCGGCACGCGAGCTCGAGCGAGCCGACCCGACGGAAGCCGCCTCCCTGCTGGCCGCGCTCGCGCCTGCCGTGGCGGCGGAGGTGTGGCGCGCGATGGGACCCTCGTACGCGGCCGCCTGCGCGGCCGTGCTCGGGGACGACGCCCTGGCGGCGATCGTCGACTGGCTGCCTCCCGACCGGGGTGGGGACGTGCTGCGTCGCCTCGACGAGGCGAAACGGCGATCGATCCTGGAGCTGCTGGACGAGGAGACACGCGGCCGGCTCGGCGGCAAGCTGTCGTACGAGGAGCACAGCGCCGGCGCGCTCGCCGATCCTCTCGTGCCCGCGCTGCCGGAGGACGTGACGGTCGCCGAGGCGCTCCTGCAGCTGCGTCGCTCGCGCAGTCACGTCCTGCACTACTTGTACGTGGTGAGCCGTGACCGCGAGCTCGTGGGCGCGCTCACGCTGCCGGACCTCATGATCGCCCAGCCCTCCGACACGCTCGGCTCCGTGATGCACCGCGGGCTCGTGCGGCTGGACGCGCACACGGATCTCGCCGCCGTCGCCGCGCATCCGGCGTGGAGCGACCACGACGCGCTCCCGGTGGTGGACGGTGCGGGGCGCCTGGTCGGGGCCATCCGTCATCGCTCGATCCGGCGGCTGGGCGCTCCGGCCCCGCGCGCGCTGGTGGCGACGCTGGTGGGGCTCTCGGAGGTCTATTGGGCCGGGCTGTCCGGCATCCTCGCGAGCTTCGCTCCGGTACGACCCGTCACCGTGGAGGGCGCCGATGTCGAGTGACCGTTTGACCAGACAGCTCGCGGCGACGGCGGTCCGCCGCTATCCGGGCGAGGGCGCCGCGCTGCTCGAGCGCCTGGGCACCGACGACGTGACCGATTTCCTGGAGGAGATCGATCCCTCCTCGGCGGCGGACGTCCTGGGGCGGCTATCCCCCCACCGCGCGGCGGACGCGATCGAAACGCTCCGCGACGAGCACGCATCGGCGATCCTCGGCGCGCTGGAGCCCGCGCGGGCCGCCGGGCTGCTCGCGCGCCTCGAAGCGGAGGCGCAGCGCGCGCGCCTGAGCCGGCTCGCGCCGACCCTCGCTCGCGAGCTCGGTGAGCTCATCTCGTATTCGCCCGGCGTGGCGGGCGGCATCATGGACCCGCGTGTCTCGGCGTTCCGATCGGACGCGACCGCCCGCGAGGCTCTGTCCGAGGTTCGCGCGCGGAAGGGCAAGATCCACGACGTGTTCGTGATCGACTCGGCCGGTCGGCTCACGGGCGCCGTCGCCGTGCCGGAGCTGGCGCTCGCGGAGCCCGAGGTGACGCTCGGGGAGCTGGCGCGCCCGAGCCCGGCGAGGGTCCAGGCGCTCTCGCCCCTCGACGAGGTGGTCTCGGTGGCCGACGAGGCGCGTCTGGCGAGCCTGCCCGTGGTCGACATCGGCGAGCGTCTCCTCGGCGTCATCCGCTACGCGGATCTGCTGAGCGCCACGCAGCGCGATGCCACCGCCGACCTGCAGACGATGGTCGGCGTGAGCAAGGAGGAGCGTGCGTTCTCCAGCGCGTGGTTCGCGGTCCGCAAGCGGCTGCCCTGGCTGCAGATCAACCTCGCCACCGCGTTCCTCGCTTCGGCCGTGGTCGGGCTGTTCGAGGACACCATCGCGCGCTTCACGGCGCTCGCCATCCTGCTCCCCGTCGTCGCCGGGCAGTCCGGCAACACGGGCGCCCAGGCCCTCGCCGTCACCATGCGCGGCCTCGCCCTGCGCGAGATCCGCGTGCGGCACTGGTTTCGTGTGGCGACCAAGGAGCTCGCGGTGGGGGCCGTCAACGGAACGGCCGTCGCTTCGGTCACGGCGCTGGGCGTCTACCTGTGGAGCGGCTCGGCGGGACTGGGCATCGTCATCGGGTCGGCGATGATCTGCTCGATGGTGATCGCGAGCCTCGCGGGCGCCTCGGTGCCCATGGTGCTGATCCTGCTCAAGCAGGATCCGGCGGCCGCCTCGTCCATCGTGCTCACCACCGTCACCGACGTGGTCGGCTTCCTCACGTTCCTCGGGTTCGCCACGGCCGCCAGCGGCGCGCTCTGAGCGGGCGCGGGGGAGCCAGCCCCCCGACGTTCGGCTGCAGCCTACAGGCCGCCCATAGGCATGGGGTCCCGGTTGCGCTAGGTTCCTCGCGCAGGATCCTACCTCGAGTCTCGTATGAGCCTCGGTGTGAGCCTCGATTCCTCGGCTCCCCTGCTCAGACTCTGCGCCCTTCTTTCGTGCCGGACCGACCGGCCGGCCGAGGCGCCTCCCAACTGGAAGTCCTTTGTCTTTTCATGCTCTAGAGCTGCACCCGACCCTCCTACGAGGCGTCGAGGGCCTGGGCTACGCACGCCCGACCCCGATTCAAACCGAAGCCATTCCGCCCGCGCTCGCAGGACGCGACGTCCTGGCGTGCGCGGCGACCGGAAGCGGCAAGACCGCCGCGTTCCTCCTCCCGATCCTCCACCAGCTGCTCGACCGTCCCAAGAGGACGACGCGTGCCCTGATCATCGCTCCGACGCGCGAGCTCGCGCAGCAGATCGTCGGCGACTTCGGCGACCTCGCCCGCTTCACCGGCCTCCGCGCCGCGGCCGTCCACGGCGGTGTGGGGATGGGGCCGCAGGAAAAGGCGTTCCGCACGGGCACCGAGCTCGTCGTCGCGACGCCGGGTCGCCTGCTCGACCACTTCCGTCACGACTATGCTGCGCTCAAGGGACTCGAGTGGCTCGTCCTCGACGAGGCCGACCGGATGCTCGACATGGGCTTCCTGCCGGACATCCGCCGCGTGCTCGCGCACATTCCTCGACCGAAGCAGATCCTGTTCTTCAGCGCGACCATGCCGGCTCCGATCGCGGCGCTCACCCGTGAGATCCTGAGGAGCCCGGTCAACATCGCGCTCCAGCGCGGCGCGGCGACCCCCTCGGCGGGCGTTACGCACGCCGTCTATCCGGTACGCGCGGCGCTCAAGGCGCAGCTGCTCGTGCACATGCTGCAGGCCGGCCAGATCGACGAGGCCCTCGTCTTCACACGCACCAAGCATCGTGCGGATCGGCTGACCAAGCACCTGACGCGCGAGGGCATCTCCGCCGACCGCATCCACGGCAATCGATCGCAGGCGCAGCGCAACCGGGCCCTGGCCGAGTTCAAGGCCGGAGGCGTTCGCGTGCTGGTCGCGACCGACATCGCCGCGCGCGGGATCGACGTCGAAGCGCTCGGTCACGTCGTGAACTTCGACGTGCCGGTCGTGCCGGAGGACTACGTGCACCGCGTGGGCCGCACGGCGCGAGCCGGCGCGACCGGGGAAGCGTACACGCTGGCGGCCCCGGAGGAGAGCGCGGACGTCGCGCGCATCGAGCGGGCGATCGGGTCGAAGCTGCCCCGCGCCCGCCTCGAGGGCTTCGCCTACGAGACCGCGCTCGACGATGCCCCGCTCGAGATTCCACTCGAGACGAGGATCGCCGCCATTCGCGCGCAGAGGGCGTCGCATCGGGCCAAGTCGTCCGCGCGCACGCCGGCCGCCGCGAGTGAGGGGACGAACGAGCGCGGGGGGCCGAGGCGCAGACGGTTCGGCAGGCGGCGCGGCTAGGCGCGTCGCCCCCGAGGTCCCGTTACCTTACCTGAAGGCCGTGCGCCCCACTCGGGTCCGGCGCAGCCTTCGCGGGAGTCCAATCGTGTCAGAGTCCATGTCTTTCTCCATCGCGCCGTCTCGATTCACTGCGGACGATCCCTCGCTCCTCGGCGACATTCGCGCGAGAACGGGCAGCGACGTCGCGACCGCGGCGATCCTGCGGTCCATGGCCCGCTTCGGCGGTGACCCCTCGATCCTTCGCTACGAGATCACTCCGTCGGCGAGGGCGCGCTTCGGTGGGGCCCCGGGCCCCGTGGCTTGGACGGTCCGAGCCGTTCGATCGTAGGCGCGTCGCCGGTAAGCCGCGCGGCGCAGGATCTCGACGCCGAGACCCGCGCGCGCATCGCGGCCGTGTGCGAGGAGGGCCGCGCGTTCTGGCACCGCTTCGACACGGAAGTGCGACTGGAGCGCTGGCACCCCTTCGTGGCCGCCGACTACGACGCCGTGCAAGCCGCGCTCGAGTCGCACCGCGAGCCGGGACGCCGCTTCCTGGAGTGGGGCTCCGCGATCGGCGTGATCACCATCGTCGCCGATCTCATGGGATTCGATGCGTGCGGGATCGAGCTGGACGCTTCGCTCGTGCAGGTGGCGCGCGACCTCGCCGCGCGCTCCGGCTCACGCGCGCGATTCGCGGCGGGAAGCTTCATCCCCATGGGATGGGAGTGGAAGCCGAAGAATGCGGATGGCCGCATGGGAACCATCGGCCACGGGCCCTCGGGCTACTTGGAGCTAGGGCGCCCGCTCTCCGACTTCGACATCGTGTACGCGTTTCCGTGGCCGGGCGAGGAGCCCATGATGCTCGACTTGTTCCGCACGCATGGCCACGAAGATGCGCGCCTGCTCCTGCACACCGATCAGCACGAGGTGCGAACGTACCGCCGCGGATCGGTGGAGGGGTGAGGCGCTACTTCTCTTCGCGGGGGAAGGTGTTGTTCGCCACGTCGTAACGGACGCCCCTGAGCCGCTTGATACCGTCGGACGTCGTCTTGTAGACGGTCTTCAAGGGGTTCGCGCGTTCCTTCTCGTCGTTCCAGAAGAAGGGCGAAGGGGTGCCGTCGGGGCGGAAGATCTTCACTCGAGCCATGCTCGTAACTCCCAGTCGGGTACGGAGCCAGAGCACGCGAGGCCTTCAGATCCGCAGTGGGCGAGACTCCATGATACTCCACTGAGGCCGAGAGGGTCCGGCCGCCGCCGAGAGGGGCTAGACTGCCCGCCCGAAGCTGGCTGCGGCCCGACCGTGGGACTAACGTCCTGAGCGCCCGCGCCCGTGCTCTCGCCGGCCATCCCCGCTCGCCCCGACCGACAGAAAGGCCTCATGCTCCTGCGACTCGTACGAAGCGGCCGACTCGCCCCGAAGCGGAGGAAGCGGAGGATGGTGCGCGTGCTCACCTGCCTCGGGGTCTGCTCGCTCCTTCCGCTCGGGGACGCGCGCGCCGCGGCGCAGGTCGGCGATCCCGTGCCGGAGCCCGTCGCGTTCGAGGGGCTCGTGCTCGAGACGGAGCCCTTCGTGAGGATCGCGAGCGCCGACGCGCCTCCGCTCGCTCGCCTGAACATGATGCGGGCGTTGCCGGACGGCCGCCTGTTCGTGAGCGACCTGCGCGGAGTCGTCTACGCGATCGAGCGCGGGACGTCGTCCGTCTACCTGGACCTGCGCGCGCTCCGGCCGGACTTCGTGGACGCACCGGGCTTCGGCACCGGGCTCCACGCCTTCGCGTTCCACCCCGATTTCGCGAGGAACGGGAAGCTCTACACGGCACATGCCGAGGGCCGCGAAGCGGAAGGGTCTCCCGACTTCCTGCCGCCCGATCTGCCGGCGGATCTCGGCTACCACGCGGTTCTCACCGAGTGGACCGCGTCCGACCCGGCGGCGCCGGTCTTCACGGGTACGAGCCGCGAGGTGCTGCGCATACGGACCGCGGGTACGGTGCGCGCGATCCAGGAGGTGGCGTTCAACCCGACAGTCCAGCCCGGCCACTTGGACTACGGGATGCTCTATGTGCCGGTGGGCGAGGGCGACGCGAGCCTCGACAGGGTACGGGCGAGCCTGCATCGACTGGACAGCCCGCTGGGAACGATCCTGCGCATCGATCCGCTCGGCACGAACGCCGCGAACGGACGCTACGGCATCCCGCTCGACAATCCCTGGGCGAGCTCGGCAGATCCCGGCGTGCTCCGCGAGATCTACGCGCTCGGATTTCGGAACCCGCACCGCCTCGGTTGGACCGAGCGCTTCATGTACATGAGCGACATCGGCGAGAGCAACGTCGAGGAGATCAATCTCGTCGAGCCCGGCCACGACTACGGGTTCCCCGAGCGCGAGGGCACGTTCCAGCTCAGGTCGGGCGAGGGAGGATCGTACCGCACCGTATACGCGCTCGACCGCGACGAGCCGTCGGGAAAGTACACGTACCCCGTCGCGCAGTACGACCACAGCGAGGGCAGCTCGATCGCGACGGGACCGGCCTACACGGGCTCGATGCTGCCCGCGCTACGCGGCCTTCTCCTCTTCGGCGACGTGCGCGACGGTCGTGTCTTCTACCTCCGGGTCGACGAGATCCGGCAGGGCGAGCAGGCGCGCGTCCACGAGGCCCGACTCTACCTCGACGGAACACGTGCGACGCTCAGCGATCGCGAGGGTCGTGCCGACCTGCGCTGGGGCGTGGATGCCGCGGGCGAGGTCTACGTGATGACGCAGTCGGACGGAACGATCAGGAAGATCGTCGGGGCGCGGTTCGAGTAGCGCAGCAGGACGGGCAGGCACTCGCCGCTGTCGGGAGTGCCTGCCCGTCGGTCGCTCGCTAGAGCCCGGTGACCTGGGCCTCGCAGTACTCCCCCTCTTCGGGGTTGTCTTCACAGTTGCTCGAGCACGCGGACGCGACCGCGAGCAGGAGCAGGCAGAGCGAGAGCAGGCGGGCGAGCGCGGCGAAGCGGTCCACGGACGGTCCTGGGATGGGGGGAGAACGCGTGCTCATGATGCGGGGGGGTCGCCGGGCGGAGCAAGCTCGGACGGTCGGCCGCATCGTACCGGCTCGGGTCTACCCAGACGCCGTCCCTGCTTGCCGCCCGATCCACCGGGTGGGAACTTGCCCGCAGCCGCGAACCGGAGGGGGGCGATGAAGGTTCTTGCATCGATCGCGTGTGCCGTCGTGCTGACCGTGCCTTCGCTGGCCGGAGCGCAGGAGCCGGGATATCCGATCACGCTGATCCCGCCGGGAGAGGACTCGAGGACGTTCCCCCCGGGCTACCAGACGCCGTGGGACCAGATCGAGATCCGGGTGATCGAGAAGATGTCACCCAACCTGTTCGTCCTGCACGGATCGGCGGGTCTGGATCCGGCGCACCCCGACGCGTCCGGCGGCAGGGCCATGGTGCTCTTCGGGCCCGACGGCATCCTGATGGTGGATACGCAGAACCGTCAGGTGGCGGAGAAGACGCTCGCGGCGATCCGCACGTTCACCGACGGGCCGATCAGGATCCTCGTCAACACGCACGTCCACAGCGACCACACGGGCGCGAACGCCTTCTTCGCCGGCCAGGGCGCGGTGATCTACGCGCAGGAGAACCTGCGCAACGAGATGCTCCGGCCACCCTCCGGTCGTGCGCCCGATCCGGCGGCCGTGCCGGCGGCGACCTACGCCTACGATCCGGCGACGCGGGGTCAGCCCGCCGTCACGTTCTACATGAACGGCGACACGATCGACTTCATTCCGATGATGCCCTCGCACACCGGGGGTGACACGATCGTCCGGTTCCGGCATGCGAACGTCATCTATATAGAAGACTTCTATCGCAACTTCGGCTATCCGTTCGCCGATCAGGCGAATGGCGGCTCGATCCGCGGGATGTTGGACGCGGTCGATCTGATCCAAGAGCTGGCCGACGAGCGGACGACGCTGCTGCCGGGTCACGGCACGCTGGTGAAGAAGACCGATCTCCTCGCGTACCGGGCGATGATCGTGGACATCATGGGCAGAGTCGCGACCCTTCGTGACCGGGGTGCGACGTTGGAGGAGGTGCTCGCCGCGAACCTGACGGCGCCCTACGACGCCACCACGCTGGGGGATACCGAGCAGAGCAAGAACCGCTTCATCACCGAGGTCTACGACGAGCTGGCGGGGCTGCCGCCGATCGTCGACGGCAAGCGGACGATGCCGCGCCGCTAGCAGCCACCCGTTCTCACCCGTTCGAAGGAGGATTCATGGTGCGATTCCTATCCATCAGCGCGGCGCTCGCCCTGACGGCGACCGCCGTCTCGGCGCAGACACCGCCCGCTCCGCAGCCGACGACGATCGCCGTCGCCATTCAGCGGGCATACGCCACGATCAAGACGAACCTGACGCAGGCGGCCGAGAGGATGCCCGAGGCCGACTACGGCTTCAAGCCGAGCTCCATGCCCGAGATGCGCGTCTACGGTGCGCTGTTCTCGCACATTGCGCAGTCGCAGTTCGGCACGTGCTCGACCGTGAATGGCGTGGCCAACCCGATGCAGGGCCGCCAGCTCGAGACCGAGCTCACGACCAAGGCGCAGATCGTCGCCGCGCTGGCCCAGTCGTTCGCGCTGTGCGACACGGCCTACGGGTCGCTCACCGACGCCAACTCGTCCGAGTTGATCACGGGGGGCCGTGGTGGTCCGACGGCGCGCGCGGCGCTGCTCGCCAACAACGTCACGCACGACAACGAGATGGCCGGCACCGCGTACGTGTACCTGCGTGCCAAGAACATCGTGCCGCCTTCCACCGAGAACGCCGCGGCCGCGCGAGGCGGGGGCGCCGGCGGTCGCGGAGGGCCTCCGGGTCAGTGAGTGCCTGAGACGAACGCGGGTCCGGGAGTCGCTGGCCCGGACCCGCGTTCGATCCACTCGGGCCGTCTGGAGGATCTCAGCGCTTCGAGATCTCGATCTTGCGACCCTTGGCCTCGGGCGCCTTCGGAAGCCGGATCTCGAGAACACCGTTCTCGAACCTGGCCTCGGCGTCGTCCGCGTTCACCGGTCGCGGCAGCGTGAACGAGCGCCGGAACGATCCGTAGGCGCGCTCCCACAGATGGTACTTCTGCTCCTCACCCTCGGTCCGCTCTTCCATCTTCTCGCCCGAGATCGTGAGAACGTTCTGCTCGAGCTCGATCGTCACCTGCTCCCGGCTCAATCCCGGAAGCTCCGCCGTGAAGACCAGCTCGTCCGCGGTCTCGGCGACGTTGACCTGGGGAGCCCACAGGGTCCCGTTCTGCCCACGAACGCCCGTGTCGTCGAAGATGCGCGCCAGCCGGTTGGTGACCTCGTCGAGATCTCTCCAAGGAGAGTAGGTCAGGGTCCGGGTGGGATGCCTCATGATCGCCATTGTCTGCCTCCTTTGGTTGAGATGATGTGGGGATCACCCACTCGCGGAGCGTGCGGACAGCAACCCACGTGCCACCCGGCCGAGCGCCGAAAACTGCCAAGTCGAGCGACAGCAACGGTTTAGGGCGTCGGGCAGACTGTCAGAATGGCCGCCGGTTTGCCGCTTCGGCAGCTTCCGGCGCACTCCGCCGCGACCGTTGGACGAGGGGTGCCCGCCGGGCTATCGCGATGCGGGAGGCCTCGCGCAGGTCGAGAACCCGAACGGCAGATAGGCCGGGCATCTCCCCACGAGGCTGGTGAGGAGAAACACCAGGGCGACCACGCCCAGCACCGCGGCCAGCGTGCCCTCGATTCGTCCCGTGAAGTACAGAATCGCGATGACGACCGCGACGAGGATGCGCGCGACACGATCGGCCGCGCCCATGTTCGGCTTCATGCTGATCCTCCAGGCGAAGGGCACGAGTTGTGACCTCGAAAAGTCGACGACGAGCCGCGAAGCCGCCGTCGGGAGGATTCTGCGGCGCGCGTAGGGCTTCCCTCCGTCCGAGCGGCCCGTCCGAGCGGCGCTTGCACGCGCTCGCCGCCGGGTCGCAATATGGCCGCGCCGCTCTCGCCCAGACGATCTTCCGAAGGCACCATCATGATCCGAACGAGCTTCGCGTCCGCCGCACTGATGCTCGCTTTCGCCGCCGCGGCCGGTGCGCAGGAGACCGAGCCCGCCGAAGCGTTGGCGGTGACCCCCGGCGACCTGATCATCGATCCACCCACGCTCATCAACTTGGGCTTCGAGTGGCTGATCGAAGGCGACGCGAACCGCAACGCATCGGTGGCGGTGTCGTACAGGAAGGCCGGAGATCAGGCGTGGCGGGAAGGGATGCCCCTCCTGCGCCTGCATCACGAGCGCGTCGAGCAGGCCGACGCGTTCGCGCTCGAGCTCCCCAACATGTTCGCCGGCAGCATTCTCGATCTCGAGCCGGGCACGGCGTACGAGGTGCGGCTGGCGATGAGTGACCCCGACGGCGTCACGGGCTTCCGGGCATCCACGCGGACCCTGACGGTCAGCACGCGTCCAGAGCCGATGCCCGCCGAAGGCGGCAATGTCTACCACGTGTACCCGGTCGGCTACGAGGGACCGCGCGAGGAGCCTGCGTTCACGGGGCTCATGTGCGCGTACAACTACCGCTGCGGGGCGGGGGACACGGCGCCGGGCGGGCGTCCGCGCGCGAAGCCGGGGGACATCTTCCTGATGCACGCCGGGACGTACGCCTACCAGTACGAGTACTACGCCAACCAGACGACGATCAACGCGACCACGACCTTCGAGGGCACGTACTACCTGCTGGCCGACGGTACTCCGGAGCGGCCGATCGTCATCAAGGCGGCCGGTGACGGCGAGGTGATCATCGACGGACGGAACAACTTCAACCTCTTCAACGTGAAGGCGGCCGACTACAACTACTTCGAGGGGATCACGTTCCGGAACACCGACATCGCGATCTGGGCCGGCACGCAGCTCATCGTCGGCTCGAAGGGACTGACCGTGAAGAACTGCCGGTTCGAGCAGGTGGGCATGGGCGTGTTCACCAACTACGCGGGCTCGAGCGACTTCTACATCGCGGACAACGTCTTCCTCGGACGGAACGACCCGGACCACCTGATCGGCTGGAACGGCGCCTTCTGGCAGCAGTTCGACGGCGTGGACGGCCAGGAGTTCCCGCCGGTCATGGAGTCGTACAACGCGGTTCGCGTCTACGGTCCGGGCCACGTGATCGCGTACAACTACGTGGCGGACTTCCACGACGGCATCGACACGGACTTCTATGGGATGCCCGACGGCTCGCACGCGCACGACGGGCCGGCCTATCCGACGCGGGAGTACTGGGACCGGCGTCCGGTCTCGATCGACATCTACAACAACTACATCACCAACGCGCACGACAACTCGATCGAGATGGACGGCAGCATGCACAACATCCGCGTGATGCGGAACGTGCTGATCAACTCCGCCTCGCATCCGATGTCGACGCAGCCCTCGGTCGGCGGGCCGATCTACTTCATCCGCAACATCGTCTACCACGCCCCGGGCGGCTCCACGCGCGCGTCCGCGAACTCGCCGGGCGTCATCTACTACCACAACACGGTCACGAGCGAGACGACACCCGGATCGGTGTCCAACTCGCACTGGCGGAACAACCTCATGCTCGGACAGAGCACGACGGCCGCCGTGTTCACGATGAACACGAGCACGAACTACAGCTCGTCGGACTACAACGGCTTCCGGCCGAACCCGGGTGAGACCCCCGCATTCCAGTGGAACTCGCCGGCCTCGCCGGACATCCGGCCCGGAACGGTCGCGCTGCAAGGAACCCCGACGGCGACGGTCGAGGGCGGGTACACGCTCGTCAGGCGCGGATATGCCACGCTCCAGGAATACCAGAACGCGACCGGACAGGACCGCCACAGCGTGCTCGTGGACTACGACGTCTTCGTGAACGTGCCCAGGCTCGACCGGGACCCGAGCCGCGTGCAGCGGCTCTACGAGTTCGGCGATTACGACTTCCGCTTGCGCCCGGGCTCCGCGGCGGTCGATCGCGGCCTGGCGATCCCGAACGTGAACGACGGGTTCACGGGATCGGCGCCCGATCTGGGTGCGCTCGAGGCGGGACAGCCGCTGCCGACGTTCGGGCCGCGGACAGGGCGCTGACGCCGAGCGTCAGGGCGGGTCGCCGAACAGCCGGTACTCGGTCACCGCCGTGAACCGGTCGCCCGGCTCGAGGGCGGCCGAGGGAAAGCCGGGCTGGTTCGGAGCGTCGGGAAAGCGCTGCGCTTCGAGGCACAGCGCGTGGTGCCGGCGGTAGGCGATGCCGCCCCGTCCCCGCACGGTGCCGTCGAGCCTGTTACCGGTATAGAGCTGCAGCCCCGGGCTCGTCGTGTGCACCTCGACGCGACGGCCCGTGCCGGGATGGGTGAGCACGGCGGCGCGACGGAGCGTCCCTTCGCGGCCGTTCAGCACGCAGCAGTGATCGAAGCCGCGCGCGTTCCGGATCTGCTCGTCGGCATGCGCCCCCGTGAGGCGGTCACCGATCACGGCCGGATGGCGGAAGTCGAAGGGTGTGCCGTCGACCGAGCGGATCTCACCGGTCGGGATCAAGTCGGGCGTGATCGGCAGGAACGCATCGGCATCGATCGCCAAGCGGTGGTCGAGGATCGTGTGGCTCGCCGCGCCCCCGAGGTCGAAGTACGCGTGGTTGGTGAGGCTGACGACGGTCGCGCGGTCCGACGTGGCTTCGTAGGCCATCCGCAGGACGTCGTCCCCGGTCAGCTCGTAGCGTACGGTGCATGCGAGCGTGCCGGGGAAGCCCTGATCGCCGTGGGGGCTGACGTAGCAGAGCGTTACCGCGTCCTCGCGCGCCTCGACGACGCTCCACACGGCGCGGTCCAGCCCGACCGCACCGCCATGCAGCGAATGACGGCCCTCGTTGCGGGTGAGGTCGTAAGCCACGCCGTCGAGGACGAACCTCCCGTTCGCGATCCGGTTCGCGTATCGCCCGATGGTCGCGCCGAGGTACGGCTGAGGAGAGAGGTAGCCGGCGAGCTCGTCGAAGCCGAGCACGAGGTCGACCGGCGGCGAAGCGGGGCGCGGCCGGTGGCTCAGGCGGACCAAGGTGGCGCCGAAGGTGGTGATGGCGGCGGCGGTTCCCGCCGGGTTCGTGAGCGTGATCAGCTCCACGGCCGCGCCGTTGCCGGTCAGACCCCATGGCTCGCGGTGTGGCATGCGAAGCGCGGACGCGATGTTCGTGCCGCGGAGGCGTCGGGGAATGTCGCGCGGTCGCGACGATCACGGGGCGCAGCCTAGTCGCGCAGGGCAGTCGCGACGGGCTTTCGCACGAGGTCCAGGCAACCCTTCGGAACGAACATTGCGTCCCATATCCTGCAAGACTGAAGCGCAAAGACGTAGTGATACGCCTCCGGCGTAACCTGCATGGCGCCATCCCGGGTGTTCCCCACCGGGAACGGCTTGGCGTGGCCTGTGCGGTGGGCCACACGAAAGGGGGAACACATGAGTTCGATGTCGACGCGCGCGGCCTCTCTGAGCGTTTTCATGCTCGCGGCCGCCGCGGTCTCGCTCGGCGCGCAGGGGGTGCCGCTGCCGCTCGAGGAGCTTCCGCTGGCGAAGGACATCCCGGTGGCGTCGGGACAGACCGTGACGCCGGCCTACGAGGGATGGTACGAGAACGCCGAGGACGGCTCGTACTACATCGTCTTCGGCTACTACAGCCGCAACGCCGAGGCGGCCGTCAGCATCCCGGTCGGGCCTGACAATCAGGTCACCGGAGCTCCGGACGCGCCGACCAACCAGCCCACGCGCTTCGAGCCGGGCCGGCACTGGGGCGTGTTCGCCGTTCGCGTTCCGCAGAGCTTCGACGGTGAGGTCGTGTGGACGCTCAAGAACGGCGGCAGGACCTTCTCGATTCCGGGCGGGCTCGATCCGCTGTGGAAGGTGGACGCCATCAGCGGCGACGCGATGGGCAACCATCCGCCGAGGATTCGCTTCAGCGAGAACGGGCCGACCGGCGAAGGACCGTTCGGCGTCGAAGCGGAGCCGCTCCGGGCGCGTGTTGGTGAGCCGCTCGAGATCACGGTGTGGGGAAGCGACGACGGCGTGGCCGGCGCGCTCGGGCAAGCGAGCTCGAGCACGCGTCCCTTCACGGTCCATTGGTTCGAGCAGAGTGGGCCGGGCACGGTGACGTTCGCGCCGAACGAGTCCCCGATCGCGGTGGAGGGCGGCAGCGCAGTGACCACGGCGGAGTTCTCGGCGCCGGGTGATTACGTGCTGCGCGTCACCGCCAACGATGCCTCGGGCGTCGAGAGCGGCGGCCACGCGCAATGCTGTTGGACGAACGGATACGTGAAAGTCACCGTCGAGGACGGAACGAGGAGGTCGCAATGAACACGAACATCCACGACACGCGCACCGTCGCGGCGTGGCTCACGGGTCTCACACTGGCGTTCGTGGCGTCGATCGGGGCGCAGCCGGCGCTCTCGCAGGTGACGACGGCCGCGGCCACGGAGCCCGCGGCGCATCCCACGTGGGCGGAGGACGTCCTGCCGATCTTCCAGGAGAGCTGTCAGGAGTGTCACCGACCGAACTCCATCGCGCCGATGTCGCTGATGACGTACGAGGACGCCAGGAGGTTCTCGTCCCGGATCCGCCAGCGCGTCGAGAACCGGATCATGCCGCCTTGGCACATCAACCCGCACGTCGGCATCCAGGATTTCGAGAACGACCGGGGTCTCACCGACGAGCAACGTCAGACGATCGTCCAGTGGGTGAACGACGGCGCGCCGGAGGGCGACATGAGCAAGGCGCCGGCGCCGCGGGAGTTTCCCGAAGCGCTCGTCTGGCGACTGGCCGACGAGCTCGGACCGCCGGACATGACGATCAAGTCGGAACCGTACGACCTGCCGGCCGTGACACAGGACAAATGGTTCCGTCCCGTGACGCCCACGGGTCTGACCGAGCCGAAGTGGGTGAAGGCGATCGAGATCCGACCGGTCGACGCGGCGAGCCGAACGGTGGTGCACCACACGCTCGCCTATCTCCTCCAGGACGAGCAGGAGATCACGGGCCTGCCCGAGGAGGCGAAGGGCGAGGTGACGAACGCCGGACTGTTCATGGAGTGGGCGGTCGGCAAGGCCGGGCAGGTGTTCCGGCCGGATGCGGGTAAGCTGATGCTGCCCGGCTCGAACATCGGATGGGAGGTCCATCTCCACGCATCGGGCGAGGAGGTGCCGGCCGCGCAGGTCGAGATGGGCATCTGGTTCCACGACACGCCGCCCGAGCACCGGACGATCCTGACGATGTTCGACGCACGCGGGCCGAACAGCCTGGACATTCCGCCCGGCGAGATCGCCGTCACGCAGCAGTCGCACGTGCTCCAGGCTCCGGCCCGGCTGGAGAACTTCCAGCCGCACATGCACATGCGCGGCAAGGCCATGTCCATGGAAGCGATCTATCCGGACGGACGGCGGGAGATGCTCGCCTTCGTCGACAACTTCCAGTGGAACTGGCAGATCAACTACATATGGGACGAAGACGCCGCGCCTCTGCTGCCGAAGGGCACGAACGTCGTGATCACGGCCTGGCACGACAACCGCGAGGAGAACCCGAGCAACCCGGACTTCCGCCAATGGGTCGGCTGGGGCGACCGCACGGTCGACGAGATGGCGCACGACTGGACGGACGTGACCTACCTGTCGCAGGCGGACTACGACCGCTTGGTGGCCGAGCGTGAGCAGCGGCTCGCGGGCCAAGAGCAGCAGCAGCAGGAGTGAGGCGAGGCTGAGCGCGGCGGTCGGGTCGTCCGACCCGATCGCCGCCCCGGCGGATATCGTCTGGGCAGCGTAGTTTCCGGCGTTCACCCACCAGCCGGAGGTCCGCATGCTCGCTCGAGGAATCGCGCTCGGGGGTTTCGTTGCCATGGTCGCGGCCGCCAGCGCGGCCGGGCAGACGATCCTGGAGCGCCAGGAGGCGATGTTCCGCCGCAACGTCGGCACCGCCGAGCAGCAGCGCGCGCAGTTCCCGCCGCACAAGATCGCGGGCAACCTCTACTACGTCGGATCCGAGAGCCTCGCGTCGTTCCTCGTCGCCACGCCCCAGGGGCACATCCTCATCAACACGAATTGGGAGGATGCGGTGCCCAACCTGCGCAAATCCGTCGAGGACCTCGGGTTCGACTTCGAGGACATCGAGATCATCCTCGGGAGCCACGCCCACGGTGATCACATGCAGGGCGACGCCCTCGTCAAAGAGCTGACGGGCGCGCGCGTGATGGCGATGGCTCAGGACGTTCCCTTGCTCGAGGCGATGCGGCCCGGGGACAAGCCGCACCCCATCGACCGCATCCTCCAGGACGGGGACGAGGTCTCGCTCGGAGGCTCCACGCTCGTGGCGCGGCTCACGCCCGGGCACACGCCGGGCTGCACGACGTGGACGATGACCGTTCAGGAAGGAGGCGAGTCCTACGACGTCGTGATCATCGGCAGCATGGGCAGCAACCCCGGCTTCCAGTTCGTCAACAACCCGACCAACCCCACGATCGCGGAGCAGTACAAGCGCGGGTTCGAGGTGCTACGCTCGCTGTCCCCGGACATCCCGCTCGCGTCGCATCCCGCGATGTACGGCATGTACGCCAAATACCAGCGGCTGGGCCAGGCGCAGAACCCGTTCGTCGATCCGGCGGGCTACCGCGCCGAGCTCGACGCCGTCGAGACGCTCTTCCTCGACGTGCTCGCCGAGCAGGAGCGCGAGGCCTCGGGGCGTTGAGGGGCCGGCGTCCGATCGGTCAGCGAGCCACTCCGCTCGGCTGCGCGTCCAGGAACGTGACCGACGGCTCCTTCGCCGAGGCTCGTTCGAGCGCCCACTCCGTCTCGAAGAGCAACATCGCATGGCCCTCGGCATCCTCGACCGGACGTGCACCGTAGGCGCCCGCCAGCCGACGGATCGCCTCTTCGGGCCCCGTGACCCAGCGGGCGCACGTCAACGACAGAGGCTCCAGGCGCGCCTGCACGTCGTACTCGCTGTCGAGACGGTGAACGAGCACGTCGAACTGTAGACGGCCCACCGCGCCGACGATCGGGATGGGTCCGCTGAGCGACTCGGAGAAGAGCAGGAGGATCGTCCCTTCTTCCGCGAGGTGACGGAGACCTTTGTCGAGATGCTTCCGGCGAAGCGGGTTCTCGATGCGGACCAGGGCGAACTGCTCCGGCGAGAAGCGTGGCACGCCGGGAAAGACCAGCGGCTCGACGCTCAGCGTGTCGCCCACGCGCAGGTCGCCCCGGTCGTGCAGGCCGACCACGTCGCCCGCGACGGCCTCCGTGCCGTGCGTGCGCTCCCCCGCGAGCAGCTCCTGTGGGGACGCGAGCCTGAGCTTACGGCCGGTCCTCGACACGGTCGCTTCCATGCCCGGCTCGTAGGCGCCGGAGCATACGCGCAGGAAAGCGACCCGGTCGCGGTGTCTCGGATCCATGTTCGCCTGGACCTTGAAGACGAACCCCGAGAACGGGTCGCGTACGGGATCCACGAGGCCGCGGTCGCTCTCCCGCGCCACCGGCGGCGGTGCGAGCTCCAGGAACCTGCGGAGCAGGATGTCGACGCCGTAGTTCGTGAGCGCGCTGCCGAAGTACACGGGGCTCGCGTCCCCCGTTGCGACCTTCCGGAGGTCGAACGGCTCCCCCGCGACGTCCAGGATCTCGAGCTCCTCGCGCAGGGGGCCGAGCACGTCGGCACCCAGCACGTCACCGATGTCCGGATCGGTCAGGCAGTGCACGTCCACCGCCGGGCGGGAGGCTCCGTGGTCTCCCACGTGAGCGTACAGGTGCACGGTGCCGTCGTGGCGGTCCACGACGCCGATGAGCCGACCGTCACGCCGCACCGGCCACGTCGCCGGGAAGCAGTGGAGGCCGAGGTCGGCGCGCACGTCGTCGATCAGCTTGAAGGGATCTTCACCCGGGCGATCGCACTTGTTCACGAAGGTGATGATCGGCAGCCGGCGCCGCTTGCACACGGCGAATAGCTTACGCGTCTGCGTCTCGACGCCTTTGCGATTGTCGAGCAGCATGATCGCGCTGTCGGCAGCCGTCAGCGCGCGGTAGGTGTCCTCCGAGAAGTCCTGGTGGCCCGGCGTGTCGATGAGGTTGATGCGGCAGCCGTCGTAGTCGAACTGGAGCACGCTCGCCGTGATCGAGATGCCGCGCTCCTGCTCCATCTCCATCCAGTCGGACGTGGCATGCCGCGAGGCCCGGCGAGCCTTCACCGAGCCCGCGAGATGGATCGCGCCGCCGTAGAGCAGCAGCTTCTCCGTGAGCGTCGTCTTGCCCGCGTCCGGGTGACTGATGATCGCGAACGTGCGGCGCCGCGCGATCTCCTGCTCGAGCGACAGCGCGCTCATGCGTCGGGACGGTGGCCGGAGTCGTGGATGGTCATGAGCGACGAGAACCGAAGCCGGCTACTCCACCACGAATTGGACCGTGTCCACCACGAGCGGCTGGAGCGGGACGTGCGCACCGTCGGCGACGACCGCGATGATGCGGTGGGGACCCGAGCCCACGCTCTCGAACGTGTACGTCCGCGATCCGTCTCCCAGGTGAACGACGCTGCCGGGCACGCTCGGCACGGGCAGCGACAGATCGCCGAGGTCCGCGTCGAGGTAGAGATGGTGATGGCCGGTTCCGGGTGTCATGTCGCCGGCCGGCACGATGGGCACCGTGGCGCTCAACACGACCTCGACCGTCCTCTCCTCCTGGAACGACCCGTCCGCCGGGCTGACGATCGTCACGGCGGGGGCGACCACCGCGGCCTCCTGGGGCTCGGACGAGGCGCCGTCCTGGTCGGGTGAGGCGCCGCAAGCAGCGACCAGGAAGCAGGACAGCAGACGAAGCACACACCGAGCGGTCTTCATGGCTCGATCTCATGGGGATTCGGGGGGCGGCCGGCGGGTACCGGGCGCGTCACAACGATAACGAATCGAGTCGGAGGTGCGTCTCGGACTCCGTCGCCCATGCGACGAGGCGCGGCCGTGGTGACGATCGGCGTCTCGCGAAACGGCAGCCAGCGGATAGGGCGCAGTCGCTCGCGGACCTTCCGGCGACTGCGTGCCGAGGGCCTCGGAGACGACCGCGTCCGGCTACGGCGCGAACCGAGTCTCGAATGTTCCGCCCGAGATCGTGAGCGTCCCTGTCGCGCCCCCGCCGCTCGCGGTGAGGATGCCGTCGAACGTCCCGGTGGCGTAGTTGTTGCCGAGGCTCGTGAACGTGACCGAGCCGGTCGACCCGGGTCCGCCCCAGAACTGCGAGGCGCTGAGCAGCTGAACGGCAACCGAGACCTCGCCGGCGGCGATCGACAATGAATCCACCGACGCCGACGGAAACGGGAGGATCAAGACCGAGTAGACCGTGTTGCTGCCCCCCAAGGAGATCGTTCCCGCACCGAGGTTGCCGGTGCCGAGCACGGTGGCGCCGTTCCACGGCTGGCCGTTGATGGTCGCGGAGATCCGGCTGCCGCGGTTCGTCGCAGGTGCCGGCGCGAAGCCCGTGGGCAAGGCGATATCGAGCGCGCCCGAGGTGACGTTCCGCGTGAACCCGAGCGCCACGGGATCGGCCGTGAACGAGAACGTCGCCACGAGCCGCGTGGCCGTGAGCGAAGTGACGGTCAGCGTCCCGGCCGCGCCGCTCATCGGCGTGTTGTAGCTCGTGGCGCTGGACCCGGCGACGATCTGCAGGGTGGCTCCGCCCCCGGCGTTCGTCAGGATGTTCACGCCGAGAGGCAGCGTCGCCGGTCCCGCCAGGTATGCCAGGTTGAGCTGGATCGACTTCGAGCCGGTCAGGCCGACGAAGTCGGTACCGGCGATCACCAGCGCCCCCGGCTGACTCGAGTTGAGCGTGATGATCAACGTATCCGCCGCGAACGCGGTGTCGCTGATCATCGCGGTCATCGAACCCTGACTCGGGCCGCCGCTGCCGTCGTCATCATCGTCCGTGGGGTTCATCGGGCTGCTTCCGCCGCAGGCGGCGAGCGCGATCATGGCGACGGCGGACGACACGAGCAGGCGAGACATCGAACCTCGGGGGGCTGGGGGGGCGCGACGAACTCTGGGACGGAAGCCGCACCGCCGCAACTGGCTGGGCCCCGCCGCGGCACCGGGCATGACGAGCGCTAGGGCGTCGTCCGTTCGGTGATCCAGTCCGCGATCCGCGTGAGCGCCTCGGGCGCGAACGTCTCCTCGATGCGCCCGTACTCGTCCGTCGCGCCGGTCTCGGCATGCTGGAAGAGATGGTTCAGGTCCGGGATCGTTCGGACCGTGTAGTCGCTCGTCGGCGCCGAGTCGAGCGCGCGCTCCATGGCGGGCGCGTTGACGTCCGCCGCGACCTGGAGATCCTTGGCACCGAAGAGTGCGAGCACCGGCACGTCGAGGCGTCCGAGGAAGGCCGCGGGATCCTGCCGTAGGAGCGAGCGGAACCAAGGGGTCGCGACCTGCTGGATCGCGCGCTCCGTCGTCTGCTCGGTGAGGCTCAAGGCCTCGAGCTCGCTCGCCGTGAGCTCCTCGCGCCGATCGGCCGCACGTGCCTGCAGCGAGTCGATCAGCTGGTCGCGGGAGATCGACTCGCTCTGGACGAGCGCGAGCTCCTCGGCTTCTTCCGACAGCGCGCGGTCGATGAGGGAGGGATCCACACCCCGCACGGCCATCAGGTCGCGTGCCTGCCGCATCATCAGCTCGTCCATGGGAACGGCCGGTGCCGCCAAGAGCACGAGGAAGTCGACGGCCGCTCCGCGGCTCGCGACGATCGGCGCGAGCAGCGCGCCTTCGCTGTGGCCGATCAGACCGACTTCGGCGATCTCGGGCTGCATGGTCAGGAACCGAACCGCGGCTTCGGCGTCGGCCGCCTGCTCGTCGAGGGACGACAGGAAGACGTTGCCCTCCGATCCTCCGACGCCGCGGTCGTCGCATCGCAGGGACGCGATCGAGCGTCTCGCCAGGTGGTCGGCGATCACCCAGAACGGCCGGTGACCCATGAGCGTCTCATCGCGATCCTGCGCACCGGATCCTGTCAGCATCAGGACGGCGGGGTAGGTCGTGCCGCCCGGCTGTCCACCCGATGGCACGACGAGCGTGCACGCGAGCGAGATCTCCGAGCGCTCGTTGCGGATCTCGACGTCGCGGCTCTCGTAGGGGAACGGCGGCTCCGGGTTCTGCGGCCGCCGCAGCACGAACGGCTCGTCGAGCCGCTCGAAGGTCAACGGGAACGTGCTCCCGACCTGCCGCCACGTGCCTTCGATTCGCCGACCTTCCGGCTGCAACCTGCCTTCGTACGTGCCCTGGACGCTCGGGACCGCGAACGAGAGCACGCCGCCCTCGAAGGCGATCGAATCGACCTGGACGGACGCGCCTTGATCGACGCTGTTGAACGTGGCCTCGAGCTCGCCGTTCTGGGCACGCTCGATGGTGAGAGCGATGCGGAGCTGGGCGACACCGGCGTCGATCGTGCCGAGCCAGTCGCCGAGGGCGGGGTGGACGGTCTGCGCGACATCCTGCGCGAGTACGACCGGCACGTGGGCCAGTGTCAGGAGCGCGATCCCGCGAATGACCCGACGCACGAATCCCTCACCTCCGATCCGACTTCTCGCGCACTCACTCACTTGCCCGGTGAAACGCAAGAACGACGCCGGCGTATCGTGCCGAATGAACGCGATGCTCGACCTCGCGGACGCTCGGGACTATGGTTGTCGCGAATGACTGCTTCGAGCCGCGCTCCCCGAACCGACTCGAACCCCTCGGCGTTCCCGGCCGTGGGACGCCTCGCCGTAACGACGCGCGCGTCGCGCGGCGTTCGCCGTCTGCTCGCGGCGGCGTGTCTGATCCCTCTGTGCTCGTGCGGGCCGGACGTTCCCGAAGGGTTGTCCGATGCGATCGACCGCGCGGTGCGCGCCGAGATGGAGTCGAACGGCGTCACCGGTGTCGCGGTGGGCGTGGCGCGCGGCTCGCGCGTCGTGCACCGAGCGGGCTACGGGTTCGCCGACGTGGAGAACCGCATTCCGGTCACGCCGGAGACGATCTTCAACATCGGATCGATCACGAAGCAGTTCACGGCCGCGCTGATTCTCGAGCTGGTCGACGAGGGTGCGCTCGCGCTCGACGAGCCGATCACCGACTACCTGACGGGCTATCCCGGCTACGGCCCCGAGGTCACCGTCGAGTCCCTCCTCACCCACACCTCGGGCATCAAGAACTACACGACGATGCAGCGGTGGTGGGAGACGCTGGCCGTCGAGATGCCCCCGCGCCGGCTCATCTCCGTATTCGAGAGCGAGCCGTTCGACTTCCGGCCCGGCTCCCGTTTCTCGTACAGCAACTCGGGCTACATCGTCCTCGGATGGCTGGCCGAGCAGGTCGTCGGGCAACCCTACGGTGGGATGCTCAACGAGCGCCTGTTCGTGCCGCTCGAGCTGTCCTCGACCAGCTACTGCGACGACCAGGCGCTCGTGCCCAACCGCGCGCGCGGCTACGTGGTGCAGGACGGCGAGGTTCGTCACGCGACCTACGTCAGCATGTCGCAGGCGTACGCGGCGGGCGCCGTCTGCTCGAACGTGGACGATCTGCTCCGGTGGACACAGCTCCTGGCGCGCGGCGGAGTGCTCGGGCGGGACGGATACCGTGCCATGACCACACCGGCGACGCTCGGCGACGGCACGCAGGTCGAGTACGGGTACGGGATGTCGATCGGCTACCTGGAAGGTCACCATCGCGTGGGTCACGTGGGCGGCATGCTCGGGTTCTCCAGCCAGATCGCGCGCTACGACGACGACGACGTGACGATCGTCGTGCTGACGAACACGGAATCGGCGAGGGCGTCCGCGATCGAAGGGGAGATCGCCCGCCTGCTCCTCGGTCTGGGTGATCAGGAGATCAAGGACATCCTGCTCTCGCCGGAGGAGCTCGCCCAGTATACCGGCACGTACGACATGACGCTGACGACCGTCACCATACGCGCGAGCGACGGACACCTCACCACGGAAGTCCCGGTGCCCGGCGTGCAGGGCAGCCACACGATGCTCTTTCAGGGCGACGAGACGTTCATCTCTCGGTCGGATCCCGACGTGTACGCGACGTTCACCCGTCGCGACGGGCGCGCGGACGGGTTCGTGCTCACGCACAAGGGGATCACCATGCGCGGCGTGCTCATCGCGCCGTAGCGACTCCGTCCAGGGCGGCGAGCTCGGCCTGCACCTCCCGCCACGACGGGTCCGAGGGATCGACGCTGTCGCCGAGGATCTGCGACGCCTCGTCCAGCGCCGCGCGTGACTCGGCGATACGGTCGGTCCTTCGCAGCAGGCGTCCGAGGCCGACGAGCGTCGCGGCGATGTCCGGGTGCTCGGGACGGAGCAGCCTCCGGCGGATGTCGAGGGCCTGGCGGAGACGTTGCTCCGCAGCGCTCCAGTCCTCGGCGGCGAGCAGGGCGAGGCCGAGGTCGTGGAGCGTCTGTGCCGTGCGCGGGTTGTCCGTGCCCAGGCTGCTTTCGCGGATACGCAGTGCATCCGTGAGCAGCGCGACCGCCTCCACGGCCCGGCCCCTCTCGACGCGCGTGGCGGCCAGAGCTCCGAGCCCGTCCGCGCGGTCGGGGTGGTCGGGTCCGAACAGCTCCTCCTGGAGAGCGACCGCCGCCGTGTGGAGGGAGTCCGCCTCCTCGAGCTGCCCGAGCGCGACGAGCGCCCGGCCGAGCGTGAGCATGTCGCCGGCGATGCGCGGGTGCAGGCGGCCGTACAGACGTTGGTCCATCGCGAGGGCACGGCGCGCCACGTCGGCGGCCTCCGCGAACGCGCCCGTTCGGTAGTCGGCGGCCGCGAGGTTGTTGAGACCGATCGCCTTCGTCGCGTTGTCCTCCGGATGGATGCGCTCGCCGAGCTCGACGGCTTCCGCGAACAGCTCGCCGGCTCGCGCGTAATGACCCCGTCGCCACAGAACGAAGGCGAGGTTGTTGAGCGCCTGCAGCGTCTGCGGATGGTCGTCTCCGAGACGCGCCCGCCTCCCGTCGAGCACCTGGCGAGACATCTGCTCGGCCTCCTCGTAGCGGCCGGCTGCCTCCAGCGACAAGCTCAGGTTGCTCATGGTCTCGAGCACCAAGGGATGGCCCGGATCCAGCAACGCCGTTCGCATCGCGAGCGCCTCGCGATATCCCTGCTCCGCTTCCGCGAGCCTTCCTTGGAGACGCTGGGCGAAGGCCAGCGCGTGCAGCGCCTGCGCGAGCGCCAACGAGTCGGAGGACTGACGGTCGATGGACACGGCCTGGCGCGCCAGACGCTCGGCCGCCGGGTAATCTCCGCGGATACGGTGCACGTAGGACAGCTCGATGAGCACGGCCGCCGTCTGGGGATCGCCCGCCCCGAGGAGGTCCGTCCGCAGGGCGAGCGCCTCCTCGAGCGGCGCTTCGGCCGCGTCGGCCTTGCCGAGGGCGTTTCGCACGCGACCGAGCGCGAAGAGGATTTCGGCGCGCTCGATCCCGCTCATCCGCGTGGCGTCCTCGAGCGCGCCGGCGAGGAGCTCCTCCGCTTCGCCCCAGAGGCCGAGACCCGAGTAGGTGCGGCCGATGGCGCCGAGCAGCGCGCTGCGGAGCTCCGGTTGATCCGCGAGCTCCTCCCGCAGGCGGCTCGTGCCCGCGTCGAGCAGCTCGCGTGCGGTGAGGTCCGCCGCATCGGGGGCCGTCGGATCCGGTGCCTCGAACAGGCTCTCGAGAAACGACGCGACTTGCACGGCCTTCTCGGCTTCGAAGGCGGCTCGGTCGCGCTCACGCGCGAGGCGGACCGTGAAGACGACCCCCATGGTCACGACCACCGCGGCCGCGAGGGTCGAGGCCGCCACGGCGTATCGGTTGCGGGAGGCGAACTTGCGTAACCGATAGCGTGCCGTGTGTGGGCGGGCCGTGATGGGTCGGCCGCTCTGGAAGCGCTCGAGGTCTTCGTCGAGACCAGCCACCGTCGGGTAACGCCGGTCGGGGTCGGGCGCCATCGCGACCTCGATGATCGCATCGAGATCACCGGAGAGTCGGCTCTTCAGCGTACGCGCATCGGACGATCGCACCCGAGCGCGTTCCGGGTCGGTCCGGGTGTCCTCGGTGATGCGGCGGCTCGCGCGGGGAACGGGCGTGTGCAGGAGGATGCGCTCGAGCTCGGACGGCGGGGCGCTCCGCAGTCGCTCGGCCTCGTGAGGCAACCGCCCCGTGAGGAGCTCGTAGAGCAGCACCCCGAGCGAGTAGATGTCCGAGCGCGTGTCCCCGCCGTGCGCGGCCTGGAGAAGCTGCTCGGGGCTCATGTACTCGAGCGTCCCGACGCCCCCGCCGACCGCGGTCAGGCGGGTGACGCCGCGCTCCGGCCCGGTCGCCCGGGCGATGCCGAAGTCGATCACCTTCAAGAGGGGTCGCCCGTCCACCTCCGTCACCAACACGTTCGACGGCTTCAGGTCACGGTGGACGATCGCCCGCTGATGCGCGTGCTGCACGGCGTCGAGCAGGGTGCGGAAGAGCGCGATGCGCTCGTCGACCCCTAGACGCTTGCGGTCGCAGTAGCTCGTGATCGGCTCGCCGCCGATGAGCTCCATGGCGAAGTACGGAAGGCCGTCCGCCGTGGTACCGGCATCGTGGAGCTTCGCGATGTTGGGATGGGTGAGTGACGCGAGGGTCTGCCGCTCCGCACGGAAGCGCGCGATGATGCCGGGGGCGTGCGTGCCCGCCCGGATCAGCTTGACGGCGACCTCGCGAGAGACCGGTTCGTCCTGCCGGGCGCGAAGCACCACCCCCATGCCCCCCTCCCCGAGGACCCCCAGGATCGCATAGGGTCCGATGCGGTCCGGGTACCTTCCGTGATCGGCCAGCGCGGAGGCCGCCGCGGCTCCGACGGCGGAGCCGATCGCGTCGCCGAGGTCGGGCCCGGTGGAGCCGACCCCGATGAGCATTCTATGCGCTCTCGCCAGGAGATCGGGATCGCCGCCCGCCTCCCGTTCCAGGAACGCGGCTCGCTCGGCCTCGGGCAGGTCGAGGGCGTCGTCGACCATGCGCAGGAGCCGCTGCTCCGCCGACGTGCTCACGACAGGCGCTCGGCGAGCCAGGCCCTGGCGACCCGGAGGTCGCGGTCCACCGTCGCCTCGGAGATCCCCACCGTGGTCGCGATATCCTGGTAGGAGAGACCACCGAAGTAGTGCAGCTCGACGACGTCCGCCTTCCGTCGGTCGGCGACGGCGAGCGCGGTGAGCGCGTCGTCCAGCACGATCACGTCGAAGCTGGCGGGCTCGGACGCGGCCACGTTCCCCGTGAGCGTGATGTGTGCCGCGCCGCCGCCGCGTCGTGCCCGGTGCTTCCCTCGTGCGTGATCCACGAGGACGCGGCGCATCGTACGCGCGGCGAGGGCCATGAAGTGGGCCCGATCGACGAACTTCACGCCCCCTTCGGCCAGTCGGGCGTAGGCCTCGTGCACGAGCGCCGTGGGCTGCAGGGTATGCCCGGCGCCCTCGCGCGCGAGTCGCCTGGCCGCGAGGGCGCGCAGCTCGTCATAGACCAGCGGAATCAGCCGGTCGAGCGCCTCGTCGTCGTCCGAGTGGCTTCCGGCGCGACGGTTCGGTGACGGCTCCGAAGGCATGCGCATGACCTCGCACGGGGGATCCTCAATGGTAGGCCCCCCACGCGACCATGCACAGCTTCGGAGATCGGCGACCGGTCGAGCCGCGCCCGACCGGTCGCCCCCTCGGATGCGCCCGCTACTTGGAGAGCGCCACGTAGATCGACGCCGAGCCCGCCGCGTTCGTCCACACGATATCGGCCTTGGTGTCTCCGTTGACGTCGCCCACGAAGATGTCGTCGAACGTCTGCCAGCCGGCGGCCGGTGCGGCGGGATGCATCTGCACGCCGACCGGGAAAGTGAAGGTCCCGTCCGCACGGCCGAAGCCGACCTTCAGCTCGTTGGTGTCCGTGCCGAGGCTCACGAGCAGGAGGTCGCTGCGGCCGTCGTTGTTGAAGTCGGCGAGGAAGGGGGTGTTGTCGGCCAGCACGTTGTCGTGGAACGGCGGCGTGCTCGTGACCCACGTTCCGACGCCGGTGTTGATGCCGCGGTACGTCCGACCGGTGGTCGAATGCACCCACACGAGATCGGCGCCGTTCTGCCCGTCCACGTTGCCGACGCGCAGTCGATAGCTGCTCCAGCCATTCTGCGTGGCGCCGAACGGAGCGGGGAAGCTCCATGTGCCGAGCGTCGCCGAAGTCGGCGTGAAGCGACCGACGTAGGCGTTGTTGTACGTGTCGCCGAGCGCGTTGACGACGAAATCCAACCCGTTCATGCCGTCGAACTGCGCGAGTCGAGGTGGCGCGTAGCCGGAGTAGTTCCCAGCCACGTCGTGGGGGGGCGCCGCGAGGTAGAACGTGGAGTCGGCCTGCGCGAGCGCGTAGTAGGTGCGCAGGATGGAGCTCGCGGTCGGTCCCGCGTTGCTCCAGATGAGATCGTCCTGGCCGTCCGCGTTCAGATCTCCCGCGCGTACGCTGTAGTTGTTCCAGCCGCCGGCGGGACGCTCCTGGCGGGGGCGGGCCTCGTAGCTACCGTCCCCGAGGGACATCGCCGTGTAGAGCGCGTTCTGCGACGCCGTGAGCGCGTTCCATACCAGGTCGGCCCGTTGATCACCGTCCACATCGGCGACGAGCAGCGCATCGAAGTTCTCCCAACCCTCGCCTGGGTTCTCGGGATGTGTCCATGCGCTCTGCAGGGCGAACGTGCCGCCAGCCTGCGCGAGCGCGACGTGCACCCGGTTGAGCGGGGGAGCCGTGCGGCGCTCGTTGAACACCAAGTCCATGCTGCCGTCCCCGTTCACGTCCGCCTGGAGGACGGTTCGCTCCGTCCCGGCGGTGAAGGGAATCGTGACGTTCTGGACGGCCGAGAAGTCGAACGTGCCCGGCAGCTTCGGCTCGCAGCTCGTCTCCGTGTACGTGCCCGGCTCGGACACCAGGGCCACCTGGCCCGTGAGCGACTTGAGCTCGAACCAGATGGGCTGCGCGGCCGTGAGCGGAACGACGTCGGTGAAGTAGTCCGCGAGGTTGCCGCTCTGGATCGCGGCGAGCGCGTTCGACTGATCGCCTCCGACCTGGCTGATGCGGATCTCGGCGGTGCTGAGGATGCTCGCGTCCTTCGCCGTGAGGCTCGCGGCGCCGCCCCCGCCGATGCCTCGGTACGCCGCGTCGATCGCGCCTTTGATCTCGGTGGCTTCGGCCTTGGCGCTCATGGAGAACACCATCATGCGGCCGTATCCTATGCGCGAGACGTAGAGCGGCGGGTTGCCGGCGCCGACGCGCCCGAGCGCCACCTGGTCCTGGAAGCCCTGATCCGCGCCGGCGCCGAAGAACGCCGCCGGCGTGGCCGGCTGCGTGACGTTCACGACGTACATCTGCTGCATCAGCTGGGCGGCGACGACGTTGGTCGTGACGGCGCGCGTGAAGGAGCCCGACGCCGACGCCTCGAAACCCAGATACCTGCCGGAGACGCCGAACGCGATCGCCGCCTGTTGCTCCGACGTATAGGTCTCCTGGCTGAAGGTGATGTTGTTGGCGGTGGCGAGGCCCTGGGCCTCGGCGTCGCCGATCATCCCTCGTACCGCCGCGTTGACCGAGCCCGTGGTGGGATCGGAGATCACCGCCGAGCTGTTCTGGTTGTTGAACGTCAGCGAGACCTCCACGGGACTCCGCTCCCGGATGGGGAGCTCGAGCAGCCCGGTCGCTCCGCCCGCGGACGCATCACGGTGACTCTGTCCCTGGATGAGCGAGCCTGGCCAGATGACCGTCTCGTCGATGTTGAACGACAGCGCGCGATCGGGATTGTTGACGAAGTCGTACTCCTTCGCCGTGCAGACGAACGTCACGTTCCCCAGGCTGACGAGGTCGCCCGTGTCCTCGTCGAAGCGCTCGAGCGGGGCGGTCTGCTCGGTAATCGTGGGCGCCTCGGGGGTCGGGGTCGGCTCCTTGTCGGCCTGGGCGGGCGAGAACGACGACCACGACGGACAGGACCCGAGCGCGGTCGGGCTGCCGCACTCCTCGTCGTTCGTGGTGCCGGTGGGTCCCGAATCGCATGCCATGGAGGCGACGGCGAGGAGGAGGGCCGGCCAGAAGCCGAGCCTCGCCGGGAATGGCGTCCGCATGTCGTTTCCTCGCTCTGAGGGGAGTACCGTCCTCGAAAGCGACGAATCCGGGCGCCCACCCTCACGACCGGGGCGCGGGCCCTCCTCGCCTTGTCTCGTGGCCCGCCGCGTCCTAGGCTCGCGGAGGGACGATCCACGGGAGGGGAGGGGAGATGACGAGCAGACGAGAGTTCCTGGCGGGTGTCGCGGGCGCGGGCGTCGCGGCCGCCACTGCCGCCACTGCCGCCACTGCCGCCGGGGCCGTGCGCACCGTGGCGGCGCAGAGCCGGTCGCTCCGCATCCTGATCCTCGGCGGGACGGGCTTCTCGGGCCCGCACCTCGTCCAGCGAGCCCTCGAGCGCGGGCACACCGTGTCCACGTTCAGCCGCGGCCGGACCGATCCACCGGTCCACGCCGAGGCCTTCGACGAGGTCGAGCAGCTCATCGGCGACCGCGCGACCGACCTCTCCGCTCTCCGCAACGGCACGTGGGATGCCGTGATCGACAACTCCGGCTTCCGCGAGAGCTGGACGCGCGAGTCGGCGGAGCTCCTGCGCGACCGCGTGGGCCGCTACGTCTACACGTCGTCCACCGGCGTCTACTACCCGTACCTCGGCGACGACATCCGCGAGGAGACCGCTCCCGTGCTCGAGGTGCCGGACGGGATCACCGAGGTGCAGCGCATCGAGTACGACTACGGCGTCATGAAGGCGCGCTCGGAGATCGCCGCGCGCGAGATCTTCGGTGAGGACCGCACGCTCGTCGTGCGGCCGACGTACATCATGGGCCCCGGCGACCCGTCGGATCGGGTCACGTATTGGCCGGTGCGGTTGGCGCGCGGCGGCGAGGTGATGCTGCCGGGGCGGGTGGGCGATCCGGTGCAGTACATCGACGTGCGCGACCTCACCGCGTGGATGATCCGCCTGATCGAGGAGGGAGCCGCCGGAACGTTCAACGCCGTCGGTCCGGCGTCGGCCACCGGGGTGCATCAGTTCGTGCACGGCGTGCACGCCGCGTTCTCGACGCCCGTGACGTTCGTGCCGATCGACGACTACGACTTCCTCACGCGCGAGCGCGTCCTGGACGCGATTCCGTGGATCATGCCGGTCGGCGACAACTACGGGTCGGCGCGCGTGAGCAACCGGCGCGCGCTCGAGCGCGGGCTCGAGCTGACGCCGCTCGCGGATAGCATGCGCGATCTGTACGAGTGGTGGCTCACCGATGCCGTATCGGACGAGCGCCGCGAGGCGCTCACGACGGCTGCGACGTCGCTGATGGCGAGGGAGCCCGCGATCCTGGCGGCGTGGCGAGTGACGCGCCGCTGACCGACGCTACGGTTCGGTCGGGCTCGTGGCGCCCACCCCGGCCGCCGCCCTGAAGTTGAGGTTGTAGGAGGGGAGGAAGCCGCTGTAGCTGCCCTCCGAGCGCAGGTTCTGGGTCGGCGCCGCCGAGCCCGGACGCACGGACATCGCCGGCAGCCAGAGGTAGTTCGGCAGCGTGAGCACGGCGCCGCCGTTGTTCACCCAGACGCCCGGGATCGGGACGTTGGGCGCGAGCACCTCGAGGCCCACGAGATCCGCCGCCGCAATCGTGCTCAGGTCGTTGGCCGGCGGGATGCGATCGGCCACCATGTCGAAGTCGAGCGGCACGGTCGTCACGCTGTTCGGTGTCGGCGTGAACACCGCGCCGTACTGCTCCACCGAGCAGCACGCTTTGTCGGGCTCGACCCCGTTGGGCGGCACGAAGATGTTCTGCACGAGGATGCGCATCTTCACGAAGCGCATCGGCCCGGTCACGGCTCCGACCTGGATGTTGGCCGAAACCACCCTTCCCGGCGTGGTCGGCTGGGCGCCGGGGAAGAAGGTCAGGAGGAGACAGGATCCCGCCCCCTGCGATGTGAACGGCTGCGGAAAGGTCGCGTTGATCTGCACGGGGAAGCCGTCCGCGCAGGTGACGTTCGAGATCGCCGGGATCTGATTCAGGTTGTCGCCAAGCTGGACGACCGGGCCCAGCTGCCCGCCGTCTCCGCCGCCGCAGGCGACGAGCGAGGGGATGAGGGCGAGAAACGGCACACTCCGACGACGTGCGAACCGCATGGGGGGGGGGCATCCTGGGGGGAGAGAGCGGTACGACTTTTCAACGTCGCCGCGCGGCGTCGGCCGAGCAAGAACGGGTTTCGCCGTAGGGCTACGGCGTCCAGCCGAGCTCGATCACCTCGAAGTCGTCCGCCTGCAAGCCGTGGAACGCGGGGTTGAGGACGCCGTTGTCCCAGCGCGCGTCCATCGTGCCCTGCACGTACATGTCGGAACCGTTGTCGGCGACGATGAGCCCGTAGGTCTTCATGGCGGCGAAGACACGCTGCATGGACGGCGAATAGCCAGCTGTCGAGACGGAGGCTTTCAGCCTCAGCCGCGTGCCCATCGGCGGGGCGCCGGAGCTCGAGCCTGCCTCGTGCGATGCGGGCCAGACGTAGCCGTCCGTGTCGCGCACCGTCACCCGGAAGGCGTGCCCGATGGGATCGCCGGACTCGACCTCGTGCACCTTCACGAGCCCGGGCAGGATCGCGAGCCCGGCCGCGTCCGCCGACGTCCACCCGTCGGGCCTGCGGTCGTTGGTGTCGAGATCGAACACGGCGCCCGAGCCCGCTTCCCACCGGCTGCCCGTCCACCGTGTCGCCCACAGCTCGAAGAGCAGCCGGCGATCCCGATCCACCACGAGGAGATGACGGTCACCCGAGGCGCCTCCGCCCGCGACGCCGCCCTCGATCCAGCCGCCTTCCGTGCGTGCCGTCACGGGTATCGGATATCCTGCGGGCCGGCCCGGCGCACCGGCATCGCTCTGGCTTCCGTAGAGCACGAACGTCACCGGCTCGAGCGGCTGATCGCCGGAGACACCCATGTACGGGATCCCGTAGGGCGGAGGGCCGAAGTCGGGGTGCATCGTCGCGTCGCACGGCTCCGTCGGTGCGCTGCGGTCGCAGATCCAGTCGATCAGCTCGGAGGAGCGCGCGTCGAGCGGCGCGCCGGAGATGCCGAGATTCCACCAGTTGTCGGCCGGAAAGATCGGACCGGCGAGCGCCTCGTTGCGCACGGGCGGCTCGGCGTCCCCGGGAGAAGTCGCGTCCGAGCAGCCGGATGCGGCGAACGTCGCGGCGGCGGCCAGCACGGCCAGCGAGGGGAACGTCGGGTGTCTCGTCATGCCTCCCAAGCTGAGCGCCCCGACCGCACATTTGCCATACTGGTCTCCGCTCCGCCCGGCGCCACGGTTGCCATGTCTACCGGACGGAATGCGTCGCCAGCCATGCCCGCGTGATCGGCTGCGCGGAGGCGAGGTCCACATAGCCGAGCTCGGCGAGATACGTGTCGGCCCGTCCCGTGAGCACCAGGCTGTAGTTCCAGGGAATCGCGCCCGCCTTCACCTCGTTCACGTACGCGGCCAGCGAGCTGGTGCAGTTCGTCGTCAGCGTGTTGTACCAGCGAGGCGTCGTCGCGAGCGCCGCCGTCTCGGCCACGAACTGCTCGAAGATCCGGCCGAAGTACTCCCGCGGCACGGTCACTCGGTAGCGCGTGAGCTCGTAGTCGAGGAGATCGACGCGGCGCGTCACCAGGTCTTCTTCGGTGGCCCACGTATGCGTGACCTCGAACTTCCTCATCACGCCGCCGACCAGCGAATAGGATTCGCCTGCCTCCCGTCGCGTCTCCACCGAGAGCCCCAGCCAACGGGCGGGACCGTAGCTCTCGGGAAACTCGAACACCAGGAAGGTGTGCGCGATGCGGCCACCGAACCCGAGCTCCTGCTCGTACATCCAGAGGCCCACGATGTCCGCGGGATCGTAGCGTGCGTCGAAGTAGTCGTTCGATACGACGGCGTCGCGCGCATAACGCCAATCGCGTACGCGGGTGAGCCTCACCGCGCCGTCCGGCAGCCGCTCGACACCCGCGAGCACGCTCACGTCTTCGTCCCACGCGCGCTCGAGCGAGGGCTCCTTACCCGCGAGCACGGCCGCCGTCACGATCGCCGCGATCGTGATCGTCGCCAGGACCGCGGCGAGCGTCCGTCGGAGCGTGCGCCGATGGGGCATGGGGGAGGGTCCAAGAAAGAGGGAAGAATCCCTACAGCGGCTCCGTCATCTCCCCGCAGCGATCGAACGAGTCGTGCGCCATCTTCGTCGGGTCGGGAGTCTCCAAGAGAATTCGGAGGTACTATGCCACGCGCAAAGGGCGATCGGTACGCTTGCGAGAAATGCGGAGCGGAGCTGGTCTACGAGAAAGCGTGTCCGTGTCCGCCCACCATGCCGCACGTCGAGATCTGCTGCGGACAGGCGATGAGGAAGCTCGAGCCGGCGAAGAACTGACCCGCGGGTGAGGCCGGCGCGGCGGCGACGCCTCCGGCCACATATTCGCGCTAACGTCCTTCGAGCAAGCGGTTGTAGGCGAGGATCTCGGGCCGGTACTCGAAGTGGATCGTGTCGAAGTAGCCCCACTTGCCGCCCCAGACGAAGCCGTGCCGCTCGAAGATCTCGACCACGGAGGGGGGCGGACTCCAGCGCGCCTCGAGCGGGATGTCCTGCCACCCTTCGCGGTCCATCGCGCGGCTCCATCGCCAGTACGCGTGACGGCCCTCGTACGACCTGGGCACCAAGTCGAACGCGAGTCCCCACGAGTGGAAGCTCGGCGTGTCGGACGAGGAGATGTCCCTGTTGATGAACGAGTAGGTGATCTCGATCTCGGCGATCCACTCGGCCACCGCGGCGTCGCGTGAGGACAGCTCCCGTACGTCGCGCTCGACCGCCTGCAGCGGAGCGATCAGGACGTCGTTCACGATCATGCGGTGATCGAGGAACGCGACGGGGCTGCAGTGTCGGCGCACCTCCGTCTCCGTGCTCCCCCACAGGATCTCGAGCACGTCCCTGCACGAGGTCGGAAACTCCGTCGCAGGCACCGGCGCCTGCCTCAGGGGCTCGATCGAGTATCGATAGAACACGGGGTCGCAGCTCGCACGCCGGTCGAGGCGACTTTCGTCGAGCATCCGGCCACCGTCGAAGCGGACCGAGCGGCCACGCATCGCGAAGACGACATCACCGTCCCGGTAGGTCACCGAGTCGATGAAGGGCGCGTAAGCCTCTCGGAAGGCGCGCACCGCCGGATCGGGCTGGACCTGCGCCGAGGCGAGCGAGCACGTCAGCGCCGAGCCGACCAGGAGAGCGGCGACGTAGGTCGGCATGGGGAGGCGGCGAGGCATGTAACTACCTTCCGCCGCGTCCAGGCCCGGCGTCAAGTCGTGCGTCATAGGACCTTCGGCGCGCCGCCCCACGGGAATCAGCCTATCCGCGAGGGCTACCGCGGTCCGCCGGTCCCTCGAACGAGGCCCGCGCCCAGGCCGACGAGGCCGGCCGCCGGAGCCACCGCACCGCCGAACGCCAGCCAGATCATGCCGTTCGGCGTGCGTCACGTCATTCGTCGAGCGGCGTCTGCTGATGGAACATCAGCTTCCAGCCCTCATCCCGCTTCACGTAGCCGCTGCTGACCAATGCATGGTAGCGTGGCTCGTCACCGCGCGTCGCGGCGGCACGATACGTCAGGATCGCGACGCCATCGACGGGCTCCACCATCCCCTGCACGTGCATCTCGAGATCGCGCCAGCGCTGCCCGTTCTCCGGTACCGATCCCACCACTTCTTCCTTCGTGGACAAGCTGGCCCTTCCGCCGAACGCGACCAGGCAGTCCTCGTCCACGGCGCTTCGGTACGAATCCGGTCCGCCGGTCCACAGCTCGCGTTCGATGCGCAGCAGCTCTCGGTCTTCCACTCGTGCCTCCAGTTCTCGGTTCGCCCGACCCGAGGATTGGCACGCAGGATCCGTGCGAGGTGGAAGGCGCCGCGGAGCGGCGTTGTCTCCTCCGCGGATGCGCGCGAGACGACACGGATGACGCGGCCACGCTACGCAGGTCGGAACGACGAGAGGGGAGCCGGGAATACCGGCTCCCCTCCGTAGTCGTGCCGGCGAGTCTAGAACTCACTCATCGCGTCGACCACGCTGTAGCGCACGTCCGAACGTCTCTGGATGGCGACAGCCTGATCGCGCGGATCGCTCCCGCCACGGTGCTGGATGTTCACGAACAACGTCTTGCCCGTCTTGCTCACGTAAATGCCGGTGGGCTCGGCATCGCAGTCGCTGATGGTCATGAACCGCATGATCGGAAGCGACTGTGCCCCCGTTTGCGCGTTGTATGGCGCGAACCACACGTCATCCCCGACGGCCTTGCCGCTACCGGCGGTGCCACCCGGATCTTCGGTGATGTAGAGGTTGCCGAACTGATCGAGGGCGAGGTTGTCGGGTAGGTCGAAATCGGCCGGCGCGTTCAGCCCTTCCCTCACGTAGTCCGTCACGTACGCCTGGACGGAGTTGCCCGGGGGATCGAGGTCGATCGCCAGCACGCGGTCCTCGCCGGTGACCGCCACGAAGAGGATGTCATTGCCTCGACGGTCGTTCCCCGTGGACGTGCCGATCTCGACGTCTTCGGGTCGTGCGTACCCGGTGGCGCCCTTGGCGGCCGCTTCGGTGAGGGAGTTTACGCGGGACGCTGCGGGATCCAGCAGAACCCACTGCGCGGCCCCCGTACGGTTGCCGGCGTCCTGCACGATGCGGAGCGCATAGAGATCTCCGGACGACAGGCTGCGCCGGCGGTTCGGAACGAACTTGTAGATGTAGCCCGGGCCGGTCTCGGAGATGCCGTACAAGTTGCCGTGCTTGTCGAAGCGCAGGCCCTCGTGCGCTCTCGAGCCGACGGCGGGCAGGGGCTCGGCGGCACCCGTGGATGGATCGATCTCGTACACGAGGCCGGCGACGGCTTCGGGCACCATCGGATCCTTCAGAGCGGCGGCGGACGTCTCCTCAGCGGCGAGGATCGTGTTCCAGGGCGTCCACGCGATACCGTCGAAGCGCTCCCAGTCGGCGCGCTGCGCGACGATGCTCGTGACACCGGTCACGAGATCCGTCACGCTGACGGCGCCGTTCGATCCGGTCTCATGGGTGCGATAGAGGAACCGATACGCGTGAGGTCCGCCCTCGTTGAGCGTGTTCATGTCGGGCAGGTCGGGGAACGCCGGTCCTTCCGTCGCGACCACGGAGTACACGTAGTTCTGAGGTAGGATGATCTGCTGTGCCGTTCCCCCCGCGACACAGGGAGCCGACGCCGGCACTTCCGGGAACGGAACGGCCGCACCCGGATCCACGAGGTCGAGCAGCGCGGTCGGCTCCAGCGGACCGAGGCTGTCGGGCGTGGTGGGCGATTCAGGTTCGCACGCACTCACCGTCACCGCGGCAGCGACGGCGATCGACTGCCCCAACGTACGGGACCATTTCATAGACTTTCTCCCTTTGTGTGATCGACGAACGAAGGGAGATTCGCGCCGGGTCATCACGGTGAGCCGGACGCGACGGTCTCAGGATGGCCACGATCCGTGCACGAAGCGGCGACCACGTAGACGCTCGTCGTGGCGCGCCGCAGCGACTGGGTCGCCCTGCTATCCCACCCGCCTGCCCGTGATGGTCGTCGGGCCGTCCTCGACGGTCAGGGCCACGGCCCGGCCGCCGCTCACCTCGAAGCGCAGGCGCACCGCCGGCGCGCCCGTGGGATGGAATACGTGCTCCTCGACCCGCACGACGCGCGAGTTGGGTTGCTCACCCGCGCCGACCAGGAGGAAGCCGTTGCGCACCGCGACACCGATCTCCGCCGGTGGGTCGATCTCGAATCGGTAACGGCCTCCGTACAGAGCCTCGCCCGCCGCATCGCCCGCGACGGGCTGAGGGCCGTCGTCCGCGCCGAAGCGGTCGGTCAGGAAGTCCACGACCCGCTCGGCGTCGGCCCCGCCGGCGCGGGCGTGGGAGAGGAGCGTGAGCCCGTGGGGACCCGGCATGCGGAAGAGCGCGGCGTCCGCGTCGAGGTACGAGCGCACGGTATCGACGTCGCCCAGCATCGCCGCGGAGAAGATCGTCGGATGCGCGCCGTGCGCGATCAGGAGCTCGGCGATCTCCCGTCGGCCGGTGTGCGACGCCGCGCCCAGCGCGCTCTCCCAGTCGCCGAATCCCCAGTCCCAGGACGCCTTGGCGAGGGCGGGCTGCTCGGCGATGAGCTGCCGCACGACCTCGAGGTTGCCGTGCGCGGATGCGACCATCGACTGCACACGCGCCGGATCGTTGCGCGGGAAATCCGCGACCGTGTGGCGCGGCGCGGCTCCTCTCACGGATGTCGGCATGGTGAACGGCACGCCCATCGCCGCCAGCGTCGCCAGGAACCGCCGCCTTGCCATCTCCGTCACTCGCTCCCGAGCCATTGCGTCGTCTCCTCGCCCATGTTCGGATGGTTGCCGGTCCGTGCATGCGATCCGTCGCTGACGACATCGCCGGCCGGTAACGAATCACGTTGACGCATGCGTGAATCGCGGTCCATGCGGAGCGAGACAGGAAAGCATGAGGAAGAGATGAGCCCGCACGCTGAGCAGTCCCGTCGACTGGACGTCGGTAGACTGGAATTCGATCCGCAGAGCGGCGAGCTGGGTGGGCCGGGTGGCGTGCAGCGGATCGCGCCGAAGCCCGCGGCGCTGCTGGCGCTGCTCGCATCGCGTCCCGGTGAGCTGGTGACGCGGGACGAGATCCGGGAGCGGCTCTGGCCCGCGGGGAAAGTCGAGTTCGAGCAGGGCATCGCCTTCGCCGTTCGCGAGGTGCGCAAGGCCATCGAGTCCGCGGGCGGCGATCCGGCCGTCGTCGAAACGATTCCGAAACGCGGATTCCGCCTGGCGGTCCCGTCACCCGCCGCGCCCGACGAGGCCGGCAGGGTTGCCCGGAAGCGCGCCAACTCCCTGGGCCTCCTCCTTCCCCCTCTCGTCGCCGTGGGGGTGATCGTCGCGATCGGACTCGGCCTCTCTCTGTCCCGTCGATCGCCGATTCGTCTGCCGACCGTGGTCGTCTTCGCGCACGACTCGCAGGACGGAGCCTACGCGGAGCTCGCAGGCGAGCTCGGCTTCGAGCTCACCACGGCCCTGACGCGCGCCTTCGACGGCCGGCTCGGTGTCATCGGACCCACCGGATCGGCGGGGGTCTCGGACCCGAACGACACGGAGGCCGCCCGCGCCTCGCTGGGCGCGTGTCTGGTGGTGAGCGGCGGCATACGCGCCGTCGGCACCGACACCGTCGTCGTGTTCACGCAGATCGTGCGCACGCTCGACCGCGTGCATGCCTGGGCATCGCAGGACACCGTGCCCGTCGCGTCCGCGGCGGCGTTCGTGCCCGATGTCGTGGAGGGCGTTCGGAGCGCCGCGAGCGCCTGTTGAGGCGAAGCGGCAGGGCGCCGAGGTAGACGCGACGCCCGACCGGAGGGGTCGCCGGTCGGGCGTGCGACTCGACGTGAAAGAGTTCGTCTACGGGCAGGTCGTGTTGGCGAGCGTCGCGTCCCAGCACGCCTTCACGCCGCCGTTGAAGTTCGGCGCGGTGATCGATCCGACGTGCGTGGAGGCGTTCCAGTCGATGTCGACGGTCGTTCCTTCGGACGCGTCGCTGAAGGATACGGAGCGGCTGGCGCCGTTCACCTCGTAGGTGAGCACGTCACCGTCGCCGGATCCGGCGAGCGCCTCGAAGCTCACGGTCCACACGAGCGTGCCGGGATGCGACCACTCGATCATCCCGACCACCGTCGAAGGCGACTGGGGATCGTAGAACGTCCAGGTGCCGGTCGTTCCGCCCACGGGCGCGACGCCGACGTACCAGAGGAAGTCCTCGAGCCCGAGCGCCGACGCCGTGATGCGCATCTCGGCGATCAGGTCGCCGTCCTCGACGAACCCGGTGAGGTCGCCGCCGTAGGTCTGACCGTCCTCCTGGGTGGAGAAGCGCCAATGCCACTGTCCGTCCTCCTGCACGGGCTGCTGCGCGGCGGCGGCCCGCCAGGTCGCGAGCGGAATCGCCGTGTGGACGACGACGGCGAGGTTGGCGACGGCGACGCTCGCCGCCGCGGCGAACCAGTTCGCGCCGGCGACGGCACTCGGGGCGCGGCCGGGTGCGGGGCTGCCGCCGCTCTCGAAGAAGCTGAGGTCCATCTCCATGGACTCGGCGGCGGGCAGCGTGGGAGCCGTCGCGTCGATGTCGGTCCCGTCGTCGCTGCAGCCGGCCACGACGAGGCCGAGGACGATCGCGGACGTGAGGGCGTGCGACCTTTTCATGCAGAGCCTCCAATCAGTCTCAGGGTCATGGGCCACCATAACGAAGTCCCAAGTGGCCGATCCAGATCTTCCGATTCGTGACGCGGGACGACCGCTCATATGACGGGCCGTCGCCCGGCCGTGTCGCTTGGACGCCGTGGCGACCGGCGGATAGCTTCGGCTCTCCGACCATTGTGCGGTCCACGTACCCACGAGGTGAGAGATGCCGATGAAGATCGATTCCCCAGCCGAAGCGTGCGCCGCGTTGGCGGCGATCATCGTCGCCGCGGACGAGCTCGGGACCACCGAGGAGCGCAAGTTCCTCTTCGAGACCGTGAGAGCGCTGCCGATCTTCCAGGGGCTCGACCACGGACAGTTCAAGAAGCTCATGTCGGACACGACGGAGGAGCTCTACGCGTCGTTCCCCATGGATGGAGCGCGCGTGTCCTCGGACGGTGTGGGGCGTCTCGTGGACATGATCCGTGATGCGCTTCCGGCCGAGCGGAGGGCGGAGGCGCTGGAGGCGGCGGTGGGCCTCGCGCGCTCGGATGGCGTCACGAGCGTCGAAGCCCTGCTGCTCCAGCGGCTCTGCGAGGGCCTCGACCTCGACGCAGCAGCCGCGAGTAGACTGCTGGGTCGAATCGCCTAGGGGTCGCCTAGGGCTCGCGCGGCCCGTTGCGGCGTCGCGCGTCGCCCGCGGGGGCTTTCTCGTCGGCGACGGGCTCGCCGCTGTACGTCTCGACGAACCAGGCGCGGAGCTCGTCCATGCGGTGGACGGGCTGGCCCGCCGCGGGAAGCACACCGCGCGTGAAGCCCCATCCCGTCACGAAGGGCTGGATCAACGCCGGATCGCGCGCGATCACGTGCACCGGGACGTCCGGGCTCTCGGCTCCGGTCACCCAGGGCGCTGCCTGGTGGTCGCCGAGCACGACCAGCAGCGTGCGGTCGTCGAGGTAGCGCTCGGCGAACTCCGCCATGGCGGCGACCGAGTAGGCCATCGAGCGCGCGTAACCCGCGCGCAGCTCCGCGACGTCCCACCACAGCTCTTCGGGTGGGTGGCCGTCGCGCCGGTACTGCTCGAAGACCGCTCCGTCCCCGATCTCGTCCCAGTCGAGGAGCGGCAGCACGGGCGTCCACGGAGCATGGCTGCTCACCATGGCCACCTCCACGAAGGTCGGTCCGGTCTCGCGCGCGAGCACGTCTCCCACGAACGACCAGGTGAACTGATCGGGCATGGTGACCCAATAGAAGGGTGGGCCGGCGTACGGGATCGACGGCTCGGTGTAGATCTCGTCGAAGCCGAGCCGCACGGCTTCCGGCCAGGGTGTCGTGATCGCGGGCATGATGGTCGCCGTCCGGTAGCCCGCGCGCCGGAAGTCGTCCACCAGCGTCTCGCGTCCGCTCCGGAGCAGGAGCTCCCAGCGCTGCTGGCTCGAGAGCCAGAGCCCACTCGTCACCGTGCCGTGCGCGTACCAAGACTGCCCGCCGACCGTCGGCGAGACCATGCGACCGGAGGCGACGTGCAGTCCCGCCGCCTCGAGTCGGGTGGCCATGACGTCGAGCCGCGGCCGGACGAAGGTCGCCAGCTCGGGGTCCTCCAGCGCGGCCATCCCGTAGGACTCGAGATAGGCGATGACCACGTCGGCGCCCTCGAGTCGTCCGAGCAGGGCCGGCACGTCGGCATAGGATGCGGGCGCGCGTGTCAGCTCGCTTTCGAAGCTGGCGCGCTCCGCGCGGGTGCTCGCGAGCAGCGCGCTCTGCGTGCGGGCGAGTGACAGGGCCGGCGCGCGTATCCGCTGCGCCAGCGGTCCCACGGCGAGTCCCGCGAGCCACACGAGCGCGGTCGTCGCGATCAGCGCGGGCCCGAGACGTCGGACGCGAGGGTCGCGTGACGAAGATTCGGCAGCCGGCATCAGGAGCCGGGCGAGGAGCACCACGACGCCGAGGCCGACGACCACGATCAGCGCGGCGGCGCCGAGCGTCCGCAGGAGGCCGATGTTGCCGACCGCCAGCCGGTACACGGCATCGATCAGATAGAGGTCGAGCGACAGGTTGAGCGGCCGGCCGAGGCTCGACCAGAAGACGAGGTCGGCGAAGGCCGCGGCCGACGCGAGCACGACGGCCGAGGCAACCACCCAAGCCAGGGCGCGGCTCCAACGGCCAGGCGGCAGAACGGCCATTCCGGCGACCACCAGGGCGGCCTCGACGGCCATCCACGGAGCCGCGGTGTCCGGGATCAGGACGGCGGCGATCCACGCCGGCGCCAGGAGCAAGCCATTGACAAGCATCCAGGCGGAAACGAGCCTGACCACCCTGAGCACCTCATCGGCCGGAGTCCGCGGGCGCACCGACCCCGCCAGTCCCTGAACCGGCGTCTGGAACGAAGCGCGACCCGCCGAGCGGCACGCCGACACCCACGACAACGGGCCCGGGGCCGAACGATGGCCCAACGATACTGCCTGGCCGAATGGCGCACAAAGCGGAACGTGGAATCTTCGAGCTGAGGCAGGGGCGCGTCCTGTGCGTGAAGGACGTCAGCCCCGAGACCAGCTCCGTGGTGGCTCCGGTCGAGGGCCTCGGCGCCGCGAGCCTGGCGCAGCTGCACGCGCTCGGCGGGCCGTTGTGCCTCGTGGTGACGTCGCACCGCGGCCGCGCGATGGGCCTCCAGCCGCACGACACCGCCGATCTGGCGCTGGCGCTCGACGGAACCGAGACGCCCGACGTCATTTTGGCCCTCGCGGCGGGCGGCGTCCAGCCGTCGGCGGCGAGACCGGCGGGGGCGACCACGCCTGCGTCGCGCGCGGAGTCGGCCGGTCTGTCGTTGGCTCGTCTCGGCGGCCTGCTGCCGGCGGTGATCGCCGCTCGCGTGCCGTCCGATCATCCGCTTCTCGCGAAGTGGATGCAGGACGCCACCGTGCTCGAGGTCGCGGCCGAAGAGGTCGAGCAGGCCGTGGCGAGCTCGCCCATCGAGGTCACGAACGTCGCGGGCGCGCCGGTTCCGCTCGCGGTCGCGGAGGATGCGCGCTTGGTCTTCTTCCGCGAGGGCGGCGGACTCCTCGAGCACGTCGCCGTCCTGATCGGACCGCGCGAGAGCTGGCCGGATCCCGTGCCGGTCCGTCTGCACTCGGCGTGCCTCACCGGGGACCTCTTCGGCAGCATGCGCTGCGACTGCGGGGAGCAGCTGAGGGGCAGCCTCGCGCACATGAAGAACCGCGGAGGAGGCGTCCTGGTCTACCTGGCGCAGGAAGGCCGGGGGATCGGTCTCGGCAACAAGATTCGTGCGTATACGCTGCAGGAAGCCGGGCTCGACACGATCGACGCGGACGAGGTGCTCGGCTTCGGCGATGACGAGCGACGCTACGGAGCGGCGGTCGGCATCCTCCGGCATCTGGCGATCGAGCGCGTGGAGCTGCTCACGAACAACCCGCAGAAGGTCAGGGCGCTCGAGGAGGCCGGCATCCAGGTGGTGGAGCGCACGCCCATCTACGGCGGGATCAATCGCCACAACCTCCGCTACGTGCAAGCGAAGGTCCATCGTTCCGGACACTGGCTGATGGACATGATCGCCCAACGGGCTCCGGCCGACTGAGACCTCCATGGAGGTGCGCAGGATAACGGCTAACCGGGCGGCGAGCGGAGCCCGGGTAGACGGCAAGTTCCTCGAGGTCGACGGGCGACGCTTCCTGATCAAGGGCGTCACCTACGGGACGTTCGCGCCGGACGGCGAGGGCGCGCAGTTCCCCTCGTCCGCGCGCGTGGACCAAGACTTCGCGGCCATGGCGGCCGCCGGCATCAACACGGTCAGGACCTACACGCCGCCGTCCCCCGCGCTGCTCGACGCGGCGCTGCGGCGGGACCTGCGCGTGATGGTCGGGCTCGCCTGGCCGCAGCACATCCCGTTCCTCGACGACCGAGCGCTGGTGCGCCGCATCCGCCAGGACGCGGTGGCCACCGTCCGCGCGCTCGCCGGCCATCCGGCCGCGATCCTGTTCGCGCTCGGCAACGAGATCCCGGCGGGCATCGTGCGCTGGCACGGACAGCGCAGGGTGGAGCGCTTCCTGGCGGAGCTCTACGCCGAGGTGAAGGCCGCCGCGCCCGAGAGCCTCCTCACGTACGTGAACTTCCCGCCCACCGAGCACCTCGAGCTCGACGCGTTCGACGTCTGCGCGTTCAACGTCTATCTGCATCGGCAGGCCGAGCTGCGCGGATATCTCGCGCGCCTCCAGCACCTCGCGGGGGCGCGGCCGCTCCTGCTCGCCGAGGCGGGCGCGGACAGCATCCGCGAGGGGCTGGACGGCCAGGCGCGCATCACCGCCGATCACGTGAGGACGGCGTTCGCGGAGGGCGCGTGCGGCGCCGTCGCGTACTCGTGGACGGACGAGTGGTGGCGCGGCGGGACGAGCGTGCAGGACTGGGCGTTCGGCCTCGTGGACGAGGATCGTCGCGCGAAGCCGGCGCTCGCCGCGGTTCGTGCCGCCTTCGAGGACGCGCCGTTTCCACCGAGCGCTCGCGCCACCTGGCCGAAGGTCTCCGTCGTGGTGTGCGCTTACGATGCGGCCGCGACGATCGGAGCCTGCCTCGAGTCGCTCCGGCGGCTCACGTATCCGAGCTACGAGGTCGTCGTCGTCGACGACGGCTCGCGTGACGCGACGGGCGAGATCGCCCGTGAGGCGGCCCGGAAGCACGCCGAGCTTCGCGTGGTCGAGGTTCCCAACGGCGGGCTCGGGGCGGCCCGCAACGTGGGCCTGGCGCACGCGACCGGCGAGATCGTCGCCTACACCGATGCCGATGTGGAGGTGGATCCGGACTGGCTGAGCTATCTCGTGCAGCCTCTGCTGTCGTCCGACGTGGTGGGGGTCGGCGGACCGAACGTCGTTCCACCCGACGATCCCTGGATGTCCCAGTGCGTGGCCCGCGCACCGGGCGGGCCGATCCACGTGATGCTCGACGACCGCATCGCCGAGCACGTGCCGGGCTGCAACATGGCGTTCTGGAGGGACGCGCTGCTCGCCGTGGACGGGTTCAACCCCGTCTACGTCCGCGCCGGCGACGACGTGGACATCTGCTGGCGGCTCCAGGCGCGGAAGCTCGCCATCGGCTTCTCGCCGGCGGCGCTCGTGTGGCATCACCATCGCTCGAGCGTGCGGGCGTACTGGCGCCAGCAGGTCGGATACGGCGAAGCCGAGGCGTGGCTCGACGCGCATCACCCGGAGAAGTTCCTGGGTGGGCACATGGTGTGGCGGGGTCGCATCTACAGCCCGCTCCCGTTCCTCGCCACGGAGTCCGAGCGGCGGGTCAACACGGGCGTCTGGGGCACGGCCGCCTTTCCGTCCGTCTACAGCACGCAGGCGCCGGCCTGGCAGTGGCTGCCGCACTCTCCCGCTTGGATGGCCGCTTCGCTCTTCATGTTCCTCGTGGGGATCTTCGGCCCGCTCGCCGGGATGGACGCGGCGTGGCTGCCGCTGATCGCCGGCACGCTCGGCGGAGCGATCACGGTGGGGCGCTGCGTGCGCTTCGGCTGGAGGTCGTCCCGTGTCCGCGGACTGCGACCGACCGGGGGGCGGCTGAGAGACCGCGCCATGGTCGCATGGCTGCATCTCCTGCAGCCGCTCGCGCGATTCGCGGGTAGGATGCGCGGCCTGACGCGGCCGCAGGCGCCGGCACCCAGGCACATGACGAGCCATCCCTGGAAGTCACCGATGCCGACGACGCGCGACGTGCTCGCGTTCGTGAGATTGGTGACGCGCGGCGGAACCGAGCGCGCGTTCTGGAGCCGGACGTGGGTGGCGCCCGTCCGACTGCTCACCGACCTCGTTTCGGTCCTGCGCGCCGTACGGCCGCCGCAGATCGTGGAGGTGGACGAAGGGTGGCGACAGGACCGGGACCTCAGCCTGGCGGTCGGACGCTGGGGCTGGCTCCACCTCGAGACGGTGATGGAGGAGCACGCGCACGGCGCCTGTCTGTTCAGGATGAGGGTCCGCCTGCGCCCGAGCCTCGTCGGCACGCTGCGCGGCGCGACGTTGGCGGTGCTCGTGGCGATCGGAACCAGCGCGTCCATGTTCGTCTACGACCGGGTCCTCACTCTCGCGGTCGCAGCGTTGGGCGTGGCCGGCATCGGCGTCTGGACCGCGATCCAGGCGCTGCGCGGCGCGACGGTCCTCGACCGAGCGATCGGGCGCGTGATCACCGACGCGGGCATGGTCGAGTTTCCCTCCGGGCGCGAGGTCGCGCCGGCCGTCGCCGCGTCGGCCCCGCCGCACGGTGACGCTCCGGCGCGCGCGGAGCCCGCGTACCAGGCGGCGATCGCGGCGTCCGCGGAGCGCCGTCGCCGCCACGACGCCGACGCGTCCGCCGCCGCGGCGAGGGCACCGGAATGAGCGTCGCGCGCTGGACCCTCGGCTTCCTGCGGCCGTACCGGCGCCAGGCGGCGGCGATCGTCGCGCTGTCGCTCCTCGAGGTCGCCCTGGCCGCCCTCGCGCCGTGGCCGTTGAAGGTCATCGTGGACCACGTGCTGGGCGGCATGCCGCTCCCGGAGGGGCTCGCGGCGGTGACGCCCGTCTGGATCGCCGGGAGCGCGGTGACGCTCCTCGTCGCGGTGGTGATCGCCGGTCTGGCGATCCAGGTCCTGAACGAGATCGTGCGCATGACCCACACGCAGATGCAGGTGCGCGTCGCGCAGCGCGTGGTCTACACGCTGCGTGGACGACTCCTGGCGCATCTGCAGGCGCTCCCGCTCCGCCATCACCTGACCACGCCGACGGCCGACTCGGTCTACCGCCTCGACGCCGACGCGCACTGCGTGGACGACCTGATCATCGGCGGCGTGTTCCCGCTCGCCATGGCGGGGCTGAAGCTCGCCGTGATGTTCGGCGTGCTGCTGTGGGTGGACGTCCCGCTCGCGCTGCTCGCGCTCGCCGTGGTGCCGTTCCTCTTCCTCTGCCTGCGCTTCTACTCGCGCACGCTGCTGGAGCGCGCAGAGCGCGTGAAGGCGCTCGAGTCCACGATGATCGAGCGCGCCTTCGAGATCCTCGCGTCGGTCCTGGCCGTGAAGAGCTTCGCGCGAGAGCGGCACGAGCTCGAGCGGTTCACGAAGACGGGGGCCGAGACGATGCGCGAGCGGCTCAGCCTCACGTGGCAGGAGTCGCTCTTCTCGCTGGCGGTCACGACGATCACGCTCGCCGGCACGGCCCTCGTGCTCGCGGTGGGCGGCGTGCACGTGCTGGAGGGAAGCCTCACGCTCGGTAGCCTGTTGGTGGTGGTGGCCTATCTGGCCGCCGTGTACGACCCGATCTCGGCGATCGCGCACTCGACCGGGGCGCTCCAGCAGGCCGTGGCGAGCGCGCGCCGCGTCCGCGAGATCTTCGACCTCACGCCCGAGCCGCTCGACCACGCGGATGGGCTCGACGCGAGCGGCGTGCGCGGGCACGTCCGCTTCGAGTCGGTGAGCTTCGCCTACGGCGACGGCCCGCCCGTCGTGGAGTCGATCAGCTTCGAGGCCGCGCCCGGCGAGATGGTGGCGCTCGTGGGCCTGACCGGCGCCGGCAAGACGACGATCGCCAGCTTGATCCCGCGCTTCTACGAGCCCGGATCGGGCCGCATCCTGATCGACGGAGTGGACGCGTCACGCTACGCGCTCGCGTCCCTGCGCGAGCGCATCGCGTTGGTGCCGCAGCAGCCGGTGCTCTTCTCCGGCACGATCGCCGACAACATCCGCTACGGCCGGCTCGATGCGTCGGAGGACGACGTGGTGGCCGCCGCGCGCGCCGCCCACGTGCACGACTTCGTCACGCGGCTGCCGGCGGGATACGGCACGCGGGTCCTTGAGCGCGGCGCGACGCTCTCGGGTGGCGAGCGCCAGCGCATCGGGATCGCGCGGGCTCTGCTCAAGGACGCGCCGATCCTCATCCTCGACGAGCCGACCTCCGCGGTGGACGCGCTCTCCGAGGGGGCGATCTTCGACTCCCTGCGCCGGGTGCGCGCGACCCACACCACGATCGTCATCGCGCACCGCCTCTCGACGATCCGCGACGCGACGCGCATCCTGGTGCTCGACGGCGGCCGCGTGGTCGCTCAGGGCACGCACGACGAGCTCACGCGCACCAGTGCGCTGTACCGCCGGATGTGCGAGCGGCTCTCCGTCGGCCGCCCGCTGGAGGACGACACGGAGCAGGAGCCGCTCGCGTGGGCCGCGTCCCGATGAAGATCCTCTTCGCCGGCATCATCGCGCGCTACCCGTTCGGCGGCGTCACCTGGTGCTCGCTCATGTACATGCTCGGCCTGCGCGCGCTCGGCCACGAGGTCCTCTATATAGAGGATACGGGTGAGTGCGTGTACGATCCGGATCAGGACGCCATCTCGACCGATCCCTCGTACGGGACGCGGTACATCCACGCCGCGCTCGAGCCGTTCGGGCTCGGCGACCGGTGGAGCTTCGTCAACTACGACGGCATCCATCATGGGATCTCGCGTGAGGCCGTGCGCGCGTACTGCGCGGACGCCGACCTGTACGTGAACCTCTCGGGGGGCTCGTGGTTCTGGCGCGACGAGTACGCCCGGATCCCGCGCCGTGTGTTCGTGGACTCGGACCCCGTGTTCACGCAGCTCGCGATCGCCAAAGGCGAGCGCTGGTACGTCGACTTCTTCCGCGGGTTCGACCGGCTGTTCACGTTCGGCGCCAACATCGGCACGCCCGCGTGCGACGTGCCGACGAGCGGGTTCGAGTGGACGCCCACCTGGCAGCCGGTGGTCATCGATCTCTGGAGCACGCGGTGCGCGCCCGAGCGCGACCGCTTCACGACCCTGATGACCTGGAAGAACCAGAGCTTCGCGGACGTGGACGGGGGCAAGGACCGCGAGTTCCTCGCCTTCCTCGATCTGCCCGCGCGCACGTCGGCGCGCTTCGAGCTGGCCGTCAACGGGCCACGCGAGATGCTGGAGGAGCACGGGTGGTCGCCGGTCGAGGCGATGCGCGTGTCGCGCTCACTCTGGGACTATCGCGACTTCATCCGGGGCTCGAAGGCCGAGTTCGGCGTGGCCAAGCACGCCTACGTATCGCGGCGCTCGGGCTGGTTCAGCGACCGCACGGAGTGCTACCTCGCCGCGGGTCGCCCCGCGATCGTGCAGGATACCGGCTGGAGCGATCATCTGCCGTCGGGCACCGGCCTGGTGGGGTTCTCGACGGTGGACGAGGCGCTGGCGGGCCTGGCGAGCGTGCAGGGCGACTATGCCACGCACGCGCGCCGCGCGGGCGAGATCGCGCGGGAGCACTTCGATGCCGCGCGGGTGCTTCCCGGATTCCTGGAGGCCGCGTGCGCATGACGAGGTCGGCGAGCCGGCATCCCTCGTTGCGCATCGCGATGGTCGCGCCCGTCGCGCAGCCCATCCCACCGGTGCGCTCGGGCTCGGTCGAGAGCGTGACCGCGCTCCTCGTCGAGGGCCTCGTTCGCGCGGGACACGACGTGACGCTGTTCGCGACGGCCTCCTCGAGGACCTCGGCGAAGCTGCACGCCACGTTCGAGCGCGGGTATCGCGAAGATCCCGACCTGTGGCCCTGGGAGATGGTCGAGCTGCTCAACTTGGCGAGCGCCGTCGAGCGGGCCGACGCATTCGACGTGATCCACTATCAAGCGGAGTACGCGCCGGTGTCGCTGGCGTTCTCGCGGCTGACGCGCACGCCGTTGCTCGTGACCGTGCACCACGCGCCGTCGCCCTCGGAGGTGGCGCTCTGGTCGCGCGACCCGGACGCGTCGTTCATCGCCGTGTCCGACACGCAGGCGAGCATGCTCGCGCCGCTCGACGTCGTCGCCACGGTGCACCACGCCGTGGACACGGCGACGCTCGTGCCGCGCGGCGAGCCGACCGGCGATCTCGTGTTCCTGGGACGCTTCACGGAAGGGAAGGGCGTCCTGCAGGCCGTGGAGATCGCCGGGCGGGCGGGCCGCCGGCTCGTGCTCGCCGGCGCGCCGACCGACTACTACGAGCGCGTCATCGCGCCGCGGGTCGACGGCGAGCGCGTGGTGTACGCGGGCGAGCTCGGGCCGTCGGACAAAGCCGCGCTGCTCGCGCGCGCCGCTGCGCTGCTCTACCCCGTCCAGGCGAGCGAGCCGTTCGGCCTCGTGCTCACCGAGGCGATGGCGTGCGGCACGCCGGTGGCGGCGCTGCGGCGGGGGGCGGTCGCCGAGATCGTGGACGACGGCGTGACGGGACGGGCGTTCGAGACGATCGACGAGCTGGTCGCGGGCCTTCCGGATGTGCTCTCCCTCGACCGCGCGAAGGTGCGCGCCCGAGCCGTCGAGCGGTTCGGTCCCGACCGGATGGTCGAAGAGCACGTTGCCGCCTACCGGCGCGTGGTGGGAGAAAGCCGCCGCGCAGTGCAGGCGATCTGAGGTGGGCGTGCCGGCGAATCCCATGGATCCCATGGATTTGATGGACACGACCGTGCTGGGCGTGTTCGCCCACCCGGACGACGAGTCGCTCGCGTGCGGAGCTCTCTTCGCGGCGGCGGCCGAGCGCGGTGCGCGCGTCGCCCTGCTCTGTCTCACGCGGGGCGAAGCCGGTCCCGGCTCCGGTCGCGACGGAGGGAGCCTCGGCGAGGTGCGCGCGCGCGAGCTCCAGGAGGCGGCCAGCGCGCTGGGCGTGCGCGACGTCACGATCCTGGATCACGCGGACGGGATGCTCCCGTTCCTCGAGCACGACGTCCTCGAGCGGGACGTCGCCGACGCGATCCACCGCACCCGGCCCGACCTCGTGGTGACCTTCGATCTGGACGGGCTCTACTGGCACCCGGACCACGTGGCCGTGCACGAGCGCGTGAGCGCGGCGGTCGCGGCGATGGCCGATGCCGCGCCCGCGCTCCGGTACGCGAGCATGCCGCCCGGCGTCGTGCGCGCGCTGGTGGAGGCGGCGCCGAGCGCGTCCCGAGGACCGTTGTTCGGCATCGAGGACGCCGACGCGTTCGGCGCGCTCGCGCCCACGCCGACCGTGGTCTTCATGGACGAGCGCGCCGCGCTCCGCAAGCTGCTCGCGCTCCGTTGCCATCGCACGCAGACCGAAGGCACCGCGCTCGACACGATCGACGAGCGCGAAGCGGCCAAGCTGCTCGCCACGGAGCACTACCGGCGGGCCGACGTGGGCGCGCCCGGCGACACGCTCGTCGAGCGGCTCGGGCACGCGGTCGCCGCGGCGCGGAGCTGACGCCGTGCACCGCAGCCTGCTCGAGATCCTCCGCTGTCCGTACTGCGGGACCCCGCTCTCCGTCGTGGAGAGCGACGCGCTCGTGGAAGAGGGGAGCGACATCGTCCAGGGCGTGCTCGGATGCGAGTGCTGCGCCTATCCTGTCGTGGACGGCATTCCGGTCCTGATCGCGAGCGACGTGACGCGCCGGGCCATGCACCTCCTGGAGGCCGGACGCCGCGAGGACGCGCTGGTCGCGCTGTTGAGCGGTGCGGAGGCTCCCGAGCCGGCCGAGCGTCTCCGGCCGCTCGCGCGTGGGGAGGTCGCGACCTATCGGGAGGCGCTCGCTCTCCTGTGCGACGACGCCGAGGGCACGTGGTTTCTGTACCACCTCTCCGATCCCACGTACGTATGCGCCGAGGCGCTCCTGCACGCGGTGGCCCAGCAGGCGTGGCCCGTGCGGGGGCGCACGCTCGACGTCTGCGGCGGAGCCGGGCACCTGTCCCGCGTGCTGCACGGGGTCTCCCGACGTGAGCCGGACGGCACGCCGGCGACGGTGCTCGCCGATCTCTTCTTCTGGAAGCTCTGGCTGGCTCGCCGGTTCACGGCCCCCGACGCGGCTCCCGTCTGCTGCGACGCCAACCATCCGCTGCCGTTCACGCCGGGCAGCTTCTCCACGGTCCTCCTGCTCGACGCGTTTCCCTACGTCTGGCACAAGCGATTGCTGGCCGACGAGATGATGCGCCTGGCCGATGAGGACGGCGTCGTGATCATGCCGCACCTCCACAGCGCCGCGGGCGAGAACTTCTCGGCGGGCGACGTGCTGACCCCCGCGGCCTACCAGCGGCTCTTCGAGCCCCTCGGCGCGCGGCTGTTCAGCGACGTGCGCATGCTCGACGACGTGCTCGAGCGCGGGGTGGTGGATCTCGCCCACGACGTCACGCCCGCGGCGCTGGGGGACGAGTCGAGCCTCACGTTGATCGCGACGAAGCGACTCGACCTCTTTCGCCGTTATCGACTGGCCGGAGATCGTGCGCTCGCCGGCGAGGTCACGGTCAACCCGCTCTATCGCGTCGAGCGGCGGGACGGCGTCTCGATTCTCACGCTCGAGTTCCCGACGCCCGAGTACGAGGCCGAGTTCGGCGAGTGTCGCCGGTACCTGCCCGAGCGGCTGACGGTGGAGGCGGACCTCACCGGCCGTATCGTGCCGGAAGACGTCGGGCCGAGCTACGAGGAGCTGCGCGCGCGGCGCGTGCTCATCGATGCCCCCGTGGGTTACGCGCAGACGCGGCCCGCATGACGGCTCCCGAGTCGCTGTCCGGGCCGGACGCGGTCGTAGCCGGAGAGGCGGGCGTCACGGACGTCGCCGACTACTACGAGCGCAACACCGCGCGCTTCCTCTTCATGGGCGGTGGCGACGCACGCGCGATGCACCGGGAGCTCTGGGGACCCGGCGTGACCTCGTCGCGAGGCGCCGTGGATCACATCGACGAGCTGCTGGCCGCCGAGCTCGCCGACCTGAGCGACCGGGCGGACGCGCTGGTTCTCGACTTCGGCTGCGGGGTGGGCGGAACGGTGTTCCGTCTCGCCGAGCGACTTCCGGCCGCCCGCTTCTACGGCATGACGGTGAGCCGCCGTCAGGTCGAGCTCGCCGAGCGGCTCGCGGCGAGCCTGGGATGGTCCGCGCGCTGCTCGTTCACGCTCGGGGACTTCCACGCGACCGACCTGGAGGTCCGAGCCCAGGCGGTCGTCGCCGTCGAGTCGTTCGCGCACAGCACCCGCCCCGGGGCGTTCTTCGCCAACGCATCCCGGCACCTGGAGCGCGGGGGCCGCCTCCTCGTTGCCGACGATTTCCTGACGCGCGACGAAGGCGCGCTCGATCCCGCGCATCGGGCTCACGTGGAACGGTTCCGCAGAGGTTGGAGGGTTCCCGCCGTGGCGACGTTCGCGCGAGTCGAAAGGGATGCTGCCGAGCACGGCCTCACCCTGGAGAAGAACGTGGATCTCACGCCCCTCACACGCCCGGGCGCGCGGCTGCGCGACCGGATCGTGGCGCTGACCAACCCCGCGCTGGTGCGCTTCGACACGGCCGTCGACCTGACCCGCATCCCGTTCTTCGGCAACCTCATCGGCGGCCATGCCCTACAGACCGGCCTGCGGAGCGGCTTCCTGGAGTACCGCCTGCTGGTCTTTCGGAAGGTCGCTTGAGAGACCTCGGGCCGGGCGCTACGATGCTGCGCATCCTTCCAGCGGGAGCGTAGCCCCGGTGAGCCCATCACGCGCTCTTTCCGTCGCGGTCGTCGCGCTCGTGCTGCTCGTTTCGCCGATCTCATCCGCGGCGGCGCAGCCGCGAAACGAGCGCCCGGTGCTCCCCATCGCCATGGAGGTGATGACGTTCAACATCCGGACTTCCGCGATCCCGGACGGGGACGACGCGTGGCCGCTGCGCAAGGAGCGCGTCATCGAGACGATCGCACGGCTCGACCCGGACGTGCTCGGGCTCCAGGAAGCGCTCACCGAGCAGATCGAGTTCATCGCGCGTGAGCTGCCCCAATACCGCTGGCTCGGCGTGGATCGCGGTCTGAACGGGGGAACGGGCCTGAGCGAGGCGACGCCGATCTTCTACAAGCACGCCGAGTTGGTGCCGCTCGAGTCCGGCACCTTCTGGCTCGGCGACATGCCGAACGGCTCCTACCGCGGGCGGGACGGCGGGCGGGGCGGATCGCGCATCGTGACGTGGGCGCGGTTCCACCACCTCGAGACGGGGCGGGACCTCTGGGTCTACAACACGCACCTGTCGCCGCGCCCCGGGCAGCAGCACATCGTCGCGGCGGAGCGCATCAACGAGCGCATCGCCGCGCTACCCGAAGGCAGCGCGGTCATCGTGCTCGGCGACTTCAATGCGACCGCGGGCGAGAGCGACACCTGGCGAGCCGCCACCGGCGGTGGGCTTCGCGACGCGTGGGATGCCGCCGCGGTGCGCGAGGGTCCCGCGGCCACGTACAACGGCTTCCGTCCAGTGGGCGACGACGAGGAGGGGGAGGGTCGGATCGACTGGGTGCTGATCGGCGGTCCGGTGGACGTGTCGTCCGCCGCGACGATCATCGACAGCATGCACGGCCATTATCCGTCGGACCATTTCCCGGTCGTCGCGAAGCTCACGATCCGGCCGAGCTGACGCAGGCTATCCGCGTGTCCGAGTGGATCGGCCTCATCCGCTCCTTCGTCGTCTATTGGCGACCGGGTCGGCAGAGGAGCCTACGCCGGCTCTACGCGCCCTTCGTCGCCGAGGGGGACCTCGTCTTCGACGTCGGCGCGCACCTGGGCGATCGCTCGGTCGCGTTCGCGGCGCTGGGCGCGCGCGTGGTGGCGCTGGAGCCGCAGCCGCTCATCGCGCGCTGGCTCCGTCGCATCGTGGGGCGTCACCGGCGTGTGGAGGTGAGGGCGGAGGCGGTCGGGGCCCGACGGGGCACGGAGCGGCTCGCCGTGAGCCGTCGCACGCCCACCGTGTCGACGATGTCCACGTCGTGGCGGGCCTCGGCCGCGGACGCCAACCCCGGCTTTCGGGCCGTTCGCTGGGAGCGCACGGTGGAAGTGCCGGTCGTCACGCTCGACGATCTGATCGACGCGTATGGCGTGCCGAGCTTCTGCAAGATCGACGTCGAGGGATGGGAGGCGGAGGCGCTCGTGGGTCTGACGCGTCCCGTGCCGGCTCTTTCCGTCGAGTTCGTGGCTGGACAGCTCCATGTCGCGGCGGCGTGCGTGCGCCGTCTCGCGGACCTCGGCCCCTACGAGTTCAACGTGGTGCTGGGCGAGCGCCGGGATCTCGCGCCGGACGGGTGGCGCAGCGCCGACGCGATGCTGGCGTGGCTGGATCTCGGCGCCGAGGGTGCGTCCTCGGGTGACATCTACGCGCGCCTGGTACCCGCGGGTGCGTGACTGGAGCACGCTCTCGCCGGCGGCCGCGGCGGAGGCAGCCCGGCGCGATCCGGTGGTGATCCTGCCGCTCGGGGCGACGGAGCAGCACGGCCCGCATCTGCCGCTGTCGACCGACGTCGACATCGGCATGGGGATCCTGGCGGCGGCCCTGCGCCGTCTGCCCGCCGACGCCGACGTGTGGACCCTGCCCGCCGTCACGACCGGAGCCAGCGCGGAGCACGCGCGCTTCGCCGGCACGCGGAGCGTGAGCACCGAAGCGCTCATCGCGTCGATCGTCGCGGAAGGCGCCGCCCTCGCGCGGGCGGGCGTCCGGCGCCTCGTGCTCAGCAACAGCCACGGCGGCAACCGCCACGGGATGGACGCGGCGGCGCTCGTGCTGCGTGCCGACCACGGGCTGCTCGTCGTCAAGGCGAGCTACTTCCGCTTTCCACGACCGACCGACGTCGTGCTGCCCGAAGCGGAGTGGCGCCATGGTCTGCACGGCGGAGCGGTGGAGACGGCCATGATGTCGCACCTCCGGCCGGACCTCGTCCGTGCCGACGCCCTCGCCTCCTTTGCCTCGCTGGGCATGGATCTCGAGCGGACGCTCCGCCACCTCGGGCCGGAGGGCGCCGCGGCGTTCGCGTGGCTCGCCGACGATCTCAATCCGCTCGGGGTCGTGGGGGACGCGCGGCTCGCCACCGCCGCGATGGGTGAGCGCCTCGTGGAGCACTACGGCGGCGTCCTCGCGGAGGTGATCCTGGATGCGCGCGATTTTCCTCTCGAGCGTCTCGCGCCACACGTCGACGGAGGCGCGGGCGGCGCGAGCTCCGCGATCGACGACCGAGCCGCGTGGGCTCTGGTGCGCGCGTTGGTGCCGGGATCCGTCGGGGAGGGGCACGACGTGAGGGTTGGGCTCGACGGCGAAGTCGGCGTGCACATCGACGTCGCGGCGGACGGGTCGTGGCGCGCAACGAGCCCGGTGACGGACGCGGCCCGCGCCGTCCTCGACCTCTATCTGCCCCTGCGCGTCGCGGCCGATCTCGTGATCGGACAGCTCGGCCAGAGCCTCGACGGCCGCATCGCGACCGCGTCCGGAGCCTCCCACTTCGTGACGGGTGCCAAGGACATCGAGCGCCTGCACCGCCTCCGCGCGATGGTGGACGCGGTGATCGTCGGGACGGAGACCGTCGCGCAGGACGACCCACGGCTGACCGTGCGACTCGCCGAAGGTCCGAACCCGGTCCGGGTCGTCCTCGACCCGTCGGGCAGGCTCGACTCGGCGCGGCGCATCTTCACCGAGGGCGACGCGCGCACGCTGGTCGTGCGCAAGGCGACGACGCCCGCGGGCTCCGTGGACGAGGTCGCCGGCGACGAGCTGCGCGTGCCGTGGACCGAAGCCGGCGGTCTGGACCTCACGGCGCTGCTCGCCGCGCTCCGCGGGCGCGGCCTCCGCCGCATCCTGGTCGAGGGAGGCGGCGTGACGGTCTCGCGCTTTCTCGGGGCCGGCCTCCTCGACCGCCTGCACCTGACCGTCGCGCCGATCCTCATCGGATCGGGGCGACCGTCCATCACGCTCGATGCGATCGCGACGCTCGAGCACGCGCTGCGGCCCGAGTGCCGGCGGTTCACGCTAGGGGAGGACGTGCTCTTCGACCTCGATCTGCGAGCACGGAGCGCATGAGCACGACGAGGCCCGGCACGCTCGACGCGAGGACCAAGAGCCCGTAGGCGACCGATACCGCGGCGCCCTCCTCGGCCGTGAGCCCCGCGCCCGCCCACAGCGCGGCGGCGGCGGCCTCGCGGAGGCCCCAGCCTGCCACGCTCGCCGGAATCAGCATCGTCATCAGCACCGGCGCGACGAGAGGAAGCAGCCTAGACGCCGGCGTCGTCACGCCGACGGCTCGCGCGGCGATCAGGAAGACCAGGACGTAGGAGGCGACGACGACCACGGCGCTCGCGAGCTGCGGGCCGAACGCGCCGTGTCGGACGAGCGCTTCGCGCGCATCGGAGAAGAGGCGACCCGCGACGGTTCCGAATCGAGCAGACCGCGAGATCAGCAACGCCGCGGCGGCGACGACGAGCATGACGCCCAGCGTCCCGGCGCCCACGCGCACGGACACCGGCAGCCAACGGAGCGTAAGCACCGAAACGATCGCGGTCAGCGTCATCACCGCCTGAGCCGAGAGCCGCTCGAGGAGCACCGCGCGCACGGCCGGACCGGCGGGCACGTCGCTCCGCGCGTGTCGCCACGCGCGCGAGACGTCCCCGGCGACGCCCCCGGGAAGGACCTGGTTGAGGAAGATGCCGAGGTAGTACTCGCCGACGGCGACGCGCAGAGGCAGACCGATCCCGAGTCGTGAGGCCGTGTAACGCCACCGCCAGGCGAGGACGAGCACCTGCGCGACCGTGATCGCGAGGCCCAGCGCCACCCAAGCGGGATCCAACGAGGCGAGGCGCGCCCCGACGGCCGACGCGTCCACCCAGCGGAAGACGATCCACAGGAGCGCGAGGCTCGCCGCGAGGCGTGCCGCTCCCGTCCAGCGGTGGCGCCGAGCGGGGTCGCTCAACGGCTCGCTCATCGGCTCGGCGGCAACGCGAGCAGATCCTGGTGTCCGACGCGCAGCCCGAGCCCGGCCGCCGCGGCGGGCCGCCGCCGGCGCTCCGCCCACGCGTGCACGCGTGCCGAGTGCTCGGGGCGCTCCTCGATCGCCGCCTGGGTCCAGCCGACCACGAGCGCGTCCACGAGCGCGGCGTCCGGTGGTCCGAGCACCCAGTCGCTCGGCCGCGTCCACGTGCGGTAGCCGCGCTCGCGAAAGAGCCTCTCGGCCACCGCGCCCGCGTCGGGTCCGAGCGCGGGCCCGAATCCCTTGTCACGACGTTGGTGCGCGTTCAACGCTTCGACGACGAGCGTGTCGGTGGACTCCGGCCCGCGCTCGGCGTCCGACCACTCGATCCGCCCGTCGTACGTGAGCGCGAACAGCGCGGCGCAGCCTGCGTCGGCGCACGCGTCCACGAGCGCCGCGAGCCAGCGCTCCGATACCAGGTCGAGCAGCGCCGACGCAGTGACCAGATGCGCGTCGGCCACGCGGGCGACGCCGTCGTGCACGAGGTCGCCTCGGAGCGCGCGCACCTCGACGTCGGGCGAGGGCGTGCGCACGCGCGCGAGCAGCGCCGCGTCGTGATCGACCAGCGTCCATCGATGGGCGCCCGGAAGATGCGCCGCCAGATAGCGGAGGTTCGAGCCGGTGCCGCATCCGAGATCGAGCACCTCCGCGCCCCGCCGCTCCGACCACCACGCCCGGAGTGGCGGGAGCAGCTCCGGGGCGCGCGAGCGGTGGTCCACCGGCTCACGCAGCGCGAGCCACGCCGCGTCGAACGTCTCCGTCACGCGGTGAGCTCTTCGACGGCCGCGGCGAACGCGCGCGCCGAGTCTCGCCACGTGGGCAACGTGGCCGCGTACCTGCGCGCGGCGGCCCCGCGTCGGGCGCGCTCCGCGGCGCCGGTCGGACCGAGGAGCGTCGAGAGCGCGGCCGCGAACGCGGCAGGGTCGCCCGGCGCGACCAGGATGCCCGCCTCCCGCGGAACCGTATGCGGGATCGCGCCGCCCGTCGTGCTCACCACCGGCAGGCCCCGCGCGAGCGCGTCCGCGAGCGCCATGCCGTAGCCCTCGTGGTGCGAGGCCAGCACGAACACGGATGCGCCCTGGTAGAGCGCCTCGAGCGCCGCGCCTTCCCGCTCGCCTTCGAAGCGGACGCGGTCCGTCAGCCCGGCATCGGCCACCAGGCGCCGCACGCGCGCCGCGTGGGCGGGGTCGCGGTCGGGGCTGCCGGCCAGGATGCACGTCCACGGAAGGTCGGCGACGGCGGCGAGCGCCTCGACGAGGACGTCGTGTCCCTTCCGCGGCGTCAGGCTCGCCACGCAGAGGAGGACGGGAGGCCGCCCCTCCGGCGGACCCGGCGCGGCGCGCGCCGGCTCGGTGCCGGGCAGGACCACGCGTACGCGTGCCGCCTCCACGCCGTAGGCCGCGAGCGCCTGGGCCGTGAACGGGCTCGACACCAGGACGCCGCGGCAGGGCGCCAGCGCGCGGCGCTCCGAGTCACGGAGCCGCAGCCTGTCCGCATCCGACCATCCGGTCTCGTCCGCGAGGGGATGGTGGACGAGCGAGAGGATGCGCAGTCGGCCCGCGTGCCTCTCGACCGGCTCCGGCGCTCCCCCCATTGCCAGGCCGTCCACGACCACGCGCGCAGCGTCCGGCAGCGAGGCGAGCGTGCCCTCGAGCGCGGCGAGGGCTCTCGCGTCCGCGTCGGGGAAGCGACCCGGCAGGTCGTGCACCGCGACGGTCCAGCCGAGCTCCCGCAGGCCGGACACCATGCGCGCGTCGTAGATGTAGCCGCCGGTGAGCTGATCCAGCGGGCCCGGCACGACGACGTGGAGATCCTCGCTCACCCGGCGTCTTCGAGGCCGCCCTCGTAGCTCGCCCACGCCACGTGCGACTCGTGCAGGGTCACGCAAATGGACGAGAGCCCGCGGGCGCCCTCTCCGAGCTCTCCGCCCAGCGCCGCGCGCGCGAGCCGGTCGTGGATCACGCGCGCGAGGAACTCGGTCGTGGTGTTCTGGCCGGCGAAGTCGCGCTCGTCGTCGAGGTTCCGGTAGTTCAGCGCGCCGAGGATCGCGTGCAGCACCTCGCCTGCGCGGCCGATGTCCACGACGAGCCCGTCGCGGTCGAGCTCCGCGCGGCGGAACGTGGCATCGATGACGTACGTCGCGCCGTGAAGGCGCTGCGCGGGTCCGAAGATCTCCCCGCGGAAGCTGTGCGCGATCATGACGTGGTCGCGGACGTTCAGGCTGTACATCCTGTTCACACCTCGCGGGGGGAAGCGTCGGGGTAGCGGATACGGTGACAGAGCGCGGACGCGCCTTCGCGGCTCAGCGCGGCCATGGTGCGCGGGAGATCCTCGAACGCGCTCTCGCCGTCGACGAGCACGTCGAGCCGAGGATCGAGGAGGAGCTCGAGCGCCTTCTCCATGCGCCGGCGATGGTCCCATCGAGGCGCTCGGTCCGGAGGGATGCGTCCCACCTGGCTGCTCCTCAGCGTGAGCCTCCGCGAATGGAACGCCTCGCCGAGCGGCAGCGACACCGCGCGGTCGCCGTACCAGCTGAGCTCGAGGATCGTGGCCTCCATGCCGGCGGCCGCGAGCGCGGTGCGGAGCCCGGCTTCCTGGCCGCTCGCGTGGATCACCAGATCCGCGTCCGCGCCGGCCGGATCTTCGGTCGTGAAAGCAAGCCCGAGCGCAGCGGCCGGCTCGGCGCGACGCCGGTCGACGTCCACGACCCGCACGTCCGTCGTGGGGATCCGGCTGCACAGCCAGGCGACGAGCATCCCCACGACGCCCGCGCCGATCACGACGATGCGGTCGCCGGGGCCCGGTCGCGCATCCCAGACGCCGTTCAGCGCCGTCTCCATGTTGGCCGCGAGCACCGCCCGCGCCGCCGGAAGGCCGTCGGGCAGGGGGACCACGGCGGAGGCGGGCACGCAGTAGACGTCCTGATGGGGGTACAGGCAGAAGATCGTTCGGCCGGCGAGCCCGCGCGGGCCCTCGAGCACCTCGCCGACGCTCGCGTACCCGTACTTCACCGGTGCGGGGAAGCGTCCTTCCTGGAAGGGCGCGCGCATCGCCTCGTGCTGCGAAGCCGGCACCTCGCCACGGAAGACGAGGGCCTCGGTGCCGCGGCTGATCCCGCTGTAGCGCGCGCGCACCAGCACCTCCCCCTCTTGCCGGGGAGCGAGCGTTGCCGTCACGATCTCTCCCGCGCAGGGCGATCGTATCCAGAACTGACGTGCGGTGGTGATGTCCACTCGATCTCCGGACTCCATGACGACCGTCGAGGAGCCCGTACGCGGGGCCGTCCTCGCCACCGGCGCGCCGTGGTTGGACCTCGGGGCGGCGCTGGTGCTCACGGTCGTGACGGCGGCTGCAACCTGGCGCGTCCTCGGTCTGGAGGCCAGCTACCTCGCGATCGCCGTGGGGCTCCATCTCGGCATGGGTGCGCTCCTCCTCGCGGGCCTGACCCCCGAGATGCGCGCGGCGGGGTTCGGCGCGGCGAACCGGATCACGCTCACGCGTGCCGTCCTCGCGATGCCGGTCCTCGCGCTCGCGCTCCTTCGCGGCCCGCTCGACGATGCCACGCGGTGGTGGATCATCGGGCTGGGGACGGTCGTCGTGCTCCTCGACGGCCTCGACGGTCGGGTCGCGCGGGCCACGCGGACCGAGACGCCATTCGGTGCGCGCTTCGACATGGAGCTCGACGCCGCGCTCCTCATGGCGCTCTCGCTGCTCGTCTGGCGCGACGGGCGGGTGGGCGTGTGGGTGCTGCTCATCGGGCTCATGAGGTACGTCTTCGTGGCCGCCGGCTGGTTCCAGCCCGCGCTCGCCCGCGAGCTGCCGCCGAGCTTCCGGCGGAAGGTCGTGTGCGTCGTGCAGGGCGTCGCGCTGCTCGTCGCGCTCGGCCCCATCGTTCCCGCGCCGATGGCCCTGCTGGCCTGCGCCGCCGCGCTGGCTGCGCTCGTCCACTCGTTCGCCGTGGACGTACGCTGGGCGCTCGGCGCGGAAGGCGCCGGCCCCCGTCGCTGATCCGCCCCGGCCGACCCGCGCGACACGCGCGCGGGCCGGCCATGGGCGGCGGACGTCAGAACGCCCAGCTCAGGTCCACGAACGCGACCCGGCCCGGCTCCGGCACCGGCTGCGTCGTGAACGGGTTACGCGCGTTCAGATGGTTCCAGTAGAACTCGTCGAACACGTTGAGCACGCCCGCGCGCAGCGTGACGCCGTTGCCGACGCCGATGCCTCCGCGCACGTCCAGGAGCTGGTAGCCGGGCGTCGGCGCTTCGTTGCGCGAGGCGGACACACGGTCCTGCCGGGCCACGGCCGTTCCGATCCCCTCGATGTAGAAGCGACCCTGGCCCTCCTCGTACCGCAGCCCCAGCGATCCCGTCACCGGCGCCACACCGATCGCCGGCTCGTCGAGCGTCTCGTCTTGGCCGTACAGGTACGACCCGGACGTCGTCACCGTCACGCGGTCGGTGACGCCCAGGGACAGGGACCCGTCCACGCCGTAGAACGTGGCTTCGCCGTTCACGTACTGGAACACGGTGGGCGGCGAGAGCGGGAGGCGCGTCGGCAGGGACGTCGGCGCGATGGTCACGTAGTCGTCCACCCTGCGAGCGAAGGCCCCGAGGTGGAGCCTGAGGTCCGTGTACCGCCCGTCGACCCAGAGGTCTCCCTGCGTGCTGCGCTCGGGATCGAGCTGAGGATCCCCCATGAACTCGGCCGCGAACTGCGCCTTCGATGCCGGTACGCGGTCCGAGTAGCGCTCGCTGGCGTCCGCGGTGCGCACGGCCGTCCCCACGCCGAGAGCGAAGGTCCAGTTGCTCGTCACGTTCAGCGACGTCGTGATGGCGCCGCTCAGGTTCGTCTCGGTCGCGTCCAGGTTGGCGCCCGAGGGATTGTTGTCGAGGAAAAACTGGCTGACCACCGCTGACGGTGCGTCGGCCGACACGGCGTCGAGCCGTGCGGTCCCGGAGATGCTCAGCCGCCCCTCCCGCCAGCCCAGCCGAGAGAAGCCGCCGATGTCGGTGATGGTGGCGTCCGGCCACATGCGATCCTCGAACATCGTCATGCCGGTCGACTGGCGACTGATCGTTCGCGTCGCGTCACGGTTCGCGCTGTAGGCGTCCACGCCGACCTCGGCGGTCCAGGGGCCTCCGAGCACGAGATCTCCCGCCAGCCTGCCTCCCGTCACGGTGATCTTGGAATCGACGAAGACGTCGATCGCGAACGGCGGGGTGCGCCCCGGCATGTCCATCGCCGTCGGCTTCCCGATGTTGGTCATCGTGTGATCGACGCGGTTGCGGTACGCGCGCGCCTCCAGGCTCCGGAGGGTGCCGTCTCCGGACCACTCGAACGCCGCGTTCACGGTGGGCGCCTCGAACGACTCGGCCCGGAGCAGCCGGCCCGGATAGTCGATCGGTCCCTGCTCCTGGTAGCCGCCGCCCAACACGAGCTGGCCGCCCTCACCCACGTCGAAGGCGAGCTTGCCGCGACCCTCCCACGACTCGAAGTCGCCCGGCACGATCTGCCCGTTGCCCGCTTCGTAGTCGTCGCCCGTCCGCCAGGCACCGTCCAGCGTGTAGGCCCAGCGACCCGGTCGTCCGTAGAGGCTGGCCGACGTCTCGGCCGCGCGGAGGTTGGAGTCGTATCCCGCGGAGACGCTGCCGTGCGGGCGCGACTCGACCTCCGGGATGGACTGCGTCTCCACGCGGATCGCGCTCAGGTTACCCGCTCCCCACGTGAGCGCGTACGGCCCCTTGATCACCTCGATGTTGCGGACGGCGCTCGGATCGAGGTGCGTCAGCGGCGAGTCCATGCGCGCCGGCCCGGCCGGGAAGAGCCGCGTCCCGTCCAGATACGTTCCGACCTCGGTCTCGCGCAGACCTCGCACGACGGGATCCAACCCGAGCGGTCCGCGCCGCACCGCGTTCACGCCCTCCACGGAGCGCAGCAGCTCGCCCGCGTCCCGCGGATTCGACTCGCGCACCTCACGCGTCTCGAGCGTCGCCTGCGGCACCAGGTCCGGGCGCAGCACGGATACGCTGACGCCCGGCACGTCGATCGGTCGTGTCTCGAGGTCGAAGCTCACCCTGACCGACCCACCCGCCGGAACGTCCACGACCTGCTGCGCCGTTCGGTGTCCGAACGATCGTGCGAGTATGGTGCGTGTCCCCGCGGGCACCTCCAGCAGGAAGTCGCCGTCGGCGTTGGCGGCGATCCACGCGCTCGCGCCCTCCCACTGGATCTCTGCGAACGCCAGCCGATTGCCGTCGGCGTCCGTCACCTGGCCGGCCACCGTGCCGGTCTGGGCACGCGCGGCGCTCGGGACGAGCGCAATCAGAACGGCGACGATCCAGGCGGCGACGTGGTACCTGCATCGTCGGTCCGCTGTAACTCCACGTGCGTCCTCGTGACTCATGAATTCCTCCTCGCCCGGCGGGCGTGACCGATCCGGCCCCGCCGCGGGGCTCGATTCTCGGGCCGCCGGCGATCCCGGCGGCCGCGTCTCAAGCGGATACGGAGTCGTGTCCCGCGAGGACGGAGGGCGGAGGGCGCGGGAGGGCCCCGCCGCGAGGGCGGACGGCGAGGGAGGGGCGGTCCTGCTCGACGGCGCGACGGACGAGGGTTTCGGGCGCTTTTTCCTGCGAGATCGTGGGCGGAACGGACCCCAACGCCACGCCCACGTCGATCGGGCACGGCGACAAGCACTCGCAACCGGTGCCACCGAAGTGCTCCGGCGTGCCGTGCGATCCGTCGCTTCGATGCGAGCCGTGCGATCCCGCGTGGGAGCCGTGCCCGGTGGAGGCGGACGTCGGCGTGGAGCCGCCGTGCGCGTGGTGCAGGCCGTCCAGGCACGGGCGCAGCGGAGCGGAGACGACACCGAACGTGAACGCACACACGACGACGGCGCTCCAAGGTCCGGCATTCCGGATCCTACGCCGCCTCATCGGCACGACTCCCGCCATCGTTCACGAACCGCCCCGTGAGAGCCGGGGCGCGTGGGGTAGTCGGTAGCATACCCGATGCCTCGCGGAGTGTTCCTTTTTTAGGACGCTCCCCTACAGGCGAAGTAGGCTTTTTCCCGACATCCCCGGCCCGACCGCGTCGCGACACTGAAGCACACCCATGTATGCCCTGAAGCGGCGGAGCGACTCGATGGACACCAATCCACGACGAGAGACGGTGGCCGGCGTTTTCGAAGACGAAGCGGCAGCGAGCGCGGCACTCCAGAAGCTGGTGGAGGCCCATTTCGATATCGAGGCGGATGCGAGCATCATCGTCTCGAACCATCACGAGCGGCAGGTCGTGCCGATCCTATCGGACGTTCCCGTCGATCGTGGAGCCGTGCTCGGCGCGGCGATCGGCGCCGTCCTGGCTGCGATCGGCGTCCTGATCGCCGGCATCGACTTCGGTCCGTTCAGCCTGGAGCCGTGGGGACCGGCCTACGCGGCGCTCGAAGCCGCGTTCGCGGCGGGATCCATCGGCGTGGCGACGGGGGCGATGATGTCGTTCGAGTTCGCCAAGCCCGCAGCGGCGTTCGACAAGGTTCAGATCCGCGACGGCGTGATCTGGGTCGGCGTGCAGGCTGCAGGCGCACGCGCGGACCGCGCGCGGCAAATCCTCACCGAGGCGGGCGCCCGGCACTTCACCCGTCAGCGTCCGACTCCCGTGGCGGCCTGACGCGCCGGCGCTCCGGCGGCACGTCGCCGCCCGGACGGCCGAGGCCGGGACCCGGAAGCAAGACCGGGTCCCGGCCTTTCTCATTCCCCTCCGGTCCCTTTCGGCTCGCCGGCAGCCGGCGGCCACCGCCGGGGTCCCCGGAAGCCAACCGTTGAGGTTTCCGGGCTCAATGGCCACCTTCCGGACCCCGCCTTTCGCTCCCGATCCCCGGAAATGAAACGAAGTGCGTCGGGGACGAGTACGTAAAGGGCGTGTAAGAAAGGTGCGTAAGGAGAAAGGAATGCCAAGGCTCGCCACGAAGCTCTCGAGCGTCGCTCTCGCGCTCACGGTCCTCCTTCCCTCGTGGGCGTCGGCCCAGGACTGGACGAGGCGTGAGTTCCCGCTGGCGCCGCCGAACGCGAACGGCAACTTCGTCGCCCCGTTCTTCGACGGCTTCTACGAGAACGAAGACGGCACGTACACGCTCTCGTTCGGGTTCATGAACCGGAACGACGAGGAGCTGATCGAGATCCCGCTCGGGCCGAACAACTTCATCGAGCCGGCCGAATACGACGGCATGCAGCCCACCACGTTCCCGGTCGTGTCCTACAGCGGCTTCGGTGGCCCGCGGGAGCGCGGCGCGTTCGGTGTGATCATTCCGGCGGATTACGACGGCGATGTCTGGTGGACGATCACCACCGACGGCTACACCACCCGCGTGCCCGGACGCCTCCACTCTCCCGGCTTGTTGCTCAAAGGCGCGTATACCCTGAGCACGACGCCCCAGGCGGAGGGGTCGCTGCGGCCCTCGATCCGCTTCGAGCGGAATGGGCCCGAGGGCATCGGCGTGCGGGGCATCGAGAGCTCGCAGAAGCTGTCGACCCGCGTCGGCCAGCCGGTCCTGGTCGAGTTTTGGACGGTCGACCGCGGCGAGCGCGAGCTCCGCAACGTCAACATGACCCTCTGGAAGCATCAGGGTCCGGTCGGCGGGGTGATCTCCTTCGAGTCCCTGGTCGAAGCTCCGGCGCCGGCGGCAGGCCGGGGCGGGGCGCCGGCCACGGGCGGGCGAGGGGGCGGCCGGGGTCAGGCTCCCGGCCCCGTCAACGTGGGTCAGTCCGTGCGGATCCCCATGGAGGGAGAATACGCCAACATGGGCCGATTCCGGGCCAGTTTCAGCCTTCCCGGGGAGTACATGATCCGCATCCGTATCGACAATTTCGGCGGCGACAGCGCCCCCGGGAATCAGTGCTGCTGGACCAACGGCTACGTCCGGGTGAGTGTCACTGAGTAGGGCCCCAGTGGCCCCGAACGGCCTCGACCGACCATATTGCTGGAGTCTCTCGATTCAAGGAGAAGGATCATGCAGCGACGCGTGGTGACATCCGGATTGGTCGCGATCCTCGCGCTGGCCGCCGGCACCGCTGGTGAGCTGTCGGCGCAGAGCGCCGCGCGGTTCGCGAGCGCGACCGCGCCCGACCGAGAAGTGACGTTCTCGAACGAGGTCGTGCGCATCCTGCAGCAAAACTGCCAGGTGTGCCATCAGCCAGGCGGCATCGGCCCCATGTCGCTGATGAGCTACCAGGACGCGCGTCGCTGGGCATCGCGCATCAAGACGCAGGTCGTCGAGCGCAACATGCCTCCGTACCAGTACGACACGGACGTGGGCATCCAGGATCTCAAGTACGATCCGCGCCTGAGCGAGGAAGACATCCACACGATCGTCGCGTGGGTGGACGCGGGAGCTCCCGAAGGGAATCCTTCCGATCTGCCGCCGCCGGTCGAGTGGCCTGATCCGACGCAGTTCCGTCTCGCCGATCAGTTCGGTCCGCCGGACGTGATCGTGCGCTCCACGCCGTACGACATCCCGGCCACCGGCCAGGATCGTTGGTGGCAGCCCGTTGTCGACACCGGCATCAACACGAACCGCTGCATCCGCGCGATCGAGACGAAGCCGTCCGTCGCGGGCCGCGCGGTCACGCACCACGCCAACTCCAGCTGGCGCGGCGCCGAGGCGGGTCTCGGTGGTCAGCTCTCCGAGTACGCGCTCGGCAAGATCGGCGAGATCATCCCCGAGGGCGCTTGCCGCACCGCGCCCGCGAACGGACAGGTCGCGTTCGACATCCACTACTGGCCGAACGGCGTGGACGTCCAGGACGACCAAGTCGAGGTCGGCATCTGGTTCTATCCCGAGGACTACCAGGGCAAGTACCGCCAGACGCTGACGCTCTACTTCCTGAACGGCGGACGCGGGTTCGACATCCCACCGCACGGGACGCTCATGACGCAGGGCTTCCATCAGTTCAACACGCCGGTCCGCATCGACAGCTGGCAGCCGCACGGGCACACCCGCCTCGTGGCGATGTCGATGCAGATCCTGCGCGCCAACGGCCGGCTCGAGATGGTGAGCATGGTGTCGAACTGGAGCGCGCTCTGGCACCACAGCCACATCTACCAGGACGACGTGGCGCCGCTGCTCAACGTCGGCGACAAGCTCGTCCTCACCGGTTGGTACGACAACACCGAGAACAACAAGTACAACCCCGACCCGGATCAGTGGGTGGGCATCGGCGACCGCACCGCGGACGAGATGTCGCACGCCTGGATCGCGGTCACGCACCTGGACGAAGAGGGCTACCAGCAGCTGCTCGAGCAGCGGCAGGCCAATCGGCGTCCCGCGGCGGATCAGCAGCAGCAGTAAGCAGCAGCGGTAGAAACGAAGCCGCGGGCGGCCACTCGGCTGCCCGCGGCTTCGGCGTTTCTAGGGCTGGGAGCGGTTAGGCCGCGTCGGCGCGATGGGTCGCCTGGATGCCCGTGATCTCGGGCAGACAGCCGAAGAACACGTCCAGGATGCGCCGATCGAAATGAGCTCCCGCCGCCGATCGCATCATCTCGATCACCTCCGCGTTGGGGACCGCCTTTCGGTACGGCCGATCCATCGTGAGGGCGTCGAAGAAGTCGACGATCGCGCAGATGCGACCCTCGAGCGCGATCGCGTCGCCGGCGAGGCCCTTGGGATATCCGCTCCCGTCCCACCTCTCGTGGTGGGACAGCGCGATCCTCTCGCCGAGCTGGATCACCGGCGCTGAGGAGCCAGCCAGGATTTCCCCCCCCATCGTGGTGTGGGCTCGCATCAGCGCCCACTCGGCCTCGTCGAGCTTGCCGGGCTTCAGGAGGACTCGGTCCGGGACGCCGAGCTTGCCTACGTCGTGCATGGGCGCGGCGTGCCGAATCATCTCGACCTCGCCCGGTGATAGGCCGAGGGCGCGCGCGACCACCCCGGAGTAGAGACCGATCCGCTCGATGTGTCCTGCCGTGTCGTGGTCTCGATGCTCCGCGGCGATCATGAGCCGCTCGATCGTGTCGAGATGGGCCTCCTGCGTCAGGCGCTGCGCCTCCGTCATTCGGGTGAGGGCCGTACGCAATGCCTGGGTCTTGGCTTCGACGGTGCGCGTGAGCTCCGCCTCGTGATCCCTCAGGCGGTCGTAGGCGGACTTCAGGTCGAGCAACCACTTCGCCTTAAGACCGAGGTCCTCGGCGTCGACGGGCTTGTTGATGAAATCGTTGATGCCGACCTCCATCGCGCGCCGTCGGTCTGCTGGCCGAGTGAGGCCGGTGACCATCACGATGGGGATGTGAGCGTGCTCTCGGTGCTCCCGTACCCGGCGCGCGACCTCGAAGCCGTCCATGTTCGGCATCTCGCCGTCGAGGAGCATCATGTCGATGTCGAGTGAGAGCATCGCGAGCGCTCCGATGCCATCGGCCGCGGTCTCCGCCTCGTAGCCGAGTGCCTCCACGAGGCGAGCGTGAGCCTTGCGAATCTCCGGGTCGTCGTCGACGACGAGGATGCGATGCGTCGAACGGGTGGTCATCGGCGAACGCGCTCTGGCAGAGGCGAATAACTCGCTGCTTGCTACCGTGGCATAAGCTCCGCTAGGGTAGGTCGTCAAGCTGGTAGGCCGACCTCGGAGGTAACCCGTGCCCCGGATCCTGGTCATCGACGATGAACGTGGCCTCCGAGAGGGCGTCGCCACCTACCTCCGCCGACTGGGCCATGTCGTCGTAGAGGCGGAAGACGGTCGGCGCGGTTTCGAGGCGCTCCAGATCGAGCCCTTCGACCTCGTCATCACGGACATCAACATGCCTGACATGGACGGCATCGAGGTCGTCGATCAGCTGCGCCAGGTGACGGGCGGTTGTCCCGTCATTGCGATGTCGGGCGGCGGTCTCTTCGACAAAGAGCTGCTGCTCGCGAACGCAGAGATGCTCGGGGCCGTATCGACCCTGGCGAAGCCGTTCGATCTGCACGACCTCGGTGCGGCGGTGGGGGACGCCATCGCGGGCTCCGGGCGTCGGGAGGGCTGAGGGCGTCGGGCAGGCTCGGCCTGCTCGACGATCAAGCCGGCAGCTGGACGACGAACACGCTCCCGCGCGGACTCCCATCCTCCACCCATATCGTGCCGCCGTGGGCTTCGACCGCCAGCTTGCAGAAGGCGAGGCCCAGCCCGACGGAGTGGTAGCTCTTGTCGAGGCGTACGGCTACCGCGCCGAACTTCTCGAAGATTCGCTCCCGAGCGGTGTACGGCACGCCGGGGCCCTGGTCGTGCACGGCCAGGCGTACGGAGCCGTTCACCGATCCGACCTCGATGCGCACCGGGGCGGAGCCCGGCGTGTGCTTGATGCCGTTGCTCACGAGGTTCTCGATCACCCTGCGCAGCAAGCTCTCGTCCGCATCGACGATCGTGGGGCCGAGCTCGGCGATCTCGATCACCCGATCCGGCTCGATCGTGGTCATCGCGTCCCTCACCTCGGTCACGAGCCGCGAGAGGTCCACCCGCTTCCTCCCCAAGGGCATCTTACCCTCCTCCATGCGCCGGACGTCGAGCAGCGCGTTGGCGAGGTCGTTCAACTGCCGTGCCCCACGGAGCGCGTCGTCGACCGTGAGGGCGAGCTCATCGGAGAGATCCATGCGCAGCAACTGCAGCTGGGTGATCAACACGGTCAGCGGGGAGCGCATGTCGTGCACGATCATTCCTACGAGATCGTCGCGGAGCTGCTCGACCTCACGAAGCTTGAGGATCGTCCGCTCCAGCTCGCGTCGTGCGCTCCTTAGGGCGAGTTGACTGGTGACGCGGGCGATCACCTCTTCGAGCTGGAAAGGTTTCGTGATGTAGTCGACTCCGCCGGCGGCGAAGCCCGTCACTTTGTCGCTCACGTCCGTGAGTGCCGTGAGGAAGATCACGGGGATCTTGCGCCACTCCTCGTTCGCCTGGAGACGCGAGCAGACCTCGAAGCCGTTCATGCCTGGCATGGTGACGTCGAGCAGGATCAGGTCCGGCGGCTCGGTCGCGACGGCCTCGAGCGCCTCCGCGCCGCTCGTCACCGGACGGACGTCGAACCCACGTGACGAAAGCATGCCCGCCAATAGGCGGAGGTTCTCGGCCGTATCGTCCACGAGAAGGACGTTCGGCGCGGCTTCACTCACCATTCTTCGCCTCCTCGAGGGCCTGCAACAGCGCTTTGTAACGGAAACTGTTCGCCATCTCACGGATCGCGCCGCCGGCCTCCTCGGAGTGCTCCGCCACCCGTTCGGCGAGCTGGCTCAGCCGCGTGGCGCGAGCTTGCTTCGCGGCGGTCGCCAGCTCGGCCGCGAGGTCGGGCGGAAGGTCGCGAAGCAATGTCGCCAGTTCCTGTCGTGGACCGCGCCTCGTCATCATCTGCGGCGCCTGCGACTCGACGAACGTCGTGCCCATCGACCGGGCGATCGCGTCGAACAGCTCGGTATCGCGGTACGGCTTGCGAATCAACGCGTGCGCGCCGGCACCCGCCACGGACTCCTCGGTCGAGTCGTCCGCGGCGGCCGTGGCGACCACGATGGCTGCCTTCGTGCCGGCTTTACGGAGCTGGCGTATTGCGGCGAGGCCGCCGATGCCGGGCATGTGGAGATCCATCATGACCAGGTCGGGCTGCCACTCGTCGTGCGCGGCGAGGGCCTCTTCGCCCGAGGAGGCCGTTCTGGTCTCGAAGCCCGCTCGCGAAAGCGACTCCGCCAGGATCTCGAGGTTGCTCGGCACGTCGTCGACCACGAGCGCCTTGCGCCGGGTCTCCGCCGGGTCGAGTCGCCGAGGAAGACCCTTCCGCGTCTCCCCGAGGCTCTCCTCCGGGATCCTCTTCGCAGCGAACGAGAAGGTGAACGTGCTACCCTGACCCTCGGTGGTCGCGACGGTCAGATCGCCTCCCAGCAGACGCGCGAAGCTGCGGCTGATCGCGAGCCCGAGCCCCGTGCCGGCACGCTGCCGCCCCGTTTCCGACTGCCCGAATGCGGCGAAGATGAGCTCCAGGTCATCCGCGGGGATGCCCGGCCCCGTGTCCTGTACGTCGACGGTGACGAGAGACTGCTCGGGAGCGACGTCCCTCGAAGACACGCGCACGACGATGCCTCCGCGGTCCGTGAACTTGACGGCGTTCCCGAGAAGATTGATCAGCACCTGCCGGATCTTGCCGGGGTCGCTGTACAGAGCGCGCACGAGATGTCGGTCGAGCTGCATGTCGAGGGAGATGCCCTTCCGGTTGCTCAGCTCCGTGAACATGGAGCGAACGCCGTCGATCAGCGCGTGCAGATCGAGTGGCTCGGCGGAGAGCGTCGTTCGGCCCGCCTCGATACGCGACATCTCCAGAACGTCGTTGAGCAAGGTGAGAAGATGGTCGCCGCTGCTGTGGATCGCGCCGACCTTTCGCCGTTGCTCACCGTCCAGGCTCCCGTCTGCATGCAGCAGCTGCGCGTAACCGAGAATCGCGTTCATCGGAGTGCGGATCTCGTGGCTCATGTGCGCGAGGAACACGCCTTTGGCACGGTTGGCGCTCTCGGCGGCGTCCTTCGCGGCGCGCAGCTCCCTGGTTCGAGTCGCGACAAGCGCCTCGAGGCCCTCTTGATGCTTCCGAAGCTCGAGCTCCGTCTGTTTCAGCCGGGTGACGTCGACGTTCACGCCGACGACGCGCGCGGGGCGGTCTTCCTCAGCGGGGAGCAGCGCCGCGGCGGCGTGGATGTACCGAACGCTTCCGTCGGGCCGCATCGTCCTGAGCTCAGTGTGCACTTCCCCCCGGCCATCAGCGGCCCGTGCCAGTTCCGCCTGCACTCTCGGTAGGTCGTCGGGGTGGACACGGGCGGACCATGTGTCGTAGGACACGCGATGATCTGCGCTGAGCGGGAGGCCGAACAGCTCGAACAGATGCGGATCGGCCTGGAACCGCGAGGTCCCGGGGTCGAATTCCCAAGTCCCGATTCCTCCCGCGCTCAAGGTGAGATCCAAGCGGCGTTGCACACGTCGGCGCTCCATCAACTCCATCCTGGCGTCGCGCTCGGCCTGCAGGCGGTCCGTGATGTCGATCGTGCTGGTGAGGATGTACCTCCGTCCCTCTAGCTCGTAGGTCGCCAGCGAAATCTCGGACGTCCTGGCCTCTCCATGCACCGTGCGCACGGGCACGACGAGTCCGCTCGTGCGGCCGGCGGCCACCGGGTCCAGGATGTGCCGCTGCCGCACCTCCGGCGTCATTAGGCCAAGCTCGACCGTCGTCTTACCGAGCACGCCGTCCTGGGACTCGGCGCCGATGTGCCGGAGAAACGCCGCGTTCACCTCGATGAGTCGCCCCGTCTCGAAGTCGGAGAGCGACAACGCGACGGGGCTCTCGCGAAAGATCGTCCCGAATCTGAGCTCGGAGAGCTTGAGCGCCTCTTCCGCGCGCAGTTGCTCGGTGATGTCCAGTGTGCTGGTGAGGAGATACTCGCCACCCTCCAGCTCATACGTGGCCAGCGAGATCTGATAGGTCCGCGCTTCACCGTGGAGATCTCGCGCCGGGACGACGAGCCCACGCGTGCGGCCGGCCGCCACCTGATCGAGGATGTGCAGCTGGCGAACCTCAGGCGTCATCAGCCCCAGCTCCACCGACGTCTTCCCGATGACGCCGTCTCGCGACGCCGCGCCGATCTGTGTGAGGAACGCGTCGTTGACCTCGAGGAAGCGACCGCTGTCGAGCTCGCTCACGGCGAGCGCGACCGGGCTCTCGTGGAAGATCGTCGAGAACTTGAGCTCGGACAGCTTGAGCGCTTCTTCAGCCCGCAGGCGTTCGGTGATGTCGAGGATCCCGGTGAGGATGTAGGGCTCGCCCCCGGCTTCGTACATCGAGAGCGAGAACTCACACGTGCGGGGCTCGCCCTGCAGCGTCCGGACCGGGACGGGAATCTCGTCCATCACGCCGGCTCGGATCGGACCGAGGAGATACCTCTCGCGGTCCTCCGGCGTAATCAGCCCCAGCTCCATCGTCGTCTTGTCGACCAGATCCTGCCGCCGCTCTGCTCCGAAGAGACGAACGAACGCGTCGTTCACCTCGACCAGGCGACCGGTGTCACGGTGCGTTACGCTGAGCGCAACGGGACTCGACCAGAAGATCGTGCTGAACTTCTTCTCGGACGCGCGCAGGGCGTACTCCGCTTCTGCGCGCTGGGCGTAGCCCTCCAGCAGCTCCGCCAACGACCCGAGCAGGGTACGTTCCTCCGCGAGGAACGGGCCCTCGGCTTGCTGCGGCCGATCCTCGAGGTAGACGACCTCGAGACGCCCCTTCGCCTCCGCCGGACCGAACGAGGCAGTCTGCTTCCACCGGGCGTCCTGCCATCCCGGTGTGGCCACGACGACGTCGCGGTACTGGACACGCGCCTGACAGATCTCAGGGTACTGCCAACCCGAGGGGATCCGCGTCACGATCTCCTCCAGCACCTCGCGCCCGAAAGGCCTCTCGCCCAGCAGGCGCGTGACGGCATGCATGAGCGTCACTTCTTTGATGCGCTCGTGCAGTTCACGAACCGTGCGACCGACCTCCTGGTCCGCACGCACGCGATCCGTGACGTCGACGTTCATGCCGACGATGGACTCCGGCCCGCCGTAGGGCCCGACGACGCTGGCCGCTGCGGTCTCGACATGGCGAACGGTGCCGTCCGGACGCGTGACTCTGAACGATCGTCGTGCCTTCCCGGGGGCGAAGGCGAGTGACCGCACCGTCGCGTGCAACGACTCCACATCGTCGGGATGTACCCACGCGAGCCACTGATCCTCCGGGATACCATCGGGCACCATCGGGCGGCCGAAGATGTCGAATACGCGTGCGTCCCCGTGCGTCCGATTGGTGCCCAGGTGATGCTGCCAGACGCCGATCTCGCCTGCATCGAGAGCTTGCTCGAGCCTTTCCTCGGCCCGCTTGCGCACCCGCACCTCCGCCTCCGCGCGATCCAGGGCTTCCTGCACCAGGCCCGTGGACATGCTCTGCACCTTCAACGCCAGGGCGATGACGATTCCGTGAAGGATCCACAACGACATCGGCGTGTGGGCCACGGGCGGGCCCACCAGACCAACGGCGTCGAGTCGGACGAGGACGATTCCGAACAGCATCCAACCAACGCCCGTGATGACTGCCGCTCGCGTGCCGAGGAGAAGGCCCGCGACGAGGACGACGACCACGAAGTCGCCGAACGCCGAAGCCCGAAGACCTCCGCCGGTCAGACCGAGCCACGCGAACATCCCCACGAGCCCGGTCACCGTGACGATGGCCGCGGCGCGGACGTGCCCGCGATGGTTGATCATCATTGCGGTGACGGCGATCGCGACCGCGACGGCCATGATCTGGTACGGGCGTGCCCGACCCGGACCGAGCACGAACAGCATCGTCACCTGGAAGACGATCCACACGACGGCGATGGCCGTGGCCACCCCGTGAACCGCGGTACCGCGACGGGTCAGCTCCGGGGAGTCGAAGCGGGGTGCGGAGAGGAACGAGCGCATGGGATGGGCTAAGCTGCGGACACCGAGGGCGTCAAGTGCTCGGCGGCGTGGGCCGTGGTCCCTCGGCGGCCGGCTTCGGCGTTTCTAGGGCTCTTCCCCCAGGAGCGCCATCAGCCCTTCCTGCTCGAGCACGCGCATCCCGAGCCGCTGGGACGACACCCCGTCCCGGATGCGGAAGTCGAAGACCAGGCCGGTCGCTTCGTCCGTGGCCGCGAAGTGACGGCAGACGACCCGGTCCGTCGCGAGCAAGGTGTCACCCAGCTCGATCAGGTGCGACGAGATGGCGAAGAGCGAGTCGTCCGCACGCGCGAACGCGCGCAGGACGAGCCACGAGGCGTCCATCGCGTCCTGGACGTTCGTCCCCTTGAAGGGCTCGTCCACGAGCGCGACCACGCTGCGCCCGTTCTTGATGGCTTCGGCGATGGCCTTCATGCGGAGCGCTTCGGCGCGGAAGAAGCTCACGCCGGCATGGATGTCGTCGCTGACGTCGAGCGCGGTGACCAGGCTCTGGCAGGGCGCGAAGCGGAACCGGCGGGCCGGCACGCCCATGCCGAGGTGCGCGAGGTAGAGCGCCGCGCCGAGCGAGCGCAGCAGCGTGCTCTTGCCCGCCATGTTCGGGCCGGTGAGGAACAGCATGTGGCGGGGTCGGCCGAGGCGGACGTCGACGGGCACCGGTTCCGGGACGAAGAGGTTGACCAGGCCCTCCGCCTCGACGGCCGTGGGGCCCTCGACCACGTCGGGGAGGATCATGTCGTGCGTAATGCACGCATCCGCCATGGCCACGAGAGCATCCACCTGGTACACGAGGCGGACGATCCTCCGAAGGGCTTCCTCGTCGAGGCCGCGGAACCCTCGGTCGATCCTGAATAGAGTGCGCGTCGGGAGATCCCAGGACTCGATCGTCGGCAGCCCCTGGAACGCCGGCCGGGCGAGGAGGCTCTGCAGCTCCTGCACGAGCGGTCCGAGCTCGCCGGGAACGGGCCCGGGGACCAGGGCCGGATCCAGCAGATGCTGCAACCCCCGGATCATTTTGATGGTTCGCAGCGCGCCCTGCATGATGAGCATGTAGAAGCGCCACTCGAGCCGTATCGTAAGCCCCTCGATGAACGCGCCGACCGGCTGCATGCTCGTCACCACCGGCAAGCCGCCGTTGACGTACTCGGTCACACCGTGGGCCACGACCTCCGACGGCAGGCAATCGAAGGCGGCGCGGTGCGCGATGATGTACCGGATGGAGTCCTGCACGGCGCGGATACGCTGCGGCGCCGAGAACGGTCGCTGCATCCGCTCCTTGAGGATCTTGGCGCCGCCCTGCGTCTTCGTCCGGCTCAGGATGTCGTGCAGGGTCCGGCCGTTCGCACGCGACTGGAAGATGCCGAGATCCTTCCAGGTGTGGTCGTCCATCTCCAGGCGATCGATCTGGGTGTCCACTCGATCCTGGCCCGCGCTACTGGCAGTTCGGGATCGACGAGGGTAGGTCGATCGGCATGACTGCGGTCCATCCCCGTTTGGCGCGGTGGAGGAGATAGCCTGCGGTGTACACGCGCACCTGGGAGCGGCCGTAGACCTCCACGAGCGCGAGCGCCTCCGTCGGCAGCGTGAAGAGCTCGTTGGCCGGAGCGAAGGAGAGCCATCCGTCGACGCAGACGAAAATCCGATCCTCGGGATAGGGATCTCGAAACGTCACGAACCGACTTCGGACGCACAGCTGGGACGGATCCTCACTGCATTCGAAGAGCCGGGGGTTGGCCTGCAGGACCAGGTCCAAGGCGCTTCCCCCCCTCGGCCCGAAGCGATCGATCCACACGCGGTCCATCGCTCGCATGGAGGACGCGTAGGCGTTGCGCCGCACCTCGAGATTCCTGAAGAGCTGCGCCAGCGCCGCCTCCGCCTCCACCGTGATCGGCTCCAGCACGAACGGAGCGGGCTCCATGAGCAGGACGAAACGAGCAGCTCCGGATTCTCCGGCCAGCTCGAAGCGCTGACTCACGTATCCGAAGCGATCCGTGTGCACACCCCAGGGGCCGTCGCCGACAACGCGCAGCTCGAAGCCGCCGAGCGAGTCCGTGACGGCGACCGACGTGGAGTCGTCCGTGAACACCCGCGCTCCCGCGATGGCGAGTCGGGTGCTCGCGTCCTCGACGCGGCCGCGGAGGAGGGGGCTCGCTCCGGGGTCCTGCGCGAGTGCGGGAGAGGTTCCGCCGAGGACGAGCGCCGCACCGCACAGCAGAACCGCTCTCGAGCCGCGCACGCGATCACACCGCGTCGGACACCGACGTGAACGTGAAGCTCCGCACCTTCAGCGGCGGGACGACGACGGCCGGCGCGACCTCGCTCGACTCCGAGGGGCTCACGCGCACGGGGCGGCCCATCATCTCCACGTTGCTCAGCATGAACACGGGCGACTCGTTCCAGCGCAGGTTCTTCACAGGGTAGGTGACGCGCCCGTTCTCGATCATGAACGTCCCGTCGCGACTGAGCCCTGTGAAGAGGATCGTGCGCGGATCGACGCTCCGGATGTACCAGAAGCGCGTGACGAGCAGGCCGCGCTCCGTCGAGCGGATCATGTCGTCGAGCGTGGCGTCGCCGCCCTCCATGTAGTAGCCGGACACGAATCCGCTGGGCTCGCGGTTCTGCCGCTGGGCCCAGAAGCGGTCGTAGACGAGCTCGCGCAGGACGCCGTTCTCGACCCAGGTCTCGGGACGGTTGGGGAGGCCCTGTCCGTTGAACGGCGCGGAGAACACGCGCGGATCCGTCGGATCCGACCAGATGGTGACACGCTCGTCGAGGAAGCGCTCGCCGATGCGGTTGCCGCCGCCGGGACGGGAGAAGAACGAGCGGCCCTCGTCGGCCGCGCGCGCACCCAGGCTGCCCATCATGAGCCCCACCAGGTTGGCGACGGCCGTGGGCTCGAGGATCGTCACCCAGCTTCCGGGCTCGACGTCGCGCGCCCCGCGCGAGCGCTCGGCCTTCTCGATCGCCTGCGCGCCGAGCGCGTCCGCGTCGAGCTCGTTCCAGTCGAACAGGCCGGCACCGGCCCAACCGGACCCGGCCCCGTCGGCCGTGCGCACGGTGGTCGAGAAGTTCGCGTTCGAAGACGCCTGGTACGCGAACTGCCCTCGCGTGGTCATCACCGCGCTCGAGCCGGTGCGGTGCTCGATGTAGCCGGTCGAGAGGAGTGAGCGCGCAGCGGCGGGGGCGGTCACCTCGGCCGCCGCGCGGGCGCGAGCCTCAGGCGAGAGATCGGCGGTGCTGGCGACCACGGCGTCGCGCTCGGGCACGTCCATCGGGCCGAGCTCGCCGAGATACTCGGGATCCTCCGGAGCCAGTGGCGCGAGCCGCTCGCTCATCTCCACCGCTGCCCGCAGCGACGCGTCGTCGAGGCGGTTGGTGGTGGACGAAGCCACCCTGCGGCCGAACGCGCTCGTCACGGTGACGGACGTGTCCGTCACGTCGCCCGACGTGCTGACCTGGTTGACCGCGAAGCGCGTATTGCCCGTGGAGCCGCTGTTGATGCTGACACGCGCCTGCTCGGCTCGCGAGAAGCCCAGCACGCGGCCGCCGAGCGCGCGGGCGTCGTCGCGGGAGAGGTAGGCCATCGGTCAGGCGCTCCCGCCCGTGTTGATCACCGTGACCCCACGGTGCCGCGTCGGTACGCACCCGTGGCTGATCGCGTTGACCTGCGAGGGCTGACCCTTGCCGTCGTTGTTCGCGCCGCCCGTCCAGTAGGTGCTCGGCCCGCCGATGAGGTCCATCGATCTCCAGAACTCGGGCGTGCGGAATTGATAGGCCACGTCCTTGAGCATGCCGCCGACGCGGCCGTTCCTGATCTCGCGGAACACCTGGCCGCTGAACTGCGCGTTGTAGCGCTGCTGATCGATCGAGAACGATCCGTTGCCGTCGATGAGGATGCCGTTCTCGACGCCCTCGACGATCTCATCGAGGCTCACGTCGCGGTCCGGATGCGGCAGGAGGTTCACGTTCGGCATCCGCTGGAACTGCACGTCGGCCCACGACTGCGCGTAGGAGCAGCCGTGCGAGCGCACGGGCTGGCCGGTGCGCGCGTACCAGTCGGACAGCCAGGGCGCCTGCTCGCGCGTGGTCTGGAGGTCAACGAGCACGCCCTCTCGCACGATGAGGTAGTCCCGCGGCTGGACGCCCTCGTCGTCGTAGCCCACCGTCGACAGCCCGCCCGGCGAGCTTCGCTCGCCCTGCACATTCATGATCTCGGGCCCGTAGCGAAACGCGCCGAGGAAGTCCTCGGGCGGGTAGACGAAGCTCGTGCCGGCGTAGTTCGCCTCGAACCCGCGCACGCGATCGAGCTCCGTCGGATGCGCGATCGACTCGTGGATGGTCAGCCAGACGTTCGTCGGCAGCAGCACGAGGTCGTAGAGACCCGGCTGCACCGGGCGCGCCGAGAGCTTCTCCACCGCCTCCTCGGCCCATCGTGGCGCGTTGCCGACGAGGTCCGAGTCCAGCACGTGCTCCCAGCCGAGCCCGCGGGACGACACGTCGGTGGACCCGCGCGACTGGAAGTCCGAGCCGTCCGCCGCCACCGCCGTGACGCTCACGTTCGGCGTCGTGCGGTAGATCGTCTGCGTCGTGACCGTCCCCTCGGTATTGGCGAAGAACTTGTCCTCGCGCAGGAAGGAGAGGGATGCGTTGACGAAGCGCGCGCCCCGCACGTCGAGCGCCGCGCCGTTGGCGGCGAACAACAGGCTCACCTTGTCCTCGAGGGCGATCGAGAACGGATCGATCCCGACGGGGCTGCTCCACTGGGCGTCTCGGTGCACTTCGGCCGGCGCCAGCTCGACCGGACGGAGCTGCGTGACGGCATTGGCGCGGGCCTGCACCACAGCCTGTCGGGCGGCGCTCGTGACCTCGTCCGCCGTGAGCAGGTTGGTCGCCACGAAGCCCCACGAGCCGGCCGCGATCACGCGGATCCCCATGCCCATGGTCTCGTTGTCCGCCACGCCCGTGATCTGCCGCTCGCGAGTCGTGACGCTCTGGCTGCGGTTGCGGCTCACGCGCACGTCGGCGTAGGTGGCGCCGGCCGCCCGGGCGGCGTCGAGGGCCACGAATGCGAGCTCGCGCTCCTGTGCCGCGAACGAGAAGTCGTCGGCGCGCGCCGGACGCGCGAGCAGCTCTCGCAGGTCCAGCAGCGAGATGGCGCCGCCGGCGAACGCGCTGCTGCGAATGAAGTCGCGTCGTTCCATGATCGGATCTTAGGGCGGGTCGGGGCCAGCGGCCACCTGATCAACCCGTGAGCCAATCCGGCTGGACGAGGAGCACCACCCCGAGGCCGAGCATCACGGCTCCGCTCAGCAGCTTGAGCCACCGAGCTTCCCGTCGCTGGAGTCGGTGATGGCTGAGCGTGACGACGGCGATGCCGAGCATCAACGCGTCGTCGAGCATGTAGAAGAGGTCGTACAGGAGCAGATAGGCGTGGTACTCGAGCCGCGACAGCTCGTGCAGCGTGAGGATCCGCGTGTAGAGCGCGGGCAGTCCGGCCGTGCAGAGGAGCTCGACGACGTTGACCAGCAGGGCGAGCACCGTCGCCGTGCCGAGCGCCGCACCGAGCCGCTCGGCGGTGACGACGCGACGCACGCGCGCGTAGATGGTCGGCTTCGCCGCCTCGGGGATGCCCAGCGACGGCCCGCGCCCCATCCAGAAGAAATCCTTCAGGTTGAGCCCACCGAGCGCGAGCGCCACGCCGCCGAGCGTGACCTGGATCCAGCGCGACATGCCCAGAAAGAGGAATGCGTTCAGCCAAGCCGCCATGAACGCGTAGTACACGAGCCCGCTGACCAGGACGAACACGCCGCCGATCATCGCCATGCGGGCACGGCTCCCGACGCCCACCAGCATCGAGAGCAAAAAGAGGAGCACCCACATCGCGCACGGATTGAAGCCGTCCAGGAGCCCGAGCACGACCGTGAACGCCGCCAGCCCGACGTCGTCGAGTGCCACGACACCGATCAGCGGCACCTCGATGGTCGGGCGGTCGAGCGGTCCGACCTCGGTGGCCGCCGCCGGACCGCGTCCATCTTCGGGTTGCTCATCGCCCAAGAGGCTCTCGAGCATCCCGCCGGTGGTCTCGGCGCTCGTGAAGCCCACGAGCACTCGGTCCCCCCGGACCACGAACGTCGGAACCGAAACGGCGGCGAGCCCGCGCTCCGTCGCGAGGCGCCGCAGGGCGGCCATGGCCTCCGGATCACGGACCACGTCGTGCACGTCGGCCCGCAGGTCGGGTCTGCGCTCCGAGAGGTCCGCGAGCCACACGAGCGCGCGCTCGCAGTGCGGACAACCGTGGCCGACGAACACGAGTAGGTCGACGGGATCCCCCGTCGGTTCGGGCGCCTGGGCGACCGCGGAGAGGGGCAGGGCGGCGAGCACGAAGCTCGCCGCCAGCGCGCGCCGCCTGGCGCGGACTGCGCTGAACGTCGTCGTCGGCACGGACCACCTCCCGAGCCAGATGGATGGATTCTAGCGGGCCAGGCGGCGCCGTCCCGTCGGGCGCCCTCGGGCGTCGTGCGTAGTGGATTTCCCGACGGCAGGGGATCTCGAGCGCCGCCACACTAGAGGGACGGGGGCCGGCACGCGGCCCCATGACAGGCCCGGTCGATGACGACGTTCTCGTGGATCCTGCTCGGCGGCGTTCTGATGAGCGCGATCGCTCTCGTCGGAAGCCTGACCCTGTTCCTGAGCGAGAGGACGCTCGGCGAGATCCTGCTGCCCCTCGTGTCGTTCGCGGCCGGCTCCCTGGTGGGGGGCGCGCTCTTCCACATGCTCCCGGCGGCGCTGATGAGCATGGACGACAGGACCGCGCTCGGTTGGGTGGCCGTGGGCTTCCTGTTCTTCCTCGCCATCGAGCAATTCCTGCACTGGCATCACTGCCACCGGGCGTCCGCCGAGTGCAGGAAGCCTCTCACCTATCTCATCCTGATCGGCGACGGGCTGCACAACTTCCTCGGCGGACTCTCGATCGCAGGCGTGTTCCTCGTGGACGTCCGTCTGGGGATCGCGGCTTGGCTGGCCGCGGCCGCGCACGAGGTGCCGCAGGAGCTCGGTGACTTCGGCGTGCTCATCCACGGAGGATGGAAGCGAAGCAGCGCGCTCCTGTTCAACCTGCTCTCGGGCCTGACCTTCCTGGTCGGCGGCCTGGTCGCGTACTCGGCGTCCTTGCGGTTCGACGTGAGCTGGCTGGTACCCGTCGCCGCGGGCAACTTCCTCTACATCGGCGCCTCCGACCTCGTGCCGGAGGTGAACAAGGCGCACTCCTTCGGGGCGAACGTCGTGCACTTCGCGATGTTCGCCGCGGGGCTCGGGCTGCTGTACGGCCTCGCGGCTCTGGGCAACCCCTGACCGTGGGGAACCGCGAGCCGAGGGGGCGTGTAGGCAGAGACAGTTCCACCGGGCGTCGGCTCCTCCCTCCCGCAGCCGAATCGCCTCCCTGCCGAAGCGTACACCGTTCTGCGTAGGTCCAGGTCCCTTTTCGAGCGGCTGCAGGCACTCGTCCTCGCGGTCGCGTTCGCCTCCGGCTCGTCGTTCGGTACGGCGCACGATCCGGGGTGTGAGGCGCATGCGGGCGGCTCCGCCGAGGAGCACCCGCAGGTAGATGCGCACGCCCACCACACGAGCGGTGGACGCCAAGCGGGGGACGCCGACGCACAGCAGGAGCAGTGCAGCTGCGAGGGCTGGGTCTGCGGCCTGTCGGCGATCCCGCACGCCTCCCTCCCGGCGACCTTCGAAGTACGCGTGGATCTGGGCTGCGCAGACGCTTCGCCCACGTTCCGCTCCGCCTCTCAGGAAGTCGTTCCCGGCGAGCGGACACAGCCACCGGCCATCGGGCCTCCCCCGGCGATCTGAGCAGTCGAGTCCATCCTGACCCGCGTCGTGCGGGCAGGCCATCTCACTCAGATCACCGAGGATGTCATGATGTACCGTCATCGATGCTGTTCCATGTCGTCCCGCTTCCTGCTGGCGCTCGCGCTCGCCTGGTCGGTGCTAGCGCAACCCGCGGCAGCCCAGACACCCATCGAAGTCACCGTCGCGTGATCGACGCCAGCAACAGCCGGCCGGTCGAGGCCGCGAACGTCCACGCTGCCGGAGCTCAGTCCATCACCGACGAACAAGGCCGGTTCCGCCTGATCGGCGTGCCGACCGGCTCGGAGATCCATGTGGAGCGGCTAGGCTACCGGCCCGTGGCCACGATCGTGGCCGGCCCCACCCTGGACGTCTCGCTCGAGCCGGCGCCCGTCTCGCTCGAGGCGATGGTCGTCGAGGCGCTCGGCGAGGCAATGATCGCCCAAAACTCGTCGCTGGCGATCACGGAGATCGACGAGTCGACGATCACGGCATCGGCTGGCACGTCGTTGGCGGAAGCTCTCGACAGCCACGAGGGCGTCTCCGTGTCACGCGTCGGCTCGTGGGGCAGCAGGCCGGCGCTCCGCGGACTTTCGGGCGAGCGGCTCGCCGTGCTGATCGACGGGAATCGCGTGAGCCGTGCGTGCACGTTCGGCATGGACATGGGGCTCGCCACGGTCGATCCGGCCACGGTCGAGCGCGTCGAGATCCTCACCGGCCCCGGATCGACGGCGTACGGATCGGGCAACATCGGCGGCGTGATCAACGTCGTGACGCGCCGCGCGGACGCGGACCGGCCGCTATCCGGCGAGGTGCGGGCGAACGGATCCACGGCGATCCCGGGCGGCGGCATCGGTGGGTCGATCAACGTGGCCGATCACGCTTTGGCCGTGCGGGCGAGCGTCGACGCGTCGAGCTTCGGAGACTACCACACACCTTCCGGAACCGTCGCGACCTCCAGCTACCGCCAGCTCACGGGTGACGTGAAGCTCGACGTGGAGCCATCGTCCGCACATCGCTTTTCTCTCGGGACGCAGTACTACGGGGCGCGGGATATCGGGTGGCCGATGCAGGGCGGAGCCCAGATCCCCGAGGAAACGCGGGTCTCCGTATCCGGCGAATACGCCTTCCAGCACGGCGGCGCGCTCCTGGACGGCCTGACGGCTCGCGCGTACTTCCAGAAGCTCGACCACCACATGGTCATGTCGATGACGATGCCCGGCATGGGCGGCGCGACGATGACGAGCGTCACGGACGGGAAGTCGTACAGCGAGACGTCGGGGGGACGGCTGCAGCTCAGGCTGAGCCCCGCTCGCGCGCTCGATCTCGACGTGGGAAGCGAGGTCACCAACGTCCACGCGGAAGGCACACGGTGGACGGAGCGCACGATGGGCACCATGATGCCGACTCGCGAGACGTTCCATACGTGGCCGGGCGTGAACGTGCTGGACATCGGCGCGTTCGTGCAGGGAGATGTGCAGGTCTCGTCGGCGCTCACCGCGACCGGTGGCGTCCGGCTCGACCACGTCGACCGAAGCGCCGACGTGGGCGACTCGAAGCAGGAGTGGGTGCCCACCGGCAACGTGGGGCTTCGCGCGTCCCTGACGCGCTGGCTCTCGGCGCGAGGCACCGTCGGGTTCGGGTTCCGCACGCCAGATCCGATGGAGCTCTACGGGCTGGCGCTCAGGCCGGACGGGTTCGTCTACCGCGGCCGTGCCGACCTCGGTACGGAGCGGAGCCTCGGGACCGAGATCACGCTCACGGCGGCCCACGGAGGCGTGGTCGCTGCCGTAACGGGTTTCGACAACCGGGTGACCGACATGGTCGCGCCCGCCAACGTCACCGACTCGATCAGCGGCCGGCCCGTGCGGGAATACCAGAACCTCGCCGAAGCACGGATCCGTGGCCTGTCCGCCACCGTACAGAGCGAGCTGCCCGCGGCGTTCCAGGTGGAGGCACGTGCCACGTGGACGCACGGTGAGGACCCCGAGAGGGATGCACCGCTCCCGAGCATCCCACCCCTCGAGGGTGGGCTGGCGCTGCGGCGTGATTTCGGCGGCATTGTGCGTTGGGCGGAGGCCGAGTGGCAGGGAGCGTACCGGCAACGCCGCGTGGCGGCCTCCATCGGAGAGGTCGAGACGCCAGGGTGGGGGACGTTCGGCGTGCGTGCGGGCGCGACCCTCGCGGGCTCCGACGTCACGCTTGGGGTCGAGAACGTCTTCGACCATCTCTACCGCGGTCATCTCGATCCGTACACGCTGTACCGTCCCGGACGGAACTTCTTCGTGCGGGTGAGTCGGGCGTTCTAGGACGACGCCGGTTGGATGAGCGGCCCGGAGTGCTTCACTCCGGGCCGCGGCGGCACACGGTCAGGAAAGGATGGTCAACGCCGGTTGCGCGTCGGCTTCACCGAGGCCTCACCCGACTACTCGACCATCCTCGGTTGGGAGGTCGTCTTCGAGCTCGTGCGACCGACCAACCGCATCGCGTACCGCGCCGTCGAGTACATGACGGAGAGCCCCGCCACCAGCGCTGCCAGGAACGTCCATGCGCGGGAGGCTCCTGCGGCGGGGGCGAGCAGCGCGAGGAAGATCGTCACCGTGGCAGCCTTGCCGTGCAGCTCGTGCTCGTAAGACGCGGCCTTCGGTCGTCGCTGCCGCAGCAGAATGGCGAGCAACAGGGCGTCACGGAGCACCAACGTGCCCGCGAGCCAGATCGGGAGGGGCGTGAATGCGGGTGCTCCGCGGAGCGTGAAGTACCACACGCCTGTCCACTGAACCAGGCGGTCCGCGGCGGCGTCGAGGATCGCGCCGCGCTTCGTCGGCGGTTGGCCCGAGCGTCTCGCTAGCCAGCCGTCGAGCTTGTCCGACGCACCGATAGCGAGGAGCAGAGCGAGAACGAACGTGCGGGGGCTGGTGCCTGCTCCCCCCGCGTCGACGGCAGCGTGGACCGCCTCCCCCGTCAGGATCAGGACGGGGAGCAGCACGACCCGCGAGATCGTGACGACATCCGCCCAAGTCGAAAATGGGGGCCGTGTCACTGGGTGGTTGGCTCGACTCTCGCCCCGTCCTCGAGCGTCTCCGAGGGATAGAGCACGACCACGTCACCCACGTCGAGACCCGCCAGCACCTCGGCGTGCGTCCTGCCCTGGTGTCCGAGATCGACCTCGGTGAGGCGGGCCGTCCCGTCGTCCGCGACGACGAAGACGCTCCAGCGGCCGTCGGATCGGAAGAGCGCGCTCATCGGCACCCGCAGGACGTCGTCCGACTCCCAGGTGACGAGCGACGCGTCCACACGGTAGCGATCGCCCAGAACCGTGCTGCCGTCGAACGCGAGGACCACGTTCACGCGCTGCTCCTCCACGCCGAGAGGTGACACCTTCGTGAACGCCGAGGGCTCGATCCGCACCACGTGGGCGTGAAGCGTGTCGCCGGCCACACCGGTGGCGACGCGCGCCTTCGCGCCGACCTGCAGACGCGCGGCATCCTCGGTGAGCACGTCCACGACGATCTCGAGCCGCTCAGGGTCCCCGATCTCCACGATCGGAGCGCCCGCCATCACGATCCGCTCGCACTCCTCGTAGACGCGCAGCACCCGGCCGTCGGCCGGTGCGCGGACGAGCGTCGGCTCGGCGGCGGCTCCTTCGGTGCCCACGAGGGCCGCACGCGCGGACTGGACCTCGTGCTCGGACGCGTCGCGAACGCTCTCGGCTTCCTGGAGCGTGAGTGCCGCGGTGCGCTCCGCCGTCCTCGCTTCATCCAGGCGCTGTCCCGCGACCGAGCCCGGAACGTCGGCGCTCACCGTCTCCAGACGCTCGAGCGCACGCCGAGATTCCGTCCACAGCGCGCGTGCTTGTTCGACCCGCGCTTCGGCCGCGCGCCGGCTGGCTTCGGCCGCCTCGAGCCGCTCCACCCCCTCCGCGCGGGCGCGGGTATCCAGCGGCAGCGGATAGAGGTGCGCGATCACTTCGCCCGCTTTCACCGTGTCACCGACCTCGCACCGCAGCCGCACCAGCCTGCCCATGACGGGCGCCGAGACCAGGTAGCGGTCCTCCACGCGTGTTTCCCCGTCTTCGTCGATGGTCACGCGCAGGGGACCACGGTCGACCACGCCCGTCTCCACGGAGATCACCTCCGGCCGGAGGACGAGCGCGACGATGAGCCCGACGGTGACGACGACGGCGAGGATCGTGAAGTGCTTCCGCTCGAGCTTCATGGGGCTACCTCACTCACGGGTCTTCAAGACGGAGATCAGATCGATGCGGTCGAGGCGCCGCCGTACGAGCAGCGCCGAGATCGCGGCGGCGAGGACGACGAGCGCGGATCCCGTCAGGTACGTCTCGGGATCGGCCACCACGGGCATGCGGAAGAGGTCGCTCTCGAAGCGCAGCATGACCGCGAGCACGAGCGTCCATCCGAGGGCGAGACCGAGGGGCAGTGCGAGCACCACGAGGATCCACTGCTCGCCGAGGAGCATGCCCGCCACCTCGCGCCGCGAGAAGCCGAGCACACGTAGGCTCGCGAGCTCGCGACCTCTCTCCGAGAGCGACACGCGTGCCTGGTTGTACACGATCGCCATGACGAGCCCCATGCCCAACACCAACGTCGCCACCAAAGAGATGCGGAAGCTCTCCTGGATGGTTTCGTCGAAGCCCTGCACGACGACGTCCTTGACCAGCACCGACGAGACGCCCGGCAGATGCTTGAGTCGGGCATACAGCTCGTCCTGGCGAGTCGGGTCGGTCGAGAGCAGCGCCGCCGACACGGTTCGCGACTCCCGCAGCAGATCGTAGAGCGCGTCGGACCCCATGTAGACACCCATGCCCATCAGCTCGTCCACGACACCGGAGACGGCGGCCGTCGTGACGGGCCGCTCACCTTCCGTGACTTCGATCCGCACGGAGTCCCCGGTCACGACATCCAGCCGGCGAGCGAGAGAGCGACTCAGCATCACGCCGTCGACGGGGGGTTGGTGCACCCGGAAGTCGGCGTCGACGATCTGTCGCAGCTCGACGTCGGCGCTCAGTCCCTCGATGGCCACGCGTCGCTCGCGATGCCCATGGGATATGCGCGCTGGCACCATGCGGATGGGCTCCACGGCGAGCACGCCTGGCAGGTGCGCGATCTCCGACAAAGCGCCCGGTGAGCGAGTGGCGTCGAAGTAGACGGCGACGTCCTCGCGCGAAACCTGGTTGAACTGGAGGTCCGCGATCACATCGATCGCGTCGAACATCGACAGGAGCGCGACGAGCACCCCGAGCGCCATCGCGACGCCGGCAGCGGTGGTCGCCGACTTGACCGGCGAGCGGCTCAGGTTGCGCAGGATCATCTGATGCGCGGGCGACATCCAGCGGCCGAAACGGGTGGACTCGATGCCCGAGGTCCGGAACCGCGGTGGGGTAGGCGGGGCCATGGCGACGGCGGGCGCGAGCCTCACCACCCTGCGCGCGGCGGCCACCGCGCCGGCCACGCCCGTGACGAGCGAGATCGCGAGCGCGGTCCATACCACGGCGGCGTCGAGGTGGAAGTCCACCTCGGGGAACTGGTAGAACCGCGCGTACATGCCGGCCATCGCGTTGGCGAGCCAGATGCCGAGCGCCGTGCCGGCGAGCGCGCCGCCCGCGACTGGCACGAGGGCGAGCTTCACGTAGTGGAACGCCACGGTCGAGCCGCCCATGCCGAACGCCTTCATGAGCCCGATCTGCTCTCGCTCCATCCGCACGAGGCGAAGCATCGTCGTCTGCAGGAGGAACGCCGTCACGATCAGGAACAACGCCGGGAAGAAGGAGGCCGTGACCTGCGTCTCGTCGATCTCGCTCGTGACGAACTGATGGGAGAGGTGGGCCTCGCGGTCGTAGGCGCCGGTTCCCCCGTAGGGCTCGAGCAGCTCGTCGAACGCGACCAGCACCGGGCGCTCGGACGCTCCGGCCTCGAGCGTCGCGACGACGTCGTCGAATGCGCCCTCCATCTCGAACGCCGCGGCGAGCGCGCCCTCGCTCATCCACATGGCCCCGAAGCGGCGGTTGTCGGGGAACGGCGGGCCCATCCCGCTGATCTCGTAGATGAACTCGGGCGAGATCGCCGTTCCGACGATCGTCAGTCTCTGCCAGCGCCCGTTCAGCACCACGCCGAACGCGTCGCCGACGTGCAGATCGTTGGCGGCTGCGAAGGCCGCGCTCACCACCACCTGGTCACGACGTCCGGCCTCGGGCAGGCGTCCGGAGCGGAGGTGCAGACGATTGAGTCGCACCGGCCGGTGGTCGGGGAGCGAGACCATGCGCCCGGTGGCCGGCTCGGCGAGCCCCGGAACGTCGAGGAGCACGTCCCGCACGATGCGTGTCTCCACCCGGTCCACGCCGGGAACGCTCGCCAACTTCTCCTCCACGGCCGCCGGCGCGCGTACGGCGCGGGCGAACACGTCACCGAATCCGTAGTCGGCGTAATAGGACTGCTGGCTGCCGAGTAGGTACCCGTGCATCGATCTCAGCATGATGAACGCGGCGATGCCGCAAGCCACGAGCGCCGCGACCGAGATCAGCTGGCCCTTCAGGTGGCGTACGTCGCGGAGGATCTTCAGATCGAGGGTGCGCATCGGGCTCACCACGAGCCCCACGCGAGCTCACCCCGGGCTCCCCACGGGCTCACCGGGCGGTCGCTCACCACTCGATATCCGCGGGAGAAGCGCGCTGCTCGTTCTTCGTCTCCGACGCGATCCTTCCGCTCCGCATGCGCAGCACCCGGTCCGCCAGTGAGGCGATGGCCGCGTTGTGCGTCACGAGGACCGTGAGCGTGTGGGTGGAGCGGTTCACCTGGTCGATCACCTCGAGGATGCGCTTGCCCGTCTCGTAGTCGAGCGAGCCGGTGGGCTCGTCGCAGAGAAGCACGTCGGGTCTCTTGGCGATGGCTCGCGCGATGGCCACCCGTTGCTGCTCGCCCCCGGAGAGCTGCGCCGGGAAGTGGTGCAGCCGCTCGCCGAGGCCGACCAGTCCGAGCGCCTCGGCGGGATCCATGGGGTGGTCCGCGATCTCCGTGACCAACCGCACGTTCTCGAGCGCGGTGAGGCTCGGCAGCAGGTTGAAGAACTGGAAGACGAAGCCGACGTGCTCCCTGCGGAAGCGGGTGAGCTCGGCTTCGTCCGCCCCGTTCAGCCGGTGACCCAGAAACGCGACCTCGCCCGACGTCGGCACGTCGAGCCCGCCCAAGATATTCAGCAGCGTCGACTTGCCGCTCCCCGAGGGCCCGAGGATCACCACCAATTCCCCCGCGTGCAGCGCGAGCTCGGTGGACTCGAGGGCCCGCACCTCGATCTCCCCCATGTGATAGACCTTCGAGAGCCCACGCGCAGTGAAGACCGGCGGCGCTGAAAGCGCATCGCTCGGCCGCGTCGGCGGCGGGAGGGTCGTGGGTGGCATGTCTGGCGCCTCGTTCTCGAAGCTGGCGCGCGATCGGGGGCGAATCTGTCGGGGATCTCCCTGGACCGAACGTGAGGAAAACCCGTGCCGGCCGGAAGCTTGCATGCCGCTGCCCACCGTCGCCGGACCGCGGCACAGCGCTTGCCCTTGCTTCCGGGCATGGGACTGTCGCTGAAGCCGCGTCACATCAAGCGGTACGGAGAGATGGCTCGCCTCCTGGCGAAGTACGGCCGGGGCGACCTCGTGCGCTCCTCTGGGCTCAACGGCGCGCTCGTGAGCTGGGACGAAGAGCAGTCGGACGCCGGAGGCGCGGAGCATCTCGCCGACGACCTGGAGCGGCTCGGTCCGACGTTCGTGAAGCTCGGCCAGCTGCTGTCCACGCGGGCGGATCTCCTTCCGCCGGAGTATCTGGAGGCGCTCGCGCGGCTCCAGGACGACGTCGCTCCCTTCGACGGAGAGCAGGCGGAGGCGCTCGTGGCGGAGGAGCTCGGTGTGCGCCTCTCCAAGGCGTTCGCCCGCTTCGACACCGAGCCCTTCGCCGCCGCCTCGCTCGGGCAGGTGCACTACGCCGAGCTACGCGACGGACGGCCGGTTGCGGTCAAGGTGCAGCGACCGGGCGTGCGCGAGCAGATCGCGGCCGATCTCGAGTCGTTGCTCCAGATCGCGCAGCTGCTGGATCGGCGCTCGGGCTTCGCCGAGCGGTTCGACCTCGAGGGGATGGTCAGGGAGTTCGAGAAGAGTCTCGCCGACGAGCTGGACTACCGGAAAGAGGCCGGCAACCTCGAGCGCCTCGCCGAGAGCTTGGAGCGCTTCGACCGATTGCTCGTGCCTCGTCCGATCGAGGACTACAGCTCGGCGCGGGTGCTCACGATGGAGTACGTGAGCGGCCGGAAGCTGAGCGACCTGAGCCCGCTCGTGCGCATGGAGATGGACGGGCCCGAGCTGGTCGAGCAGCTCTTCGAGGCGTACCTCCACCAGATCCTCGTGGACGGCTTCTTCCACGCGGACCCGCACCCCGGCAATCTCTTCCTGACGCCGGACCGTCGCATCGCACTGCTCGATCTCGGGATGGTGGGCCGCACGACCCCGCGTATGCAGGACAAGCTGCTCGCGCTGCTGCTCGCGATCGGAGACGGCCAGGGAGACCGGGCGGCGGAGATCGCGGCGTCACTGGGTGACGTCGCGCCGGATGCGGATCTGCACGGGTTCTCGCGCGCCGTCGCCGAGCTCGTGAGCGCGCATCAGAGCGCCACCGTCGAGCAGATCGAGATCGGCCGTGTGGTGGTCGGTACGTCGGCGGCGGCGGGCCGGTGCGGAGTTAGGATGCCGGCGGAGCTCACGCTGCTCGGGAAGACGCTCCTCCATCTCGACCAGGTGGCGCGCACGCTATACGCGGATTTCGACCCGAACGCCGCGATCCGTGAGCACGTCGCCGGCGTTCTCCGGCGACGCATGATCAAGCAGGCTTCGCCCAGCCAGGTGTTCTCCACGCTGCTCGAGGTGAATCAGGTCGTACAGCGACTGCCCGCCCAGATCAACCAGTTCCTCGAGCGCGCCTCGAACAACGAGCTGGAGCTGCGGGTGCACGCGTTCGACGAAGTGCGACTGATGGAGGGGCTGCAGAAGATCGCCAACCGGATCGCCATGGGGCTCGTGCTGGCGGCGCTCATCGTCGGCGCCGCCATGCTCATGTCCGTGAACACGGACTTCACGATCTTCGGCTATCCGGGGCTCGCGATCGTGCTGTTCCTGGCGGCCGTCGCGGGCGGCGTCGCGATGGTTCTCGACATCCTCCGTCACGACGAGAGCGTCGGGCGGCGGCGGCGGCACACACGACGCTCCTAGCTGTATGGCTAGGGACAACCAAGGAGGAAACCATGAGAGCACGTTCCATCGCCCTCGCGACCGTCCTTCTCGGCGGGACCGGCCTCGTAGCGCCGGCACCGGGAGCCGCTCAGCAGAGCCAGGAGGGTCGCCAGGCACAGGCCATCACGGTCGCGGTGCACAATCGATTCCCCAGCTCGGTCCGCGTGTACGCCCTGCAGGCGGGCCACATGGTGCCGATCGGCACCGTCGAGCGAGCGAGCGACGCGACGCTGTCGATTCCGGCGGCGTTCGCCGAGTCGGCCGAGCCGTTGCAGCTCGTCGTCGATCCGCTCGAAGGGGAAGGCTGGTACGAGAGCGAGCCGCTGGCGTCGCGTTCGTCCGGCCAGCTCGACCTGACGGTCGCCGAGACCCTCGACCGGTCCACCGCGTCGGCCGCAGGCTGACGGGAGCGGCGCGAGCCGCTGCCCGGCTACGAGCACGACGGGCCCGGAAGGCGGGCGCGCGGCTCGCGCGCCCGCCCGCAGGCTCAGTCCGCCTTCTCGTCGAAGACGATGCCGTGCAGAGACTCCTCGTGCGTCGGCAGCTCGGTCTGTCCGGGAGGGTACGCGTTCGCGCTCAGTAGGTAAGCGACCACGTCGGCGTACACCTCGGGTGCCAGGGTGCCGGACCGCCCCGGGGGCATCGTCGAGCGGACGAGCTCGAAGAGCTCACCGACGCTCGTGCCGTGGCGCTCGCCCTTGAAGGCATCGCCGCGCAGCGCCGGAATCGAGCCCCTGCCCGACAGATCGGGCCGGTGGCACATCGCGCACGACTGCTCGAAGGTCGTTCGTCCGCGCTCGGCCTGGGCGGCCGTGTATACGCCGCTCCAGACGGAGCGCACGTTGAGGATGACGTCGGCGAGGGGAAGCGCGGGAGCGGCGAAGGCGGAGAGGGCCAGCAATCCCGCGGCGGTACCGAGCACGCGTGCGCGGTACCCCGAGATGGGGTTCGTCATGTATGTGGAAACGAGTTGTCTGGGTCTGCGGTGCTGCTTCGAGAGGCACCGGCGGCGCCAAGCCGCCGGACCCCGATGGCAGACGATAAGGCGATCCGGCCTCGGGGTGAAGTCCCTTGCGCCAATTGGTGCGAGCGTTGCGGCCGTAGCACTTCGGGGCATTCGCACGCCGGACCCGGGAGGCCCCCTTCCTTGCGGGCGCCGGTGAGAGGTCTCAAGGTATCGGACCCCCCAGGTGGATCCGTGATGGCTTCCGACATCGAGTCTCTTCGCCAAGAGCTCGCCCGCGAGCGCGCCGCTCGGGCGGAAGCCGAGACGCGCCGCGAGGCTGCCGAGGCGGAGCTGGCCGAGGCCCGGCGAGAGCTCCGCCGCAATGTGCTCGCGTTCCAGGAGGCTGCGCTCCGGCACCAGCGAGCCCTCGTGCGCCTGGCGGCATCGAGCGCGGACAGGGAGGGGCTGGCCGCGGCCGAGCGAGAGCTCACGAAGGTCGCCGCCGAGACGCTCGACGTGGAGCGCGCCAGCATCTGGCTGCTCGAAGACCAAGGATCGGAGCTGCGCTGCCAACAGCTCTACGAGCGCAGCCGGGACCGTCACTCGCAGGGGCTCGTGCTCCATGCCAGGGACTACCCGCGCTACTTCGAGGCGCTGAAGCTCGGCCGCGCGATCGACGGGCACGACGCCCATGCGGACCCCCGCACCAGCGAGTTCAGTGCTTCGTATCTCGCGCCGCTCGGCATCACCTCGATGATGGACGCCGCGATCCGTCGAGACGGCAACGTGATCGGGGTGGTGTGCCTGGAGCACATCGGAGAGCCGCGCACGTGGACGGCCGCCGAGATGGAGTTCGCCGGCGCGCTGGCCGATCAGGCCGCGCTGGCGCTCGCGGCCGTCGAGCGTCGCCAGCTGGAGGAGGAGCGCGCCCGGGTGAGGTCCGAGCTGGCACGCGCGCGCGAGCTCGCGCTGCAGGACGAGCTCACGGGGCTCGCGAACAGACGCGCGCTCGAGCAGCTGCTGGCCGGCGAGGTGGACCGCGCCCAGCGGCACGGGCGTCCAATGTCGATCCTCATGGCGGACATCGACCGGTTCAAGTCGATCAACGACACGTACGGCCACCGCGCCGGAGACGAGGTGCTGCGCGAGCTCGCGCACATCCTGGCCGACAAGCTGCGATCGATCGACAAGGCGGCGCGCTACGGCGGCGAGGAGTTCTGCGTGCTCATGCCCGACACGCCGGTCGAGGAGGCGCGGCGTGTGGCCGAGCGCATTCGTGCGGCTGTCGAGGAGCACACGTTCTGGGTGGATCCCGAGGACGACGAGCCGCCGATCGAGCTGCGGATGACGGCGAGCGTCGGCATCGCCGGGCTGCCGGAGAGCGCCGCGACGCTCGAAGCACTCGTCGAGGTCGCCGACCGCGCGCTCTACGAGGCCAAGCGGCGTGGGCGGAATCGGGTGCTCGTCGCCGACCCCATCCCGCACGCGTCGCCCGTATAAGGGTAGCCTGCGTCGCCTTCGAGAGAGGAGCCGCCCATGGAGTTCTCGGCGCTGATCCTGCTGCACGTCTTCTTCGGCATCGTCTGGGCCGGCGGTGCCATCGTCGCGGGCCTCTTCCTCGTCCCGAGCGTCATGGACGCGGGACCCGCCGGCGGCGCCGTGATGGCGGGTATGCTGAAGCGCCGCTTCCCCATGCTGATGACCATCTCGGCGGCGCTCGTGGTGCTCTCGGGGCTCCGCCTCTACGCGATGCGGTTCAGCATGGCGTTCCTCGGCACGACGGAGGGCATCGCCCTCACGCTCGGAGGGTTGCTCGGTCTCGGAGCGTTCTTCATCGGATCCTTCGTGCAGGGGCCTACCGCCCGCCGGCTGGGCGCGCTCGGCGCGCAGATGTCCGCCGGAGGGTCGCCTCCCACCCCGGAGCAGGCGGCGGAGATGCAGGCACTCCGGACGCGTCTCGGCAAGGTCGCGACGCTGACCGCGTGGCACGTGGTGCTCGCGTCGTTGTTGATGGCCGGCCATCGGTTGGCCGCCATGATCGGATGACGAGCACCGACGATGCGCTCGTGATGAGAGCGCGGCCAGCGTCTTAGTCGCGACGTCGAGGTCGACGCCGCGCTGTCGCGCCAGCGCGCCAGCTGCGCGTACGAACTCCTTACAAACGCGCTCTGGTGCCTCGCCTGGCACCGGTCGATTGTGACGCTCGTGCCGATCTCAGCAAGGAGGTGAAGCATGGTCACTCGAGCGAAGTATCCTCGCTTCGGGACGTTCGCGGCTTTGGGGGTGACCGTCCTCGCTGGTGGATGTGGACCGGAGGAGCCGGCGCAAGCCGAAGCGATGAGCGCGGCGATGGGCACGCCCAGTTCGCCGATTCATGACGGCCAGGAGCTGTGGGGCCACTATCTCCAGCCGGAGCCGTGGCCCAACGGGCTTCCGGACGACCAGGGCCATGCGCACGCCGGCTGAACCTGGGGCTCGCAGGCAGCGGTCTTCGCGGAGAGCCCCGACAAGATCTGGATCGCGATGCGCGGCGAGCTGCCCCTGCCGCCGGGTAACGACCCCTGGACACCTTATGCGCTCATCGAGCCGTCCCGGGGCAATGCGCCGCCCACGGACGACACGGACGGCAGCCGAGGTTACGAGCGTCGCTACGTGCACACGATGTTCGCCGTGGACTCCGAAGGGGACGTGGTCGAGCACTGGCCGGAGCTCGACCAGTACTACGATCACCGCGGCGGGCGAGGGCCGCACAAGATCAAGATCAGCCCCTACGACGCCGAGAAGCACATCTGGATCATCGACGACAATCTCCACCAGATCCACAAGTTCACGTACGAGGGCGAGCACGTGCTCACGCACGGTGAGCTCGGCGTTCCGGGGCGCGGGCCGAACAACTTCAACCGCCCGACCGACATCGCATGGCTGCCGGACGGTACGTACTTCATCAGCGACGGCTACGTCGGCACTCGCGTCGCGAAGTACGGGCCCGATGACCAGTTCATCATGGACTGGGGTCGTGAGCCGGCCGACCCGGAGAACCCCGGTCCCAACGAGTTCGACACCGTGCACGCCATCGCGATCAGTCGCGACCGCATGCTCTACGTGTCGGATCGCGCGCATGCACGCATCCAGGTGTTCGACGAGAACGGAAACTTCCAGTTCATGTTCCCGACGGGGCCGCGCGGTTTCTCACTGCCCTACGCCGTCGAGATCATGACCGAGCCGTCGGGCGAGGAGTTCGTCTGGATCGCCGACGGCGGCACGGGGCGCATGCTCAAGTACGACCTCGACGGCAACTTCGTCTACGCCTTCGGCCTGCCGGGAAACGAGTACGGGCAGTTCAATGGGCCGCACTCGATCACGACGGATCAGGACGGCAACCTGTACGTGGCCGAGGTGTTCGCCGGACGGATCCAGAAGTTCGTTCCCCGGCCCGGAGCCGATCCCGCGAAGCTGGTGGGTCAGCAGCTGCGGGAGTGGGAGTGAGAGGAGTAGCTGCCGGGAGTGAGCTGCGGGAGGGAGCATGGCGGCGGAAGCGTCGGGGGCCCGGCGACGGGCCTCCGGCAGTTTGTGCGCGGCTCCGCCATTCCGTGCCGAGCCGGTGGAGACCAGCGGCGGTCCGGATGCGGGGGAAGGCTTGGCATCTAGCTTGCGAGGAGCCGCCTGGTTTGCGGCACTCCACGGCTCCCCGAGCCCATTGAAGAGGATCCCCCATGCTCGAAGGACGCTCGATTCTCGGAATCGCCGGCGCGGCCGTCGCAGCGGTGATCGGTATCACCACCGCGGCTCAGCGCAACGATGCGGGTGAGATCACCGCCGCCGGCGCGGTGGACGCGTTCGAGGTTCGGTTGGGCGATTGCTTCGACGACGAGGCGTTCGAGAGCTCGGAGATCAGCGAGATACCCGCTGTGCCGTGCAGCCAGCCGCACGACAACGAGATCTACGCGCTCTTCGACATCCAGGGCGAATGGCCGGGGTCCGAAGGCGTGGAGGAGATCGCCTACCAAGGCTGCCTCGACCGCTTCGCCGGCGCGATTGGCAAGGCTTACGAGGACTCGGAGATCGACTACACGGTCTTGTATCCGACGGAGGGGTCCTGGAAGCAGCGGAACGACCGGGAGGTCATCTGCGTCGGTTATCACATGGAGTACGAGAAGCTGACGGGCTCGATCCGGGGGAGCGGCCGCTAGGCGGAGTCGCGTAATCGCGAAGGTCCAACGGGGAGGCCGGTGCATCGCCGGCTTCCCCGTCGTCGTTTCCGTTGGCGTCCGAATGCGGCTCGAGCCGTCGACCCGTGTGGAACGCCTCGCCGGTACTGGTGTGTGGCAGTGTACGAGCGAGTCCACGCGGACCCCGTCGAGTGAGGATCCATGGGGAGCACGGCCATCTGGAACATGACGTTCGCGGGGAACACACTCACCGCCTGGGTCGTGGCGTTGGGCATCATGCTCCTGGCCGTCCTCGCGCTGCGCATTCTCACGCGGGCCATCGCCAGACAGGTTCGCAAGCTCGCGCAGGGGACGGCGAACGCGCTCGACGACCTCGTCGGCGATCTCGTCGAGAAGACCAACCTGCTGTTCGTCCTGGTCATCGCCCTCTGGGCCGCGTCGTACGCGCTCGTCCTGACGCCGCGCGCCACGCAGGCGCTGCGCGTGCTGGTCGTCTTCGGCGTGCTGATCCAGGCGGCGATCTGGGTCTCGGCGGTGGCCGATCACTTCCTGTCGGACTATCGGCGTCGCATGCGTGCCGACGATCCGGGCGTCGCCACGGCGATGGGCGCGGTGATGTTCCTCGTCCGCGTGGTGGTCTGGGGTGCCGTGATGCTCATCGCCCTCGATACCCTCGGCGTGGACATCACGACCCTGATTGCGGGGCTGGGCGTCGGCGGCATCGCGGTGGCGCTGGCGGTGCAGAACGTCCTCAGCGACCTGTTCGCTTCGGTGTCGATCGTCCTCGACAAGCCGTTCGTCGTCGGCGACTTCATCGATCTGGGCGGGCACATGGGGGTGGTCGAGAACGTGGGTCTCAAGACCACGCGCGTGCGCTCGCTCTCCGGAGAGGAGCTCGTGGTCGCGAACTCGGACATGCTCTCGAGCCGGATCAGGAATTACAAGCGCATGTCCGAGCGGCGCGTGCTCTTCGTGGTGGGCGTGGTCTACGGGACGCCCTCCGAGAAGCTGCGCCAGATCCCTCAGTTGATTCGCAATGCCGTCGAGTCTCGCGACAACACGCGCTTCGACCGGAGCCACTTCAAGGCGTTCGGCGACTCCGCGCTCCTGTTCGAGACGGTTTACTACATGACCGTGCCGGACTACAACTCGTACATGGACACGCAGCAGGCGATCAACCTCGAGCTGTACCAGCGGTTCGAGGCCGAGGAGATCGAGTTCGCCTTCCCGACGCAGACGCTGTTCGTGAAGACGGAGACGGAGCCCGCGCCGGCGTCGGCGACCGCGGCGTCCTGAGACGCGTAGGGTGCCGCTCCTCTGCCGGACGGCCGCCGCCGCGCGCCTCAGCGCCCAGGCGGGTGTCGTTGTCGTTCTGTCGGCGGGTCCTGGACCGCGCACGCCCCCAACCCCGTGAGGTCATGAGAGAGATCGAGATCGTCCTGTCGTTCGCAGCCGTCTTCGCCGCACACTCGATCGTCGCGCCCGACTTGAACGCGCAGATCGTCGGCGGCGCACCACGGGTCTTCCTGGACTGCAGGAGCCCCGAGTGCGACCAGACGTACTACCGGACCGAGATCCCTTGGGTGTCGTGGGTGCGCGATCAGGCCGACGCCGACGTGTACGTCATCATGACGAGCCAGCAGACGGGCGGCGGCGGGCGGGAGTACCTGCTCGACCTCGAGGGCAGGGGAGCGAACCAGGACTTCCAGCACAGCGCCCGCTACCGCGCGGGCGGGACCGACACGCAGCGCGAGAGCCTCGACGGCATCGCGCTCACGCTCGGGCTGGCGCTCGGACAGTTCGCGACGCAAGCGGGATATCGCGAGCTGGTCGAGGTGACGCCGCTGCGCACGTCCGAGGAAGGAGTCGGCGAGGGAGCGCCGACAGGATTGGTCGCCGCGTCCGAGGTGACGGATCCCTGGAACCTCTGGGTCTTCCGCGTCGCCTCCAACGGCAGCTATCAGGGCGAGTCCAATCGCGAAGAGTGGCGCGTGAACGCCAACGTCAACGCGGACCGCGTTTCGCCGACCTGGAAGCAGAGCTACGCGGCGAGCTACAACCGTCGCTCGAATCGGATCGACTTCGACGATCGTCCCTCGGTGCTCGACAACCGCCGCGACTGGAGCGTCAACTGGCGGGTCGTCTACTCGCTCGCCGAGCACGTCTCGCTCGGCGTGAGCGGCAACGTCGGCCGCAACACCACGAACAATCAGGACATCTGGGGTCAGTTCAATCCGGCCGTGGAGTACAGCTTCTTCCCCTACGAAGAGGCGACCCGGAGGTCGCTCACGGCCTTCTACGAGATCGGCCCGGTCTACCGGAGCTACTTCGAGGAGACGCTCTTCGGCGAGACGGCGGAGCTGAGGGCCGAGCAGGCGCTCACCATCTCTTTCTCACAGCGCCAACCCTGGGGAAGCGCCGGGGTGAACCTGCGCGGCTCCACCTATCTGCACGACGTGGAGAAGAACAACCTCCGGCTCAACGGAAATCTGCAGTTCCGGATCGTGCGCGGACTCGATCTGAACGTCGGAGCCTCGTACGAGCGCGTGCGGGATCAGATCTTCCTGCGGGGCGGCGACCTCACCGTCGAAGAGAGGCTCCTGCGGCTCCAGCAGGAGCAGACGGACTACCGTGCGGAGCTCGAGTTCGGGCTCTCGTATCGATTCGGATCGCCGTTCAACAACGTGGTGAACAACAGGATGTGATCGAAGACGAGAGCGGAGACGCCAACGAAGGCGCGAGCGGCCCGGCCGACGCTCCGCGCACGCGCCGCGATTTCCTGATCCGACTGGCGAAGCCGGCCGCCGTGGTCGCGGGCGGGTTCGCGCTCGGGTTGGCCACCGACGAGCTGTGGGCCCGCTCCGTCCGGGGAGTCGATCTAGCGCGTGAGAGCTACCCGAGGGCGATCGTCGGAGGGTGGCGGGTGCACCACAACGTGGTGGGCTACGTGCTCCTCGCCGCCGGGTGGTTCTGGCGCCCGCTGCTGCTCGTGCCGGCGGGCATCGGGATGATCGTCGGCCACCGGCGGCGGGACCGGCTCTGGTGGTTCATGGAGCGCGTGGGATAGCGCCCGCCGCCGGCGCGCGCTATCTCGATGGCCTCGACCCGAACGAGGAGGCAGCGTGTCAGCGAAGACGGCGATCCGGGGGCTCGGAGGGGCATTCGCATTCCTCGTCGCCTCGGGCTTCGTGCCGCTCGAGCTCGCCCAGCCGCGGCTCGACATCGATCCGGTCCCCTGTCCGACCAGCGAATGGCGCGATGCCGACGTCGAGTTCGAGGCACTGCCCGGCGCGCAGGCCTACTTCGGCCGGTACGAGGGCGGTCTCTACCGGATCGAGATCCCCGAGCAGTGGAACGGTGATCTGGTCCTGTACGCGCACGGCTTCCGTTCCACGGGCGGCGAGCAGGGCACCATCCTGCGCGTAGGCAACGCCCCGGTCCGCGAGCACCTCATCGCGCGTGGGTTCGCGTGGGCGGCGTCCAGCTACCGCTGCAACGGGTACGTACCGGGGTGGGGGCTCGAGGATACCAGGGCGCTCGTCCCGCTGTTCGGGCGGCTGAACGGCGACCGCGCTCCCACGCGCGTGTACCTGACCGGCACCTCGATGGGCGGGCACGTGACGTTGCTCGGCATGCACGAGTATCCGACGGAGTTCGCGGCCGGTCTCGCGATGTGCCCGTCGGGACCCGGTCTCTTCGACTTCTTCGCGGCCGTGGGCGCGGCGGCGGAAGTGGTCACGGGCATCCAGTTCACGCAGGAGGGGCTACGCGAGCAGACGGCGAGAGTGGCGCAGCTGCTCGGCGACCCGCCGGCCTATACCGAGCTGGGCCGCCGGCTGGCGAGCGTGCAGATCGAGATCAGCGGAGGCGTGCGGCCGTTCGCGATGGAAGGGCTCGAGTCGCGCTTCCTCGCCAACATCAGCGGCGGGGCGGTCGCGGGGGGCACGTCCATGTCCAACCGGGCGGTCGACACGCGCGGGTTCGTGTACGCGATCGAGCCGGGGCTCGGGCTCACGGCCGAGGAGCTCCAGGCGCGCGTGCGCCGCAAGGCGGGCGATCCGGCGGTGCGCGGGCCGAGCGGCCCCTACGAGGAGCTGCGCCCCTTCGACGGCGGGATCGAGCGGCCCCTCCTGACGATGCACGGCACGGGTGACCTCTTCGTCCCGATCTTCCTCCAGCGCGTGCTCCGCGACGCCGTGCACAGCGCCGGCAAGGACGCGCTCCTCGTACAGAGGGTCTACCGCATCCCCGGCCACTGCGGCTTCAGCGACGAGGAGATGACCCGCTCCTTCGACGACATGGTCGCGTGGGCGACGGGCGGCCGGCGTCCGGCCGGCGACGACGTCTCCGCGAGCTTCGCCAACGCGGGTATGACGTTCACCAACCCGCTGCGCGAGGGAGACCCGGGCACGCTCGGCGCCCGCGCGCCGTAGCGCAGCGCTCAGCGCCGTTCGCTCGCGCGCACGCGCGCGAGCAGCATCTCGCGCTCGCGGAGGTTCTGCGTCAGGAACGCCGCGCGCTCGAACTCCGCGCGGGCTTCCTCGGTTCGTCCGAGCTTCGCCAGCAGATCGCCGCGCACGCTCGGCAGCCAGTGGTAGGCGCGAAGCGCCGGCTCGTCGGCGAGCTCGTCGACCAGCTCCAATCCGGCCGCGGGGCCGAACGCCATCCCGATCGCGACGGCGCGGTTCAGCTCGACGACCGGTGACGGGGCGATCTGGCCGAGGGCGTCGTAGAGCGCGACGATCGCCTTCCAGTCGGTGTCCCCCGGCGAGTCGGCCCGCGCGTGACAGGCGGCGATCGCCGCCTGGATGGCGTAGGGGCCGAGCGGTCGCTGCAGCGACTCCGCCCGCGCGAGCGCGTCGAGCCCACGGCGCACGAGCAGCCGGTCCCAACGCGAGCGGTCCTGGTCCATCAGGAGGATCGGCTCGCCGTCCGCACCCCTTCGTGCCCTGAGCCGCGACGCCTGCAGCTCCATGAGCGAAACCAGGCCGTGGACCTCCGGCTCCCTGGGGGCGAGCGCCGCGAGGATGCGGCCCAGCCGGAGCGCGTCCTCGCATAGCTCCGGTCGTATCCAGTCCTCGCCGGCCGTCGCGCTGTAGCCCTCGTTGAAGACCAGATAGATCACGCCGAGAACCGAGTCGAGCCGTTCGCCGAGCTCTGCCGGGGGTGGCAGCTCGAACGGCACTCTGGACTCCTTCAGCGTTCGCTTGGCGCGTACGATGCGCTGCTGGATCGTCGGCACCGGGGTCAGGAAGGCCCGAGCGATCTCCTCCGTCCCGAGGCCGCCGAGCAGCCGGAGGGTGAGCGCGACTCTCGCCTCCATCGCGAGCACGGGGTGGCAGGTCATGAACGCGAGGCGCAGCACGTCGTCGCCGATCACGTCGTCGAGCGCCGTGTCGAGCACGACGTCCGGACTGGACTCGGGGCTGTGCAGCTCGTCCTCCAGCTGCCTCGTCAGCTCGGCGTGCTTGCGCTCGAGCATCCTGTCGCGGCGGAAGTGGTCCAACGCGCGTCGTTTGGCCGCGGCCATGAGCCAGGCGCCCGGGTTGTCCGGGACGCCCGACTCAGGCCACTTCTCGAGCGCGAGCACCATCGCGTCCTGTGCCAGGTCCTCGGCCATGCCGAGGTCGCCCACCATGCGGGTCAGCCCCGCGATCAGCTTGGTGGACTCGATCCGCCAGACGGCCTCGACGGCCGCGCGCGTCGTCGGCTCGCTCAAGGCGCGCGCTACTTCTCGGTCCGCGATGCGATCTCGGCGCGGATCCGGTCTTCCTGCGCCCGCAGCTCCGGGGTGAGCTCCTCACCGAAGTCGTCGTTCTCGAACACGCGCCTGATCTCCACCTCGTCGCTCCTGAAGGGAGCGCGCTTGAGCCACTCGACCGCCTCGTCCATCGACTTGACCTGCCAGAGCCAGAAGCCCGCGATCAGCTCCTTGGTCTCCGCGAAGGGACCGTCGACGACCGTCCGCTTCTTGCCGTCGAACCGGACGCGCTTGCCCTGCGAGCTGGCTGCCAGCCCTTCGCCGGCGAGCATCACGCCGGCCTTCACCAGCTCCTCGTTGTACTTGCCCATCTCCGCGAGCTCCTCCTGGCTGGGCAGGACCCCGGCTTCCGAATCCTCGTTCGCCTTGACGATCACCATGACACGCATCGTTCATCTCCTCTCGATTGCGGGCGTCCGGACGGTCCGGACCGCCTCCTACCCACACGTCGAACGAGGGGTCGCCCGATCGACACGCGCTCGGTCCGTGGAGCTACCCGCCCTGGCGGAACGGCTCGCCGAGTCGTCCTATGCGGGCGACGAACCCGCCGATCCCACAGGAGGTCATGCATGAAGGCTGCCGCCCGGATGGCGCGCCTCGTCCTCGCCGTCCCCGCCGCGCTCGCCGTCTCGGTCCATACGGCGGCCGCGCAGAGCACGTTGGAGGGCGCCTGGCGGGTGGCCGAGGTCGCGGGTCCGGGAAGTCGACGGGTCGCCGATCCGCAGCCCGGTCTGCTCCTCTTCACGGGGCGGTATTACAGCTACACGTACGTCACGAGCGACGGACCGCGACCGGCGCTGCCCAACGGTCCGGCCACGGCGGAGGCGCTCGTCAACGTCTGGAACCCGTTCACCGCGAACGCCGGGACATTCGAGACCCGCGGTGATACCATGACGAGACGGCCGTTCGTGGCGAAGAGCCCCGACGCGATGGGCCAGGGGGTGTTCAACGAGTACCTGTTCCGGATGGTAGCGGATACTCTATGGATGACGGCGACGCGTACGGAGTCCGGCGCGACCCAGGCGGCGTCGACGGTGAAATACGTTCGTGTCCGTTGAGCGCGGGTCGGTACGCGTGATCGTCGCTCGGCCGCTCGTTCGCGTCTTCGCGATCCTCCTCGCGTGCGGAGGAGCGCTGAGCGCGCAGCCGGTCGCGCCGCAACGCCTGACGAGAGAATCGGTCACGCTCTCGGACGGCTCGGTGCTGCGGTACGGGCTGTCCCTGCCGGAGGGATACGACGCATCGGCGGAGGAGCCACGCCCTCTCGTCCTCGTTCTCCATCCCGGGACTCGCGGCGAGTACTACGGCGCCTCGTTCATGCAGTCGATCGTGGAGCCGGGGCTGCGCGCCTGGAACGCCGTCATGGTCGCGCCCGACGTCCAGGATCGGAGCTGGTCCACGCCGCGCTCGGAGCGCACGCTGGTGGAGCTGGTGGAACGGATCATCGAGGAGCACGCCATCGACCGCGCGCGTGTCCTCGTGACCGGCTTCAGCATGGGGGGAGCGGGCACGTGGTACCTCGCCGCCCGCCACCCAGAGCTCTTCACCGGGGCCATCGTCATGGCCGGGTCCCCCGGGCGCGACGATGCCGCACGGATCTCCATCCCGATCTATCTCATCCACAGCCCGGACGACGAGGTCGTGCCCTTCTCGGCGGCCGAAGGCGCGTACTATGCGCTGGCGGAGCGGAAGCACGCGGTCGAGATGCGCGTGCTCCCCGGCCTCAGCCACGGCATGATGGGCGCGTACGTACCGTCCCTTCGGCTTGCCGGCGGGTGGATGATGGAGCGTTGGCTCGGCGATCGCCGCTAGGCGACCGACGAAGGGAGGACGTTCACCGGGACGGCTCGTAGACCGATGTCGATCTCGAGATCGTCGTCACGCTCTTCCATGACGAAGTACACGACGAGCGCGACGAGAACGATGAGGGCGATGAGTCCGAGCGTGCTTCTGGCCATCTTGCACCTTCCGCGGTGGAGGAGCGGCGGAGCATCCCGCCATGCTGGCGGCAGATCGCAACGAATGTGCCGCCCGTCCCGTCGCGCTCCGTCTGCGGACATGCCGCGCGACCGCGACGACTGACGCATGGCCACGCGACGGCTGATCGGCCGGCCGCGCGGGGAAGCCCTGTTACGGCCTCACGCGACCGTGTTGATGACCCGCTGGATCGCCCGGAGCATCTTCACGTTCTCACGCGCCCACTCCAGCGGCCGGGGAGGGGAGTGATCGGCGGTGTGGTGGAAGAGGTCGGTCACCGTCAGCCCGCGCCGAGCGTGCTCCGGCAGGCCCTCCAGGAGACGAAAGCCTTCCGTGAACGGGATCAGCCTGTCGCCCCGACCGTGGATGAGCTGGGTCGGAATGCCCACCCGGGACAAGGCCGACGCCGGATCGAGCATGGGCTCCACGCGCCTGCAGGCTTCGGCCAGCGCGAGCGCCATCTCCAGGCGCTGCTCGGCGTGCGCGGGTGCTCGGTGCGTCGGCGTGGCGAACAGATCGAAGAGAGGCCGGCGGCGCTGCGGGAGCGCAGCACGCAGCTCGTCGATGGTCGTGTCGTGGTGAGGGTCCCACGCGGCGACGCGCTTGCTGCTGGCCGAATCGGCGAGCGTGCGCAGCGCGACGGCCACGTCGCCTGCGTCCTCGAAGCCGGGGACGTCCGTCAGATGATTGCTCGCCACCACCCATCCGCCGAACGGATCGGGATGGAGCCGGTAGGGGCTGCCCTCCCATTCGTGCTCGCCGGTGAGCTGGCACGTCATCGTCCTCTCCAGGCAGCAGTAGCCACCGAACAGCACCACCCCGGCCATGTGCTCGCTCACCTCCTCGCCGGCGGCGGCGATCGCCACCTGCGGCGCGCCGAACGAGAAGCCGATGAGGCCGAGCCCTCCGTCCCCGACGTCGGGGCGGCGCTTCAGCACCTCCACGCAGCCCTTGATGGTCGGCGCGACGACTCGCGGGGACATGCGCAGGGCCCGCCATTCGGGGATCTCGGGGATGAGGACGGCGGCCCCGCTCGAGGCGAGCGCCCCCGCGAAGCGGACGAGCTGCGGGTGATGCCGCCCCATGCGCGAGATGCCACCGAGCGCGACCCACCCTGCCAGTCGCGCGGGCGGGTTCGCGGGGCGGACCAGGGAGCCCGGAACCACGAGGTCTCCGCGATCGATCTCCACCTCGTCGACCACGACGTCCGCTCCCGACTTCCAGCTGCGTGCGTAACGCGCCGTGCGCACCACGCCGCGGAGCATCAACCGCCTCCGATCGCGGTGGACTCGTCCAGGAAGGGTGAGGCCTCGGGGCCGTCTCGCATCAGGATGTTGGACGACGACGCGAAGAACGGCTGCGGCTGACCGTCGCAGCGCAGCTCGAGCAGGCGACTGCCGTCGCTCGTGCGGCCGAGCACGCGGACGACCTTGGCAGGGCCCTCGGTGCAGTACACGTGCTCCCCCACGGCCGGGAGACGCTCTCCCGCCGGGCTCCAGCCCGGCGGCTCGACCGAGGAGATGCGAAGACTATCGCGGGACGTGCGTGACGTATTCGATTGAGTCATGGCGCGCATGCCTCCGCATGATGGACCCTCGAGGTCCGCGGCGTCAGTATAGCACCGAAGCGATGAAGGCCGCCCCGAGCGAGCTCGGGACGGCCTCCGAACGCGTTCAGCGTTCTTCGATCACTCAGGCGACGACGACGTTCTGCGCCGCGGGGCCCTTGGCCCCCTGGACCACGTCGAACTCCACGCGCGCGCCCTCAGCGAGGGTCTTGAACCCATTGCCCTGGATCGCGCTGTGATGGACGAAGCAGTCCTTGCCGCCTCCCTCCGGCGTGATGAAGCCGAAGCCCTTCTGATCGTTGAACCACTTCACGGTTCCCTTGGTACGCATCGTATGCGCTCCTTGGTGTGTGCAGGTCGGAGCTACGGATCTACGTACGTACCGACTGCGTATGTTGCGTGACCACCGTGGTCACGGTACGGAAAAAGGGCGGTGGCCTCCGAAATGAGACCGCCGCCCTCATTCCAGCAATGCGGGAAGCGTCGCCTAGGACGACTTCGCTGTCAACGGCTGCCGGCCGGTCGGCGGGTCCGACGAAGGCTGCCGGCCGAGGCGGTACGCGCCCCCCGGCGTTACCACCGCATCGCGCCGAGCCGCTCCGCGTCGGCGGGAAGCTCGCGGTCGCCCGGGGCGTGGCCGTTGAGCTGGAGCACATAAGCCACCACGGCGGCGTAGTCCGCCGGCTGCAGGCTGCCGGGCGCGTCCTGCGGCATGTTGGTGCTGGCGAACTCGTAGAAGTTGCCCACCGGATCCTTCATCCAGGTCAGGGCGAAGATCGGCCCGGTGAAATCGTTTCTTCCGTGGCACGTCGAGCAGACGGTCGTGAAGGTGCGCTGGCCCCGCTGGGCCTGCTCGGCGGTGAAGAACGCCGGCGAGAGCTCGGCCTCGGGGGCCGCGGTCGCGGGAGGGCTCGCCTCGCCCCGAGGCGCCGAGGCACAGGCGCCCGACCACGCCGCGGAGCACACTCCCAGAGAGACGAAGAGGAGCCGGGCGGCTCGAGTGCGCGCCCGGCTCCTCATCGGTGACGACTTCGGCGTTCGGAGGGTCAGAAGATCGAACGCGTGATGAACACGTCGGCGCGTGACCACACCCTGCCGAACTCTGCCTTCGCCGCGTCCGCCTCGGCCGTCTTGCCCTGGGCCCGGAGCGCCTTCTCCAGCCCGAAGTACGACCAACCGTTGTCCGGGTGCTGCTCGATCGCCGCCCGGTAGACGCGCTCGGCGTCGGCGTTGCGCCCGGCCTCGAGAAGCGCGTCGCCCAGCCAGTGGCGCGGCGAGAAGTTGAGCGGCTCGGGCTCGTCGTACCGGAGACCGTCGAACGTCGTGACGCTGCGCTCCAGCACGGTGATGGCCTCGTCGAGCTTGCCTTCGGAGCGGAGGATCTCGGCGCGCAGGATGTCCCCCGTGATGCCGAGGAGCTGGCTCGCGCGGTGGTTCCGCATCTGGACGTTGTCCGGCAGCGTATCCGCCTTCTGGTCCACGCGCGCGAGGTATATCGCCGCGCTGTCCGGATGCCCGGTACGCAGGTGCGCGTAGCCGCGCGAGAACTCCCAGAGACCCTGCGGGATCGGCTGCTCGGGCATCTCGGTGAGCGCGAGGACCTTCTGGAACTCGCCGAAGCGGAAGAGCACGAGCGACTGGTAGAAGACGCCTCCGTTGACCTGATTCGCGTACTCCTCGGCCGCGGCGGCGGAGACCTGGCCCTGGCCGTCCATCGACCCGGCGTAGAAGAGCATGTGCAGGTTGTGCGTGCCCGCGTAGGAGACTCCCTGACCGAACGCCGTCAGATCGTCGGAGCGCCACGCCATCGCGTTTGCGCGCACGGCCTTGCCCCAGCGCCCGATCACGTTGTAGGTGTGCGAGGGCATGTGGTTCAAATGACTCGCCCCCGGGACCGCGGTCATGAGCAGATCGGCGCACGGCTCGGCCATGTACGCCTTGTCCGTGGCCTCGGTCGCGTGGATGTAGAGGTGGCACGCGCCGGGATGCGTGATGTCCTTGGCGAGCACGCCCTCGAGCACGCGGTGGAAGCTCTGCACGAACGGATCGCTGGAGACGTAGAACGCGCGCTCCGTGTTCAGGAGCATGATCGACTCGGCGTAGAGCGTGGCCACGTCGAGGTCGTTCGGGTACGCGCGGTAGACCTCGGCCATCGCCTGGCTGTACGCGCTGTCGAGCGCGGCGCGGCGGCTCTGGTCGTGCACCTCCGCGTAGCGGATCGACATCGCGCGGATGAGCGCCTTCTCGACGGGATCGTTCGTGTCGTCGACGTGTGCGAGCGCCATCTGCGCCGCCTCGTAGGCGGGGCCGGCGTTCGAGTCGGTCATGCGGCTGTTGAGGAACGGGCCGCGCGCCTGCGCTTCACCCCAGTAGCACATGGCGCAGCTCGGATCCTGACGCTGGGCCTCTTGGAAGGAGCGGATGGCGACCGGGTACGTGAACGCGTACACCATCTGCATGCCCTGATCGAAGTACTTCTGGGCGAGCGGGGAATCCGTATCGACGTGCCTGGAGAACGGCCCCGTCACGGATTCGAGGAGCGGCATCTCGGGCGTAGGTGCGGGACCCGCGACCTCGGGGTGGTCGTCGTGCTGCGCGACGACGGCCCGGGGAGCGCCGGCCAGGGCACCCAGAACCAACAGGACGCGTACCACGTCGAACACCGGCCGTCCGAAACATCGTTGCGCGGCGAGCGAGCGTTGCATCTTTCCTCCGATTTTGGCGGTTCCTCTCGACGACTCCGCGCGCGGGGCAGGCGCGTGAGGCGGGGCCGCTCCTTGTGCTCAGGAGGTTACCGGACGTCTCCGATCGCCGTCAACGGCACGCCGGCGGGGGCGCCTCCGGAGGCCACGAAACGCGGTGCCCGCAGGCTGATTCTCGCCCTGGGCGCGGCGCTGGCCCTCCTGGCTCCGCCGGCCGCGGCGCAGGAAGCCGACGCGGCGCCACTTCCCGTCGCCACCTGCGGGGAGAAGCGCGGCTTGCATGCGGTCGCCCAGGCGCTCGGCGTCAACTTGGTCGCCAACCGCGTCAACGTGTGGGTGTTCGACTGGGACTGGGCGAAGGTCGGCTTCGAGTCGTGGGCCGAGAACCTCGAGCTGGGGTGGCAGTGGGACAAGACGCAGTTCGGCACGAACATGTTCCTGCATCCTTATCATGGGAGCCTCTACTTCGACGCCGGACGCGCGAACTGTCTGAGCTTCTGGGAGTCCGTGCCGCTCACGTTCCTCGGGTCCTGGACCTGGGAGTACTTCGGGGAACGGAAGCGGCCCGCGCTGAACGACTTCTGGATGACCGGCTTCGGCGGCGTCGCCATCGGGGAGATCGCGCACCGCGTCTCCTCCGCCATCCTGAACGAGCGGTCGGTCGGCGGTGAGCGTCTCGTGCGCGAGATCGGCGCCCTCGTGGTGAACCCGATGCGAGGCGTGAACCGACTCGTCCGGGGCCAGTGGAACGACGTGCGCGCGAACCCGCCGGATCGCCTGCCGCAGGCGTATCTCTTCCGGGGCAGCCTCGGCGGCCGAACGATCCGCGAGAACGGGCCCGACGAGCGGCCCACGCGCTCGCCCACGCTCCTCATCGACGTCGCGCTCGGCGACGTCTTCGACCGCGGGCCTCGCTCCCCGTTCGACGTCATCACCTTCCAGGCGCAGATCAGCCCGGACGGCGGAGGCGTCAACCTCCTGCGCGCGACGGGGCGGCTGTGGGGCAGGGAGCTCACGCCAGCCGAGAGCTGGCATCGCCACGCGCTGTTCGTCAATCAGCGCTTCGACTACGTCAACAACCCCGCCTACCGCTTCGGCGAGCAGAGCGTCGAGACGGGCGTCGAGTCCCGATGGCGCACCGGGCCGCGTGGGCTGCGCGTGGAGTCTCGTGTGGCCGCCGACGTCGTCATGCTCGGCGCGATCGACGCATGGGACCCGGACCGCGCCCTGCACGAGTACCAGGACTTCGGACCGGGCGTCGGCGCGATCGCGGAGATCGCGCTCGAGCGGAACGGCACGCGCTACATCTCCTGGTACAACCGCGTGCGCTACCTGCGAACGGTGAGCGGCGTGCCCGCCGACCACACGATCTTCTTCTCCGGGCTCGACGTCACCGTTCCCATCACGGAAGGCATCGGCGTCGGCGCGCACTTCAGCGGCGATCGGCGAAAGAGCTACTTCAAGCACTTGGCGGACGTGGAGCGCTCGTACACGGAGACCAGGGTGTACCTCTCCTGGATCCCGGACCGCAGGCTTCCCGGAAGCGGCCGTTGAGCCGCGCGCTCGTGGCGGCGTGCGTTCTGTCGGCGCTCCTGCTGCTGGCGTTCGACCCGGCCGGTGCCGCCGCCCAGCGTGCGTCGCGCAGCGGCTTCTGGATGGAGGCCGCGCGGGGCACCGGTACCGTGCGCAACACCTGCTCGGACTGCCCGAACGTGACCTCGGCGTACGGTGCGGCGAATTACCTGCGGGCGGGAGTGCGTCTCTCGTCCACACGGGTGCTCCTCGGCCTCGAGCTCTTCGCCCTCAGCTCGTCGGACCTGACGCTCCTGAAAGGCGCGCCCCCCGTGGATGCCGAGAACGGCACGTTCGGTCCGCTCGTCATGTGGTACTTCGGGGACAGCGGTCTCTACCTACGCGGGGGCGCGGGCCTCTCGCGAGGCACCTATACCGTGCGGCCCCTCACCGGAGGGACGACGACCGTGAAGCGGACGGGATCCGCGCTGTCGTTCGGAGCCGGGTTCGACGTCGGCGTCGCGAGCTGGCTGGCGATCACGGCCGACATCGGGACCTACATCGCTTCGGTCGGAGACGTGACGATCGACGACAGCCTGCCGACGGTGGACGACGTCATCGCGACCGTCTATCAGGCCTCGGTGGGCCTGGCGCTCCGTTGAAGGCTGGCCCTGCCCGCCCCGATCCTCGTAGGATGCCTCAGCGCCGTTCTCATACTGGAGCGTCCGTGTGGAGCTGACCGCAGGATCGAAGGCCGCTCGCCTGCCGGTGGTGCTCGCCGCCTTGGCCGCGTGGTGCCTGTCACCCGTCGCGGTCGTCGGGCAGGACTCGGTCGTGAATCTTCCCGGCACGATTCCGCTCTTTCCCCTTCCGGACGTCACGCTTTTCCCACACACCGTGCAGCCGTTCCACATCTTCGAGCCGCGATACCGCTCGATGGTGGAGGACGCGCTCGCCGGGGACAGCATCATCGGCATGGTGCTGCTCCGGCCGGGATTCGAGCCGGAGTACGAAGGACGGCCGCCGGTCTACGACGTCGGCTGCGCGGGGATCATCGTGTCGTCTCAGCGTCTTCCCGACGGTCGCTACAACATCCTGCTCCGGGGCCTGACCAAGTTCCGAATCCTCGGCGAGGACGCGGACCGGCTCTATCGCGTCGCCGGCGTGGAGAGCATCATCGAGGCGGTGACGCCCGACGAGCGGGCGCAGCTCTCGCGCCGTAGGCGCCAGCTGGAGGACGCGCTCCGCTCGGCGGCGCTCGGCTCGGAGGTCCCGCGGCCCGGCCTCTCCGACGAGGAGGCCATCGACGGCCTGTCCCTCAGCTTGCCGCTCGCTCCCGCGCAGCGGCAGGCGTTGCTCGAGGCTCCGGGGCCGATCGAGCGCGCCCTGGCCCTCTCCGCGATGATTCGCCCCGCGGCTCGAGCGCAGTAGCGGGCGGCTGGCGCCACGTTGGCGAGGGCGTTGGCGGGTGCGTTGACCAGGGCGTTGGCGAAGGCGCGGAGCGGCGCTAGTCGGCACCGCGGAGCCGCGGGACCAGCACGGGTGTCCGCGCCTTGTACGCACGATACTCGGGGTCGTCGCCCCACTTCGCCTCCGCCCGCTCCTCGAGCAGCGGCACGCCGCTCACCTTGGTGAGCAGCAGCGTCACGAAGACGGGCGAGATCAGCGTCACGAGCTGCCATCCCTCGACCGCGGGTAGGGCGACGAGCGCCACGCCGATCCAGAGAATGATCTCCCCGAAGTAGTTCGGGTGGCGTGACCGCGCCCAGAGGCCGGACGAAATGAAGCGTTGGGCGTTCTCGGGCCGCGACTTGAAGCGCCGTTTCTGCTGGTCGGCTACCGCCTCGATCCCGAACCCGAGGATCCAGAGCGCCACGCCGACCGCATCATGGACGCCGAGCGGCGCTCCATGCCCGCCGGCGATCGCGGCGAGCGCGGCACCCGCCGTGAAGCACACCCACACGCCCTGGAGCGTCCAGGCGACGAAGAACCGAGCGGCCGATCCGCGGATGCCATCGAAGCGGCGGTCGGCGCCCTCGGCGAGGATCCGCGTGAAGAGGAAGAGACCGAGTCGGGCCGCCCACGCCACGACCATCACCGCGAGCAGGACCGTGCGGGCGTCGCCCGCGGGCCCGAGCGCCACGGCCAGAGCGATCAGCGCGATGTAGGTGAGGCTTCCGGTCAGGTCGTAGAAGCGCTCGGTGCGCAGCCGATACGCGGGCAGGAACGCCGCCCACTGGATCCCGATGGCGCCAACGACGCAGAGCGCGAACAGAGGGATGTTGCCGGCCGAGGCGCCGCCCGCGCTTCCGGCCCAGGCGAGGCCGGCGACGAGAACGAGCGCGATCGGGACGACGGCGAGTCGCCGGTTTTCGACTTCGCTCATGGAGAGACAGGGTCATCGTGCCGACGGTCGCCCCTTCCCGCAATCCCTCGCCGACGAGCGGTCCGAACGGGGGTCGAGCGGCATCCAAGGGGCATGAGCGAGAACGGACGTCACCCCTTGCGTACATATCCAATCTGGATATATCCCATCCCGATATGCGTCGCTCACGCTCCGAGGTCACCGCGCCGCTGCGGCCGGCGGTCTATCACATCCTGCTGGTCCTGGGCGCCGGGGACTCCCACGGGCTCGGCATCGCCGAGGAGATCGAGCGCCTCTCCGGCGGGTCGCTCCAGCTCGGCCCGGGCACCCTGTACCGCTCCCTCGCCGAGATGGCGGAGGCGGGGTTGATCGCGCCGGTGCCCGCCCGCGGGGAAGGCACGGATCCCCGCCGTAAGCACTACGGGATCACCGGCGCCGGCCGAGAGCTCCTCGTGCGGGAGACGGCGCGGCTGAGCCGGCTCCTCGACAGGGCGCGAGCGCAGGGCATTCTCGCGGAGCAGGAATGAGAGCGCCTCGGGCGCACCACTGGGGACGAGTCGCGTTCGAGCGGCTGCTGGTCGTCTATCCGCGGTGGTTCCGGGACGCGCACGGCGAAGAGATGAGCGAGCTGTTCCTCGCGCGGCTCGCGCGCGCTCGAACCGCGAGAGCGGGCGCGGTGCTGTGGGGGCGGACGATCGCCGACGCCCTGCAGAATGGATTGGCGCTGCGTCGCGCCGACGGCTCCAGACGGGAGGTCAGCATGGACATGCTAAGGCAGGATATCCGCCACGCCGTGCGCCGCCTGGTGCGGTCGCCGACGTTCACCTTGGGTGCGATCGCGCTACTGGCCGTGGGCATCGGCGCCAACACGACCGTGTTCACCGTCGTGGACGCCCTCCTGTTCCGCGCGCCGCCTTGGTCGGAGCCGGAGAGAGTCCTGCGGATCTATCAGGACACCGACGAGGGAGCGCCGGGCAACAGCTCGTTCCCCGCCTACCGCGACATGACCGAGTTCGACGTGTTCACGGCCGTGGCGGCGACGTCCACGCCGTTCGTGCCGGCGACCTGGGATTCGCCGGACGGGCTGACACCGGTGGCGATCGAGTACACCACGTCGGGCTACATGCAGGTGCTCGGCCTCGACGTGCAGCGCGGACGATGGTTCGCTCCCGAAGACGACGTCGTCGGTGCGACCCCGTCGGCGGTGGTCAGCGACGCCACGTGGCGCTCACGCTTCGGCGGCGATCCCGGCGTGATCGGACGCACCATCCAGCTCAACGGGTACGCCGTGACGATCGTCGGCGTGGGTCCGGAGCGGCTCACCGGCACGAGCACGCCGCTTCGCACCGACTTCTGGGTCTCGATCGCCGGTACGGTGATCGGCGGATCGTTCCAGGTCGCCAACCTCGAGCGGCGCGAGGACCACTGGTACCAGGTCCTGGCGCGCCTCGCCCCGGGCGTCGGCCTGTCGCAGGCCCAGGCCGCCATGGACGCGCTCGCGCGGCGACACGCGGAGCTGTACCCCGAGCTCGATACCGGGCGTGACATCACGGTCTTCGCCGCGCGAGACGTCCGCATGGCGCCGGGGCGGGACGAGGATGTCGCGCTGGCCGGCGGCCTCTTGGCCGTCATCGCGCTCGCGGTTTTGCTGCTGGCCTGCGCGAACTTGGCCAACGTGCTGCTGGTGCGGGGGCTCGATCGCTCCGGCGAGATCGCCGTGCGGTCGGCGCTCGGCGCGCCGCGGGGTCGGGTCGCTCGGCTCTTCCTGATCGAGTCGTCGATCTTGGCCGCCGTGGGCGGGGGGGTGGGCCTCCTGCTCACGTGGTGGGCGCTCGACGCGCTTCCGTCCCTTCCGCTCGCAGCCTTCCTCGGCGGGGCGCTCGAGCTCGAGCTCGACGCGCGCGTGGCGGGGTTCGCGCTGGGCCTCATGGCCCTCACCGGCTTGCTGTTCGGTCTCGCACCCGCGGTGCGCTCGGCGCGATCCGATGTCGGCCGCGCCCTGAGGGAGGAGCGTCGCGGAAGCTCCGCGGGGCGGGGCACGCTTCGGCTGCGTGACGGACTCGTGGTCGTGCAGGTGGCCGCGTCCCTCGTGCTGGTGCTCGCCACGGGCCTCGTCGCCCGCAGCTTGACCGCCTTGCAGACCACGGACACGGGCGTCGACGTGGACCGCGTGGCGTATCTGACATTGGATTGGACACGCGCGGGGATCGCCCCCGAGGCGTCGTTCGCCGCCCTCGAGGAGATGCAGGGCCGGATCGAGTCCCTGCCCGGAGTCGAGCGTGCGGCCGTGACGAGCCGCCTCCCCGCGATGCAACAGGGCTCGACGACCACGGAGGTCGAGGACTACGTGCCCGGTGCGGGGACGAACGCGGTCGAGATGCCGTTCGCCATCGTGGACGACGCGTATCTCGAGACGATGGGGATCGCGGTCCTCGCGGGACGGGGGTTCGGTCCCGACGACGTGCCGCCCGAGATCTCGATCCTGATCAACGAGACCGCGGCGCGTCGCTACTGGGGCAGCCCCGAAGCCGCGTTGGGGCGGCACATGAGGGCTCAGGGGGCCGCGACGTGGACGCGGACGGTGGTCGGCGTCGTGGAGGACGTGCCCGTCAATGCGCTCGGTGAGCCGGCGTTACCGCTCATGTATTTCACCACGCGTCAGCGGCCCGTCACGCCGAGCTACGTGGTCGCGCGCACCGACGGAGATCCCGAAGCGCTCCTCGCCCCCATGCGGCGCGAGATCGCGGCCTGGCAGCCCGCGGTCACGGTGAACGGACAGGGCACGGTGGTCTCGCACCTGGGATCGAGCCTCGCCATGCCGCGCTTCGCGGCCACGGCCATGGGCGCGTTCTCCTTGCTCGCCCTGATCCTGGCGGGGCTCGGTGTCTACACGGTGGTCAGCTACGCCGTGGCGCGTCGCTCGGCGGAGCTCGGCATCCGGATCGCGCTCGGAGCCGACCGCTCGGGCGTCGTGTGGATGGTCGTGGGCGAAGTGGCTCGTGTGGTCGTCGTGGGCTCGATCGTGGGCGTGGTGCTCGCCGCCATCGCGGCGCCGCGGTTCGGCGGTATGCTCTACGGGGTCGACGCGCTCGACCCCGCCGCGTTCATCACCGCGGTCGTCCTGCTGCTGGCGGTGGCGTGGGCGGCGGCGTACGTGCCGGCGCGGCGGGCGGCGAGGGCCGATCCCGTCCAGGCATTGCGGGCGTAGAGGCGCGGCGCCGAGGCAACCCTCGCGCCCGCGGCGGCGTCCCACGGCAGACATCCCTCCCATGTCAGGCTGAGCGCGTGCTGAACCTTCTCGTGGTTCCGTTCCAGCTGGCCGCCGCCCCCTTTTCAGTTGAAAGGCCGCCCCCCGTCTATCACGGATTCGACGGCGAGGTCGCGGTGCTCGTCCCGCGCGTCGAGGCGGAGGCGCGTATCGACGGTGTGCTCGACGAGGACGTCTGGCGGAGCGCGGCGGTCCTCGCGGGCTTCTCGCAGTACGAGCCGGTCGACGGGCTCCCGGCCGAAGACGACACCGAGGTGCTGGTCTGGTATGCGCCGACCGGCCTCTACATCGGGGTCCGGGCTCGCGAGCCGCACGGGCCCGTGAACGCCACGCTCGCCGACCGCGACCGCATCTTCGGCGACGACTTCGTCCAGATCCTGCTCGATCCGTTCCACGACGGGCGGCGCGCGCTGCTCTTCGCCGTGAACCCGCTCGGCGTGCAGGCCGACGGCACGCAGAGCGAGGAGCGTCGCTCGCGCAGCGGCATGTTCACCGCCGAGGAGACGAGCGCCGCGATCGATCTGAGCCCCGATTATCTCTTCGAGTCGAAAGGCCGACTGATCGACGGCGGCTACGAGGTCGAGATCCACGTGCCGTTCAAGAGCCTGCGCTTTCCGCCCGGCCAGCCGCAGACGTGGGGGATCAACGTCGTCCGGCGCGTGCAGCACGCGGGGCAGACCCATACGTGGACGCGCGTGCGGCGCGGCGAGACGTCCTTCCTCGCCCAAGGCGGGACGCTGGAGGGGCTCGACGGGATCCGCCGCGGCCTCGTCATGGACCTGAACCCGGTCGTGACGAGCCAGACGGTCGGCTCGCGCACGACGTCGGGAGGGTGGGACTACGATCGGCAGACGAGCCAGTGGGGCCTGAACGCGTCGTGGGGCGTGACGACCGACCTCACGATGAACGGCACCGTGAACCCCGACTTCTCGCAGGTCGAGTCCGACGTCGCGCAGATCCAGTTCGATCCGCGCCTCGCGCTCTCGTACGCCGAGAAGCGGCCGTTCTTCCTGGAGGGTGCCGAGCAGTTCGCCTCTCCCGGCAATCTGATCTACACGCGGCGCATCGCGGACCCGGCGCTCGCGGTGAAGCTCGCGGGACAGGTGCGGGGCGCGGACGTCGGCTTCCTCTCCGCCGTGGACGACGCGTCGCTCTCCCGCTCGGGCGACGACCGACCTGTCTACAACGTCCTGCGCGTACGGCGCGGCGTCGGCGAGAGGTCGACGGTGGGGCTGACGTACACCGACCGCATCGCCGGCTCCGACTACAACCGCGTCGCATCCGTGGACGGCCGTCTGATCTCGGGCGCCTACACGGTCGCCGGTCAGATCGCGGGAAGTCGCACGCGCGCCCTCGGTAGCGTGACCACCGCCCCCATGTGGTCGTTCTCGGTCACGCGGGCAGGGCGGGAGCGGGGCTGGTCGCTGTCGGGGTCCGGGCTGGCGCCCGAGTTCGAGGCGGGCAGCGGCTTCATCAGCCGACCGGGTGTCGCGCAGCTCAGCCTCACGCCGCGCATGACGAGGTTCGGCGCCCCGGGCGCGCGTCTCGAGAGCTGGGGATCGAGCGTCACCCTGAACGGCGTGTGGCTCTACGACCGCCTCGGCGCGAACGCTCCCGACGAGGGGAAGTTGCACTTCAACAACACATTGGTGCTCCGGGGAGGCTGGTCGCTGAGCGCGTCCTTGCTGCTCGAGCAGTTCCGGCTGCCGCCCGGGCTCTACGACGGCTACGCGATCGATCTGGGGGCGGATACGGTGCCGTTCGTCGGGCGGCCGACCATCGACAACTACGACTTCGTGTTGACGATCGGCACGCCCGAGTTCCCGACGTTCTCGATGAGCGGCTTCGTGCTGCTCGGCCGGGACGAGAACTTCGCCGAATGGGCACCCGGATACATCCTGTGGACGGAGATGAGCGCCAACTGGCGTCCCACGGAGCGCGTGCGCGTGGAGGCGCTCTACAACGAGACGCGCGTCGAGCGCCCGAGCGACTGGAGCACCGTGAGCCTCACGCGCGTGCCGAGGCTGAAGGTCGAGTACCAGCTCTCGCGCTCGATCTTCCTGCGCGCGGTGGGGCAATACGTCGCGCGCGAGCAGGACGCCCTACGCGACGACGGACGCACGAACCGGCCCCTGCTCAGGTTCGACGACGCGGCCGGCACCTACGTGGCCATCGGCCCGCAGTCGCACAACGACGTCCGCTTCGACGGGCTCTTCTCGTATCAGCCCAGCCCCGGCACCGTGATCTTCGCCGGCTACGGGAGCACGCTGGCGGACGAGCGCGCGTTCCGCTTCGCGGATCTGGAGCGCAGAGCCGACGGGTTCTTCGTGAAGCTGAGCTACCTCTTCAGGTCCTGACGTCGGTACGCGGTCCTGACGTCGGTACTCGGGGCCCTCGTACTACCTGGGCGCTTTCTATCGACCTCCGGCCGGTCGCTCGGGTCGCCGCACCCCCGACGAGAAACTCACGACGGCGCGCGCGGCGTCGGTGACAGCGACGCGCAGGTCCGGCGGCGCGAGCACCTCCGCCTCGCCCGCGTACTGCAGGATCGTCCGAACGAGCCATTGAGGCTCCTTGACCGGGTGCCGCACGATGTACGCCCCGTCGTCGGTCCATTCTCCTTCGTGGCGCTCGGCGAGCCAGCGCGCGACGACCGACGAGTAGCGCACGATCGCGTGGCGGGCTCCGCTCGCTTCCAACACGCGTGTGCGGTCGACGTCGAGGTACGCATCCGGATTGAAGTCGGCGGGCCGCTCGAAGCGATCGTCGGTGACGGCGTTGGCGAGCACTCGTTCGACTAGGAATGCACGTACGGTGCCGGCGCTCTCGCAGTGCGCAAGCACGTACCACGAACCTTCGGCGTGGATCACGACGTAGGGACGGACGCGTCGTGCCTCGGCCGCCTCGGCTCCGGGCTTCAGGTAGGTGATCTCGCACACGCGTCGCTCGGAGGCTGCCTTCGATAGGGTCCGACGGAGTCCGCCTGGATCGTGCATCGAAGACGGAGCTGCGAACACGGCCGCGGCGTCCGGGTCGACTGGCTGGGCGAGATGACGCAGCAGCCGCACGGCGAGATCCGAGCGCGCGTCCGCCTCGCTGTCTTGTGAGATCCTGACGATCTCGAGCCCGAGCCAGAGGGCGAGCGACTCCAGCATCGAGAGCTTCGTGGGACGCGCGAAGCTGCGCCCGGTCCATACCCGGACCCGCTCCGCCTCGATTGCGATCTGAAGGGTCTCACTTCCCGGGCGCTGGTAGATCTCGCGTTCCTCCAGTTCGCGCAGATCCGCGAGGACCACGTCGACCTCGACGCCAATCTCGCGCGCCACATCGGTCAATGACACGCCACGCGGCGCCGCGGCACGCGGGATCACGTGCAGCAGTCGAGCGAGGCGATCGACGGCCTCGGTCGAGGCCTGGCTCGTTCGAGCCTCAGGCGCGAACGGTGTTCGCCGCGTCCGCCGACCGGCCTTCCGAGTACGTCGTTCGTTCATGTCGACTCTCCGGCATGCGCATCGGCTACGCGGGCCGCCAGCGCCACCATCTCTTGGCGCAGCTCCGCAGGCAGCTGGATGACAGCTGCATCTCCGTGCGGCAGCAGCCACCGAAGGAAGGGTCCTGTCTCCGCGATCTCGAACTCGCGCACGCTGGAGCCATCGTCACCCTCGCGCACGAGCTCGCCGTGGCCGTTTTGTTCTGCCCAAAGCGACAACGGGAAGCTGAACAGCACACGTGCCTTGAGCGGCACGTCGTCACTCCGTGCGAGCTGCCACGCTGCCCGCGACGCGAAAGCGTCGAGATCGAAGTCCGAGGGCGTCTCGAAGTCCGGCGTGCGCGGGCTCTGCACATTGATCTCGACATCGTCCATGCGGCTCACGCGGAAAGTGCGGACCGCGTCTCGAGCGAGGTCACGCCCCACCAGGTACCAGCGACTCTGGCGAAAGATGAGCCCGTAGGGCTCGACGCGCCGCTCCGTCCGGGTGTTCCGCCGGATGCCGTGGTAGCTGAAGCCCACGGCCTTTCGTCGGATCACGGCGGCCGAAAGCGCCTCCAGGGCGGTGCGCGCGTCGGGGCGGCCGGGAGGGTCGAGGTAGAGCGTCGTCGTCGGGTGAATCGGCCAGTGCATCGGGAGATCGAAGGTGAGCTTGCGCACGGCGGACGCCGCAGCCTCGGCCAGCGGGGAGGAGGGCATGCGCCGCACATGCTCGAGGCCCTCGAGACAGACGCTCAACTCATTCTCGCGGATCTCGAACTCGCGGACAGGCTGCGCGCGGGCAACTGTTCTTGCTCCTCGGGCGTTCCCGTTGCGATTCAGGAGCCGCAAGTACGGGAGGTAGAAGTCGTGGTGAGACAATCGGTATCCCTCGAGCCGCTCCGTCGAATGGTTGACGTGGTACTCGACGGTCTCGATCGGAACGCCGGCCTCGCGGAGCTCCACCTTGTCCCGCTCGAACATTCGCCGCGTCGCGGCGTAACTTCGGTCGGTCCCGTCTGCTAGCCCGGCGGCGTAGCTCGGGACGCCCTGCATGATCTGCTCGACCGTGATGGGGAAGCGCCGGGCCGCCAGGAAGGCGATCAGATCGAGCCAGCGCTGCAGCTTGGTAGGCGGCATGGCGATTGGGAGAGAGGTGGAAGAACTCCTCCAAATTGGGGACCTTACGCGCTGCCGGCTATGCTGTCGTCCGCAACTCCCTCACGATGAGCCCGTGTTGGGTCCTCAGCCGCCGATCGAGCGTGCACAAGGGCGCCCTCCTCGCCTCACTGTGAGCGGCGAGGAGACGATCGAAGGGATCCCGCGTCCAGGAGAGCGGAATCGCCTGATCGATCAGTGACACCAACGGCACCTCGTCCACGACGAAGCGCGAGTCCCGGCCGATCGCCGCGGCGAACTCGCTGGTCTTGGCCTCGAGCCTACCGACCTCGGTGAGGAACTGCACTTCGAGGAACGACACGGGAGACACACCCCACGGTTGGTATCGCTCGAGCCAAGGGAAGGCATCGATGCGCGGCACGTCGAGCGCGATCCAGAGGAGAAAGTGCGTATCGAGCAAGAGCTTCACGAGCCGTCCCCATCGACCGGCTGGATGGGACCGCCCGGCTCCCGCCAGTCCCAGCCCCAGCGGTCAGCGTCCTCGGCGTTGGGGGCGCGGATCAGGCGCGAGTAGTCGGGAAGGTCACCCCGCTGCCCAGGGGCAGGCGCCCGCTGGAGAACGATCGTCCTGCCCCCGCGCTCGATCGATACGACGGCGCCGGCTGCTACTTCGTCGAGTAGCCGGAACCAGTTCTTGCGGGCGTCGCTGGCTGTGACACGCTTCATATGTACAATGTACGTATGATCGTCGGATGCGCAAAGCCTTCAGCGCCCGGCAGCTCATGCAGACCAACCCGTGGGCGGTCGCGACGAGCGCGGTCGGGTTGGCGTCGACCGTTCACCCACCGATTGTCATGAACAGGCCCAGTCCCGAAAAGCGACCCCGACCAATGCATATCGGCCCGGGGACCCTCACCGGCCAGGTCAGTTTGACGTGGAGCCTGGGCGAGTTTGCGAGGTGGCTCGGCACGACGTATCGCGACGCCTTCTCGACGCCCGCTATGAAGCCGGTCGCTCGGGTCTCGATCTCCGCCGAAAATGCTAGTTCTTCGCCGAGGCCTGCGTGTCGGAGTGCCTTCCGCACGAGCGCCTCACGCCTCCGTGTCAGGCGTTCGAGCAGCGATTTCTGCTCAGCAGCGTCAGTTGCTTTGCGGAGCTTCAGTCGGACGCCCCTGGGATCATCGTGGCCTGGCAGCAGCAGGGGCGTAACTGTCGTCCAAGTCGTGGACTCCGAGAGGTATCTCTTGAGCACGTGGTCATTGCGCGATGTCGCGGAGAGCACGGCCTGCACTTCGCCGGTCTTCTCATCTACGAGGTCCACGCCGCCCAACGCCCTTGCGGCCCATGCCGTGTCTGGACTGCCCACGTCCGTCGAGAACACCATCACCCGTCGTACTGCGCCAACGGTTTCCGCGCCGCCGCCTCGAGGCTCGATGCTGGGCAATGGCACGAGTAGCAGGCGCGGCTCAGCGCCATTCCCATGGCCCAGCACGGAGGCATTGACGCGCGCTTCGTTCCACCCCGCGCGCTCAGCCGCAGCACGTACCGCATGCCGCAACATCCCTGCGACGGCCATACCACGGCGCGCGGTATCGAAGGCGCGGAAGTTGTCCGAGTCAACGCGCATTAGCGTGAAGCCGGCGATATCCACCACGCGCGGCTGATCGGTCCGCGCGTAGTTGATCATGGCGAAGTTCGATAACGCTGGCGGCGGTCGCAGGATGGGATCGGCGAAACTGGTGCGAGAAAGGAAGGCAGCGTGCCTACGTTCAAGGTCGTCGAGCGTCCCTTGCATTGGCGCACGCAGCATGCGTCGCCCGTCCCTGCGTGGCTCCCAGACTTTCAGGCTCGTGGAGAGCTCGGCCAACGGGGCACCGTCCATGACCGCACCGTCACCGACGACGAGATCGACGCCCCAGCCGAGTGCCACCACGCCGCGAGCTGCAGCGATGAGGGCGGGGGCGGCCGCCGCATCGCCATCGAGCCGCCACGAATAGTGAACAACGGCGTCGTCGGTGAGACGGTGTGGCCGCAGGCTCTTCATCGTGCGGTGCTCGGCGGGGGTCCCCTCGTTGCCTCGGTTCCACTGCTTCGCAACCACGTCCATCGCGTTGTGCGGTACCGAGAGCCGGTAGCCCACGGAGCTCTCATCGGCTTCCGAAGAAATGATGAGCGGCGCGGCGCGTTGCTCCAGCCACTTCAGCGCCGCGCGAGTCGCTTCCAACGCGCCAGCCCGCGCTGCGGCTGCCACGACGGCCTGAAACGCGCGAAGGGGAGAGGGTGGCCACTCCGGCGCGCCGCCGTCCCCCCGTCCGTGGAACCACGGGGAGAGGAAGCGAAATGACAACACGAGGTGTTGGCTCATTCGACTCTCGCCTTCTTCGACCCCTTCTTCTTCTTGTTCTTGCCCTCGCCGGTCGTCTCCTCCCTCGCCAGGTTGGTGTCGAACGTGACGGTCCTGCTGGCGCCAACGCCGAAAGTGGCGGCTGCCTTCTTCGCGAACGCTAGTGCCGCAGCGTGCGTCAGGCCTGTGTCTTCGCGTCGACCATCGGGGAAGACCACCTTTGCATCGGGCTGCCTGGCGCCGTCCAGCACGAGGTTGCATCCCTGGCGGAGGAACCCGACTGCCGGCTTGGTGAAGGCCACCAGCGCCAATCCAAGGAGGTACGCGCGAAGCTTCCTCGTCTCGTCGTCCGTGGTGCCGCGAAGCAGCCGCAGCGCCGCCACTTGCAGCGTCACGTCGCGACGGATGTCGCCGTTCGCAATGACACCGCCATGCGTGGCAGAGGCCGGTACGTGGCGGAAGCCACGCTCCGAGTAGGCCTTGAGCGCATCCTTGTCTTCAGTATCCTCGAGCAGCCCTTCTTCGACATACTCGATTGCGGGGTTGTACTGTGCAGAACGTGTCAGCTTCGCGACGTTGAATGCGCGAATCGTAGCCGCTAGGAGGCGAGGCGCCTTCGCTTGCGTATCGCGCGAATCCCACACACCGAAGACGAGCGAAGTGGGGGCTAACTTCGCCAGAGGGACGGCGTCGCCCTTCTTCAACGACTGGAAGGCATCCTGCAGCGGGCCTCTCAGCTCGGTGCAGCGCACGATCGCGTCACCTGCGCGGTGACCGGCTTCGAGAATATTGATCCTCTTCGATCCAGCCTCCACGACGAGCTGCGGGACGAGTCCCGCATAGTCGTCCGTCGCGAACATCGGCTCGATGCGGTTGGCTTGCGAGCCGACGGAGTCGATGAGGCAGACGTTCTCTCCATTACTCAGCTCGTTGATGTTGTACCCGCCGGGAAATTCTCTCGAGCTTTCCGCCGCCGCGAACGTAGGCGGAAAGAAGACGCCGTCCTTGCCTTCCACCGGCGTCAGGTACTCGCGCAACACGATGGCTGATGGCGCGTCAGCGGAGTCGTCGAGCAAAGCTTCGATCTTGAGTTCACTCATGTTCATCTCCACTAGAGGGAATTGCTGGCGAGAACGCCTTGTGTTTGCGTTGGTCCGTCCGAAAGGCGCTGGAGAAGTCGAACAGCGGACCGTTGTCGGGAAGCACGTCTGCCGCGGCCAGTGCTGCGAGGGTCACGGGTAAGGGCACAGCCCATGCGCGGTAGCGGTAAACGCGCAGCTTTACGTCGGCGGGACGGAAACGCTGGAGTCCCACGAGCGTGAAGAACTCCGTGGCACTGAAGGCAACAGTTTCCAGGGACAGGGCGTCGGACGAGAATCCCACGTCGAGCGGTAGAGCGGCCGCGCCTCGGCGACCATCGAAGTAGTACGGCTCGACCTTCTTCCCATCGGGACCGACGACCACGTGGCCATCATTGAAGAAGCCGTTTCGCAATGTGTTCGGGAGATCTCTCTGTAGGCTTGTCGCAATGCGGTCGACGGACATGCGCCCGGCCCAGGTCTTGAGACCACGTTCGAACTTCCACCAGTCGATTCGCAGGTCGAATGGACCTCCAAGGCGCAATGCCGATGAAGTCTGGTTGCCGATCTCCAGCACCTCGAGTGGGGCGCGCGCGGTTTCCATGACGAGCTGTGTCAAGTCGCCGTCAGACACCACGAACTGCGAACGATCAAAGTATGCCGTCGCGTGTGTCCAGAGGCGCTGAGCCAGCTCGAACACACCACAACAGCCGAAGAACTGGCCTGGGTTCGTCAGGTCGACGTCGAGCCGGATCATTCGAAGACCTCTTCTTCAGAACCGAGCACGTCGGCGACGCGGAGAATCGACTCCAGCCACGCGAGACCCCAGCGGCCATATCGGCGCTGAAGCCGATCGAAACGGATCGGGACCTCGCGCACGATGGCGGCGATGACGTCATCCCGCACCTCCGGGTCGAAGCATTCGACGGTCGGGAAGTGAGGGCGCGCGCGCCCATGGTGCGCGGCGACGGCGTGCAGCGCGAGGTCCTTGGCGTCATCACTCAGTCCGCTGAAGTCACCGTCGTGCAGCGAGCCCAGTTCGTGGCGATAGTGTCCCAGCTCCGAGGGCTGCATGGGGCCCTTGGCGAGCGGCGGCGCCTGGAAGCGCCTGATGCAGCGCTGCCAGACGCGCCGACCCTTTCCCAGATCGTGCGCGCGGGCGGCGAGGGCCAACGCCCCCCGTTCGGGCTCTGGAAGGTCAAGGCACTGCGAAAGGCGGGTAGCCCACGCCTCGGCGTGTTGCAGGTGGACATCCAGCAACAACTCGCGCCGGCTGTTCCGGGAGCCATCGTCGTCGGCACGCTGAGAGGCGGCGTAGAGATGCCACCATTGCAGTACCTCATCTCCTTCGACCTCGCGTCTCACCGCTCGGACCAGCCGCATGCCCGCCGGCGCGTTCGGGCTCTCCTCCGAGTCGTGGACGAGCCGTTCACCCTCCTGGGGTCCGAGGTCATAGTGAACGGCGGGATCGAACTCGGCAGCTCCATCGAGGAGCCCCTCGCTCAGTCCTCCGGCCTCGGGCGCCAGAACCACTGTGGCGTCGTCCAGGGTTGCGTTCTTCTTCGAGTCGTAGGTCGCGACGAGCTCGCCGAGTTTCAATATCTCGGCGGGCTCGTCATGACGGACCAGCCAAACGAGCTGCAAGTCGCCAGGGTCGCGCGCCGCCAGCTTCTGGAGGTGCTTCAGGACACGGTTAGTGGTGTCGCGCAACGTCTCACGACTGCGCAGCGGGTAGTCGGCGAGGAAGTCATCGAGCTTCTCCCGACCGAGGTGTTGCTCCGTGAGCCACGCCACCTCGCTGCGCCATGCGATTGTAGTGCGCGGTGGTTCCCACTCAGCCTTTCCGTGCAGCCACTCCGCCACCGGAGGGCGGCCGGGCAGTGTCCCCTTGAAGGTGGTGTACGACCAGCGGTCGAACAGCAGCGCATCCACGTGGTGAATGTCGGGTTGAGGCGTCGAGGCATCGAGCCGCGCGTCACGCGGCAGGGCGCGCAGTGCCGACGGAGACGCGTCACGGTGCCCGTCATCACGCGGCGGCAACTCGTCCAACAGTGCCCGCGTGAAGAAGCGTGCGTGGTCGTACTCTTCCTTTCGCGTGCCGGACTTGTCGGCTTCTTCTTCGTCGTCTTCAGCGGCAGCCTTCGTCGATGGAGGCGGCTTCAGCGTCTCGCAAAAGACGTGTACCTCCGCGTCCCTTTCGCCGTAGCGGTTGACGCGCCCGAGCCGCTGTGCGAGCGCGTCGAACGGCGCAAGATCGGTGACCAGATGATCGGCCGAGAGGTCGATCCCCACTTCGCCCGCTGATGTGGCGACGAGGAACACGGTCCCTTCTTGCGGTATCACGCCGTCGCCTGGCCGTGGGAGGAATCGCGCGAAAACGGGATCCTTCACGAGTTTGTCCCGCTCCGCGCCCCGCATCGTGCCGGTCAAGGTGGCGACGCTGTGCTTCCTCGTTTTGCGCAGCGCCTGCGCGCACCTTTCAGCGTGCTCGACCGAGGAGAGGAAGACGACGATCTTGCCGTCCAGCTCTGCGGCCTTTGCCGCGAGGCGTTCGGGGAGCTCCTTTCGATCATCAATGCGGTGCAGCTGAAGACCCTTCCTGGCGTGGAGCCGCTTCTTCACGACCGGGTGGTGTAGGTCCTCGTCCGCGAGCGTGAAATCCGCTTCCCAGCGGCCGGTGGCCGAGAGCGCAAGCACCTTCAGCGGACGCGGCTCGTTGCTGCGGAGCTGCTCGGCAGCGATGGCGATGAGCAACGACTGAAACGCTGGCTCGAGGTGCGCCTCGTCGTGCACGAGGAGCGCATCCTGACCGATGAAGCCCGCGTGCAACGGCCTACTCCGGAAGCCGCAGCCATAGCCGCTGAACAACAGCCGGCTGCCGATCATATCGACGGTGCCCACGATGATCGCAGGCCGTGACGGATCCCGCCGCCAGTCGGCGTTGTCAGCGAATTCGCCTCGCAGAGTGCTGATGGCCAACGGGTGCTTCGCAGGTGTGGCCGCCAACCTACGGAGAGAATCATCGAGGTGCTGCGCTCGCGGCACGAGGAGTTGGCTACGTAGCCGCTCGGCTTCGGCGGTCGATTGGTCCACGACCGTCCGGCGGTTGACAACGTACACGAGTCGACGCGGGAGCTTCGGGTTCTCGGCGAGCGCAAGCAGCCAAAGGGCGATGACGCTCGTCTTCCCGAGGCCGGTCGGCAAATCGCAAGCCTTGGGGAAGTCGTTGGCGACGAACCGCCGGTGCAGCGCACGCTGCCACGGGAATGGGGGGTGCCCGGTGAGCAGCGTAAAGTCATCATCGAAGGCCATGCCTGACTCCCTCAGTGTCGAACCGCGTCCTGCGGGGCTCCAACGTGTGGAAGACCGAGCCTCGTAGCGGCCATACGAAACGCTACCACCCCCCTGTGACATCCGTGTCTTGCACCGCCGGCTGGTGCATGAGGTCGCGGGAGGACGTCCGCGCCGCCGAGCCTGCGGAAAGGCTGCTCGCCTGGCACGTAAGGGATACGAGTTCCCCTGTGGTAGGCGCAACCGAAGGTCCCCCAGGCTGAGACGTTGTCACACCCTGCTACGAAGTTGTTCGTCCAAGGCTGTGCCTCCGCCGTTTGCGAGACCTCATGGACGAACCATCCGCCGACCAGATACTCCCCGTCCGCATGCTCAACGAGTATGCGTACTGTCCGCGCCTCTTCCACTTCATGCACGTGGAGGGGCGATGGGCGGATAACGTATTCACGATCGAGGGAAGGGACACGCACCGCCGCGTCGACAAGATCGACCATGTGCTGCCGGATCCCACGCCCGAGCCGAAGCGCCCGGACGAGGAGGATCCAGAGCCAGTCGATGGCGACGAGCCACCCACGATCACCCGATCGGTAGCTCTCGGATCGGCGCGCCTCGGCCTGACGGCCAAGCTGGATCTAGTGTCGACCACGGAGGACGAAGCGGTTCCCGTGGACACGAAGCGCGGTCGCGTCCCGAAAAATGCAGAACGGAGTTGGGAGCCTGAGCGTGTCCAACTCATGGCGCAGGGCCTCCTCCTCCGGGAGCATGGATACCGGTGCCATCACGGCGTGCTGTACTTCGCGGGCTCCCGCACTCGGGTGGATGTGCCATTCTCCGCGGAGCTCGAGGCTCGGACGCTCCGGCTGATCGACGAGGCGAGAGCGGCGTCGGCACGGACGACGCTCCCCGATCCCTTGGACGATAGCCCGAAGTGCAACGGATGCTCGCTTTCTGGGATCTGCCTGCCGGACGAGACGCTCGCGCTGCGCACGGCGGCGCCCGATCCGGAGTTCGCGGGCTTCGACGCCGTGCGGCGTCTCTATCCTCCGCGTGAGGATGCGGTCCCGCTCTACGTGCAGGAGCAGGGGGTCCGCGTGGGCAAGCGAGGCGGCGTCCTCGTCGTCAAGCGAGATAATGAGGAGGTCGGGAAGGCGCGCCTGAAGGATGTCAGTCAGGTCGTCCTGTGCGGCAACGTGCAGATCAGCAGCCAGACGGTCCACCTGTTGTGCGAGTCGGGGGTGCCCGTGGTGCACCTGTCGCGCGGCAACTGGTTCTACGGTGTCACGCACGGCATCACACTCCGGAACGCCTACGACCGTGCAGCTCAATTCAGAACGGCCTCGGATGCTGCGGCGTGTCTCAGGTTCGCACGCGCTGTTGTGGCAGCGAAGGGGGCGAACCAGCGCCGGCTGCTGGTTCGCAACGGAAGTCCGGCCCCCGAGCCCACGGTCACGGAGATGGCGACGTTGCTCGCCAAGGTTTCGGTCGCGGAAGACGTCGGTGCGCTTCTCGGTCTCGAAGGCGCTCTCGCGGCCAAGTACTTCTCCGCATTCGACGCACTCCTGCGACCGCGCGACTTCGACGCGGAATGGGACTTTCGCAACCGCAACCGACGCCCGCCACGCGATCCCGTGAACGCTCTGTTGTCCTTTGGCTACGCGATGCTTGCCAAGGAGTGCACGGTGGCGCTGCTCGGTGAAGGGCTCGATCCCTGGTGGGGGTTCTTCCACCAACCCAGGCACGGCCGACCTGCGCTCGCGCTCGACCTCATGGAAGAATTCCGGCCGCTGATCGTGGACAGCGCTGTACTGACGGCCATCAATACGGGGATGGTGACGGCGGGCGACTTCACCAGGTCGAAGGCCGAGTGCGCACTTCGTGACGCAGGTCGCAAGTCGTTCATCAAGGCCTACGAGGCCCGGCTCGATCAACTCGTCACCCACCCTCTCTTCGGATACCGATGCACGTGGAGATCCGTGATCCGAATTCAGGCACGCCTGCTCGCGCGATGGCTTCGCGGCGACGTGCCGGAATATGTCGGCGTCACCACGCGGTGAGTGAACGTTCCAGTGCGGAGGCGCTATTGCGTGAGCTACGATATCTCCGACGACAAACGTCGGGAGACGGTTTACAAGATGCTGTTCGGTTACGGCGATCACGCTCAGTACAGCGTGTTCTTCTGTGAGCTCAACGGAGAGGAACTCGCCGAGCTCAGGGGTAAGCTGAGGAAGCAGATCGACCACGGTGAAGACCAAGTCATGCTGATCGATTTGGGTTTGGCGGAGAATCCCCTGGAGATCGGGTTGGAGGTCATAGGTCTGGCCTACACACCGCCGGCTCGAATTACCGTGGTATGAGCCTTCGAGCGCCTTCGTGGTGACCACGGAGCGGGAGCCGCTCGTGTTGATTGACAGGTAACAGGTTATGTGCGTTGTTGACGACGATCGGGGTTCGACATGATGGGAGTTGGCCCGGACCGCTCGAAAGTCCTCGCGGAAATTCTTCTGGCGATAGGGGTTGGGCGAGGGCTCTATCCGCGACTCATGGGTCGCGGCCCCATTGAAGCCCACTCCGTGTTCCGCATCCGCTCTTGAAATGCGCGCTATCCGCGACTCATGGGTCGCGGCCCCATTGAAGCGGCCACCACGCCTCGAGGTCCTGACGCACCGCCTCCTATCCGCGACTCATGGGTCGCGGCCCCATTGAAGCGCGAGCTCACGGTCGGTCGGATCGACGAGCTCCTGGACTATCCGCGACTCATGGGTCGCGGCCCCATTGAAGCACGGCCGTCGTCGCCGTCAGCGGGATGAAGTACTCCTATCCGCGACTCATGGGTCGCGGCCCCATTGAAGCCTGCCAGATGCCGTTGACCTTCGTCATGGAGCGCGCCTATCCGCGACTCATGGGTCGCGGCCCCATTGAAGCGGGCCTGGCCTCGGTGGGTTGCCCACCGTGCTTCGGGCTATCCGCGACTCATGGGTCGCGGCCCCATTGAAGCGCGGTCGAGGTGATCGATCCAGACCTGCTCGACGAGCTATCCGCGACTCATGGGTCGCGGCCCCATTGAAGCACGCCGTAGTGGCCCTTCGGACGAGCGACGACGAACCTATCCGCGACTCATGGGTCGCGGCCCCATTGAAGCTCGGAGGACTACCCGACGCTCAGGGACCGGCAGATCACTATCCGCGACTCATGGGTCGCGGCCCCATTGAAGCGTGAACAGCGTCGCGTCGGGTGTCACGGTTCACTCTATCCGCGACTCATGGGTCGCGGCCCCATTGAAGCTGGCTGGTGCTGCTCGGCTCGCTGCTGCTCGCGCCGCTATCCGCGACTCATGGGTCGCGGCCCCATTGAAGCGGAGCGTTGTAGGCGCTGTGGCCATGCCCCGCGCGACCACTATCCGCGACTCATGGGTCGCGGCCCCATTGAAGCCTCGGCCAGCATCCGGGGCCGGTCACGACCTACGTCTATCCGCGTCTCATGGGTCGCGGCCCCATTGAGGCTCGAACGGCGCGAGCGGCACCGCGGTCGGCCCCACGCTATCCGCGACTCATGG
>JBFXDG010000007.1:5000-194419 GCA_050181335.1 Gemmatimonadales bacterium | reverse complement strand
CGCGTTTACTACAACCGCATCTGGTGGTGGGACATCACTCTTCATATGGCGTCCGGCTTCCTGCTAGGCATCTTCGGGTTCCTCCTCGTGCACGTGCTGAACGAGAAGGAGGACATCGAGCTCGACATGAAGCCCGGGTTCGACGCGCTGTTCGCGTTCCTGTTCGCGTTGGGAATCGGCACCGTGTGGGAGATCTTCGAGTTCACCATGGACCAGGCGTTCGGCATGAACATGCAGAAAGCCATGCTCGGGGATCCCTCTGGGCTCACCGATACCATGTGGGACCTGATCGTCGACACGATCGGGGCCGCGGTGATCTCGCTGGCCGGGTACCGCTACCTGAAGACCGCTGGAAACGAGTCGTTCCTGGAGCAATGGATCGATCGCTTCATCAAGGGCAATCCGAGGCTTTTCCGTCGCGCCGGGTAGACGCGCGGCCCACCTCATCCTGCCGCCCCCTCAGCGCACGCGGTTGCCCCCGCGCAGCTCTCGCCGAAGTCTGAGGTGTCGGGATATGGGCGAGCGCGCCGCCGGCGGCGTCGAGACCACACCGAGAATCTGCCGCTGCGCGAGCGCTCGGTCCGTACAGAGAACTCCGCCGACGCCGTCGGACTTCCTCCGATCCAACGGGAGGGCCCGTCAGGCCCGTTGACACTTCTCGCTCGCGGGTGGAGAGTCCGGCGAGGGATCCACCCCTCCTAGGGAGGAAGTCATGCGCGTAGCGGATCTGATGCGGTCGGACGTCAAGACAGTCTCCCCGAGCACCCCCGTGTCGGAGATCGTGCAGCTCATGGCGGATGCCCACATCTCCGGGGTGCCGGTCGTGGGGACGGACGGAGCGCTCGTCGGAGTCGTGTCGGCCACGGACGTGCTCGAGGCTGCGGCCGATCGGGAGGACGAGAGGGCGCGCACCGACCTGTTCGAGAACACGACCGCACGGGACCTGATGACGTCGCAGCCACTCACCGTCGCGGCCAATGCCGACGTCCGCGAGGCGGCGCAACAGATGCTCTACGCCGAGGTCAAGCGCCTGTTCGTGGAGGATGCGGGTCGGCTCGTAGGCGTCGTCTCGCAGACGGACATCGCCTACGCCGTGGGAACCGGGCGTATCTGAACCGTCACGCCACCGTGTAACGGCCGGCGGCACGGAAGTGGCGGAGGACGCGTCGCTGGAGGACAGACTCCACCTGGCGGATGTGCTCGGTGGTCAGCTCGTGGGCCTCGTGGAACTCGATCTCTCCGCCGCCCGGCTTGCCGAACACGCCATCGAGGACGATGAGGTGGTAGTGAGGATGGACGTTGAGGGAGGAGCCGGACCACGCGACCGACAGCACCCACTGCCTCGCGGGGACATGTGGCAGCAGGTCGGTGAGTGAGCAGCGAACTCGCACATGCGGAGGGCGTTGCACGAAGGGCGTAGGCCTCGGCCCTCACAAGAGGCGGGATCAGCCGCTCCTGGCCGCAATCCTCGCAACGGTCTGGCGAATCCATGGGCCAGAACGCCGCACTCCAAGGTAGCCCCGGACAGCCCGGGCTAGGTTCCCACCCTATCTTGGGTCGGAGTACGACGGGGAAGGGGCGCCGACCTGCGTGGGTTTTACGGCGAAGGGCGCTTCGAGGCCGCCGTGGGCACACTCCGGACACACGACCAAGGAGATTCACATGGCGACGATGATGAAGGCGGAGTCGGCGTTCCCGACGAGAAGCGACATGCCCCAACGAAGGGAGCGCAGACGGTCGTGCTCCTCAACCAGCGCCTGGCGGATGTCTTGGACCTTTCCAGCCAGACGAAGCAGGCTAACTGGAATGTCAAAGGAGCACAGTCTCTCGCGCTCCACGAATTGTTCGACACGTTAGCTGCGGAATTGCTGACTTATGCCGACGCGATCGCGGAACGGGCGACGGCGCTCGGAGGCTTGGCCCTCGGCACGGTGCGGATGGCAGCGGCGAACTCTCGGCTCTCGGAGTGCGACCTCCAGGTGACCGAAAGCCTGCCGACCGTGGCCGAGCTAGCCGACCGGTACGCAGCTCTGGCTCCCAACATGCGGCGAGCAATCGAACTCGCCGAAGGCCAGAGCGACGCGGGCACCGCCGAGCTCTTCACCGAGGTATCGCGAGGGTTGGACAGGTCGCTCTGGAGGCGCACCTGCAAAACGATGTGATGCCTAGCGTTTGACCACGCACACGGGAGTCGGGTCATGATCAACGATGCGCTGGGCATCACGGCGACTATGAGCGCCGATTCGGGCACGTTCTCCTACGTCAGTCTAGCAAGACTAGCTGCCAAGACAGGCGCGGATGTGGCAGGGCTCCCGCATACCGTCAAGATCCTTCTGGAGAACATCGCACGACGAAAGGGCGGCAGAGACGTGTCGCCGGCCGATGTGGAGGCGCTCGCCCACTGGCCGAACGGCGACGCATCGATCGCGTTCATGCCGGCGCGGGTGCTGATGCAGGACTTCACTGGTGTCCCAGCCGTGGTTGACCTGGCCGCCATGAGGAGTGCTGTGGCCCGATCCGGGGGAGACGTCGCGAGGGTCAATCCGTTCGTTGCGGTGGATCTCGTCATCGACCACTCAGTCCAGGTCGACCGGTTCGGTAGCGCTGAGGCCTACGCGGCCAACCTTGCCTGGGAGTACCGGCGGAACCGAGAACGGTACGCGTTGCTCAACTGGGCCCAGCAGGCTTTCGAAGGCTTCCGGGTGGTCCCTCCCGGAATGGGGATCTGCCATCAGGTCAACCTGGAATACCTGGGGCAAGTCGTGACAGCGCGTGACGGGTGGGCGTTCCCCGACACGCTGGTCGGGACTGATTCGCACACTCCAATGATCAATGGCCTCGGCGTACTGGGCTGGGGGGTCGGTGGTATCGAGGCCGAAGCGGCCATGCTGGGCCAGCCGATGTTCTTACCGAAACCCGTCGTGCTCGGTGTAAGGACCCGCGGCAATCTACCGCCGGGGACCACCGCCACCGACCTCGTCCTGACGCTCACCGAACGGCTCAGGGCGCATGGAGTCGTGGGCAAGTTCGTAGAGTTCTTCGGCTCCGGATTGAACAATCTGAGCATCGCGGACCGGGCCACGCTATCCAACATGTCACCCGAGTTCGGGGCTACCGCGACACTATTCCCGGTCGATTCGAACACGTTGGAGTACCTGCGCCTGACAGGACGTACGGCCAATATCGACCTCGTGGAACGCTACACGAAGGAACAGGGCCTATTCAGGATGGATGACGATCCAGAGCCCGATTTCAGCGAGGTCCTCGACCTGGACCTGCGCGATGTCGAGCCGAGCGTTGCTGGACCGAAGCGTCCCCAGGATCGTGTCTCGCTGGCCGGCGTCAGGGCGTCCTTCGAAAACGCACTCGAGAGGGTCGCTCCACCGGTGAATCACACGGAAGTCGCACGGCTCGTCGCCGAAGGCGGCGCTGTGGCGAGCGAGTTCATGCAGGCTCCTCCCGAGCCGTTGGAGAAGCCTTGGGCCGCCCGGTCCGTCACTGACGGGTCGGTCGTGATCGCCGCCATTACGAGTTGCACGAACACGTCGAACCCGTCGGTCATGGTTGCCGCCGGACTCCTTGCCCGGAAGGCAGTGGAAGCCGGACTCCAGTGCCGGCCTTGGGTAAAGACCTCCCTGGCACCCGGCTCGCGAGTGGTGACCCAGTACCTCGACAAGGCGGGTCTTACGCCCTACCTGGAGGCGCTGGGGTTCCACCTCGTGGGCTATGGGTGCACGACATGCATTGGCAACTCCGGCCCGTTACCCGAGGAGATTGCCCAGGCCGTGACGGACCAGGACCTGTCGGTGGTGGCCGTGCTGTCAGGGAATCGCAACTTCGAGGGGCGCATTCACGGTCAGGTGAAGGCGAGCTATCTGGCATCCCCTCCGTTGTGTATCGCCTACGCGCTGGTCGGAACGGTCCTGTGTGATCTGAGTGTCGATCCCCTCGGGACCGATCGACAGGGCAAGCCGGTCTATCTGAAGGACGTTTGGCCGACCGCGAAGGAGATCGAATCCTTGGTGGTCTCGTCGGTGACTCCGGAGCAGTTCGGTCTCGAGTATGGACGTATCTTCGAAGGCAACGACGACTGGAGGAGTATGCCGGCGCCGGCCGGCGCCTTGTTTCACTGGGACGAAGACTCGACCTACATTCGCGTGCCCCCCTTCTTCATCGATCTCGCGGATGACCCGGCACCGTTGGTGGATGTGGAAGGTGCACGTGTCTTGGCCGTTTTCGGGAATTCGATCACGACCGATCACATCTCTCCTGCCGGAGCGATCACGGTCCACTCACGCGCCGGCCAGTATCTCCTCGAGCACGGCGTGCCGGCGGAAGAGTTCAACAGCTTCGGCTCTCGGCGCGGCAATCACGAAGTCATGGTGCGTGGGACGTTCGGGAACACACGCCTACGCAATTCGATGGTGCCGGGGGTCGAAGGCCCCCGAACGATACACGTTCCGAGCGGCGACGAGATGAGCATCTACGATGCCGCGATCCGGTATCAGAAAGAGGGAACGCCGCTGATAGTGATCGCTGGGCGAGAGTACGGGTCGGGAAGCTCACGCGACTGGGCGGCCAAAGGCGCGTCGTTACTCGGGATCAAAGCCATCATCGCCGAAAGCTACGAGCGCATTCACCGAAGCAACCTCGTGTGCATGGGCGTGCTCCCATTGCAGTTCGAGGACGGCGACTCGGCAGTGTCGTTGGGTTTGACCGGCGCCGAGGTGTTTTCCGTCAGCGGCCTCGCCGCGGGCATCGAGCCCCGCCAAAGCGCGAGAGTCTCCGCAGATCGGCAAGACGGCTCGAGAGTGGCGTTCGACGTAACGGTACGGATCGATGCGCCTGCTGAGGTCGAGTTCTTCGTCAACGGCGGCATCTTGCCGATGGTGTTGCGCGATCTTCAGTCAACCTGAGGACATGTTCCAAGAAGGGCCGGAGCAATGGCCGTACATCGTAGTGGTACAGCTTCTGATCAGCGCCGTGGCTTCCGGGCACGCACTCCTCACTATGCGGGACAGCACGAGTTGGTTTGCTCTCATCTGGCTGGCTCCGTTCCTCGGGGCACTGCTCTACACGACTCTGGGGTCAATCGCATCGAGCGGCGGGCGGATGCTCTGCGTTCGGACCAAAGTCGACCGGACAGATCCTCGACCGAGGGCGAATGCTCATCATCGCTCCTCCGCGAGACTCTCGGCGTAGAGAACGCATACTTGCTGAGCTTGGCCACTCTGGTTGGACAGGTCACGCAGACGATGCGATTCATCCACGTTCGGATGAATTGCCCTCCTGTTCCTCTCAGCGCGCGATCAGAACGGGCACCGGGCTCCGGTCGAGCGCGCCGTCGGCGACGCTCCCGAGCAACAACTGCTTGACGCCTCCGGTGCCGCGCGCTCCTACCGCCAGCACGTGCGCGCGCCCGTCGCTGACCACCTCGAGCAGATCCTCGAGAGGTGCGCCGGTGGTCACCGTCGCTTCCACTTTCCATCCGCTCGCGGTGAGCGCGCGGACGGGTGCCTGCAGAGTTCGGCGCGCGATCTTGACGCTCTTTTCGTTACTGCGCCGGATGTCCGCGGCGACCGCCGCCCGCTTCCGGCTCGAAAGCAGGGCGTGGGACGGATAGTCGCGAATCACTTCTGCGGCGGTCAGAAGCGTAACGCGACCGGCTCGGGGGGGAGAGAGCTTTGCGACCAGCCCCACGGCGCGCTGAGCGTGCGTGGACCCATCGAAGCCGATCACGATTCGTTCGATTTCCGCCGGGGCGCGTCTCGCCACGAGCACGGAGCATCGCGCGCTCCGCACCACTCCCCGGGACACGCTGCCCGCGAGGACGCGTCGAATCGCGCTATGGCCCCGCCAACCCATGACGATCACGTCGGTCCCCAGGCGTTTGGCTTCGCTCAGAATCGTGTCCACGGGCAGCCCGCTCACGATTTCCACCTGAGCCGTCGGCCAGCGTTTCTTCAGCGTCGCGCCCGTCCTTTCCGCGGTGATCTCCTCCGCCTCGTGGAGCGCCGACATGGCGGATCCGTACTCCGCGTAGATGCGCCGGACGAGCAGGCCCGTCATCTCGGCGTCCTCGGGCCACGGAAAGCGCGCGGCAGTGGAGACGGCCGCGCGTGCCGAGGCAGATCCGTCGGTTGCGATGAGGATTCCGAAGCCTCTGCGCTTCATCGTGCCGCCTCCCGATGAGTGGCTGAGCACCTGCAGCCCGCGTTCGATCGAGGGTGTCGCCACCCCGTCGGGCGAGCAACCTACGCTGATGGACGGGTTTGCATCAACTGGAGCTGTCCCGGTTCGGTGGACGGGTAACCTGTTGAGTCGTTATTGCTTTCTCCTCTGCCCTCTGGAGAGGAGAGCTTCCCCGCGCAGCGGGGAGTGAAGGTAGACGGATCACGCCGCCCGAGCATGCTTGCGCTCGAAGTTGACAGCCCCCTTTTCCGGAAAGGGCAACGGCGCGGAGCTCGCCCCTCAGCAGACGGGCGAGGCGACGCGAAAGGGGTAGGCCCAGACCGAGGCCGAGACTCTCTTCGCCCACCTTGGTGACGTAAGATCTCGAAAATCCGCTCGACATCATCTGCCGGTACGCCCGGGCCCGCATCTTCCACCCTGTACACGACTCGCTTGTCCGCTGCCGTGACGCTGACATGGACCGTGCTGCGCTCAGGGGCGTACGCTCGAGCCTACCGAACGTCAGCCGCTCGCACCCGTATGCTCCCTGGCTTCCTCAACCGCTATAACCGCCGAAATCCTCACCGGGGCATCGGCAACCAGACACCTCTCAGCCGTCTCGAGGCCCTGGTGAACAACGTCCTTGTTTCCAACACCTAGGCGAGCCGCAGCATCGCCTGATCTATCTATACGAGAAGGGTGTCATCGAGCCCGACTTCCAGGATGCAGGAGGGCGCGGCAGCAGCTGACGATTCTCGGCCCGGAATCTTCTCGAGTTCGCGATCGCCTTGCGGCTTCGGGAGTCGGATATCGGCGTCGCCGCCCACGACCTCCTCGAGCCTCGCGTAACAGCTGGCGTGCGGCGGGACCGACGCGACGTGCACAACAGTTAGCCGCGCACCGGAACGAATGGCGAGTTGGACGGCCCCTTCGAGCGCGGGCTGAGCCGTGGCGGTCGCGTCGGTGTCCAGCAGTGTTCTCGAGCGGATTCATGATCTCAGACCGTGACGAAGCTGTTTCGTTCTGGAGGTCCCTGCGACTGAATGATGAAGAAATCTTCACGTCAGTTTCCCTATCTCGCTGAGTGTCACGGAATAGATATAGAGTCATGAAAGTTCTTGTCGTGGAGGACGACCGCAAAGTTGCGGGATTCATCGAGCATGGATTGCAGGAAGAGGGATACGTGGTCGACCTGGCTCGAGACGGCAACGAGGCCACCATGCTCGCGCATGTCAACGAGTACGACGTCATCCTGCTCGACGTGGTCCTTCCGAAGAAGAATGGCTTTCAGATCGCCGCGGAGCTCAGACGAGAGGGGCGCACGACCCCCATCCTCATGCTCACCTCCCGGGACGCCCCTGAGGACGTCATCCGTGGATTGGATGCGGGCGCGGATGATTATCTCGCCAAGCCATTTCCGTTCGACGTGCTCCTGGCTCGACTCCGGGCGCTGTACCGTCGTGGCGGTGCGGAGCGGCTCGACGTGCTGCGGTACGGCCCGGTGGCACTCGATCGGTTGCAGCACGTCGTAACGGTCAACGACGAGCAACTCGATCTCACGCCGAAGGAATTTCAGCTTCTCGAATTCTTCCTCCTGCATCCAGAAGAGGTGGTGCGTCGCACGACTCTTCTCGAGAAGGTGTGGGACATGCGCTTCGATCCGGACAGCAACGTCGTCGACGTCCACGTCGGAAACCTTCGACGGAAGCTGGCGGCGGCGGCGGGTGAACAGTTGCTGTCGACTATCCGTGGCGTCGGGTTCACTCTCCGTAGTATGGGAGGCCGGGACCAGCTGCCCTCCTCGCCGTGAGCACGCGCGGTGACAGGTCGCAGCCCAGCGCAGAGCACATGCGTCTCGCTGAGGACGAACGAGGTGAACGTCCGTGGAAGCGTTGGGGACCATACCTCAGTGAGCGGCAGTGGGGTACCGTGCGCGAGGACTACAGCCCTCACGGCAATGCGTGGGAGTACCTGCCGCACGATGCGGCGCGAAGCCGCGCGTATCGCTGGGGTGAGGACGGCATCGCCGGCGTCAGCGATGACCGACAGCTACTCTGCCTCGCCGTGGCGTTGTGGAACGGGCGTGACCCCATCCTGAAGGAGCGCCTGTTCGGCCTGACGAACAACGAAGGGAATCACGGCGAGGACGTGAAGGAGCTGTACTACTACCTCGACGCCACGCCGACGCACTCCTACCTGAAGATGCTTTACAAGTACCCGCAGCTCGAGTTTCCCTACGCTCGGCTGGTGGAGGAGAATCGGCGTGACGGGAGTGACCGCCCCGAAGTCGAGCTGATCGACACGGGCATCTTCGAGGAGCGTCGCTACTTCGACGTGGTCGTCGAGTACGCCAAGGCCGCGCCCGACGACCTTCTGATGCGCATCACGATCCACAATCGTGGCCCCGAGGAAGCGCGGATCGACGTCCTGCCACAGCTCTGGTGCCGCAACATCTGGTCGTGGGACGCCGCCTCGAGGAGGCCCGAGCTGAGCGCACTCGAGAACGCCATCCGCGCTCGGCATCCGGATCTCGGAGCCTATGTCCTGCACTGTGATCGGGGCGGTGCGTTGCTGTTCAGCGACAACGACACGAACGTGCCACGGCTGTTCGGCTCTTCGGCAGAGGGCTACTTCAAGGACGCCTTCCACGAGTATGTCGTCGGGGGCCGAGAGGACGCGGTCAATCCCCTCCGGAGCGGCACCAAGGCCGCCGCGCACTACCGGCTGACCGTTCCGTCAGGCGGTGCGAAGCAGCTGCGGTTGCGGCTGACCGAGGAATCCCGAACGCCGGTCCCGTTCGTGGACTTCGAAGCGGTCATCGAGTCGCGGCGGCGCGAGGCCGACGACTTCTATGCGGCCGTGCAGCGCGACCTGCTGGATGCCGAGGCGCGTCACGTGCAGCGGCAGGCTTTTGCGGGGATGCTGTGGAGCAAGCAGTTCTACCACTACGACGTCCCGCTGTGGCTGCTCGGCGATCCCGCGCAACCGCCGCCACCACCCGAGCGCCGCGAGGGCCGTAACCACGAGTGGCAGCACCTCAACAATGCGGACGTCATCTCGATGCCGGACAAATGGGAGTTCCCGTGGTACGCCGCGTGGGATCTCGCCTTTCATTGCATCCCCTTGGCGCTCGTCGATGCGCCGTTCGCCAAGTCGCAGCTCGTGCTGCTGACCCGGGAGTGGTACATGCACCCGAACGGCCAGCTGCCGGCGTACGAGTGGGCCTTCGGGGACGTCAATCCTCCTGTACACGCCTGGGCCGCGTGGCGCGTCTTCCAGATCGACCGCAACCAGCGAGGGGACGACGGCGACATCGCATTCCTGGAGCGGATCCTCCACAAGTTGATGCTCAACTTCACATGGTGGGTCAACCGCAAGGACCTGCGCGGCAACAACATCTTTCAGGGCGGTTTTTTGGGACTGGACAACGTCGGGGTATTCGACCGGGGTGCACCGCTCCCCACCGGCGGGCACATCAATCAATCCGACGGTACGAGCTGGATGGCGATGTACAGCCTCAATCTCATGCGCATGGCCCTCGAACTCGCCCGGCACAATCCAGTGTACGAGGACATCGCCACGAAGTTTTTCGAGCATTTCCTGGGGATCGCCGGGGCGATGAGCAACATGTCTTGTGATGGACTTGGCCTCTGGGATGAACAGGACGAGTTCTTCTATGACGAACTCGAGCTTCCGAGCGGTGCCCGGATTCCACTGCGGCTGCGTTCGATGGTGGGCCTGATTCCCCTGTTCGCCGTCGAGACACTCGATCTCGAGCTTCTCGAACGGGTGCCGGGCTTCCGTGAGCGGATGGAATGGTTTCTCGACTATCGACCCGACCTCGCCCGTCTGGTCGCGCGCTGGGACCAGCCGGGGCGCGGTGAGCGCCGTCTGCTGTCGCTACTGCGTGGCCATCGCATGAAATCCCTGCTCCGGCGCATGCTAGACGAGACGGAGTTCCTATCCGATTACGGCGTGCGCTCACTCTCGCGCCATTATCGCGATACGCCCTACGTGTTCTCCGACGGGCGGATCTCCTCGACCATAACCTACCAACCGGCGGAGTCGACATCGGGTGAGTTCGGCGGCAACTCCAACTGGCGAGGCCCGATATGGTTTCCAGTGAATTACCTGCTCATCGAGTCGCTGCAGAAGTTCCACCACTACTACGGCGACGAGTTTCGTGTCGAGTGCCCCACTGGCTCCGGCAACTTCATGTCTCTCGACGAAGTGGCGAGGGAGCTGACCGCCCGCCTGACGCGCATCTTCCTGCTGGGGGCCTGCGGACGACGTGCGACGGCACGGCAGCACGGCAGTCTGGCCGACGATCCACATTTCCGTGATCACGTTCTGTTCAGCGAGTTCTTCGACGGCGATGACGGTCGAGGTCTCGGCGCTTCGCATCAGACCGGGTGGACGGGACTCGTGGCCAAGCTGCTGCAGCCCCGGCGGCCGCTGCACTGAGGCAGCCGGTGCGACTACCGGCCGATAGCGAGTGGCTCGAAGCCGACGGCCTTGGTGGGTTCGCCTCGGGCACCGCCAGCGGCGTCCGCACACGCCGGTACCACGCATTGCTTCTGATGGCGATGACGCCGCCGACGGGACGCATGGTGCTGGTCAACGGCTTCGATGCCTGGGTCACCACCTCAGCCGGACAGTTCGCGCTCTCGTCACAACGCTACGCCCAAGGCGTCATCCATCCCGATGGCATGTCTCGCCTCGAGAGCTTCGAACCGGACCCCTGGCCCCGGTGGGCATTCCGACTCGCGGACGGCACCGCCGTAGAGCAGGAGGTGTTCGTCCCTCGAGACGCGACTGCCGTGGTCGTCAGGTGGTCCCTGTCGAAGCCGCGCCCCGGCGTCAGGCTCGCCGTACGGCCGTTTCTCTCGGGGCGCGACTATCATGCGCTGCACCACGAGAATGCAGACTTTCGCTTCCACGCCGCGTTGTCCGAGGGACGCGTGGAGTGGCGGCCCTATGCTGGCGTGCCGAGCATCGTCGCCAGTTCGAACGCCGGGTACGTACACCGCCCCTTGTGGTACCGCAACTTTCAATACGAGGCGGAGCGCGCTCGTGGACTGGATTTCACTGAGGACCTCGCCGCACCAGGAGTCTTCACCTGGGACCTGTCGAGCGCCGAGGCCGTGTGGATCCTGACGTCGGGCGGCGTCGACAGTGAGTTGCCGCGACTCGGTGAACCCGCCATCGAGACCGTCAGACGCTGGCGCGCCGCGGAGATGTCACGACGTGCCGGCCTGGCTCCCATGGCACGGTCCGCGGACGCGTACCTTGTTCAGCGTGGCAGCGGTAAGACGATCGTCGCGGGCTATCCATGGTTCACCGATTGGGGGCGTGACACGTTCATCGCTTTGCGTGGTCTGTGCGTGGCGACGGGACGTCTAGGCGACGCGCGCGATGTTCTATTGCAGTGGAGCAGCGCGGTGTCGGCGGGGATGTTACCGAACCGATTCCCCGATGTCGGCGAAATGCCGGAGTACAACGCGGTCGATGCATCGCTGTGGTTCATCATCGCAGTGCACGACTTCTTCCAAGCGGCGGCGGCGCGTGGATGGCACATCGCGCCTGCCGAGCTGGATACGTTGCGCGCAGCGGTGCGCGCGATCCTCGATGGCTACATGCGAGGGACACGGCATGGCGTTCGGTGTGACGCCGACGGACTGCTGGCAGCTGGGGAGTCAGGCGTCCCACTGACGTGGATGGATGCCAAAGTAGGTGACTCGGCGGTGACGCCACGCATCGGCAAGCCTGTCGAGGTCCAAGCGCTGTGGCTCAATGCGCTCAGAATCGGATGCGAAGGTTCCTCGAAGTGCGTGACGGCGTTCCGCAATGGCTCGAGAGAATTCCAAGCGCGCTTCTGGAACGAGAGAGATGGTTACCTCCACGATGTCGTCGATGTCGATCACCGCGCCGGCACGGTAGACGCGGCGTTTCGCCCCAATCAGGTGCTGGCCGTCGGAGGTCTCCCGTTCCCCTTGCTCACCGGCGCGCGGGCTCGTCGCGTGATCGACGCGATCGAAGCGCGTTTGGTGACACCGATGGGCTTGCGCACTCTGGCGCCGGACGACCCCGCGTACGTATCGCACTACCGAGGCGGCGCGCGCGACCGGGACGGCGCCTACCACCAGGGCACGGTGTGGCCGTGGCTGATCGGTCCGTTCGCAGAAGGGTGGGTGCGGGTACGTGGCAATACCGCGGAGGCTAAGCGCGAAGCGCGAGCCCGGTTCCTGGCACCGCTGCTGCGTCACCTCGGCGAGGCAGGCCTCGGGCACATCTCCGAGATCGCGGACGGTGATCCACCCCACACGCAGCGCGGCTGCCCGTTTCAGGCCTGGTCGCTGGGGGAGGCGCTACGGCTCGACCTGGCGGTGCTGGCCGAGTAGTCGAGGTGAGCGGTTCACCGTGACGGATTCGAAGGGCGGGCCCCAGTCACGAACAGAGCTTCTCGGAGCATCTGATTGGCATAGCCCCACTCGTTGTCGTACCAGCTCATGATCTTCACCAGATCCCCATCGATGACTCTGGTGAGATCGAGATCCACCACCGAGGCACGGGGATCACCGATGATGTCCGAGGAGACGAGCGGCTCATCCGATACGCCGAGCACCCCGGCGTAGCGGTTGGTCAGGGCCTCATTGGCGAGGATCTCGTTCACCTCGGCGACAGTCGTGCGACGGCGCGTCACGAAGGTGATATCGGCGATGGAACCGACGGCGAGTGGCGCACGAATGGCGACGCCGTCGAAGCGATCCACGTACTCGGGCAGCGCGCGGGCGGTGGCGCGTGCAGCGCCGGTCGAGGCGGGAACGAGATTCATCGCGGCAGCCCGACCGCGCCGAAAGTGCTTGCTCCGTCCATCGACGAGCGACTGGAAGCTGTATATGCGTGCACCGTCGTCATCGCCGCCTTGGTGAACCCGATGCGACGCCCGATGATCTCGACGATCGGGGTGATGCAGTTCGTCGTGCAGCTCGCGCAGGAAATGATGCGGGGAGCGTGTTCTCCTACGTTCGCGCCGTGTACGACGGTTCGCACATCCGCGTCGCTGGATGGTGCTGAGAGGAGCACGATGCGCGCACCTGACAGGATGTGCTTCTCCAGGTCCTCGTGCCGGGTGAGCGCCCCCGTGCACTCGAACACGAGGTCGACACCCAGCTCCGTCCAGGGGAGCTTCGATGGGTCGGGCTCGCAGAATACGGGCAGCACACGGTCGCCGACGTGCAGCCGATTCTCGACGGCCAGGACGGGCCTCGGATAGCGCCCGTACACGGTATCGAAACGGAGGAGATAGGCGAGGTTCGCAGCGCTGCCGAGGTCGTTGACGGCCACCACCTCGAGACTCGACTCCTCGATGACCAACTTCAGAATGGCACGCCCGATGCGCCCTAGTCCGTTGATCGCGACTCTAGTCTTCATAGCGCTGCCTCTCGAGGAGAGGTTGTTCGCACGACCGGGCCGCGCCTTTCGCGCGCTCTTCGACTGAGAACGCGAAAGGCACGGCCGGCCGCTGAGCGGCCTCGTCGCTAGCTGGCCGTGTCGTCTGGCGTCTCGACCACCGGCCCCGCGCGTACCTCTCGTTCGGCCTGCAGCCAGTCCCGGAGGTCCTCGTTCGGCTGGGCACCTCGCTCCACGTAGAGCTCGTAGGCGCGTAGCCGGATCTGCTCATCGATCGAAGGGTGCGCGCCATTGGTCTCCGAAGCTCTGTCGTGGAGCTGACCGTTACGGAAGTTCACGAATGAGCCCTTCCTCGCGGTCTTCTTCGTGTGGTGTGACATGCTGATATCTCTCGGATAGTGATCGGGCCGGCGCGAGGATCGCGCTGCCTCGCCACGCATCCTGGTGAATCGGCCGTGAAGAGAATGTGAAGGAAACGAGAAATCGCCTTCATGCCGGCAGCTCGAGCTCCGATGTGTCGTGAGGTGGTGCCGGCACGAAAGAACGCTTCGTGATCTCTTCACCTTTTCTTCACGGTCGGCCGACTAGCCTTCACGCCATGCTCATGACGAGCCGCACATCCGCCACAATGCGGCGTCGAAAACATGTACAGGGAGGCCATGATGACTCGCGCACGCCTTTTGACCAGGCGACAACTCGGTTTACTGGAAGCGACGCTATCGAGCGAGCGCGATCGGCTGGAGCGCCTCACGGAGACGGATGGAGGGATGGATGCGTGGATGACGACTGGCGACGCCGTTGCGACGCTGGTCGAGAGGGAGGTGGGCACTGCCGTACAGGCGCGCGCACACACGCGCTATGCCGCGATCGTCGATGCGCTGGAAAGACTCGCGACCGGAACGTATGGAACGTGCGTGGACTGCGGGCGCCCGATTCCGTTCGGGCGGCTCATCGCCATGCCGGAGGTGTTGCAGTGCATCACCTGCGCACCGCCAGCGTAAGCCGCGTGATCCATGGAGTACCGTGCTCGCGCAATTGTTGCTGAGTGATCAGGGATCGGGGGTGGACTCCATGACTGATCGCAGCGGGCCTTCAGCGAGGCACCGGGTGAGCGTGGACACTCCGCGAACCGTGTCGTGGTCCGCTGGAGTCCTCCGATACGAGCCCACGATGCTTGCTGATGCGGCGGCGCGACGGATCATCGGGCTCGTCGCCAACACGATCGCACGACGCGGCGGCTGTACGCTCGCGCTCGCCGGGGGAGCGACGCCGCGGCCGGTCTACGGGTGTATGGCGATCGCGCCGCTCGTCGACGAAGTCGCGTGGGACCGCGTCACGGTCTACTTCGGCGACGAGCGCTGCGTGTCGCCGGAGGCCAAGGAGAGCAACTACCGCATGGCGCGCGAGGCGCTCCTTCGGCACGAGCCCGTTCGTCGCGCGACGGTGCATCGCATGCAGGGTGAGCGCGCCGACCCGGATGCCGCTGCGCAGGACTACGAACGTCATTTGCCGGCTGCGCTCGACCTTCTCCTCCTCGGCATGGGGGAAGATGGGCACACAGCATCCCTCTTCCCTCGTTCGCCGGCGGTCGCGGAGAGGGTTCGGCGCGTGGTGGCGGTGACGCGCCCAACCCCCCAGCGCCCTCGTTTGACCATTACTCCGCGAGTCATCCATGCCGCGAGCAATGTGATCGTCCTCCTATCCGGTGCCGACAAGGCGGCTACCGTCGCGAAGGCACTCGAGGGCCCGTACGTGCCGGACCGCCTGCCGATTCAGCTCGCGCTGAGAGGCACGTGGTTGATGGACGATGCCGCGGCTCGTGAGCTCGAGGGTTTCGAGCCATGAGAGTTCTCGCGGGGGACATCGGTGGAACGAGCGCGCGGCTGGCGATTGTCGAGATCGACGACGCAGGCGCGTGGGTGGGCCACCCGCGGCGCTTCGCCAGCAAGGACTTTTCCGGCCTCGTGCCGATCGTGCGAGCGTTCCTGGCCGAGGTCGGCGATACGCCGGACGACGCCTGCTTCGCGATCGCATGCCCGGTGACCGACGGGGCGTGCACGGGGCCGAACCTGGGCTGGCATGTCGACGCGCGAGAGCTGTCGGAGGAGCTCGACATTCCGCGAACGACCGTCATCAACGATCTGCACGCCGTCGGGTACGGGCTGCAGCGACTGAGTCCAGCCGATCTCGTCCCGCTGCAGCGCGGAGAGCCGGACGAGGACGGCGTCGTCGCGATCATCGGCGCCGGCACGGGGCTGGGTGAGGCTTTCGTCATTCGCCGCGGCGATTCGCGCTCGGTGCACTCCTCGGAAGGAGGTCATGCGAGCTTCAGCGCGAGGGACGAGCATGAATGGGGGCTTGTCCGCTGGCTCGCGAAGACGCTCGACCACGTGTCGTGCGAGCGAGTGGTCTCGGGTGCGGGCCTCGTCAGCATCTATCGGTACCTCGCCGAGGTCGAAGGAGTCCCGGAACGGCCCCATGTGCAGTGCAGGATGGGACGCTCCGATCCGGCCGCCGTCATCTCGGAAGAGGCACTGGCCGGCACGGATGCGCTCTCCGGGCGCGCACTCGAGATGTTCGTGTCCGCGTGGGGAGCGCGCGCCGGCGATCTCGCCCTGACGGTGATGGCGACGGGCGGCGTGTACATCGCCGGCGGCATCGCACCTCGCGTCGTTCCGAAGCTCCGCGAAGGAGCGTTCACGACGGCATTCCGCGGCAAGGGTCGGCTCTCGGATGTCGTTGCCCGAATGCCGATCAACGTCATCGTCAATCCACACGTCGGGCTCATCGGCGCCGCGGTGGTCGCGATGCACGGGTAACCAGCGGGGAAAGGGGGATCAAAGATGTTCCAAAGCCTGACGACGAACACCACATCGCTCCGAGAGCTTTGCGTGAACGCCATCCGCGTGCTCGCCATCGATGCGGTGCAGCGCGCCGGCTCCGGACATCCAGGGACGCCAATGGGGCTCGCTCCCCTCGCATACGTCCTGTGGACGAGGCATCTGCGGCACAACCCGGCGGACCCGGCCTGGATGGACCGCGACCGTCTCGTCCTCTCTGCGGGGCACGCATCCCTACTTCTGTACAGCGTGCTCCACCTCACCGGCTATGACGTGAGCCTCGAGGACATCGAGAGCTTTCGTCAGTGGGGAAGTCGGACACCGGGACATCCGGAATTCGGACGCACGCCCGGGGTCGAAGCGACCACCGGCCCGCTCGGGCAGGGCGTCGGGAACGCGGTGGGCATGGCCACTGCCGAGGCTCACCTCGGTGCCGAGTTCAACCGATCCGGCCACGCGATCATCGATCACCACACCTATTTCATCGCGAGCGACGGGGATCTCATGGAGGGAATCTCCCATGAGACGGCGGCCCTCGCGGGACATCTGCGTCTCGGGAAGCTGATCGGGTTCTACGACGACAATAGGATCACGATCGAGGGAGAGACCTCGCTGGCCACGAGCACGGACGCCGCCCGGCGTTTCGAGGCCTACGGGTGGCACGTGCAGGAAGTGAGCGACGGCAACGACATCGATGCGATCGATCGGGCGATCACCATGGCGAAGGGCGTGGCTGACCGGCCCTCACTCGTGGTCTTGCGCACGCACATCGCCTACGGAAGCCCGAACAAGCAGGATACGGCGGAGGCCCACGGCGCGCCTCTGGGTGAGGAGGAGGTCGCTCTCACGAAGGAGAATCTCGAGTGGCCATCGCTCGAGCCATTCCACATCCCGGAGGAAGCTCTGAAGGAGTGGCGACTCTGTCGCGATATCGGCATGTCGTTGCAGCGGGAGTGGGAGCAGCGTTACGCGTCGTATACGCGAGCATATCCCGAAGACGCACGCGAGCTGGCGAGACGCACGAGTCGCGCCTTGCCTCTCGCTTGGGAGGCGCGGCTGCCACGATTCACGGCAGCGAACGGCACGCTCGCCACGCGTGACGCGTCCGCCAGGGTTCTCGACGCCCTCGCACGAGAGCTGCCCGAGCTCGTGGGAGGTGCGGCCGATCTGGCGCCCTCGACGAAGACGCTGATGGCGTCGAGCGGCGACTTCGCGGCTGGAGAGTACGCCGAGAGGAACATGCATTTCGGTATTCGCGAGCACGCGATGGGTGCGGTGCTGAACGGCATGGCGCTGCACGGCGGGATGATCCCGTACGGCGCCACGTTTCTCGTCTTCTCCGACTACATGCGCCCGGCCATACGGCTGGCCGCGATGATGCAGAGGCACGTCATCTACGTGTTCACGCACGATTCCATCGGCCTCGGCGAGGATGGACCCACCCATCAGCCCATCGAGCAGCTCGCGAGCCTTCGCTCGGTGCCCGGGCTGGTCGTCATTCGGCCGGCGGATGCGGGAGAGACGGTCGAGGCGTGGCGTGTGGCGATCAACCGCCAGCACGGTCCAACCGCTCTGGCCCTCACGCGCCAGACAGTCCCGTTCATCGATCGTGAGCGGTTCGCTCCTGCGGCTGGTCTGGCCATGGGTGCGTACATCCTTTCGGATGCGGCCGACGAGGCACCCGACGTGATCCTCATCGCGAGCGGCTCGGAAGTGCAGCTGGCACTCGACGCGCAGGAACGACTGACTTCGCTCGCCATTCGCGCACGAGTCGTCAGCGCGCCCAGCCTCGAGCTGTTCTCGCGACAGTCGCCGGCGTACCGGGAGCGCGTTCTGCCACCGACTGTCCAGCACCGGATCGCGATCGAGGCCGCCCACCCGACGCCGTGGTACCGGTGGGTGGGTGATGGAGGAGAAGTGATGGGGCTGGACGACTTCGGAAGCTCGGCGCCCTATCAGCGCATCTATCAGGAAGTCGGCTTGACTGCGGACTCGGTGGTTGCCCGAGTCCGGGCGATGTTGGCCCGAGGCGTTTCCTGACATGCTGCGACTCAAGCGCGTCTACGAGCCGCCGGACCGGTCGGACGGCCGACGCATTCTGGTCGATCGCCTGTGGCCTCGCGGGCTGAGCAAGAAAGACGCCGCGGTCGACGAATGGCTCAAGGACCTTGCCCCGTCGACGGAGCTCAGACGCTGGTTCGATCACCAGCCCGAGAAGTGGCCTGAGTTCCAGAGGCGATACCGACACGAGCTGCGAGCTCACGCGGACAGCTTGCGAGTCCTCACCGCGCAGGCCACGCGCGGCAAGGTCACGCTGGTGTACGGCGCGCGGGATGAAGCGCATAACGACGCGGTAGAGTTGGCGCGAATCATTCGGGCTCGCATCGAGCGAGCCGCCGCAACGCACAAGCGCAAACATCGAACGACGAATGCCCGCACGGACGGGGCCTAGGAGGGAAATCATGTCACTGGTTACCGAGCACGGGACGCTGACGGCGATGCACGCTCTTCTCGACGAGGGACAGAGCGTGTGGCTGGATCATCTGCGCCGAGGAATGACACGCTCGGGCGAGCTGGCAGCGATGATCACGGACGGACTCCGCGGCATGACCTCGAATCCGACCATCTTCGAGCATGCGATCGCCGGATCCGCGGACTACGACGAGGCGCTCCGCGACGCGGGCGTGTCCGGTAGAACCGATCGAGAGGTGTTCGAGGCTCTCGCCATTCGAGACGTCCAGGAGGCGGCAGACGTCTTCCGCTCCGTGTATGACGAAACCGATGGGGCGGACGGCTTCGTCTCCCTCGAAGTGTCGCCCGACCTCGCGCACGATACCAACGGCTCGATCGCGGAGGCACGACGGCTGTGGTCGGCAGTGGATCGACCCAACGTGATGATCAAGATCCCCGGAACCCGAGAGGGATGGTCGGCCATCGAGCGCTGCCTGCGTGAGGGAATCAACATCAACGTCACGCTCCTCTTCTCGCTCGAGCACTACCAAGCAGTGGCGGATGCGTACCTGCGCGCGCTGGAGGCGCGGGTCGCGGACGGACTCCCCATCGATCGCGTGGCCTCGGTGGCGTCGCTCTTCGTGAGCCGTGTGGATACGGAAGTGGATGAACGGCTCGAGGCGCTCGGGGGCTCGCGTAGAGGTCTGCTCGGGAAGGTGGCCATCGCCAATGCTCGCCTCGTCTATTCCGCGTTCCTGGACATCGCGAAGAGTGAGCGTTGGCAGGCCCTGCGTGCGCTCGGCGCGAGGCCGCAGCGCCCGCTGTGGGCGAGCACCGGGACGAAGAACTCGGCCTATTCCGACGTCCGGTACGTCGAGACCCTGATCGGACCGGATACGATCACGACGGTGCCCCCGGAGACACTCGGGCTGTTCGAGGACCACGGCGTCGTGGAGCGCACCCTTCCGGGCGGCGTGGGTGACGCGCAGCGGATCATGCGTGCCCTCGAAGAAGCCGGAATCGACTTCGCCGATGTGAGCCGCAAGCTGGAGGAAGAAGGGATCGCGAAGTTCGCCCGCTCCTTCGAGATGCTCCTGGGCGTCATTGGGAAAAAGCGCCGGGCGTTGACTCGTGTCGCGGGCAGTAGCACCCGGTCTCCGGCGCGCGAGGCTCCCGGCTTCGAGGCGGCCGTAGAGCGCCGCCTCGAGGCGCTCGAGCGCGATGGTGTGATACCGCGGATCTGGACGGGTGACCGGACGGTGTGGACGGACGAGCGGAGCACGCCGGAGATCGACAACCGCCTCGGCTGGCTCGAGCTCGGTACGCGCATGGGGTGGCAGACGGGCGCGCTGACATCATTCGCGGACGAGATCCGTCGTTCGTTCGATCGCGTGGTGCTCTGCGGGATGGGGGGATCCAGCCTCACCGCAGAGGTGCTGTGGCGCACGTTCGGACGGCGGGATGGATATCCCGAGCTCGCCGTGCTCGACAGCACCGATCCCCGTACGATCGCGGCGCTGAGCGCCAACGGCCATGTGGAGAGGACGCTGTTCGTCATCTCGAGCAAGTCCGGCACGACGGAGGAGACGATCAGCTTCTACAGGCACTTCTGGAAGCTCGCTGGCGGAGCCCCGGCCGCCCGCCAGTTCGTCGCGATCACCGATCCGGGAACCCTGCTCGAGACGTTGGCCCGAGAGCGCGGATTTCGACGCACGTTCCTCAACCCACCCGACGTGGGCGGCCGCTACTCGGCATTGTCGTACTTCGGTATGGTTCCGGGGGTGCTCATCGGAGTCGACGTGGCCGAGCTGTTGGACGACGTATACCGCATGGAAGAAGCGTGTGCGTCGCATGTCGCGCCACACGAAAACCCGGCGGCGCGGCTCGGTGCCGCGCTGGGCGAGGCCGCGCTCGCCGGACGCGACAAGGCGACCTTCGTGCTTTCCCCGGGCGTGTCGAGCTTCGGCGTTTGGGCCGAGCAGCTCCTTGCCGAGAGCACGGGCAAGGACGGGAAGGGAATCATCCCGGTGGTTTGCGAGCCGCTCGGCGAGCCGAGCGCCTATGGAGAGGACCGACTCTTCGTGGCCATGACGCTCGAGAGCGAGAGGGACGCCGACACCGACGCACGACTGGAAGCGCTCGAGGCCGCCGGACATCCCGTCGTACGGCTCGCGTGGCGTAGCCGCACCGAGCTCGGTGGCGAGTTCTTCCGGTGGGAGCTCGCGACGGCGATCGCGGGGTCGATACTACGCGTCAATCCCTTCGATCAGCCGAACGTCGCCGAGAGCAAGCGGAATACGCAGGAGGTGCTGGCGACGCGACCGGCGCTCCCTGCACCTGCCAATCGTGATCGCGTCGAGGCGTTTCTCGACGGCATTCTGCCCGGCCACTATCTGGCCCTGCTGGCTTACGTGAGGCAGTCACCCCGGCACGATCGGCAGCTGGAGAGGATTCGCGTCGCGCTCCGCGACCGACTCGGGGTGGCGACCACGGTCGGTTACGGTCCGAGGTACCTCCACTCGACCGGCCAATTGCACAAGGGTGGACCGCCGACGGGGCACTTCCTCCAGATCTACGACCCGGCGGCGGACGATCTGCCCATCCCTGACATGCCCTACACCTTCGGCGGGCTGAAGGCGGCGCAAGCTGAAGGGGACAGGCTCGCGCTCGAGCGTCGCTCCCGGCCCGTCGTCCGCATCGAAGGAATGGACGTGCTCGATCTATGACGATCAGTCACATCTTCTTCGACGTCGGTGGCGTGCTCGGAACAGCGGGTTGGGATAGCGAGCAGCGTTCGGCCGCCGTCGAGCGGTTCGACATCGGTGCGGTCGACTTCGAGCAACGACATCAGGAAGCGGTCGGCATGTTCGAGGAGGGCCGCATGACCCTGGACGAGTATCTCGACGTGACGGTCTTCCACGAGTCTCGCCTATTCACGCGCCAGGAGTTCAAGGCGTTCATGCGCTCGAGGAGTGACCCATTTCCTCGGACGATCGCGGTCGCGCAGGAGCTGGCGCGAGCGAAGCGTTATCAGCTCATGACCATCAACAACGAATCGGCGGAGCTCAACGTGCATCGCGTGCGGCAGTTCGGGCTCGTCGACATCTTCACGGCATTCTTCAGCTCGTGCTGGCTCGGCGTCACGAAGCCGTCGCGGCGCATCTACGAGCTGGCGCTCGCGATGTCGCAGGCGCCTCCCGAGCGCTCGGTCTTCGTAGACGACCGCGAGCAGAATCTGCCACCTGCGAGGGCGCTCGGAATGCACACGGTCCGGTACTCGGGCGCCGACCAGCTCGTCACAGATCTCGCGGCCCTCGGGGTCGTGATCGCCGGCCAAGGAGACAGATGATGCAAGTGGCGATGATCGGACTCGGTCGCATGGGTGGAAACATGGTGCGACGCCTGCTGCTGGGCGGCCACGGGGTCGTCGTCTACGACCGGCAGCCCGAGGCGGTGGCCGATCTGGTGACCTTGGGCGCGCACGGCGCGACCGACATCGCCGACCTGTGCAGCCGGCTACGGGCGCCTCGCGTCGTGTGGATCATGGTGCCGGCTGGCGCTCCGGTGGATGACACGATCGCCGAGCTGAGTCGTCATCTCGCCGAGGGGGACACCATCATCGAGGGAGGTAACTCGAACTTTCACGACACGATGCGGCGCGCGACGCAGCTGCGTGAGCGCGCGATCGAGATGGTGGACGCGGGGACGAGCGGCGGCATCTGGGGGCTCGAGATCGGCTACTGCCTCATGGTCGGCGGGTCGCGCGAGGCGGTCGCTCGCTGTGAGCCCCTCTTCACGACTCTCGCGCCGGCGAACGGCTTCGCACACGTGGGCCCGAGCGGCGCAGGCCACTACGTGAAGATGGTCCACAACGGAATCGAGTACGGGATGCTCCAAGCGTACGCCGAGGGATACGAGATCCTGCATCAGTCCAAGGACTTCCGGTTGGACCTTCGGCAGATCGCCGCCGTCTGGAACCACGGCAGCGTGGTCCGCTCCTGGTTGAACGAGCTCGCGGAGCGCGCGTTCGCCGGCGACCCGGAGCTCGCGAGCATCGAAGGGTACGTGGACGACTCCGGTGAAGGTCGATGGACGGTGCAGGAGGCGATCGATCTCAGCGTACCCGCACCGATCATCACGCTCTCGCTGCTGGCCCGCTTCGCGTCGCGGCAGGAAGATTCGTTCTCAGCCAAGGTCATCGCGGCGCTGCGCCACGAGTTCGGCGGTCACGCGGTGAAGGCGACATGACGGACGTCCTGTCGGTTCCGATGCGAGTTCCCGAGGAGGCGGCCGCGACGCCGAGGGAGCCCGAACGCGGGACACCGTGCACGCTGATCATCCTCGGCGCGAGTGGCGACCTCACGCGTCGCAAGCTCATGCCGGCCCTTCTCCATCTTATGACGGATGGCCTGCTCGCCGAGGACTTCAGCGTCATCGGTGTCGGCCGCCAGAAGATGGTCGACGAGGCGTTCCGCGAGTCCATGCGGAACGCGCTGGAGACTTCTTTGCCGGAAGGATCGCTGGACGCGGCGCTGTGGAACCGCTTCGCGAAGCGATTGGGCTACGTGGGTGGCGATCTAGGCGATGGCTCGACCCATGCCGAGCTGCGCAACCGGCTGACCGCCCTCGAGCGCGGGAGCGGGGCTCGCGAGGGGCCCGCTCTCGGGCGCCTCTTCTATCTGGCTCTGCCCCCGAGCGCGTACGAGGAGACGCTCGCGCATCTCTCCGAGAGCGAGCTCGCCCCACGGGAGGCGAGTGCGCAACTCAGCTCGTGGACACGGATCGTCATCGAGAAGCCGTTCGGTCACAGCCTCGCGAGTGCGAGGGCACTCAACCAGGTGATCCGCGAGCGGTTCGCCGAGCACCAGATCTTCCGCATCGACCATTATCTCGGGAAGGAGACGGTCCAGAATCTCCTGGTCTTTCGCTTCGCGAACTCGATCTTCGAGCCGGTGTGGAACCGCGACCACATCCATCACGTCCAGATCACGGCGGCGGAAACCGTGGGTGTCGAGCATCGGGCTGGCTACTACGAAGACGCAGGGGTGGTCCGCGACATGGTGCAAAACCACCTGCTGCAGATCCTCGCTCTGACGGCGATGGAGCCACCGGTGACGTTTCGCGCGGATGCCGTACGAGGCGAGAAGGTCAAGCTGCTGCAGTCGATTCGCACATTTACCGACAGCGACGTTCACCGGTACTCGGTGTTGGGGCAGTACGGACCGGGGCGGATTGGCGGGAAGCTCGTCGCGGGATACCGCGACGAGGAGGGTGTGGATCCCCACACCACGACGCCTACCTACGCTGCGCTGCGCCTGCTGATCGACAACTGGCGCTGGCAGGGCGTGCCGTTCTTCCTCCGATCGGGGAAGCGTCTGCCGCGTCGAGCGACGGAGATCGCGATCACGTTCCGCCAGCCACCTCACCTCATGTTTCCGTTGGCACCCGGGGAGGGCATTTCCCCGAACGTGTTGAGATTCCGGATCCAGCCCGACGAGGGCATCTCGCTGTGCTTCGAGGTCAAGGTGCCTGACCATCGTTTCCGAATGGCGACGGCGACCATGGACTTCAGCTATGCGCGTGGATTCGGGCCGCCGAGCCACTCCGCATACGAGACGCTGTTGGTGGACTGCATGCTCGGGGACGCCACGCTGTTCACGCGGAACGATGGAGTCGAGGCTTCGTGGCGCGTGGTCGATCCGATCACTGCGGCCTGGGAGCATTCGCCGGCGATGCGTCTGCCCAACTATGCGGCCGGAGAATGGGGACCCATCGAGGCGGATGCGCTCATTCGCGAGGCGGGGGTCGAGTGGCGGGTGCCGCGCTCGTGAAATGCCGACCTCCAAGATCCTAAGGAGGCATGACCATGGCCCACTATCCATACCTCATAGTCGGCGGCGGCATGACGGCCGACGCTGCGGTGCGCGGGATACGCGATCTGGACACGAGCGGCGAAATCGGTCTCCTCAGCGCCGAGAACGCCGCGCCGTATGCGAGGCCGCCCCTCTCGAAGGCGCTCTGGAAGGGCGAACCGTTGGAGAGCGTTTGGCGCCATACAGCGGACGCCGGGGTGGAACTGCTCCTCGGACATCGCGTCACGAGTCTCGACCTCCGAGCTCGCCGCGTCTTGGACGACGGTGGTTCGGAACACACCTTCGGCAAGGTGCTGCTCGCTACCGGTGGCACACCGCGTCGTTTGCCGTTCGGCGGCGGCGACGTGATCTATTTCCGCACGCTCGCGGATTATCGCCGGCTCCGTGCGCTCGCGGACGAGGGTAAGACCTTCGTGGTGATCGGCGGAGGCTTCATCGGCTCCGAGGTAGCGGCCGCGCTCACCATGCAGGGATGCGAGGTCACGATGATCTTTCCGGATCAAGGAATCGGCGGTCGCGTATTCCCTGCGGAACTGTCTCGGTACCTCGTCGATTATTACCGTGCGAAGGGGGTGGATGTGCATGTCGCGGACAGGCTGTCGGGACTGCGGAAGGAGAACGGCCGTATGCTGGTCGAGACGGCGAGCGGCCGGCGTCTCACGGTGGATGCCGTGGTTGCAGGTATCGGTATCACGCCCAACGTCGAACTGGCGGAGAGAGCAGGCCTCCCGGTCGACGATGGGATCGTCGTCGACGAGCGTCTCAACGCGGGAGACGCTCACGTCTTCGCGGCGGGCGACGTAGCGCGCTTCATGGCCCACGCGCTCGGCAAGCGCATTCGCGCAGAGCACGAGGACAATGCCGTCACGATGGGACGGCACGTCGGTCGGAGCATGGCCGGTGATGTGGTCCGCTACGATCATTTGCCATTCTTCTATTCGGATCTCTTCGAGCTCGGCTACGAGGCGGTCGGCGACATGGATCCCCGCCTCGAGACGGTGATTGACTGGAAGCAGCCCTTCCGGGAAGGCGTCGTCTACTATCTCGCGAACGGCCGCGTCCGGGGGGTCCTGTTGTGGAACGTGTGGGGACAAGTGGAGGCAGCGCGTGCGCTCATCGCCGAGAAGGGGCCCTTCACCCCGCGCGACCTGAGCAGGAGACTTCCGGCCTAGTCGCCAGGGCGCGCCGTGTCCGGATCCGACCATCACCGTCACCACGCCCACGGCGGCATGCCGCACGAGGGGCACGGTGCGGCCGACCCCCACGAGCCTGCCCATCGCACCGGGAACGCCGAGGCTGGCTCGGCCGCGGGCCACGACCGTCATGCCGGGCACAGCGTGGCGATGTTCCGCGACAAGTTCTGGCTTTCTCTGCTCCTGACGATCCCGACCATCGTCTGGGGGCACATGCTGCAGGGCACCGGGTTCACAGCGCCGACATTCCCCGGATCGGCCTGGATCGCGACCGTGTTCGGGACCGCGGTCTTCCTCTACGGAGGGTTGGTCTTCCTAAGGAGCGGGCTCGACGAGCTGCGCGCGCGCCAGCCCGGGATGATGACGCTGATCTCGCTCGCGATCACGGTCGCTTTCGTGTTCAGCCTGGCCGTGACGCTCGGGTATCCGGGGATGCCGCTCTGGGAGGAGCTGGCCACGCTGGTCACCGTCATGCTTCTCGGCCACTGGATCGAGATGCGGTCGATCTTCCAGGCGCAGGGAGCGCTGAAGGAGCTCGCGAAGCTCCTCCCTCGGACCGCCATCCGCCTTCACGGCGAGCACACGGAAGAGGTGCCGATCTCCGCCTTGGTCGAAGGCGATCTGGTCCTCGTTCGGCCAGGGGCCGCGGTTCCGGCGGACGGGACGGTCGAGAGCGGGCGGAGCGACCTGAACGAGTCGATGCTCACGGGTGAGTCGGCGCTCGTGGGAAAAACGACAGGCGACGACGTCATCGCCGGCACGGTGAACGGCTCGGGCTCGCTGCGCGTGCGGGTGACGCGCACGGGCGAGGCGACGGCCCTCGCGGGTATCATGCGCCTCGTCGAGGAAGCGCAGAGCTCCAAATCACGCGCGCAGGCGCTCGCCGACAGGGCGGCGTTCTTCCTGACGTGGGTGGCGGTCGGAGCCGCCGCGGTGACCGCGGTCGTGTGGCTCGCTGCGGGTGCGGCCGGCGCGTTCGCCGTGGAGCGGGTCGTCGCGGTTCTGGTCATCGCCTGCCCGCACGCGCTCGGTCTCGCGGTGCCGCTCGTCATCGCGATCTCGACCAGCCTCGGCGCGAAGGGAGGGCTGCTCGTGCGCGATCGGCGCGGGCTCGAGGAAGCCCGAGCCCTGGACGTCGTCGTCTTCGACAAGACGGGCACGCTCACCCTCGGGCAATACCGCGTGGTCGACGCACGCACCGCCCACGGCGTGGCACCCGACGACGCCCTGCGTCTCGCGGCGGCACTCGAGCGGGATTCAGAGCATCCCATCGCCCGAGCCATCATCGGCAGCGCGGAGGAAAAGGGGCTCGCCGTCCCTGTCGCCTCCGACTTCGAGGCGATCCCCGGACATGGTGTTCGTGCGCACGTCGAAGGGCGCATGCTCCAGATCGGCGGACCGAACCTGCTCCGCGCGCTCTCCGTGACTCCGTCGGACGAGCTCGTTCGTGCCGCGGAGGTTTACGCGGCACGAGGGCAGGCGGCGATCTACCTCGTCGATGACGGAGCGGTTCTGGCGGTGTTCGCGGTGGCGGACGCGATACGCCCCGAGTCGAAGCAGGCGATCGATACCTTGCACGACATGGGGATCGAAGTCGCGATGATCACCGGTGACTCGAGGGCCGTCGCGGACAACGTGGGCCAACAGCTGGGGATCGATACCGTCCTGGCAGAGGTGCTCCCGGATGAGAAGGCCGACAGGATCCAGGAGCTGCAGGCGCGCGGGAAGCGCGTCGCCATGGTCGGCGACGGCGTGAACGATGCGCCCGCCCTCGTCACGGCGGACGTGGGCGTCGCGATCGGCGCCGGCACGGACGTGGCGGTCGAAGCGGGGGACGTCGTGCTGGTGCGCAGCGATCCGCGCGACGTTCCGCGCATCGTCCGACTGTCCCGAGCGAGCTACCGGAAGATGATCCAGAACCTCTGGTGGGCGGCGGGTTACAACATCGTGGCGATCCCGCTCGCCGCCGGCGTGCTGGCGAGTCGCGGGTTTCTCCTGCCACCGGCAGTCGCGGCGGTGCTCATGTCGGCCAGCACGATGATCGTCGCCATCAATGCTCAGCTGCTGAGGCGACAGCAGATTTGACGCTGGAATCGAGCTCGCGGAGGACGTCGTCGTGACCAAACGCATACAACGTACGAGACGGACGAGGTCGTCGTGACGTTCGACCCCAACGTGTGCCGGCACACCGGCGTGTGCGTCCGCGGCCTGCCGGCGGTGTTCGACGTCGGTCGCCGGCGATGGATACGCCCCGAGCTGGCGTCGGCGGACGAGGTGCTCGCCCAGGTCGCTCGCTGTCCGTCGGGGGCACTCCAGGCGCGCCGGAAGGACCTATAGGAGCTCCTACCCGGTCCCGACCGTCAGTCCTGGAGATGGGCCTCCAGGAACCAAAGGCTCTTGTCGAGCCCGCGTGACACCTCGGTGAACAAGTCGGCGCTGTCGACGTCGCCGAGCTCATCCGCGGCGTCGATGGCCGATCGGGTGGTGGCAGCCAGCGCGGCGAAACGATCCGCCAGCGCCTCGACGTGCTGCATGCTGCCCTGCGCATCCAAGGGGTACTCCTCCAATCGCGACGCCGCCGCTGACATGCGTACCGTGCCCAGCGCCGTGCCGCCCAGCGCCGTCGCGCGCTCGGCGATCAGATCGACGTATCCCTCCAGCTCCTCGGCGAGGTCGTCGAACAGCTCGTGGAGCTGATGGAACTGGGGGCCCTTGACGTTCCAGTGCGCTTGTTTGCTCTGCCCCAACAGATCGAACGTGTCCGCGAGGTGCTGGTTCAGCAGCGCGATCGCCTTCTTCCGCACCTCCGCAGGCAGGTCGATTCTGGTCTTGAACGTGCGTTTCGTCGACATGAACTGCCTCCTCTCTCGGCACCGATCCTAATTCTCCGCCGTGCATCGCTCAACCGCGTGCCTGCGACGTCGGAACGTCACGCGCGGTTCGGCGGCGTCAGCGGAGGTGGCGTGTCGGGCGCTCCCGCGGCGCGTCTGCGGAACAGCACCGCCCGGGCCAGCAGCACGGTCGTCACGGGAACGGTCATGGAGAGTAGGACGGCGATGAGCCCGAGGTACACCGCGAAGCACCCCTCGTGCGCCGAGAAATAGAGGATACCCGCGAGGGTCACGCCCCAATTGCCGAACGTGTAGGCGAGCGCGGGCGGGTGCATCCGCACGAAGAAGTCCTCCGAGAGCCGCAGCAACCCCACGGCCGAGACGAGCACGAACAGCCCGCTGGAGACGAGCAGCGCGGCGACCGCCGCTTCCACCCAGAAGCCGACGTCGCCGTTCACTCGATGACCTCGCCCCGCAGGATGAACTTCGCCATCGCGGACGAGCTCACGGCGCTGCACAGGGCGATCAGGAGCGCCGCCTCGAAGTAGACGTCGCTGCCGTGCCGAATGCCGAGAACGAGCATGACGAGCATCGCGTGGACGTAGAGGAGGTCGAGCGCGAAGACGCGATCCTGTGCGCGTGGCCCCCGCGTGAGCCTCACGAGCACGAGCAGCGAAGCGACCGCGTAGCAGCCGAGCGTGAACGTGATCGCTCCCTGGAGCAGAGCGCTCATTCGAAGATCTCCGTGAGCGGCTTCTCGTACCGCGCCTTGTATCGAGCGATGAAGGCGGCTTCGTCGCGGACGTCCCACACGTGCAATCTCAAGGCGGTGCGATCGAGCGCCAGTTCCGTCCACACCGTGCCGGGGACGATCGTCGTCACCATGGCCAGAACCGCTAGGCCGAGGGGGTCGCGCAGCTCGAGCGGCACGACCACGAACCTCGACTGCGGACGGCGCCGCCGCCAAGCGATGACGTCCCGAGCGACCTCGAAGTTGAAGACCACCACGTCGCGAACGACACGCAGGATGAATCGCACGACGACGAGGGGTCGCCTCCCTCGCGTTTCTGTCGGGCGCATGCCCGACACGACGAGCGGTACGGCGAACGCCAACCCCAGTCCCAGCGTCACCTGGCCGGGGCTGATCGAGCGGGAGAGGACGAGCCACAACACGAAGAGGGCGGCGGAGGTCAGCGGGGCAGGGAGGAGCTTCGCGAGCAGCGTCACAGTGCGTCCTCGCTCTGCGGCTGCGAAGACGGCCGCGGCCGCGGCTGCGTCGACAGCACCGCCTGGATGTAGCCGCTCGGCGCGTGGAGCTCCGTGGCCGTGGCCCTCGCGTAGCGCAGGGCCGGCTCGGCCCACACCGTGAGCAGGATCCCGCCGGCGATGAGCGCGAGGACGGAAGCAGCCTCGAGCGCCCTCACGCGAACCGCCAGCCGCTCACTGGTCGCCCAGAAGTGCCGAATGCCCGCCCTCGCGAGCGAGACCATAGCGACGAGCCCCGACACGAGCAGCAGTCCGAGAATCCACCATGCCGCGGGCGTGGGCGCGCCGACGTTCGTCTGTCCGGTGGACGTGCTCAGCAGCGAGAGCTTCGCCACGAATCCCGAAAGCGGGGGCTGGCCCGAGACGAGGAGCGCGCAGGAGACGAACGCCATTCCGACCAGCGCGATGGATACAGGAAACGACCTCCCGACGAGCGGTGTTTCGTCGTCGTCGAGGTTGGTGTCCTCGTCCGGCTCGAACTCGACCTCGTGGAGCCGCGGCGGCCCTTCTGCCCCGATACGTTCGACCAGCTCGACGACGAGGAAGAGCGCGCTCACTGCCAACGTCGCGCTCACCATGTAGAAGAGCGCGGCGGCGGTGACGCTGGCGGCCCCCATCCCCATGGCGGCGAGTAGCGTCCCCGACGACACGATCAGCGAGTAGCCGGCGATGCGCCCGAGCCGGATCGTGGACATGAGGCCGATCGCACCGATGGCGATGGTGGTGAGCCCGCCGTACAGCAGCACGGGTTGTCCGAAGTGCGAGAACGGCCCGGCATCCGCCGAGAAGAGCAGCATCCAGAGTCTCAGGAGCGCGTAGACGCCGACCTTGGTCATGAGCGCGAAGAGCGCCGCGACCGGCGCGCTCGCGGCCGTATAGGCGGGCACCAGCCAAGCGTTGAGGGGCCAGATGGCCGCTTTGACGAGGAAGACGACACCGAGGATGGTCGAGCCGACGTAGAAGATTCCGCGGTCGCTCTCGGGGATGGAGCCGAGCCGGTCGGCGATGTCCGCCATCGAGAGCGAGCCCATCACCCCGTACAGCAGCGCGAGCGCGACGAGGAAGAGGGCCGACGCGATCAGGTTCACCGCGATGTAGTGCATTCCGGAGCGCACCCGCGACGCCCCCGAGCCGTGCAGCTGCAAGCCGTAGGAGGCAGCGAGCAGGACCTCGAAGAAGACGAAGAGATTGAAGAGGTCTCCCGTGAGGAACGCGCCGTTCAACCCCATGAGCTGGACCTGGAAGAGAGGGTAGAAGTAGACGTTCGCCCGAGCCCACCCCGCCTCCGCGTAGATCGCGGAGCAGAGACTCACGACGCCGACCAGCACCAGCATGAGCGCGGACAGTCGGTCCGCGACGAGCGAGATGCCGAAGGGCACCTGCCAGTTCGCCGCCAGGTACACGGCGACTGTGCCGGAGGCGCCGCTACCGTCGGCCCGCCGCAGGAGCTCGACCGCGACCAGGAGCCCCGCCAACGTAGCCGTGACGTTGATGGCCGAGCCGAGGCGCCAGCGCTTCGCGCCGATGAACAGCAATGAAGCCGCCGTCAGGAGCGGCAGGACGATGGGCACCACGACGAGGTGCGGCATCATGATGGCTCCGTCGTGCCGTCCACGTGATCCGAGTCGGTCAGGCCGCGTGACGCGAGCAGCACGACGAGAAAGAGCGAGGTGGTCGCGAAGCCGATGACGATGGCCGTCAAGACGAGCGACTGCGGCATCGGATCGGTGTAGTTCTCGAGGGTCGTCGGGACGCCGGACCTGAGGATCGGCGGACGATCGATGAGAAGGCTCCCCATGCTGAAGATGAACAAGTTCACGGCGTACGAGATCAGGGACAGCCCGAGGAGCACCTGGAATGTTCGCGGTCGCAGCACGAGCCAGACGCCGGATCCGCTCAGCACGCCGATGACCAACGCGAGAAGCGCTTCCATCAATACGCTTCCGGGTTCTCGGGCGCCGAGGTGACCCGCGCCGCCGGCCGATGACCGCGAATCGACTGGTGCGCGAGCGCAGTGAGGATCAGCAGCACCGCCCCCACGACCACGGCGAACACCCCCAAGTCGAAGAACGTGGCGCTGGGCACGTGCACGTCGCCCAACACGGGCAGCGTCATGTGAAAAGTGCGCGTCGTCAGGAACGGGTATCCGAGGGCGACGGCACCGAGACCCGTCGATCCCGCGAGCAACAGGCCCGCGCCGAGCCACCGGAGAGGGTAGATGTGGGCGCGCGCCTCGACCCAGCGCGTCCCCGACACGACGTACTGCATCAGGAACCCGATCGCCACGATCAGGCCGGCCACAAAGCCTCCGCCCGGCGCGTTGTGGCCGCGGAAGAGGACGTGCGCCGCCACGATGAACGAGACCGGGAGTAGCAGCCCCGCGATGACCGCCGGGACCAGCGTGTATCCGAGAGATCCGCCCTCGTCGGTGGACGGCTTCACCAGATCGCTGGCCTGAGTGGGTGACAACGCCCTCTGCTGGTGCGGCTGCTCGATGCTCTCCTCGGTAGGCCGAAAACGACGGAGGAGCGCGTAGACCGTGAGCGCCACGGCTCCGAGCACGGTGATTTCACCGAGGGTGTCGAGCGCGCGAAAGTCGACGAGCATGACATTGACGACGTTGGACCCTCCCCCGTCCGGCAGCGCCCGGCTGAGGAAAAAGGGAGAAACGACCTGTGGTGCCGGTCGTGTCAGCATGGCATAGGACAGGACAGCGAGCCCACCACCGGCAGCGATGGCGAGCAGGAGATCGCGCCCCCGCCTGGCCCAGTCTCGCGGCGTGAGGCGACCCGCGACGTCTCGGTGCCGGATCGGCAGCCAACGCAGCCCCAGCAGGAACAGGATGGTGGTCACGACCTCGACGACGAGCTGCGTGAGGGCGAGATCCGGCGCGGAGAACCAGACGAACGTCAGGCTGGTCACGAGACCTGCGCCGCCCATCAAGGTGATCGCGACGAGGCGGTGGAACTTCGCCATAGCGGCGGCACCGATAGCGCATATCATGCCGATGGTCCAGAGGACCACGAACGGATACGAAGCCGACAACCTCGGTCGGTCTCCCCACGTGACGTCGAAGCCCCGCGCAGCGACGAGCGGCAGCAGCAGAGCTACGGCGATGATCGCGAACACTTGAGTCTGGAGATGTCGCGTCCCGACGAGCGGAAGCGCAGATCGCGACAGGCGGGTGAGCCCCGCCATCATGCGATCGAAGAGGCGCCTGCCGTTCAACCGTTCGACGAGCGGCGGGTTCTGGAAGCGCCCCGTCTTCTGACGTTCGCGCAGCCAGAGGTAGCCGAGCGTTCCGCCCGCGACGGCGATGAGACTCATGAGGAGCGGCAGGGTGAAGCCGTGCCAGAGGGCGAGGCTGTACACAGGAAGGCTCCCGCCCACCACAGGCAGGGCGGCGGCCGCCAGCGACGGTCCGATCGAGACCGCGGGGACGATGCCCACGACCAGGCAGGCGATCACGAGGAGCTCGACCGGAGTCCGCATCCAGCGGGGTGCTTCTTCGGGCTGGCGAGGCAGGTCGGTGGGTGGCGGGCCGAAGAAGATGTCGTAGCCGAATCGCAGCGAGTAGACGACGGCGAAGATGCCGGCGAGCGTTGCCAGGACGGGGAGCACGGCCTCGACCCAACGATTCGCCGACAGGAACACGGTCTCGGCGAAGAACATCTCCTTCGAGAGGAAGCCGTTCAGGAGCGGCACGCCCGCCATTGCGCCGCTGGCGACGAGCGCCAGCACGCCGGTGCGCGGCATGTACCGCATCAGGCCACTCAGGCGGCGAAGGTCGCGGGTCCCGGTCTCGTGGTCGATGATGCCGGCCGCCATGAACAGCGACGCCTTGAAGGTCGCGTGGTTCATGATGTGGAACACGCCCGCCACCGCCGCGACCGGGCTGTTGAGACCGAACAGGAGCGTGATGAGACCGAGATGGCTGATCGTCGAGTAGGCGAGGATGCGCTTGAGGTCGTGCTGAAACATCGCGATGTACGCGCCGAGGAGCAGTGTCGTCGCGCCGGCACCGACGACGAGCCAGAACCAGAGCTGCGTGCCCGACAACGCCGGCCAGAGTCGCGCGAGCAGAAACACGCCCGCCTTCACCATCGTCGCGGAATGCAGGTACGCCGACACGGGGGTCGGCGCCGCCATCGCGCGCGGCAGCCAGAAATGGAAGGGAAACTGCGCGCTCTTGGTCAACGCGCCGACCAGCACCAGCACGAGCGCCACGGGGTAGAACGGGTGTGCGCGTAGGATGTCGCCCGACCCGAGCACCACGTCGAGGTCGTAGCTGCCCACGATGTGACCGATCACGACGATCCCGCCCAGAAGGGCCAGCCCGCCGGCGCCGGTCACGGTCAGCGCCATCCACGCACCTTTTTGAGCATCGGGCCGGTGGTGCCAGTAGCCGATCAGCAGGAACGAGATCACGCTCGTCAGCTCCCAGAAGACCACGAGCTGCACGAGGTTGCCCGACAGGACGATGCCGAGCATCGACCCCATGAAGGCCAGGAAGTACGAATAGAAGCGAGCGACCGGATCTTCCGGGCCCATGTAGTAGCGCGCGTAGAGACACACGAGCGCACCGACCACCGTGACGAGGACCGCGAACATCCAAGCGAAGCCGTCGATCCGCAGGACGAGATCGAGTCCGAGCGAGGGCACCCACTCGATCGTCTCGCGAATCACCCCGCCGTCTCGCACCTGCGGAAACAGGCTGATGATCCACATCGCCGCGACGGTCGAGACGAGGCCCGCCAGACTCGCGAGCACAGTTCGACGCTGAGTCGGCAGCGCGGCAGCGAATATGCTGCCGACGAACGGGAGGAGTAGCAGCGCGACGATGGTCATGAGGCGGCTAGTATACTCATAAGCTCGTCACGGGGTGGGCCCGCCGCGTCGACCACCGTCGCTGGCACGATCTCGAACCGCTATGTTGCCCGGTCCAGCGAGAACCGCTCAGGTGCAGGACGAGAACGCCAAACGAAGCGGGCAGGAGGGAATGATGGCGAGTTCGACGGCTGTGCAACCGGGGGCAACCACGTGGCAGCTGGATCCCTCCCATTCGAGCGTCGAGTTCTCGGTCAAGCACATGATGATGACCACCGTGCGTGGCCGCTTCAAGGAGGTGGCGGCGACGCTCACCGGTGACCGGGACCACCCCGAGAATGCGAGGGTCGAGGTCCGAATCGCCGCGGCGAGCATCGATACGGGCGTCGGCGATCGCGACGCCCACCTGCGTGGCCCCGATTTCTTCGATGCCGAGCGCTTCCCCGACATCACGTTTCGCTTCGGCGGCTTCGAGGGGGCGCCGCCGAAGAACGAGGGAGACCGGTTTCGAGTCAGCGGCGATCTGACCATTCGTGACAGCGCGATGCAGGTGGTGCTCGACTGCGAACATCAGGGACGCGGGACCGATCCTTGGGGGAAGACACGCGCCGGATTCAGCTTCCACTCGGAAATCGACCGGCGAGAGTGGGGGCTTCGGTGGAACCAAGCGCTCGAGACGGGCGGCGTGCTCGTCGCGAACAAAGTCCGGATCGAGGGGGAGGTCCAGTTCGTCAGGCAGGCCGAGTGAGGGGATTGCTCTCGTCCAGCCCGAGTGACGCCCGGCGAACGAGTCCGTGGTATCGGCGTGGCCGAGCTGTTGATTCAATAGGACGATCGCCTTCCGCCGCGTCCGCGCGGGTAGGTCGAGCATGGTCTTGAACGTGCCCCGATGACCGCAGAGAGCGTCATCGAAGTGCGTGTGCGAGAGATCAGCCAACTACTCGATTCGCTCGATCCTTCGCCGTTCCATCGCAGGGACCTGAACCCTGCCGCGGAAGAGTACATCGTCGCGAGCGCCAAGGAGCTTCCTTCGAGGGCGGCTGACGTGCTCGTCGTCCACCTCGATCGATCGACGGGTCTTCCCGACGAAGGACACGTGATCGGCGACGTCATCCGCACCCATTTCTCGCGCCGAGCTAGCTTTCTGCGACGAGACCTGCGCGAGCTCGTCCGACGCGGCTTGATCAGCCTCTGTATCGGCCTCGCATTCCTCACAACGATGTTCGTAATCGCGCGAGCCATCGACCCGTTGTTGGGTGAGGCCGGCTTCGGCGCGCTGTTGCGTGAGAGCATGCTCATCGTCGGCTGGGTCGCGATGTGGAGACCGATGGAGATCTTCCTCTATGACTGGTGGCCGATCGCCGGTGAGCGGCGACTCCACGACCGCTTGAGCCGCCTCGACGTTCGTGTCACTCACGGGGACTCGGTGAGTGACAGATGACAGATGCGTGACTGATGGTGGAGACGCGACGTCTACGGTCCGCGACCGCGGAGAGGAGCGGGCCTCATGCGATGGACGTGGCGTCTCGGGAAGCTGGGCGGGATCGCGGTCTACATGCACGCAACGTTCCTGTTGCTGCTGGGCTGGGTCGCTCTCAGCCATTTCGTGGCGGGGAGGGGCGTAGCCGGCGCGGCGAATGGCGTCGCGTTCATCCTCCTGTTGTTCGTGTGCGTGGTCGCGCACGAATACGGGCACGCGCTGACCGCGCGGCGCTATGGCATCCAAGCCCGCGACATCACGCTGCTGCCAATTGGCGGTGTCGCGCGTCTGGAGCGCATGCCGCGAGAGCCGATGCAGGAGCTCTGGGTCGCGCTGGCGGGCCCGGCAGTCAACGTGGTGATCGCCGCGGCTCCCTACGCCGTGATCCAACTTCTCGGCAGGCAAACGGCGCTCGAGGATCTGCGTGTGGTGGGCGGCGACCTTCTCTCCAAGCTCATGTGGGTGAACGTCACGCTGGTCGCCTTCAATCTCCTGCCGGCGTTCCCGATGGATGGCGGCAGGGTCCTGCGCGCGTTGCTCGCCGGACGCATGGAGTACGCCCGCGCGACGCGAACGGCCGCCAACGTCGGACAGCTCATGGCGTTTCTGTTCGGTTTTCTGGGCCTCGCCTATAATCCCTTCCTGCTGTTCATCGCGCTCTTCGTCTACATGGGCGCGGAGGCCGAAGCACAAGCGGTTCAGGTTCAAGTCACGCTGGAGGGGCGTACGGTGCGTGATGTGATGGTGACGCGCTTCGGCACGGTGGATGCCGGCGAGCCGCTGAGCCGAGCGGTGGACCTTCTGCTCAGCGGAGCTCAGCAAGACTTCCCGGTGCTCGAGGACGGCGAAGTCGTCGGAGTCCTGGGCCGCAGCGAGCTCGTGACCGGCCTGCAGACGGACGGGCCCCGAGCGCCCATCGCACGCGCGATGCGAAGAGATGCGACGCCCGTCGAGGCGGGCGCTTTTCTGGAGCAAACGTTCCAGAAGCTGCAGGAGGGCGCGCTGTCTGCCGTCCCGGTCATCGAGCAGGGAGCCCTGGTCGGCATGGTCACCAGGGAGAACATCGCGGAGTTCCTGATGGTGCAGACCGCGCTGACCGCCGCGCAGCGCCAGAGCCACTGAACCGGGACGGCGGGCCTCGGCAGTGGACGACGTCGTCGCCTTCGCGGACCGGACCTCGGCAGCCATGATCGGACACGCATGACCTGGTGGGCCGCGGTGGGCCTTCGGGCCCGCCAACTCGGTCGGCGCGGGCTCGACCGAGTTCGCCACTGGCGACGCAGCCGCATCATTGTGTGGACGCTAGTCGTAGCCCAATGCCTCGGCTTCGTCTCGTCGATCAACGCGCTGATGAGCACGCGCACTCCGCAGGGGACGATCGCGTGGATCGTGTCGCTGAATACCATGCCGGTGTTGGCGGTTCCGGCCTACTGGGTGTTTGGCCGGAACAGGTTCAACGGTTACGTGCGCGCGCGCGAGAACGTCGAGAACCTCTTCGACGACGAGGCGCAGACGGCGATCGCCGAGGCGGCTCGATTCGTGGCAGACGTCGGCTCCTCCGGTCCCGCGCTGGCTGGGCAGAACCTGGCCGAATTGCCGTACCTCGGAGGCAACGCGGTCGAGCTGCTGGTCGACGGGGAAGCCACCTTCGCCGACATGCTCGCCGGGATCGCAGAGGCACGCGACTACATCCTGTTCCAGTTCTACATCGTCCGCGCCGACGATCTCGGACGTCGGGTTGCGGATGCGCTCGTCGAGCGCGCGGGGGCGGGAGTCGACGTATGGTTTCTCTACGACGAAATCGGCAGCCAGGGTCTGCCCCGCGCCTATCTGCGGCGGCTGGAGGAAGCCGGAGTGCGGGTGAGCGCGTTTCAATCGACCCGCGGGCGCGGTAACCGCTTCCAGCTCAACTTCCGCAACCACCGCAAGATCGTCGTCGTCGACGGAAGCGTCGGCTGGGTCGGCGGGCACAATGTCGGCGACGAGTACTTGGGCCTCGACCCGGACTTCCCCAACTGGCGCGATACGCACGTGCGCGTCGAGGGGCCGGCGGTGCTGGAGTTGCAGTTGTCTTTCGTCGAGGACTGGTGGTGGGCGCAGGAAGAAGCGATCGGCGTGTCCTGGCGCGCGCGACCGTCCGCCGACGGCGATGCGGTGGTGCTGATTCTGCCGACCGGACCGGCGGATCGCCTCGAGACCGCGAGCCTGATGTACCAGCAGGCGATCCACGCCGCGCAGAACCGCATCTGGATCTCGAGCCCTTACTTCGTTCCCGACCACGGCGTGCTCTCGGCCATGCATCTGGCCGAGAAGAGGGGCGTCGACGTCCGGGTGATCATTCCCGACGTGCCCGACTCGCGCTTGGTCTACTACTCGACCTGGGCCTTCGTCGATGAGCTGATCGACTCCGGGGTGGAGATCCACCGCTACCTCCCTGGGTTCAACCACCAGAAGGTGTTCCTGGTCGACGACCGTCTCGGGGGCGTGGGCACCGCCAACCTCGACAACCGGTCGTTCCGGCTCAATTTCGAGGTCACGGCATTGATCCAGGATTCCGACTTCGTGACCGACGTGGAGCGGATGTTCGAGGCCGACTTCGCCCGTTCGCGATTGATGACGGCCGAGGAGGTCGCAGCAAGGCCGCTGTGGTTTCGCCTCTTGGCGCGAGCGTCGTATTTGACCGCGCCGATCCAGTAGACGATCGGTCGACCTGATCATTGCATGGGAGAACACGCGAGTGTCGATCCCCCTCATGCGGGTCGGCTCCCCGTAGCCGGCGCCTACAGCCGGATGACCAGTTTTCCCATGAAGTCGCCGTTCTCGATGAAATCGAACGCTTCGGGGGCTGCCTCGAACTCGAACACGCGATCGATGATCGGCCGGATCTGATGACCCTCGATGAAACGGTTCATCCGCTCGAAGTCAGCACGTGAGCCGACGAAGAAGGACGTGATTCGTATGTCCCTGCTCGAGAGGCCCCGGGTCGGAATGGGCCCGGCAGAACCGGAGAGACTACCCACGAGCGCCATGTGACCTCCGACCGAGAGAACCGCGAGGGCTCGATCACGGGTATCCACACCGCCGACCTCGATCACGTGCTGAACGCCGGCGCTGCTGGTGAGAGCGAGAACCTCCTCCTCCCACTCCGGGGTCGACCGATAGTTCAATGTTCCGACCGCACCTAGCTGGCGTGCTCGTGCGAGCTTTTCATCACTGGAGCTAATGATGATCGGCCGCGCGCCGGCTGCAGCGGAGAAGAGCAGCCCGAAGCTGGACACTCCACCCGTCCCCTCGAGCAACACGTAGTCGTTCGGCTGCAGGTCGCCGTGCTCGAACAGGCTCACCCATGCCGTCACCGCGGCCGTCGGGAGCGTCGCTGCCTCTTCGAACGAAAGATGAACCGGCACTCGGACGAAGCCTTGCTCGCTGCCGACCACGATCTCCGACAGCATGCCCGGTCCCGGGTTTCCGCGGTAGCGGCCCATCGCCTCCGGAAGACGGCGGCCATCGATCCAGTGCTCGGCGAAGAAGGCGCCCACCACCCGGTCACCGACCTGGAACCGCGAGACGCCGGGTCCGACGGCGATGACCTCGCCGGCTCCATCGGCAAGCGCCACCTGACCGTCCGGCCCCGCCGGCCCGCAGGTGCGGCCCAGATAACCTGGATCGTGTCCGTTCAAGGACGTCGCTCGGACTCGTACCTGGATCTCTCCAGGGCCTGGTTGTGGCGTGGGTACCTCGACCAACGTGAGCTGGCAGCCTTGTCCTCCGGGACCGGCCCCGTATTGCCATTGTCGGGTCGTCGGCTGCTGCGCGCTCGCCGGATCCCCGATGCGCAGCTGCGCGAGACAGCAGATCGTGAGAATCCATCGTGTGGCGTGAGGCTGTAGGCTGCGCATCGCGTCGCTCCGGACGAGTGTGGTGATCGAGTGGGTGCCCGAAGGCCGTGGCATCCGCTTGCCCTCAATTACCGGAGGGGGGTCCCTAGGATACGGCTGGTCGGAGCTCGAGAGGAGGTGCGCTTGCCCCGTATCCTGGCGGTGGCCCCGCGGTAAGGCGATACGCGTTGACTGGCGACTTCGAGGGATTCGAGGCGGTGCTCATCGAGTTCGCCATCGCGGCGGACGTTTCCTTGCCGGAGCACAGTCACCCAGGTTTCATCCTGGGATACATCTCAGACGGATCCACGAGGTTCGGGGTCAATCGCGAACCCGATCAGGTAGTCCCATCCGGAAGCACGTTCTTCGAGCCCGTCGGGTCGCTCCACTCGACGTTCAGCTCTGCGATTCCCGGCGAGCCGGTGCGCATGTTGCTATTCACGGTTGTTCCCACTGGCAGCCGGTTGACCGGACCAGCGTGATCCGGGATTCCGACTTCGTGACCGACGTTGAGCGGATGCTCGAGGCCGACTTCACCCGTTCGCGATTGACGGCCGAGGAGGTTGCAGCAAAGCCGCTGTGGTGTCGCCTGTTGGCGCGAGCGTCGTCTTTGACCGCGCCGATCCCGTAGACGGAGGCTGCCAGTCCCGCGCCGAGGCAGCGGATCGCGGGGTGACGGCGCGCCCGCTAGCTTCTCGTCCGTGGACTTTCTCTCGGTGGGCCACGTGGACGGCGAAGTCGCCACGGACTAGGAACCGCGTATGACATCGACCTCCGCCGAGCCCGGCTCGAAGTCGACGCGCGTCAGGGTTTCTTCGGATCGGGCCGCCCTCGAACGCTGGGAGACCGAAGGAGGACGCCCCCTCAACACCGAGCCTCCGACTTCGACTCGCGTCCAGACGGCCGACACCGCCGAGAGGTCGCGTGAGCGGACCGTTTGAGAACGTCGAGAACCTGGTCCTCGGTGGCGGGGAGGCGGGTAAGTACATCGCTTGGGAGCTGGCCAAGCAAGGCCGCCCCGTGCTGGTGGTGGAGCGCGCGCTGATCGGGGGGGCGTGTCCCAACGTCGCGTGTCTTCCCAGCAAGAACGTCATCCGGACCGCGCAGGTCGTTCACCTCACCCGGCGCGCAGCCGAATACGGCGTGCACGTGCCACCCGCGCCCACCGACATGGAGGTCGTGCTGCGGCGCAAGCGAACCATGGTGGCGGGAATGATCGAGATTCACGAGAAGCGCTTCGCTGCCCCCGGCATCGAATTCGTGCTGGGCGAAGGTCGTTTCACAGCGCCGCGCACGCTCGAGATTCGACTCGCCGCGGGCGGCACTCGAATCGTCGGAGCCGAGCGAGTGTTCCTGAACCTCGGTACCCGCGCCGCCATCCCTGACATCCCCGGTCTCGCCGCGGCCGTCCCGATGACGCACGTGGAAGCACTCGAGCTCGACCGTCTGCCCCCGCACCTGCTCGTGCTGGGCGGCGGCTATGTGGGCGTCGAGCTCGCGCAGGCGTTCCGACGTTTCGGGAGCCGGGTCACCGTCGTGGAGCTCGGGTCGCAGCTCCTCGGGCGCGAGGACGCGGACGTCGCCGAGGCGGTGCGCGAGATGTTGGCGGCCGAAGGTGTCGATGTGGTTCTGGGCGCCGAGGTTCGCGCCGTCCAGGGACGCTCAGGGAACGGGGTGACGCTCGTGCTCGGCAGCGGGCCAGGCGAGCGCGCGATCGAAGGCTCCGATCTACTCGTCGCGGCGGGACGCAAGCCGAACACCGAAGGCATCGGCCTTGAGCTCGCCGGAATCGAGCTCGACCCGCGCGGCTACGTGATGGTGGACGAACACCTGCGCACCCGAGCTGAACGGGTGTGGGCGATGGGCGAATGTGCGGGCAGCCCGCAGTTCACCCACGCCGCATTCGACGACTTCCGCGTCGTCCGAGACGGCCTCGCGGGAATCGAACGGACCACTCGTGACCGACTGATTCCCTACTGCGTGTTCACGGACCCCGAGCTGGGGCGCGTCGGGCTGAGCGAAGCCGATGCGCGGCGCATGGGGACTCCCGCGCGCGTGCAGCGTCTCCCGATGTCGTCGGTGCTGAGGGCGCGCGCGATCGGCGAGACGCGCGGCTTCATGAAGGCCGTGCTCGACGGATCCAGCGACCGGATCCTCGGATTCACCATGCTCGGCCACGGCGCCGGCGAGGTGATCGCCGTGGTTCAGATGGCAATGCTCGCCGGGACGCCTTACACGGCGCTCCGCGACGCCATCCTCACCCATCCAACCATGGTGGAGGGGCTGAACGTCCTCTTCGCGACGGCGCCGATCGACGTCGAATGAAGCGCCGCCCTCGTGTTCCGCTCAGCGCGCGATCAGGACGGGCACCGGGCTTCGGTCGAGCGCACCGTCGGCGACGCTTCCGACCAGCAGTTGCTTGACGCCTCCCGTGCCGCGCGCTCCTACCGCCAGCACGTGCGCGCGCCCGTCGCCGACCACCTTGAGCAGGTCCTCGAGAGGCGCGCCGGTGGTCACCGTCGCTTCCACCTTCCAGCCGGCCGCGGTGAGCGCGCGGGCGGGTGCCAGCAGAGCTCGGCGCGCGATCTTGACGCTCTCGTCGTTGCTACGCCGGACATCCCTGGCGACTGCCGCCCGCTTCCGGCTCGGAAGCAGGGCGTGGGACGGAGGGTCTCGAATGATGTCAGCGACGGTCAGCAGCGTCACGCGACCGCCTCGGGGAGGAGAGAGCTTCGCCACCAGGTCCACGGCGCGCTGGGCGTGCGCGGACCCGTCGAAGCCGATCACGATTCGATCCAGCTCCGTCGGAGCGCGCCTCACCACGAGTACGGAGCATCGCGCGCTCCGCACCACTCCCCGGGACACGCTGCCGGCCACGACTCGCCGAATCGCGCTATGACCCCGCCAACCCATGACGATCACGTCGGTCCGCAGGCGTTGGGCTTCGCTCAGAATCGTGTCCACGGGCAGCCCGCTCACGATTTCCACCTGAGCCGCCGGCCAACGTTTCCTCAGCGTCGCGCGCGCCTTTTCCGCGGTGACCTCCTCCGCCTCCTCCAGGGCCGACATGGCGGATCCGTACTCCGCGTAGATGCGCCGGACGAGCAGGCCCGTCGTCTCGGTGTCCTCGGGCCACGGAAAGCGCGCCGCGGTGGAGACGGCCGCGCGTGCCGAGGGGGACCCGTCGGTTGCGATGAGAACCCCGAAGCCTCTGCGCTTCATCCTACCGTCTCCCGATGAGTGGCCTGAGCACCTGCTGCCCGCGTTCGATCGAGGATGTCGCTACCCCGTCGGGCGAGCAACCTAGGCTGACGCACGGGTCTGCACCAACACACCCAGGCGGATGGCGGGGGGGACGCCTTCGTCACAAACTGAGATCATGAATCCGCTCGAGAACATTCTCGTGGACGTCGACGCGACCGCCACGGCTCATCCCGCGCTCGAAAGGGCCGTCCAGCTCGCCATGCGTTCCGGTGCGCGGCTCACGGTCGCGCACGTCGCGACGGTTCCGCCGCACGCCACCCATTACGCGAGGCTCGAGGAGGTCGTGGGCGAACTGCGGCAGCGCCTTGCGAACATCGCGAACGCCGTCAGGGGTGCTCCGGCCGAGTCGAAGCTCCTGATCGGTCGGCCGGCGACGGTTCTGATTCAGGAAGTGCTGCGCGCCAAGCATGACTTACTCATTCGGTCGCACGCTCGTGATCTCAGCGCGGCGGGTCCGAAGCAGTTTGGCGTCGTGGACATGGAGCTGCTACGCCAGTGTCCGTGTCCAGTGCTTCTGGTTCGGCACGGGGCTCCAGCTCCGCAGCCGCGAATCGTCGCCGCCGTAAACGCCAGCACCGAGGATGCGCATGAGGATGCACTGAACACGAAGATCGTCGAGGCGGCGCTGCGAATGGCCCGGTACCTCGAGGCTCGCTCGACGCGGATCTTACACGCGTGGATGCCGTTCGCCGAAAAGACCATGCGCGGCCATTCCACCGACGAACAGATGGCGGCCTACGTGGAAAGCGCTCGTGCTCGCGCGGACGCGGACTTGGCGCGCCTCGAGCGGGCCTTCGATGGACGGCTCATGGGGACGCCCCCGGTCCTGCGCAGAGGGGAGCCCGACGTGGTCATCCCCGATTTCGTCGTAGCCGAAGGCATCGACCTGGTGGTGATGGGCACCGTGGCCCGGGCAGGTATCGCGGGCATGCTGCTGGGCAACACGGCCGAGCGAATCCTCAGGAAGCTTCCATGTTCCGTCCTGACCGTGAAGCCGGATGGATTCACGAGCCCAGTGCGGCTCGATGCTTCCTGACGTGGATCCCCGGGCCATCACGACGCTCCCCGGTAGCGGATCGCAATAGTGGGCGAGTACGTCGAGCTCGGCAGTCTCCTGCTGGCGCTCGACCTGCTCGGCACCGCCGTGTTCGCCGTGAGCGGCGCCGCGGTGGGCGTGAAGCACCGTCTCGACATCTTCGGAGTATGCGTCCTGGCCTTCGTCGCCGGAAACGCGGGCGGAATGCTCCGTGACGTCCTGATCGGTGTGGTTCCTCCTGCCGCGCTCGGCGGTTGGCATTACGTCGCGGTCTCACTCCTCGCCGGCGTGATCATCTTCTTCTGGCATCCGCGATTGGAACGTCTCCGGACCCCATTCCTCGTCTTCGACGCCGCGGGCCTAGCATTGTTCGCCGTCTCCGGTGCACAGAAGGCGCTCACGTTTGGACTCAATCCGCTCATCGCGGCCCTGCTCGGAACGCTGACGGGTATCGGCGGGGGGATGCTACGAGACATCCTTGCGCGTGAGATCCCCACGGTACTGCGCGAGGACTTGTATGCCCTGGCCGCTCTCGCTGGAGCCGCCGTGGTCGTCGTCGGCCACCCGCTCGAGCTTCCTCCGGCCGCGACGACCATCCTCGGCGCAGTCCTTTGCTTCGGAATCCGTGTCATGGCGATGTGGCGCGGCTGGTCCCTACCTACCGCGACCTGAACGGTAGTGCTTTTCGGCGGCGTGCCCGGTCGTGCACGGAAGCGTATTATCCCGACTCGATGTGGCGACGCGTGAGGCGCCTTGCCTTCGGTCGCGGGGTCCGCTCCAGGAAGGAGGCCACATGGCTGGGTTCGACGGCAAGGTCGCGCTCGTGCCGGGTGGTGGCTCGGGCCTCGGTGAGGCGATCGGCAAAGCGCTCGCTGAGCGGGGCGCGAAGGTGGTCCTATCCGACATCAAGCTGGAGGCGGCGGAACGTGTCACGAGCGAGATCGCGAAGGCGGGCGGCACGGCCAGCGCGGTGCGCCAGGACACGGGCAAGCCGTCGGACTCCGAAAAGGTCGTCGAGCACGCGCTACGGACGTACGGCACGCTGCATTACGCCGTCAACAACGCCGGGATTGGCGGTGCCCAGGCGCCGGCCGGCAAGACCGATCTCGCGGACTGGGATCGCGTTATCGACATCAACCTCAACGGCGTGCTCTACGGTATGCGTTATCAGATCCCGGCCATGCTCGAGGCTGGCGCTCGCGAGTGTGCGATCGTCAACATGGCGTCGATTCATGGCGCCGTCGCGGCCATCGGCAACGGTGCGTACACGGCTGCGAAGCACGGTGTCGTGGGGCTCACCAAGAACGCCGCCGCGGAGTACGGGCCCCAGGGGCTCCGCATCAACTGTGTGGGCCCTGCCTATATCGACACGCCGCTGCTCGCGGGGCTGCCCGACGAGTTCCGGAAGGCCCTCGTCGCTCGCCATCCGCTCGGTCGGCTCGGCCGAGGGGAAGAGGTGGCGCCGCTGGTGTGCTTCCTCCTTTCGGACGAGGCCTCTTTCATGACCGGCGGCTACTATCTCGTCGACGGCGGATATACAGCGGTGTAAAGCTCGGGTCGGAGGCGCTAGGCGATGCGCAACCATCCTCTTGGAGAGGCGATGCCGTACTTGCCCGGCGGAAACCGGTGGAGCCGCGCGCTACAGGCAAGCCTGGAGAACGAGCATCAGCTCCAGACTGATGCCTTCTTCGCCCACGGACTCTCCTGATAGCGATCGCGGAAAGCTGCCGCGGTCTCCTTCAGCGCGGTGCCATCGTCGGTGGCCTTGTAGCGGGCGACGCCTGCCCAATAGAGCGCCTCGGGCGCGACGTCGGCATTGGGAGCATCCGCTACCACGCGACGAAAGCGACTCTCGGCGTCCGCGAAGTCGCCTCGCGAGAACGCAACCCGGCCCAGACCGAACTCGAGATGGGGAACCAACTCATCGACGGGGAGGAATCCCTCCACTCGATAGCGCTCTTCGCCCGACGCATCGAGCACAAGAATCATCGGCGTCCACTTCGCGTCGTATCGGTCCCCTAACCGGCGGAACTCCGCGGCGTGGTCGCGCACATGCACGCGCACGGGAATGAACTCGTGCGTCACCAGCCCGACCACCCGACGGTGGGGCCACACCTCGGCATCCAGCCGAGCACAACCCGCTCACATCGGAGCGGCGCTGAAATCCAGGAGGATCGGCTTTCCTGACTCCCTTGCGCGCTCGAGCTGTCGATCGAGGTCGTGGTTCCAGGGAATACTCATAATGGCCTCCTCACGCCGCTTGATTCTCGCCCTCCTCGCTAGATTTACGCCGGCGACCGAATTTTCGAAACGCCTGACCCGAACGTCGTCGCGAGAGTCGGGCAAACGGATCGAACACCCTGCGGGGGCTCAGCCATCGTCGAGCTCGAACACTCCGGCGCGTTCTGTAATGCCGGAGTTCAGGTCGGATGAACCGGCCTTGATGCCATCATCGGCGGACTTGGTAACGCTGCCCCGCTTGGGCCATTGAGGGGCCCGCGGTGCAGCGCTGCCAGGAAACAGCGAAATCAGGATCCTTCCAGCACGAGCTCGCATGCTAGCTCCGTGACACTGAGCTCGAGTCGGAGAAAGCGACTGCCCTCGGCCCCCCCGAGGCCCTCTGCCGGAGATCGTCTTGGAGCGGGGCGGCCTTTGCCGAGGGCGCGCTCGAGAGCTCGCGCACTCGGCCTCGCCGCATCTTGAAGCGCGATACCGCCGAAGATACGCACCTGACCCCGAGCACCGGCCAGCGTGAAGTAGAGCCGTCCACCGTCTGCTATGACGATCCGAAAGTCGGGGGCATTGGAGTTCCGTAGACTGTCGGGAAGCTTGAAGTGCGACATCTGCTTCGAAACGCTGCGCTCAAATGCACGAAGCACGTGGATAACAGCCCCCACGAACGTCACGCTGATATCCAGCTCCCGAAGCCGAAGAGCGATCGCAAACTCGAGAAGATTGCGAGCCGAGAATCGCCGGCTACTGCCGCGCCCTTTCGCGTCTTGGAAGTCCGGCTCGATGACGCCCTTCTCGCACAAATAGATGAGGCGATGTTGCGGCTCTCCCAGGACCCGGGCAGCCTGGGTGAGCGTCCAAACGTCCGGTTTCTTCTTCATCGTGACAGAGATCGTCTATCATCGGGGTCGGCTAGGTCAAGGAGAAGTGCCTGCGAGCCACCCAATCCCCTTCGCCACCGTCTTGTCCGTGACGCCAAGCCGCCGGGCGATCACCCGGTTGCTTAGGCCCAGCTCGCGGAGTTGGAGGGCCTTGGCGGCAATCCTCTGGAACACCGGGCGCTCGACGGTGTCCACCAACGCGACCTGGAAGGGCAGGGAAGCCACGGTTCGACTATGTTGCGTCCGGGTCCATGAGGGAAGCCCGGGCCGAGAAGATCGGCTCGGGCTTCTTCGTTTTTCGGCCCCGAGAGCTCGAGCGGCGGGAGGCGAACCCGCCCAGCGGGGGCGGGCCGACGAGCAGAGCTGTTCGTCTTAAGGCTCTCCGCGTACCGAGGAGACGACGGCGGCCGAAGGCCGAGGTCACTCCTGCCGCCTCCATCTCGACCCCATCGATTGCGCTTTGCTCGCGACATCGGCGGGAATACGAACGCCCGAGGTCGCTGACTGCGACCTCGGGCGCCCGCGCGGGTCTCCCGGGCCGTGGACCACATGCTCAGATGTCGAAGATCCCGGCGTCGCCTGCGTCGTCCCACTCGGTGCCGTCCCAGTGGCCCGACTCGTCCCCGTCGAACCCCTCGTAGACGCCGTCGTAGAACTCGGTGGCGTCGAGATGGTCGTTCTGGTCGGCGTCCCAGAGATCGAAGTCCGCGAAGCCCTGCTCGAACCCGATCGCATCGAGCTCGTCGCTGTCGATGAACCCGTCGCGGTCGGTGTCCAGGTCACCGTACACACCGGCGTCCCCGACATAACCGTAGAACTCGTCCTTCGATACCTGGCCGTTGTTGTCCTGATCGATGTTGCTGAAGGACATCGTCTGACGCTGCTGCTGTTGCTGCTGCGTCTGAGCGTGCAGCGTACCACCCGTCAGGGCGAATGCGAACGCTGCGAGTGTGGTGAGGATGGCTCGTCTCATGGTGTTCACCTCTCTTGGTTGGCGAGCGTCATTTGGCCAATGCACGCAGCAACGGGGATGCCATCGTGACCCGAAGAGAGTGTTGTCACACGCACGCAGCGGCACCTTATCAGCAGCAAGAGCCGGGACGCACCGAGCGCGACAGGTGCACGTGATGTCCCCGTAAGGGCAAGGGTGAGGCAGGGTTGGAGGAATGCGAGATCGCACCATGAGCTTATAAGGTGCGCAACGCGGGTTGGGTCCACGCGACAGCGAGCATCGCGTGAGAACATCGAAGCAGTTGTCGCGCAACACCGTGACGCGGACGATGCACCGAGGGGGCCAAAGCGGCCATCTCGATCCCCCGAGTGAGCTCGGCGCTCAGCCGTTCTCGCGCCTGCGGAGAGCGCGCGCGGCCCACGGCGCCGTCGCCCCATGCGCCAGCGCGGACATGGCGACGTCGGGGCGGCGCGTCCTACAGGGCTCCAACCGGATACGTCGGAGTTATTCCGACAGTTCGGTCAGGTGTTCTCTCCCAATCGTCGAACGCTTTTCCCGACTGCCGCGCCGGTCCTCACGCGTCACCTTAGGGGCATTACGCGCGCCGGCACACCACTGCGACTTCCGTCCTACCGAGGTTCACTCACGCCGATGAGCAGCAAACGCGGGCATGCACGGCCCTTCCCGCTGCCGGCCGTCGATCCCCAGGCTGCGCAACGGCGCCTGTTCCCGGTCGCCGCCGGCGCTGCCGTGTTGGCAACGGCGATACTGGCCGCATGGCTCGCCTGGCAGATCGGCGGCGAGACCATTTCGCTCTACGTCTCGGACGTCGGCACCGTTGGGGCGTCCTTCCTCGCGTGCCTGACGTGTGTCCGTGCCGGGCGTCAACACCAGGCCCGGTACCGTGTGTCATGGTGGCTCCTCGCAGCAGCGTGTGGCGCGTGGATGACCGGCGAAGTGATCTGGACCGCCTACGACCTCGCCGGGACGGGAGGGCCACCCATTCCCTCATGGGCCGACGTCGGCTACCTGACGTTCATCCCGTTGGCCGTGGGCGCGCTGCTCTTCCACCCAGGGTTACGCGGCAGCGGAGTGCGAAGAGCGCGGGCGCTCGTCGACAGCCTTTCGATCGCCGTCGCACTGCTCTTCCTGAGCTGGACGGCAGTCCTGGGCCCGCTCTGGCGTGAAAGCGACCTCACCACGTTGGGCGGCGTCGTAACCCTCGCGTACCCGGTCGGCGACATCATCATCGGTTTCTTCGTGCTGCTCGCGCTGAGACGCATGGGAACGGCGGAACGGTTGGGACTCTGGTGCCTGCTTGCCGGTTTGATCGCGTTGGTGATCGCCGACAGCACGTTCGCCTATGTGGTTCAGGTCAAGGAGTACACCACCGGTAACCTGCTCGACGTCGGGTGGTTCGCGGGCTTTCTCGGGATCGCACTCGGCGCATTGGCATCGGATGGGCGGGAGCATACGGGACCGGCATGGTCGCCTTGGGCTTCACTTCCGTCGCGCGTGGCGCCACTGCTGCCGATGTTCGTTGCCCTCGGAGTCGCCGGCATCAGCATCAACCTGGGCCATGTTCCCGATCGCGTGGCCGTGGCGATGGTGCTGATCCTCATCCTGCTCGCGTTCCTGCGCCAGGCGCTGCTGCTCATGGACGTGGTCACCACGCGCCGCGCCGAGCATGACGAGAACATGGTGCACCGCGTGGCGCGCGCGGCGCTCAGCTACGCCAGAGTGAAGGAGGACGGATACACGCCGCCTTCCGTTCGCATGCGAGACGTGACATGAGAGCGATCGCACCCGACTACCGCCGTGGCACTGCTGCCATGAAGAGCCGCAATTTTTCTGCGGCGAGGGTCAGCCACGCCAAAGCAGTTCGAAGACCCGATTTTCTGTCTGCGGGCTGGGTCTTGGCGCTCACCGTTTTGTCGACCGGACTCGCGGTCTACGACCTGTGCCTGCTCGCCAACCTGATGTTCAAGTGAAGCGCGGTCGCGCAAGCAGGCGGACAGCTCGAGGCGGCTAGACGACCGTGTCAGGTTGATTGAAGCCCAGTAGTCCTCCGCGGACGAGCGACTCACTCCTCCGGGCCGGCGCCGACACGTGCATCGTGGAGTGCCTCGGTCACATCGATGACGAGGCCCTCCACAGTCGCACCCCCATCGTCCTCGCTTTGAGACGGCCACCCGAGGTCCAGCACGCTTCGCTCCGTACCGTCGACGCGCCTGATGGTATACGTGGCCTGAAAGGCTTTGCCCCGGAGGACCGCTTCGTGCACCTGCGGCTGGACCCTGATTCGGTCACGTCCCTTGATCAGATCAGCGTACGAGAGGAGCCCGCTTCCCATGAGGTCGTGGGGATCGAAGCCGGTGACGGCACGACATCCGAGGCTTGCGAACTGGAGCGTCCAACGGGAGTCCGCGAGCCGTCGATACGCCATGCTGGGCACGGCCGAGAGGAGCCGGTGGAGATACTCGGACCCGAGCTGATCGCGGAGCGCCGGTCCGGAATGGGGCCGATCCGATACCCGGGCGAGGGTATGCGCAGTTGTATCACGGACAGTGAGCGCCACTTCCGCTTCGCTGGCTTCGTCGCGCTCGATCGCTTCGGAAACGATCTGGGCGAGCACTTCCACGAGCTGTCGCTCAGCTGGCGAAAACGGATCCATATCTGGGCCGCCGGGGCTTTCGGACAACGCGATACACAAACGCCCTGTCGCTCCCGAATGCGAGGGAATTGCCGCGCCGAGCATCCAAGGCGTCTCGCGGAACCCGGCGGTCGTTACCGGCAGCTGCTCGAAGAAGACGCCCACCTCCGCGACGTCGCCATGATTCAGCACCCACGGTGTGATGTCGACGAGTCGCTGAAGACGCTCGCGCAGTGTCAGGCGCCGGTCCTCCAGCAGTCTGCGCGCGAGTGTCAGAAAGCTCATAGAGTCCGTCATGGGTCGGGCGAGCGCCGACGTGGTAGCTCCGGCACGGTCGCTCTCGCGAACTGGTGCGTTGTGCCGTGCGACGCTGGGTGCGAGTTCAATCTGCTACCGTACCGGTCATGTTCCGCGCGAGGATGGAGGCTCGTGGGGACCGGTGCGCCGAACAATGACGCTGCGCGCCACGAGACTGGGAATCGGCGCCGCCTCGAATGCGCGACGCGCTCGCGCCCTCGTTACGCTGCTCGTTCGCGGAAGCGGCGCGGCGTCGTGCCCGTCCAGCGCTTGAAGGAGCGATAGAAGGTGCTCGGCTCGGCGTATCCGAGGAGCAACGAGATCTCCTCGATGGTGATCCCAGGGTCTAGGAGCGCGGCCTTCGCAAAGACCTTACGGACTTCCTCGATTTCCTTCGTGAGCGATGTGCCTTCTTCGGCGAGGCGGCGCTGTAAGGTGCGGGATGACATGTCGGACGCGGCAGCGACTCGCTCCAGGGAAGGGGCTTCGCTGCCGAGCAACGACCAGATCGCGGCACGTACCGTCCCCAGAGTCGTCGATGCGTCGGTGAGTGATTGGAGCACCTGTTCGGCGTACTCACTGAGGTAACCCGCGAGCGTCTCGTCAGCCTTGGGGATCGGGAGTGCGAGATCCGACGCGCGCAGGAGAAGGCACGCTCGCGGTGCATCGAAGCGGAGCGGACAACGGAAGTGGGCGCGATGCGCCGCGGTGTCCGGTGGTTGCGGATATGTGAAACAGACCTCGCTCGGGACCAGCGCGACGCCGCTCAGCTCTCGGCACGCTTGGAGGACCGCCGCGAGCCGATACGTCTGCGCGATAGCCTGCGCGCGACCGCCCACGGGCTGCTCCGTGGCCAGCACGAGCTCGGGGAGCCCCTCGTGAAGCCTGAACTCCACGGCAGCCGTCAACACTCGACCGTAGCGTTGCACGCGTCGCAGGGCATCGCCCAACGTGGCGCTGAACAATGCCACATACCCGAGGAGCCCCGCAGCGCGAATTCGGAAGGCCGCTCCGGCCTGGATGGCGAATCCCGGATCGGAGGTGTGCTCGGCGATCAGCTGCCAAAGGGCGATCTCGGTGGCCACGGGAAGGCGCGCGTCGGGGTCACCGAGTTCCTCGTCCGTGACCCCCGCCGCAGCCAGGAGCGCCTGTCGGGAGACCCCGGCCATGAGGCCCACATCGACGATCCGCGCCACGGCCCGCGCCAGCACCGTTCCTTGCGGGGCCGCGCCCTTGGACGGACGGACCACCACGGTAGACGCCCGGCCCGCTCGCGCGGGCCGGGCCTCCTCGTCACGCGGCATGGGCGATTAGGCTGGCTGCGACACCGGGTGCTCACGCCCCCAGCTGCGCAGACGGAATCCGAGCGCGATCATCATGACTCCCGAGATGAAGGCGTAGGCGCCGATGTAGAGCGCCACCGCCAAGGCTCCGGCTCCTGGGTCCAGGACCATGAAAACCCCGAAGACGATCGCCAGCAGACCGGCGATGCCGAGCAGCCACTCTCCCTCGATCTCCTTCCGCAGACGGACTGCCACGACCATCTCGATGATTCCCGTGACAATCGCCCACGACGCGATGATCGCGAGCAGCGCGATGCCGGTGATCCCGGGCCAGAAGAAGGTGACGACGCCCGCAGCGATTCCGACCAGTCCGCTCAGGAGGAGCGCCACCCATCTCGGCTGACCTTTTCGGTTCGCCACGGCGGAGATCACCGTGAACGTTCCGTCCGTGAAGGCGAATGCCCCGAAGAGGATCACCAGGCTGGCGAGCGTGATGCCCGGGTAGAACACGGTGAGGATACCGAAGGCGACCGCGACGGCTCCCCGTAGCGCGATCCAGCCCCAGTTCCTGGTCAACGTCTCGATCATTGTTGTCTGCCCTTCTGTTGGTGCGGGAGCTCATCGTCTCGTTTGAGACTTTCGAGCTCGTCGCGTTGCCTTTCAGACCTCGTCCTTCACGCGTACCGCTTGGCGGCTGCGGTTGCGGCACGCTTTCTAGGACGGAAGTTGGCGTGGGGCGAATCGGTCAGTCATGGCAGTCGACGCCTGGGGAGTGGCGTGCCACGACACACCGGGATCGCCATTAGACCTCGCAGCGAGAGGCTACGGAATCACGTCGCGGAGTCGATCGGTGGGCGTCCGCTAGTTCGCGGTGCGGTATTGGTGCGGGGTCGTCCCCGTCCATCGCTTGAACGCCCGGAAGAACGTGCTGGGCTCCTCGTATCCGAGGAGGAACGCGATCTCCTCGACCGGAAGGTCGCGGTCACGAAGAACCGCGACCGCCACCGATTTCTGGACCTCTTCGACCTCCCGTTGCAGGGAAGTTCCTTCCTCCGCGAGGCGCCTCTGCACCGTCCGCGGCGCGAGCCCGAGGGCCGCCGCGACCCGTTGCAGCGTGGGCTTGCCCTCCGACATCGTATCCCACACCACCGCACGAACGCGATCGCGCGTGGTGGTCCCGCCCACTAGCGAGCGGAGCACGGTGTCGGCCTGCGCGCTCAGGTGACCCGCGAGGGATTCGTCACTCCTCGGGATGGGCCGCGCGAGATCTCGCTCGGTGAACACGACCTGCGATACGGGCCGGCCGAACCGGAGATCACATCCGAAGAGGTTGCTGTGGGCGAGCGTGCTGGGTGGTCGGGGATACCGGAAAGAGACCTCGAGCGGAGAAAACTGCGCGCGCGTGAACTGCCGGCACAGCGTCACGAGCGAGCCGAGGCGGAAGTCCTCGACGCATCGGCCGCCGCCCGAATCCGCGAACGTCACCGCCACCCGTCCGTCAGGACCCGTTTGGAGCTGGAGGTCGAGCGCCCCGTGGATGATCCGGCTGTAGCGTTGGGCTCGCGTGAGCGCCGCGCCCAGGGTGCTGCTGAAGCTCATGAGATACCCGGGGAGCCCCAGGTCTCTGGGTTGGGCGGCCGCCGACCAACGAAGACCGACGTCGGGGTCGCGGACGGCTTGCGCGACGACCTGCCACACGGCGTTCAGATGCGCGTAGGGCAGACGTGCGCTGCCGTCCGAGAGATCGACGTGCTGCAGCCCGGCCGCTTCGATGAGGAACTCGCGATGCACGCCGTCCTGGACGGCGAGCTCGATGACGTTGGTCACGAGCTGTGCCAGCACCGTTTCAGACGTGGGAGCGACTCGGTGCGAGCGCGTGGAGTTCGGCACGGTCTGATCCAATGGACGGTGGCGCACCGCGAGCGATCTCAACATACGGCGCAGGACCGGTGTGATAACAGGCGCCGGTGGCGCATCTCGCCAGGCGGGTGGCGCGCCGTGCCATGAGCGTAGACCGCGGCTTCCGCCAGCTTCTTTTCGGCTCGGGAAGTTCACTCCAATCGATGGAGCGCTCATGGCTCGGTTGATCGTCCTCGGGGCAACGGGGAGGTTGGGACGTGTCGTCCTCCGCCAGGCACTCGCGGCAGGGCATGAAGTCGCGGCCGTGGTTCGAGATCCAGCTGCGCTGCAACCGGCGCCGGGTACGATCTCCGTCCACGTGCACGATCTGAGGGACCCGATTCCACCGGAGATGATTCGTGGGTTCGACGCCCTCATCAACTGCGCCGGCCACGTGGGCGACGAGCAACGATTCGTGGATCTCGTGGACCGGATCGTGACGAGTCTCGAGCGCTTGCCCGCGAACGAACAACCCGTTTCGTGGTTTCTCGCCGGGGCGGCGCTCCTGGACATCGACCGGTCGGGGCGCCGGGGCGTGGACATCGCTCCGATCGCCAGCACCTACTGGCCCCACCGAGCCAACTTCGAGCGCCTGAATCGCTCGGCGCTGGCCGACTGGCGCTTGCTCTGCCCGGGACCCATGGTCGACGCGGCGCCTTTGGGTGTTGAAAGACTGAGGATCTCCGTGGATCGTTTGCCCGTCGAACCAGCGGTGGCGATCGGCGCGGTACCAGAGACACAGCTGGTCGCTGCGATCGCCTCACTCACTCCGCAGATGTCGGTGCCCTACGCCGACGCGGCTGCGTTCATGCTCGCCAACCTGGAGCGCGCGAGCGCCATGGCCCGTCACCGCTTCGGGCTCGCCTTGCCCGACGGTCGGCCCGTTCCCTCGCACCACCACATGGAGCTCGCCTCGACATGATGTCCCGTATCGTCCGAATCTCGCTCGCGATCGGCATCCTAGGCGCCATCGCCGCTGCGTCCGTGCAGGCCCAGCCGTCGCCGGTGCCGAAGATCATCGTCTCGGGCGCCTCCGGGCAGCTCGGGGGGATGGCGGTCGAGGAGCTGCTCGCCCGCGGCGTCGAACCTTCGAATCTGATCCTCGTCAGCCGCACGCCCGAGACCCTGGAGCGATATGCGAGGATGGGCGCGAGCACTCGCTTCGGAGACTTCACGCAGCCCGAGTCGCTTGCAACCGCGTACGAGGGCGGCGACAAGATGCTGCTCATCAGCCTCAACACGCGCGGCAATCCCAATCCGCGTGTCGCCGCCGAGCGCGCGGCTCTCCACCAGATCGCCATCGACGCGGCCGTCGCGGCCGGCGTCCAGCACATCGTGTACACCTCCTACGTGGATGCGGAGCGCAATACGTCGCCGATCGCGGCGGACCACCGCCTGACCGAGGCGATGCTCCGCGCGAGCGGTGTCGCATGGACGGCGTTGCGGGATCAGTGGTACGCCGACCGGATCGTGGGCGAGGCCGCCGAGATGGTCGCCGCCGGCCGCGCGATCGTCGACCCCAACGAGGTGGGGGCGGCCTATGTGACGCGCGAGGACTGCGCGGCCGCTGCGGCGGCGGTGCTCACGTCACCCGGCCACGAGAATCGCATCTACGAGATCACGGGCCCGGAGCGGACCCTGCGCCGCGACATCGCGCGCATCGCGAGTGAGATCACCGGAGTCCCGATCGATGTCGTCGAAGCCACCCCCGACCTGCTGTCCCAGGTCCCCGAGCCTCCGCCGTCCAGCGAGACGCTGTCGACGCATTTCACGGATCTCACGGGTCGGCGCGGCACGACGGCGCGCCAGATCCTCGAGGCCAACCGCGAGACGCTGCTCGCGGCAATCTCGCGCTAGGTGGCACAGTGAAGCGCGGCATGAAGCTCGCGATCGATGAGCGAGCTCCTGCTCCGGGTGACACCTCCATGAGACGCAGTCTCACGAAATCCGAGCGCCCGGTTGCGAGAATGCCGGAAGCCGAGCCCCACCACGAGCGCCGGCTGCTGAGGTTGCTCCCGATGAGCAGGTTTTCGATCGGCCTCGCTGTCATCGGGACGTTCGTCGGTGCCACCGCGCTGATGGCGTACGGCGTGCTCGAGACGATCGCTCTCGTGGATGCCGTGATCGCCGAATGGTTGGGTGGGGGGGAACACGCCACCGAGGTGCCGCCACTGCTCGCGGGTATCGGCGCGGTCGACACCTTCCTGATCGGGATGGTGCTCTACTTCATCGCCGTAGGGCTCTACCAGCTCTCCTTTCACCCTCTGCCGCTGCCGCAGTGGCTGATCGTCGACGACCTCGGCGACCTCGAGGACAAGCTCGTGAAGGTCGTGGTTCTCGTGCTGGGCATAGCCTTCCTCGGACAGGTGGTGACCTGGGACGGCCAGCGCGACCTCCTCGGCTTCGGGGTCGCCACGGCGCTCGTGATCGCCGCCCTCGGGTTCCACCTCCGCGGCCCGTCGGCCACGCCCCCTCGGATTTCCCAGGGCAGCTGAGGCGACGCCGCAGCTTCTTCGCCACCGCCTTGCGGGGGTTGAACCCCAGTGGACTCGCAGCGGCGAGGCTCCCCGCAGGGGCGAGCGGCGAGCAGATGCGCCTTCGGTGTGTCCCGCCGCCGGACCGAGGAGACGATTGCGGGCGTTGACCGCGCTCGCACTCCGCGGGCGCGCAGTCGAGCCACAGCGGCGGACATCTGGCCTTCACGCGGATCGGCTGTCCCGTGAGGCATGATCGCTTCGGCCGGGCTGCCGGCGATCGCCCGTCAACTACGTAGCGCCTCCTCTGCGCCTACGCATGGCGCCGGGCGCGTCTGCGTCACCGGCCGCGCTCGAATCCGCCGCCTGACGTACGGAGCGCCGCCCCCTCACGATCGCAGTGTGAGAGCCGAAGAAGCGCACCTCGCATCTGGAGGCTCACGTGCTCTCGAAGTCACGGATCCGTCGGCTCGACCTAACCGCAAATCTCGTCCTCGGCATGGGCGCTCTCGGCGTGCTGGTGTCGCCGCTCGTAGACGCCGCGACCCGGGTCTATTCGCCAGGGGCCACGATGGCCGACTGGCCCACTGCCGACGGCGTCGGCGGTAGCCATTTCTCGCCTCTGTCCGACATCACACCGGAGAACGTCGGGGCGCTCGAAGTCGCTTGGACATACCGCACGGGCGACGTGGCCGCTCGTGGAGGCCACATGGCGGGCACGGCGTTCGAGTCCACGCCGATCATGCTGGACGGGCTTCTCTACGTGGTGACGCCGTACAGCAGGGCCATCGCCCTCGACGCCGAGTCTGGGGAGGAGATCTGGAGCTTCGATCCGGGGCTCGACCGGTCCGACGCGGTCCACACCATGGTCACCTCGCGCGGGCTCTCCTATTGGCGAGAAGACCACGGGGGTGCGAATACGCCGTGCTCTGCGCGCATCTTCCTCGCCGTCTACGATGCCCGCCTCTTCGCCCTCGACGCGAAGACCGGAGTGCCGTGCGTCGACTTCGCCGGCGGCTCCGGGCTCGACCTCGGCGACGGCGTGGCACGAATCGAGGGCCGCCGTCACCAATACAAGGTCTCGGCGCCACCCACCGTCATCGGTGATGTCGTGGTCGTCGGCTCGAGCATCTACGATGGCCACCACGCGGATGCCCCGAGCGGTGTGGTTCGCGCCTTCGACGTGCGCACCGGATCGCTGCGTTGGGCATGGGATCCGCTGGCAGGCGAGGGCGGTTGGAACGGGGAAGGGGAGTGGATCGCGGCGGGCGGCGGAAACGCATGGGCCACGTTCACCGCGGACCCAGAGCGGGACCTCGTCTTCGTCCCGACCGGCAGTCCCAGCCCCGACCACTACGGCGGTCTCCGCCCCGGCGACAATGGCTACGCCAATTCCCTGGTCGCGCTCCGGGGGACGACCGGCGAGGTCGTGTGGCACTTCCAGACCGTGCATCACGACCTCTGGGACTACGACTTACCGAGCCCCCCGGCGCTCGTGACGCTGGAGCGTGACGGGCGCAGCATACCAGCGGTCGTGCAGAGCACGAAGATGGGGTTCCTCTTCGTGCTGCACCGCGAAACCGGCGAGCCGCTCTTCCCGATCGAGGAGCGTCCCGTGCCCACGATCGGCATTGCCGGCGAGTGGCTCTCGCCCACGCAGCCGTTCCCCGTGCTGCCCGAGCCGTTGGCTCCGCAGCGTCTCGCCCCGTCCGACGCGTGGGGCCTAACGCCCATCGACCGGGCCGCTTGCCGGAGGCTCGTCGCTTCCATGCGGAACGACGGCATGTACACCCCTCCCAGCACGGAGGGCTCCGTCGCATACCCGGGCTTCATCGGCGGAATGGAATGGGGAGGCGTGGCCTATTCGCCGGAGTCCGGCCTCCTCGTCACCAACACGAATCGGTTGGCCATGGCGACCACGCTGATCCCGCGCGAGGTCGCCGACGCACTCGGTCCGCTTCCAACGGGGGCGAAGTTCTCGTTGACGCCCCAGGCTGGAACCCCCTTCGCCGTGCGGAGGGAGCCCCTTCTGTCGCCGCTCGGCATCCCCTGCACCCCGCCCCCTTGGGGGATGCTGCACGCGGTCGATCTGCGAAGCGGCCGGGTGGCGTGGGAAGTACCGCTCGGCACGATCGCCGACATCACCCACGTGCCCACCCCCGCTCGTTGGGGCTCGCCGAACCTCGGTGGGCCACTGGTCACAGGCGACCTCGTCTTCATCGCGGCGACCATGGACCGGCGGCTTCGCGCCTTCGACCTCGCGTCCGGAGAGGTGCTGTGGAGCACCAAGCTGCCGGCTTCCGCCCAGGCGTCTCCGATGACCTACCGCGCGCGACCCGGCGGACGCCAGTACGTCGTCATCGCGGCGGGAGGCCACGACGGCATCGGCTCGAGTCTCGGCGACCACGTCGTGGCCTTCGCGCTTCCATCCGCCGCGACCGGGGTGGAGATCCGATGAGGCCCCGGGCCTTGGTGACCGGCGCCAGCGGCATGTTGGGCCGATACACCGCCGAGGTTCTGCTCGAGCGCGGCTGGTCGGTGCGCGCTCTGGTGCGGAGCCGAGCCGCCCATGAGACCCTCCGCGAGCGCGGGCTCGAGCCCGTCGAAGGGCACCTGGAGGACGCCCACACGCTGATCCAGGCTGCGCGCGGCTGCAGTGCCGTCTTCCATGCGGCCGCGGTGATCGGCGCGAGCTCGGACGCGGCGTCTTTCCGCGCGGCCAACGTCTCGGGTACGGGAAACGTGGTGGAGGCGGCTGCCTCCGCGGGCGCGCGCTTGGTCCACGTGAGCAGCACGGCGGTCTACGGGCGCGCGCGCTACGGCGCGACTCCGACCGACGAGGACACGCCTCTCCCCGAGCTTCCAGGCGAGGACGCGTATGGCCGCTCCAAGCAGGAAGCCGAAGCCGTCGTCATGGAGGCCTGCCGAGCCGGTCGCGTCTGGGCCACCGTCGTTCGTCCCCCGGTCATGTATGGGATCGGAGATCGACAGCTCGCCCCCCGCCTGGGACCCGTGCTGATGCAGGGGCTCTTCCCGCTCATCGGCGGTGGTGGCACCACGCTGACCTTCGTGCATGCGCGCAACGTGGCCGAGGGCGTGGTCCTCGCCGCCGAGCGTGACGAGGCATGCGGCAAGGTCTTCCTCCTCTCCGACGATTTCCCGCTGACGGTCGCGGCATTCGTGCAGGGCGCTTCGCGCGGGCTCGGCAAACGAATTTTCACACCCACGGTCGCGCCCTTGGTGGGGCGCTGGGGCTTCGCGCTCCTCGGTCTCGGCCTGTCCGCCGCAGGACGACGTGATCTGGTCCGACACGCGCGCGGCACGCTCGAGATGCTCACCCGTGACAACCCCTTCACTTCCCAGCGTGCGCGTGCGGTGCTCGGCTGGCGCCCGTCGGTCACGCCGGCCGAAGGACTCGCGGAAGCGTTCGCGTGGTGGCGTCGAACCTCTCACCCCCGCGGAGGGCGTTGATCCATGGACACGACGTGGCTCGACCTGGGCGGCGTACTCGTGGCGAATCCTATGAATGCCGCAACGAACGTCTTTCTCGCGGCTCAGTGCGCCATCTACGCGCTGATTCTGCGCCGTCACCAGGAGTCGGGCGCCGATGAATGGGCGACGTTCCTCTCGCTGCTGTCCCTGGCGACCGGCGCGGGAGCGGTCAAGCACGGCTTCGGCTACGCCCTCGACGCCGCGACGTACGAAGTCGTGCTCGCAGTCACCAACGTCGCCGGCGGCCTCTCCACGTATTTCGCCCAGCTCGCGACCCTGCGCCGTCGTCCGTATGCACAGCGGCCGCTTCTTCGGACGGTGGCCTATGTGCAGGTATGCGTCTTCTTCGTCGCCAACCTGGTGGTCGGGCCCGAGCTTCTGTTGCTGATCGCGAATACCGTGGTCGGCCTCGTGCCCGTCATCGTGATCGAAGGACGTGCGGCGCCGGGCCTGCGCTCCGGCTCAGCGATGATCGCGCTCGGCTTGCTCGTCGCGACGCTGGCCGGCCTCGTCTACCTCGTTGACGTCTCGTTGGGCCCGTGGTTCAATCACATCGACCTCGCGCACGCCGTGATGGCGGTCAGCTTCCACGCCATCGCCTGGGGAGCCGGCCCAGGCGCACCGTCTGGCTCCGTGCCCGCGTGCGAGTCATGGACGAGCTGAGCCTGCTCGTCGGTGCTGCGGTGAGCTGCCTACTGGGCGGCGTGTTCCCTTGGATCAGCGCCGAGGTCGTGGTCGTCGGCACGGCGTTGCTCGTTCCCCCGGCCGGCATCCCGGCGCTCGTGCTCGCGTGCGCATTAGGCCAAATGGCCTCCAAGGCGGGCGTCTATGGGCTCACCCGCGTGGCGCCTCACCGACTTCCGGGAAGACTCAGGCACCTTCTATCGCGTGCGGACCGGCTGCGCGGTCGCCGGCACCTGGTGGCGGTCATGGTGCTTCCGAGCGCGCTCGTGTCACTGCCGCCGTTCTACCTGGTCACCATCGCCTGCGGAGCGACGCGTCTACCCTTCGCGCTCTACGCGGTTCTGGGGCTCGTGGGCACGACGACGCGCTACGCAGTCCTCGCCTGGCTCTCCATCACCCTCAGCAGCTCCTGACTCGGAGGCACTCATGCGCACACTCCTACGAGCGCTCCTCATGTTGGCCTTGCCCGTCTCGACCAATGCTCAGAGATCGGTGGATCTCGTCTCGATCCGCCCCGAGGTGATCGGAGGAGGGGGGTGCGCGCTCCGCCCGCCGCTTTCCGGCCCCTTCTGGGACTCCGTGCTCCCGCCTTGGGGCGCCGACGAGAGAGAATTCCTGCGCGACCTGGAGGGGCTGCGGGACTCGCTGCGCGTCGAAGCCGCGACCGATCCGCCCGACGTGCGCCGACTGTACGAGCTCGCCGTGGTCCTCGGCACGCTCACGGAGCTGCAAGGTGCCTCCGCCAAAGTGAAGACGGCTCAGGAGCTCGACGCCCTCGTCAAACGGATCCTCGAAATCGAGCCCGGACACGCAGGCGCGCACCACATCATCGGCAGGCTACATGCGGCCATCATGCGTCTCAGCCGGATCGAGCGCTTCGTCGCGACACGGCTGCTCGGCGGGTCGGCGCTGTCGGGGGCGTCTTGGGAGACCGCACGTCACCATCTCGAGGTCGCGGCCACGCGCGATCCGTGCAGCCCGCAGCACCGTTATGAGCTCGCGAAGCTGTACGCGGAGAGAGGGGACCCTGCGCGCGCCGCGGAGGAACTGAGTGAAATCCTCCGGATGCCGCGCACCGGACGCTTCGAGGCTCATGTCGCAGACCTCGCTGAAGCGCTGCTGGCATCTCTGCCTTCGTCGTAACGACAACGTCACCCCCTTCCTTGGAGCGGTGGTCGCGCTGCGCCGTTCCTCTGTGCGCTACGTACGAGCTGTACGTAATTCGGCGTAGTGCGCGCCCGCAGGAGCGAGGCGCATCTTGTCCGCATGTCGACCCATCCTGTCCGTGGAAGCGAGCCAGCACGTTCGTCGAAGACGTTCCTGGCCTTCGTGCGAACGGCGCTCGGTGTGATGGCCGATATCCAGGTGCGCGGCGCGGAGAACGTGCCGCCAAGAGGTGCGTGTCTGGTGGTGTTCAATCAGCTGAGCCTCTTCGACACGCCCCTCCTGCGCGTGGCGATCCCGAGATCCGACGTCGCCGGGCTGGTGGCCGTCGAATACCGACGCAACGCCTTCTTCCGCTACATGGTCGAGCGGGGCGGCGGCATATGGATCGACCGTGGGATGGGCGACCGCCGGGCACTCGAAACCGCTCTCCGGATGCTGCAGCGCGGGTGGGTGATCGGCATCTCACCGGAGGGGCGTCGCAGTCGTTCCGGCGCGCTCGAGAGGGGACGCCCCGGTGCGGCGGCGCTCGCCATGCGAGCAGCGGTCCCCGTCGTGCCAATGGCGATCGCCAATATGGACGCTGTGGCTGGATCGCTCGCGCGACTACGCCGGGCCGAAGTGACGGTGCGCTTCGGCCCGCCCTTCCGCATTGCGCCGCCATCGCGGCACGGCCGGAAGGGACAGCGCCAGCAGGCCATCGATGACATGATGTTCCGACTGGCCGACCTGCTGCCCGAGCGCTATCGCGGCGTATATGCCGCGCGCGGCAGCTTCTCGAACGAATGGGTGGCTCCATGATCCCGAGAGGTAGGCTGGACTACCGCTGGTCGGACTTGGCCGCGGGCGTATTGCATTGTGTTCTCCCGGGCCGGCGAGATGATGCCGAAGCACGAGTCGAACGGATGTCCGTGGGTGAGGGTGGCTTCGTCTGTCTCTCCGTTCGATCCGGATTGGACTTGCTCCTCTCGGAGCTCGACCTGCCCATGGGCAGCGAGGTTCTGGTTTCGGCCGTCACGATCCGCGACATGGTCCGGATCATCGAGGAGCACGGGCTCGTCCCCGTGCCCGTCGACCTCGACATGGACCGCCTCGAGCTGGATCGGGATTCACTCCGGAGAGCGGTGACGCGTCGATCGAAGCTCCTCCTGGTGGCGCATCTCTTCGGAAGCCGCATGGATCTGGGCCCCGTGGTCGCCGAAGCCAGGCGCCACCGCCTGTTCGTGGTCGAGGACTGCGCACAGTCGTTCATGGGAGACGGTTACTGGGGGCACCCGGACGCGGACCTGACGCTCACGAGCTTCGGGCCCATCAAGTCCGCCTCGGCGCTCGGCGGCGCAGTCGCCCGCGTGAAGGACCGCGATTTGCTCGCGAGATTGAAGCGGCGGCACGCAGCTTTTCCCGTACAAGGGCGCGGGTGGTTCTTCCAGCGCGTCCTCCGCTTCGCCGTGGTCCGCGCCCTGATGTATCCCTTGCCGTTTGCGCTCTTCCGGCGGGGATGTCTTATGCTCGCCAAGAACCACGACGATGTGTTCAGCCAGTCGATCCGTGGGTTCGGCGATGATCGGCTCTTCTGGAAGATCCGACACCGCCCAGGCTACCCCTTGCTCGCCCTTCTGGCCCGACGGATCCGCGACTATGGACCTCGACAGGTCCAGAGGCGAATGCGTGTCGCGGAGTTGGCGGACGCGATGATGTGTGGCGTGCCACGCCCCGGTCGACGCGCCGAACGGCACAGTCATTGGGTATTCCCCGCGCTCGTTCGCGATCCGGACGCCCTCGCCGAGAAGCTCTGGCAGTCCGGCTTCGACGCCACGCGCGGACGTTGGAGCTTGTATGTCGTCCAGGAGCGCGCCCCGCACCCCCGTGCGGAGAACGCGAACGCCGTCATGAGTCGCGTTCTGTACTTGCCGGTCTACCCAGCGGTGCCGGGCCAGGAGATCGAGCGTCTGGCGCGGATCGTTTCGGATTTCGAGGCCGTCGAGGACGGGGCCGCAGCGCGCGTGCGTGTGAACGGGTCGCATGCCCAACCGCGGGCGGGATTGGTATGACCGGCCCGTCGGACGTTGCCATCATCACTGGAGCCGCGAGCGGCATCGGACGTCACTGGGCCGGCGCGCTCCAACGTCGCCGAGGATGTTACAAGCTGGTGCTCGCGGATGTGAACGCATCAGGTCTCCGAGCATCCTTCGAGCCCGGTGACGATGTCGTCCTCCACACGCTGGATGTCCGGTCCGTCGCTGGATGGCGCGCGCTCGTCGCGGACACGATGGAGCGTTTCGGCCGCATCGACTATCTGTTCAACATCGCCGGGGGGGCACGCCCGGGTTTCTGATGGAGGTGCCGCTCGAGCTCGTCGACAGCACGATCGACGTGAACCTCAAGGGCCAGATCTACGGAATGATGATCGTGGCTCCGATCATGATGGGGCAGAGAAGAGGACACATCATCAACATCTCGTCGCTTGCCGGGATCTCGCCCACGCCGGGCAACGAGCTCTACTCGGCAGCCAAGTCTGGCCTCCGGTCGGTGTCCCTGTCGACGGCGGTACGGCTGCGTCCGCACGGTGTCTTCGTGACGGTTCTGTGTCCCGATCTCGTCGACACGCCGACCGTCGATCGGCACATGAAGCTGCCGCCCACTGACGTCGCGCTGATCTACTCCGGTCCAGGCGCGCTTTCACTGGAGCGGATCGAGGAGGCGCTTTGGCACATCGTGCGCCGCAGGCCGCTCGAATTGGCGGTGCCCGCCTCACGCGGCTTGATGGTCAAGCTCGTGAACGCATTTCCGCAGCTCATGCCGCGGCTCTACGGCACGCTTCTTCGTCGAGGACTACGACGACTCGAGGAGGTCCGCCTCCGGCGGTACGGTGATCGAACCGCGGTGTCCTCGGCAGCCACGGACGTGCGAGGCGCTCGTGCCGAGGATCGAGAGTCGATCCTTCGTGGAATATCGAGCTAGTCGAGCGACCGTCGGAGGTGTTGGGCCTCGCAGCCCGGCCGCCGCGGCGGACTGCTCGAGCGCCCTCAGCTCGCCAGGTGACAGGTCACCGCGAGCGCCTGCTTCAGGGTGCTCGTCACGAGGCAGCCGTTCTCGGCGATCGTGAGCAGCTTACGGGCGAGATCCGCGTCGTCGTAGTCGGCGTGGACGGCCATCGCGATCGCCGTGTACCGGTCGGGTGATTCCTCCACCGTGCCGACCACCTCGATCCGCAGGTTCGAGACGTTCGCCTCGCGGGCCCGGATCGCGGCGAGCAGCGTGCTCATGAAGCATCCACCGAGGGACAGGAGCAGGAGCTCGCCGCCGAGCGGGCCTCGGTCCGCGCCTCCCTTCGCCTCCGGCCGGTCGATCAACAGGCGATGATGCCGCGCACGCCCCTCCGACGTGGAAGGGCCGACCTGGTGGACGTCGACCGCGATCGTTCTGGGCATCCGTTCTCCTGTGCTCGTCGGCGCGAACGTCCAAGGTCTGACCTCCGCCCACGTTCTGACAGGACCTTCATCGCGTGGGTCCGACCTCCAGGTGCAGCAGGAGATCGAGCTACGAAGGTGAGCCGATATCCGGAAATGGGCTGCGACGGGCGATCAGCTCGTCTCGGCTGCGGGCCGTACTCGGCCTGTCCCGGCGGCCTCGGCCGTAGGCTTGTCCTGACCGAGATCCAGCGCGTTGAAGACGCCGGCCGCCGCCGCGGCGCCCAGCGCATTGGCCACTAGGTAGATCCAGATGTCGGCCGCCGATGCGATGCCGAGGAGGGTGATGCCCACGGCGACCGCCGGGTTGAACGCCCCGCCGGAGATGCCGCCCACGGCGTACGCGCCGACCATCACCGTGAAGCCGATGGCCAGGCCGTAGTGCGAGTTCCCCTCGTTGCCGCGTGTGGTCGCCACGTTCAGCACGACGAAGACGAGCGCGAACGTGAACAGGAACTCGGCGATCAGGGCCGGGACGATGGGCAGATCGATCGGTGCAGCCACGCCGCCGCCCTTGAGCATGCGAACGATGGCGGCGGCCAACACGGCACCGGCGAGCTGCGCCGCCCAGTATCCTCCCAGGTCGGAGCTGCTCGCGCGGCCGCGCATCCAGACGCCCAGCGTCACGGCAGGGTTGTAGTGCGCGCCGGAAACGTGGCCGCCCGCGTAGATCATCACCATGAGCGCGGATCCGATGGCCAGAGGAGCGAAGCTGCCGGCTCCCGGCTCCAGGACGACCTGTCCGATCGTGAGGACCAGGAAGAACGTCCCGATCCCTTCCACCACCAGCTTCTTCGTCACATGAGCTCCGGGTCGGAGATGGGCATGGGCGTCGGTAGCCCAGCCACGCCGTGAGTATAGAGCGCCCACCGGCGGCTGGCACCGGCGATCCCCGGCGCCCCACGACTGTTTCGCCCCGACGCGGTATCTTCTGTCCCCTCGAACCGCTTCCCTCAGGAGAGCAGAAGCCATGAAACGCCGCACCCTCCCGCTCCCCACACTCCTGCTCCTCGGCCTGGTCGCCGCTTGCGGCGGTCAGGACGCCTCCATGGACGACATGGACATGGGCGAGAGCCCGGCGGCAACGCCACCGGCGACGCCGGCGGCGAGCCCGGGCGGGTTGAGCTGCTCCGCCGAGGGCCCGTCTCACCAGAGCCTGGCCTTCAACATCGGCGCCTCTCGCGCGCTCCTCTGCTACGGCGCACCCTCCGTGCAGGGTCGGGACATCCGGGGCGCCGTGGCGGTCAACGGCCAGCCGTGGCCTCTCGGCGCCGACGAGCCCACCACCCTGCACCTGAGCGGATCCGCCAACGTGGGCGGCATCGCGCTCGCCCAGGGCACCTACTCCCTCTACGCGGTACCGAGCGCCGGCGCGTGGGAGATCTTCATCAACACGAACTGGCAGCGTCCGGCCCTTCCGATCGACGCCGGGGTGCGCGCGACGGAGGCCGGCAGCTTCAGCGTGACGCCCCAACGGACGCCCGAGCCGGTCGAGCAGCTCCGCTACGAGTGGGAGGAAGCTGCGGGCGGTGATCCGGGGGGCGAGCTCCTGATGGAGTGGGAGAACATCCTCCTGCGGATCCCGATCGAGGCCTGAGCGCCGCCCCCAGGGGCGCGGGCAGATCGCCGAAGCGCGGGCCCGAGGCCGACATAGGCCTCGGGCCCCTTCGGGTCGATTCTCTGGTCACCACGCCCCGTCGTCGGTAGCGTTGTCCGCCATGCGCTCCCTCGCCCTGGCGGCCCTCGCGTTCTTCCAAGCGGTCTCCGCGGTCGCGCAGGCACGACCCGACACCGTGCGCGCCGGCCGGTTCGACTACGGCAAGATGTGGCTGTTCGAGAACCCACCTTCGGCGTACTTCACCGAGACCTACGGGTTCGCCGCGGACGACGCTTGGTTCGAGCGCGCGCGGGGCGCCGCGCTGAGGGTGCCGGGGTGCTCGGCGGCGTTCGTCTCCCCCCGCGGGTTGGTGGTCACGAATCATCACTGTATCCGCGACGCGGTCTTTCGGCTGAGCCGGGCAGGGGAGAACCTGCTCGAGGACGGCTTCTACGCGCGCACGCTCCAGGACGAGCGGCGGATCCCCGACTACTTCGTGGATCAGCTCGTGGCGGTCGAGGACGTGAGCGCGGAGGTGCTGGCGGCAGTCGACGCGGCGAACGGTGACGAGGCCAAGCGTGCGGCACGCGCGCAGGCGGCCGCCGCGGCCCGCGACCGCATCGCGCGCGAGCGGAATGCGCAGGCCGAAGGGCTCTTCGTTCAAGTCATTCCGCTCTACAACGGCGCCCGCTACTCGGCGTACACGTTCCGCCGCTATACGGACGTGCGGCTCGTTGCGGCGGCCGAGGAGCAGCTCGCCTTCTTCGGCGGCGATCCCGACAACTTCACGTACCCGCGATACGCGCTCGACTTCGGGTTCCTGCGGGTCTACGGCGCCGATGGAAGCCCCATCGCGAACGACCGCTACTTCGGATGGAGCGAGGAGGGGGTCGAGGAAGGCGACGCGGTCTTCGTGATCGGGAATCCAGGTGCGACGAACCGCCTCTCGACGATGGCGCAGCTGGAGACACGCCGCGACGTGCTCCTTCCCGCACAGGCGCGAATCTTCGACGAGCGTATCCAGGCGATCTGGGACTTCTACGGGGAGGACCCCACGACCGGCGACGAGCTCGGTCTGCGCAACGATGCGTTCAGCCTGTCCAACAGCTGGAAGCAGTACGTGGGGCAACTCCAGGCGCTGGGCGATCCGTTGATCCTCGCCAGAAAGCGTGACGCGGAGGAGCAGCTGCGCGACTCGATCGCGGCGCGCTCCCCGTTGGCGGCCGCGTACGGTGACGTGATCGACCGCATCGCCGCGCTGCAGCCGTCGTACCGGGAGGCAGAGCAATACTACGAGGCCTTTCTGCTCTGGGGCGTGGAACCGTTCGACGCAGCGCTGCTGCGGCGTGCCATCGTCGCTGCGCAGATCCGGTCGGCGCGAGCGAGCGGTGTCGCCCCGGACTCCGTGGCGGCGCTCCAGCAGCGGCTGCTCGCGATCGAGGACTTACCGACCGGCCTCGAGCGCAGGTTGCTCGCCGCGCGCCTCCGCGATCTCGCCACCTTGCCGGTCGACGATCCGGTGCGCGTGCTCGCCCTGGGGGACGACGACCCGGAGACGGCGGCCACCCGGCTATTGGCGGAGTCCGCGCTGGCGTCCAGGTCGACGCTCGTCGCGCGGGTCGATTCCCGCCTGGACGCCGATCCAGCCGTGCAGATCGCGGTCGCCGTCGCACCTAGGCTCCAGGCGTATACGACGCTCCTCCAGCAGATCGGCGCGCAGGAGGCGGAGCTCGCGTCACGCCTCGGGCGCGCCCGCTTCGAGGTCTATGGCACCGCCGTGCCCCCGGACGGGAGCTCGTCGCCGCGCATCACCGACGGCATCGTGCAGGGCTTCGCGTACAACGGTACGGTGGCGCCGCCGTACACCACCTTCTTCGGGATCTACGACCGTTACCTGGGTCACCGGCAGGAGGCGGACTGGAGCCTGCCGGCGCGGTGGCAGCAGCCTCCCGAGGCGCTCGACCTCGACACCCCGCTCAACTTCGTCTCGACCGCCGACACCTACGGGGGCAACTCCGGATCCCCCGCGGTCACGCCCGACCTGGCGCTCGTCGGGCTCAACTTCGATCGCAACATCGACGGGCTCTCGCGGAACTTCATCTACCTGCCGGAGCGGGGGCGCAACATCATGGTCGACGTGCGCGCGATCCGAGAAGCCCTCGACGACGTCTACGACGCGGACCGCATCGTCCTCGAGGTGCTGACGCACCAGATGTACGCGAGCGAGGCCGAAGCGGACGCGGCCGCGGCGCGCACGATCCGCTGACGTCGTGTCGGCCGGGGGCTCCGATACGTCCGTGACCCGGTGATCGAGCCGCTCCTCTCACCCATCATCGCGGGGATCGCGTTCGCCGCGATCGTGGTCGCGCTCACGGCGCTGGCTCGTCGGCTGCCGGTGCCGACGCCCATCCTGCAGGTGCTCGCGGGCCTCGTGGTCGGGATGGTGCCGGGCATCGAGATTCCGCACCTCGAGCCGGACGTCGTGTTCTTCGTGTTCCTGCCGCCGATCCTGTGGTCGGCGGCGTTCTTCACGTCGCTGCGCGAGTTCAAGACGAACGTCGGAGCGATCAGCCTGCTCGCTGTAGGCCTCGTCGTCGTCACCACGGCCGCCGTCGCGGTCGCGGCACGCGCGCTCCTTCCGGGGATCCCGTGGCCGGTCGCCGTGGCGCTCGGCGCGATCGTATCCCCGCCGGACGCCGTCGCCGCCGCGGCGATCATCACGCGCCTTCCGGTCCCGCAGCGCGTCATCGTCGTGCTCGAGGGCGAGAGCCTCGTCAACGACGCGTCGGCGTTGGTGCTGTACCGCACGGCCGTCGCGGCCGCGGTGACGGGTGCGTTCAGCTGGGGCGAGTCCGTCGTCCGGTTCTTCCTCGACGCGGGCGCGGGCACGTTCATCGGCGTCGCGGTCGGCTGGCTGATCATCCGCGCCGCTCGTCGCACGCGCGACCCGCTCGCCGAGACGCTGCTCACGTTGGCGGGGCCGTACGTCGCGTGGGTGGTCGCGGAGTCCGTGGACGTGTCCGCGGTCCTCGCGTGCGTGGCGGGCGGCCTCTACGTCCGGCAGCACTTCTCGACCGCGGTGGCGCCGCTGTCGCGGCTGCAGACGCGCGCGGTCTGGGATCTCGCCGTGTTCGTGCTCAACGCGATGATCTTCCTCCTGCTGGGCGCCCAGTTCAGCGAGCTGCTGCAGTCGGTGCCGGCGGGCTCGCTCGGATCGATCCTGCGCACCGGCGCGCTCGTCTCCCTCGTGGCCATCGTGGTTCGGCTGCTCTGGGTGCCCGCCGTGACGTGGCTCCCGCGCCGGCTCAGCCCGACGATGGGTCGGCGGGATCCGATGCCACCGTGGCGGCCGGTCTTCCTCGTCGCGTGGACCAGCATGCGGGGCATCGTGTCGCTCGCCGCCGCGCTCGCGCTCCCGCTCACGCTGGCGAACGGCGATCCGTTTCCGTTCCGCACCGAGCTCATCCTGATCACGATGTGCGTGATCGTCGCCACGCTGGTGGTGCAGGGGCTGACGCTCGCCCCCATCATCCGCGCCTTCGCATTCGCTCCCGAGCACACGCACGCCGCGGAGGAGCGCCTGGCGCGGCGCGAGGCCCTGCGGCGCGGGGCCGAAGCGCTCGACGATCTCGCGCGCGAGCCCGACGTCGACGGCCGCGACGTCGAGTGGCTCCGCACCGAGCTGCGCGAGCGGATCCGGGTGCACGAGCACCATCACGGCGACTCCGCCGGTCGGCGACGACTGCGTATGGCGATGATCGCCGCGGAGCGCCGCATGCTCGTGCGACTGCGCAACGAGGGCGCCATCTCGGACGAGGTGCTGCGCGATCTGGAGCAGGAGCTCGACCTCGACGCGATCCGCGCCGGGGGCGGGCACGTGCGCTAGGAAGCCCTAGAGGCTCGTCAGGGCGTCGCTGCCTCGAACGCGGCCGGCGTCGTGGTGGCGCCGTCCGCGAGCGGCTCCGTGCGGTCCAGGCGATCCACGTCGATCGCGAGCACGCCGTCGGGTCCGTGCGCGAAGATGTTGGCCCACTTCACGTCCCACCGCACCTCGTCCCATACGTACGAGGTGCGCGCCGTGACCCGCGTGGAGAACGTCTCTTCGAGCGCGCTCACGTGGATCAGGAACTCCGCTTCGGCGGCGTGCAGCCTCTCCGGCGTGATGCCGCGGAGTGGGCTCCACGCCGTGATCGGGTGCACCACGGTCCAGTGGAGCGTGAAGTACTCCACGGAGTCACGCTCGAGCTCGAGCTGATGGAAGTTGCGCTCGCGCTGCCCGTCGCTTCCCTCGAACCAGACGAGGTTGACCCGCACGCGCACGTCGCTCAGCTCGCCCGGCATGACGTTGACCATGCGGAACATCAACCCGCGCCCGCCCTCGTAGGGCGCGACGACGGCCGATTCGCTGAAGCGCAGCCGCATGCGCGGACGGGTGAGCCGCGCGATGAGGAGTCCACTCGCGGCGACGAGCGCCAGCGGGCCGACGATCGACTCGATGATCACCAGCCAGTTCGCGGCGGCCCCGACGGCCACGACCGGGCCGGTGCCCGTGGTGGTGAAGATGCCGATGCTGAACGCGAGCGCTCGCAGGAACGGGTCCTCGATCCCGAGCGCGCCCGCGCCGCTCAGCGCGCCGTCGCCAAGGCTGCGATACGCGAGCGCGAAGATGCCGTTCGCCAGCAGGAGGGAACCGAACAGCCAGCCGAGGAAGGCGGGCCAACCCGCGTTCAGGGCACGGAGGTAGAACTGCGCGGCCCACTGGTTGCCGAGTCCGTACTTGCGGCTGTTCGGCGTACCGTCGCGAGCCAGGAACCGGCCGCGAACGTTCTGCGCGCCGACGCGACCGAAGCCGAGATCGGAGGGTTCCGGCTGCTGCGGGGCCGCCGGGCGATCACCCGCGTCGTCGTGGGAGGCGGCGGCGGTTCCGGAGTCGCTCACGTTTCGATGATCGAGCCACCGCCGGAGACGCGCAAGGTGCCAGGCGGGTCTCGAACGCCGACGTGGGCCGCTTCTCCGCCCCTGTGCGGAGGAATCCCCTAGCCGAGAAGGATTCGCGGACATTGCGGCCGGGACCCAGGGAGCCACCGAGATCCGACGCTGCGGACAAGGTGCCCGGGTGTGGCAATGATTGCCGGCTTGGCGCCGCCCGCGGGTTCATCGCGTGGCGCCAAAGCTGCGGCCCCGGTGGCATGTCGATTGCCCCTCCGCGACGGTCACGCCCCCCCGGCAGCTCGAAACACCAAGGTCAGGAGATCCGGCCATGCGCGCGCTGACGAGGGGTTGGCATCTGTGTCTACTCGCCGCGATGACGGCCTGCGACATCACCGACGTCCAGGCCCCGGCAATCGTGCTCGACGAGGAAGTGGGTGAGCCTTTCGTCGAGGAGGTGGACGCCGCGAGCCTGGAGGCGATCGTCGCGGCGGGTCCCGCCGAGCTCGAGCTCGCCCTGCTCGACGACGGGGTCACCGCGGGTGAGGTGTCGATCCGCACCGATGCATTCTCCGAGTCGGAGAGCATTCAGAGCCGGGTGGCGTCGCTCGACGAGTCCGGCGGCGGGCTGGTGCTCGCGCTCGGTGGAATCGGCGTCACGCTGCATCAGAACGCCCAGTTCCGTGTCGGTGACGACGCGGTCGGCCGTGAGACGTTCCTGAGCGTCGTCCGCGAGGACCTGGCCGCGGGCAGGCACACGCCCGTCGTCGTGGAGCGCGCAGCGCTCGAGCACTCGCCGGGTCCGCAGGACGAGACGTTCGTCGCGCTCGACGTCATGATCGGCGGCGAAGGCACACCGAGCATGCGCATGAAGGTGGGACCCGAGCACGTGCACCGGGTCGCCAACCCGTCGGCGGGCGAGCCCGATGCGTGGCTGAAGGTGCTCGGCCGCCAGCTCGGCCTCTACCTGCGCGACGGTCGTACGCACGTCACCCGACACCGCCATCACTATCCCAGGGTGGTCGGCTTCGGTGGGACGGTCGAGAGCATCGACATGGCCGCCCGGACGTTCACGCTGGACGACGGCAGGACGGTGCGCGTGACCGGTAGGACGGACGTCGTCCGCCGGCGCGGGCACGCGCGTAGCCTGCGTGCTGCCGCCGAGGCTCTGGAGGACGGCCTACGCGTACGTGCGCTCGGGCTCGGTGTGGCCGAGCAGGACGGCAGGGTGCTCGCGCTGCGCGTGGCTCTGAAGATCGAGGCGGCCGAGAGCGAGCCCGTGGTGCTGAACTTCGAGGGCGTCGTGGTGGACGTGCGGGCGGGAGACGTGGGCACGCTCGTCGAGCTCGCGAACGGCACGGTCGTGCAGATCCGCGCGACGACCGAGCTGGTGGGCGTCGACGAGCACAGCCCGACGTCGCTCGACGAGCTCGAGCAGGCGCTCGAGGACGGGCGCGAGGTGGTGGCGCGCGGGCAGGGCAGGGTCGTGGAGGAGCAGCCGCTGGTGCTGGACGGCATGCGCGTCGAGCTCCAGAGCGAGGCCCTGCCCGAGGAGGCGTCGGTTTCGTTCGTCGGCACGGTCGACTACGTCTCCTTCGACGGGTCCGTCGTGCTCATGGATGGGACGATCGTGATCCTGACCAACACCACCGCGTTGACGGGCGCCGACGCGAACAGCCCGGCGACCGTCCCCGATCTCATGATCGCCCTCGACGAGAACCGGCGTGTGGAGCTGCGCGGTGAAGGCACGCTCGACGGCGACATGCAGGTGACCGCCGCTTGGGTCGAGCTGACCGCCGTCGTGGGCACGTTCGACGTCGACGTGCGCGCGATCGATCCGGACAGCGGCGGGCTCATCCTGATGAGCGGCTCGTTCGCGCTGCTCACCGAGTCCACCGTGATCACGGCCGTGAACGGGGGCCCCACCGACATCTTCGGGGTGGACGCGGCGCTGGGGTCGGGCGCACGCGTACGCGCACGGGGGATGGGGTTCGTTCGCGGGCGTACCCCCGTCCCCGACAGAGCCGACAACTACGAGGTCATCGCCGTCGAGTTCGAGGTGATGCCGTAGACGGCGAGCGTGCCGTCACGTCGCGAAGCCGGCGGGTCCGAGCGATCGGATCCGCCGCTTCGTGATTCCGGGATCTTCCGCGGACGGCTCAGTGACTGCCGCGCCACACCCGCAAGGCGAGCGGAACCGTGCTCGCGACGCCGATGCTCAACAACGTCCAGCCGACGGGGATGCGCCGTTTCGCGGGGATCTTCTGCGAAGCGAGCAGGCCGGCACCGAAACCGAGCATGCCTCGCGTGGCTGCGATCAGGGCGAGCGTCGGCATCGCAATGTCCTGCGCCTTCATGATGTCCTCCTGAGAGTTCGTGCGATCGTCGGCTGAGTGCTGCGAGATGGGTGCCAGAGCCGCACGGAGGACGACGCGGGCTCGATTCAACCGTCGAAGCCGACCTCCAGGTGCGTCGCGTCGCAGAACGGCTTGAGGTCGGATCGGCCGCAACGGCAGAGCGCCGGATGCTGGAGACGGGCGAACGTGCTCAGGTCCGCGCTGCGCAGCTCCAGGACCCCGGAGAAGAGGAGAGGGCCCCGGCGACTCGGGCGGATGTGAAGCGGACCGTCGCGATCCGTGAGGGGTGGGGCGATCGGCTTGCCGAGGGTGACGCCGCCGCCGTGGGAGAACCCCGCGTCGCGATGGCTGCCGTCGCAAAACGGCTTGTTCCCGGACGCGCCGCAGCGGCAGAGCGAGGCGCGTGTATCATGCACGGGACCATCCGACGTCTCGATGACCAGCTCTCCGCGCACGTGCAGAGGGCCGTCCGGTGTGACCGTGACCATGTTGCGCGCCGGTGTCGGCTCCTCGGGGCCGCCGTCGAGCCGCTCGAAGTGCAGCGCGCCACTCGGGCATCGCATGACCACCTCCGCGATGCTCGCGGCCGAGGCCGCCGTCGGGTCGACCCGGGGACGGCGCCCCACGTCGAACACGGCGGGCAGAGCGCGCATGCACTCCCGCGCCCCGATGCAGCGCGTCGCGTCGTAGGAAACGACCACGCGCTCACACTCGAATCGCTCCGTCTCGGACATCCTGCACCATAACACGCCGGTGGCGGACCCGCCGGGCGTCCGGGATCCGTAGGGAAATTCCCTACACGCTCACGTGGTGTTTTCCCGACTTCCGAGCCTGCACCCCCGGGCGGCACCTTGGCGTCAACGTCCACCGGCACGCGAGGGGTGTCGGCAATCTAGGGGTCCGGGGCCGAGCGCCCCGGGCCCCGGACGTGGCAGGTGGCGCTTCCAGTTCCACGTGTTTCCCGGGGGGCAGCTATGAAGCTTCATGGACGTACCGCGTGGTCACGCCCGATCGAGGCCGCCGTCGCCGTGGCCGCCACGCTCGTGCTTCGCGGCGACGTGAGCGCACAGGTGAGCTTCGCTTCGTCACTCGACGTCGCGGAGGTCACGTATGCCAAGGACGTGGCTCTCATCATCCGCGAGAATTGCGCGGTGTGCCACCGTCCGAACGGAATCGGGCCGATGGACCTCCTCACGTACGAGGATGCGCGACGATACGCGCGCCGTATCCGCGAGCAGGTGTCCAACGAGCTGATGCCCCCGTACGCTTACGATCGGGACATCGGCATCCAAGAGCTGGAGCACGACTGGCGGCTGTCGCCGGAGGAGATCAACACGATCGTCGCCTGGGTGGATCAGGGCGCGCCACTCGGTGACCCGGCGGACATGCCGACGCTCGCGCCGGTCGTCGACACCGACGAGTGGAGGTTCACGCCGGAGCTCGGCCCGCCGGACGTGATCGTGCGCTCGACGCCGATCGACATCCCCCCGGCCGGTCTCGACATGTGGCACCGTCCGATCGTTCCCACGGGGGTGACCGAGGACCGCTGCATCCGCGCCATCCAGGTGAAGCCAGCGCCCGGTCCCGCCAAGGCCGTCGTGCACCACGCGAACTCGACGTTCTCGCGCATGGGGGACGACGGGTCGTTCGAGGCAACGGGCGATCGCGCGAGCGAATACGCGATGGGGAAGGCGGGCGAGCTGATCCCGGAAGGCGTGTGCCGGATCCTGCCGGCTGATTCCTACGTCGCGTGGGACATCCATCTCTTCCCCGGCGGACTCGGTGTGAACGCGACCGATCAGGTCGTCGAGGACAACGTGGTGGAGATGGGCCTGTGGTTGTGGCCGAAGGACTACCAATATCAGTATAAGCAGGACCTCGCGCTCTACGGCATTCGCGAGGGCGAGCTGGTGATGCCGCCTCACGGAACGGCGATGACCCAGGGCTTCCAGTCGTTCGATCACCCGGTGCGCATCGACAGCTTCCAACCGCACGGCCATCTGCGCATGCGGTCCGCGTCGCTGGAGATCCTCTACCCGGAGACGGGTCGGATCGAGGTCATCAGCATGATCTCGAACTGGAGCGCGGTCTGGCACCAGAGCCACATCTACGCGCCCGATGCGGCGCCGCTCGTTCCGGCGGGTGCGGTTCTCATCATGAAGCAGTGGTACGACAACACGGAGAACAACCCGAACGTCGTGGACCCCGACCTGTGGGTCGACGGCGGGAGCCGGACGGCGGACGAGATGTCGCACGCCTGGATCGCCGTGACGCACCTCGACGAGGAAGGCTATCAGGAACTGCTGGCGGAGAGGCGCGCCAATCAGGCGCGGAGAATCACGGATCAGTGATTCGAAGACGCCAGTAGGTCGGCGGAGAGAACGGGGGCCGAAGGACGCGCGTGCAAAGCGCTCCTTCGGTCCCCGTTCCGCGTCGCCGATACCGCGGTGAGATCCTTCAGGCGAGGGCCCGTATCACCGCGCGCGCGGCCCGCTTCCCACTCGCGAGCGCTCCGTCGACCGTGCCGTTACGGCCTTCCGGGTCCGCCGCCTCACCCGCGAAGAACAGCGTCCGTGCGACGGGCCTCGCGAGCAGTCTACCCGCTTCCATGCCGTTCACCCTGGGGTAGCTGTACGCGCCACGAGCGTAGGGATCGTGGTCCCAGTCGTGCGTCCAGCTTCCCTGTAGCAGCCGGCGTAGCCGTCCAGGAGCGACGCGGAACAGCCGGGAGAGGATCCGCAACGCGAGCGCCGTGAGGTCATCCGGCGAGCGCCCGTCGAGCGCCCGCGCCATCGGGCCTCCGACCCAGCCGACGATCACCGGGGCACGCGCGGGATACGACGTCCACCACACCGGGATCTCCTCCTTGCTGGCGTGCAGGAAGCCGAAGTCGTACGGGCGGGCGCCTCCCGCCGCCACCTCGGGGCGGTCTTCCCAGAACGCCTTCTCGAAGAGCAGCGAGATGCGGATCACCGTTCCGACGGCCAGACATCGCAGCGCACCCTCGACCGTCGGGACGCTGGGCTCGACGACGAGATCGCGCGCGAGGAGCACGCCCAGCGGCACCGTGATCAACGCGGTGCGCGCGCCGAGCTCACGGCCGTCGGCGAGCGTCACACGCACGCGGCCGCGCTCCCAGCCCACGCGCGAGACGACGGATCCGGTCTGGATGCGGTCCAGCAGACCCTGGGAGATCGTCGCGGGAACCCGATCGTAGCCGTCGAGGACGCGTCCCATGCGCTGCTGCTCGGGATCCTCCCCGGGGCTGCCTCCCTCCGCGAGGGCGAGCGCGCTGATCACCTCGGCATCCGCGGCATGGAATCCCTGCACGAACTCGAGCGCGAGCACGCGCTGGCGGGCGAGCGACCTGCCTCCCGGTGCGCTCTCCAGGAATCGCGCGAACGATCGGTCCGGCTCCGCGGTATCGATGCGGCGCATGACGAGGTCGATCTCGTGCCAGAAGTCCTCGAACGGGCGGAGCTTCCCGCCGCGCACCTGCCAATGGTCGCCCGACACGTCGATGGCTCGCAGGTTGGCCGCACGCACGATCTCCATGGTCTCCGGCGCCGCGCCGTGCACGAACTCCGCGCCGAGCTCGATGGGTACCGGAGACCGCGAATCGCGCACCGTGTAGATGCGCCCGCCGATGCGCTCGCGTGCCTCGAGCACGAGGAAGTCGGCGCCCGCGGCGCTGAGCTCCCGCGCGGCGGCGAGGCCGGCCACGCCGGCTCCGATGACGAGCGAGTCGATCACGGCGGGGTCGCGCGGGCGGCGGTGACGTGCATGGTCATTGTGGTCGATACGACCGCTGGCAACCCGCGTGCCCGGCATGCGAGGGACCGGAGCGCTCGCGACCGCGTTGCGGAGGCGCGTCGCTCCGGCGCAACGCAGTCGCCGCACGGGGAGCCGCCGTGGCCCGATGCATGCGGCGAGAAGCCCACGACCACGAAACTCGAACGCGGGAGGCACCATCATGCAGGCTGCGCGCATGAACACGGACGGCGAGTCGCGGACCTTCGCGGTGGTCTTCGACACCGACGACAACGTGCTCGACGGGCTGTTGGGCTTCGCCCGCGACGAGGGGATCAACGCAGCGAGCTTCACGGCCATCGGCGCGTTTCGTCGGGCGACCCTCGGCTTCTTCGATCCGGAGCGAAAGGAGTATCTCGAGATCCCCGTGGATGAGCAGGTGGAGGTCCTCGCGCTCACGGGCAACATCGGCGTCCACGGTGGAGAGACGAAGTTGCATGCGCACGTGGTCCTCGGTACCCGGCACGGAGTCGCGCGCGGAGGCCACCTTCTCGCGGCCACGGTCCGGCCGACCCTGGAGGTGATCGTCGAGGAGAGCCGGTCCGTGCTGCGACGTCGCATCGATGACGCGACCGGTCTGCCGCTCATCGACCTCTCCGCGAAACGAACGCGTAGGTCCGCCGCGGGCTAGCCGCCATATCGCACCCGTGCGATATGGTGCGAGCCGCCGCGTCAGAAAGCGCCTCCGGCACTCCTATTGCTGCGAATGGAGTGCGCACGGAAGTGGCAGGTCTGGAGGAGGTGTGACACATGATACGTATCATGAAGGCCCTGGGCGGCGCTGGTGCGTCCAGGGCATTGCTGTTGGCGGTTGGCGCATATGGCGCCGTCCTTCTGTCGTGGGGCTGCGACGGTGGTGCACCCATCGCCGTTCCGGCGGACCCCACGCCCGCGACCGCGATCGACAGCGTGATCGTCGAGCCGTCCAGCGTCGTGGCGAGCCAGATCGGTGAGAGAGTCGATTTCAGCGCCTTTCCGGTCGACGGCGAAGGGAACGTCGTGAACGAGGGCGCCGTGGCGTGGTCCAGCTCGAACCTCGGCGTTGCGACGGTGACCCAGACGGGTGAGGCGCGTGTCTTCGGCGAGGGCACGACGGAGATCCGCGCGAGCGTGGGGACCGAGACCGGCGTGGCGGTGCTGACGGTCGTCCCCGAGCTGGATCCCAACGTGCCGCGACCCTGAGTCGGACCCGACGCGCTCCGCGGAGGGTCGACACCGAGCGCGGTCGCACGTGGTGACGGCCGGCCGAGTCCCGAAGGGGATCCCTCGCCTTCAGGGCTTCGACTGCACCCGGGCGTTCCACGCCGAGGGGTACGACTTCATCTCGAGGCGGTGTCGCGCGCTCGGCAGCGATGCGTTCGAGACCAGAATCGCGCTCGCCAAGGTGGTCTGCATGAGCGGTCCCGAGGCCGCGCGCGTCTTCCATCGGACCGACCACCTCACGCGGGACACGCTACCGTCGACCTCGCTGCAGGTCCTCGATCGGCGCGGCGCCGAGAGGCTCGACGTGGCGTTGGAGGCAGAGCGGCTGGCCGCGGCCATGGCCAGGGAGTGGCTCCTCACGGTACCCCGCTGGGGGTCGCTGCCGAGCGTCACGCTGCACTCGGGCATGCGCGACGTGCTTCTGAGGACGGCCTGTACGTGGGCGGGCATCCCCCTGTCGGAGAAGACGGTGGCGGCTCGACGTCGCGAGCTCGGCACCGTGATCGACCACGCCGGATCGTTCGGACCTCGCGGATGGTGGGCGTGGCTCATGCGCGCACGGACGGAGCGATGGGCTCGGCGGGTGATACGGTGGGCGCGTCGCCGCCATGGCCGCGTCCCCGAGGATGACCCTGTCCGGAAGAGCCGGGACAGCAGCAAAGACGCGCTGGCTCTGATCGCCGAGTATCGCGACCCGTCGGGCGCGCTGCTTCCGGTCGGCGTCGCCGCCGCGGAGCTCACCGACGTCCTGCGGGCGACGCTCGTCACGGCGCGGCTCGTCACGTTCGCCGCGCTCGCGCTCCACGAGCACGAGCGCGCGGCGAAGGAGCTTCGGGCCGACCCCGGGCGTGCCGCGCGGCGGCGATTCGCGCGGGAAGTGCGCCGCTACTATCCCTGCTTCGCGACGATCGGGGGCCGGGTCCGCCGGGGGTTCGAGTGGCGAGACCGCTGGTTCGAGCCGGGCGAGCGCGTGCTCTTCGATCTACATGGCACGAATCACGACGAGCGTTGTTGGGATCGACCCCACGAGTTCCGCCCGCAGCGGTTCGCGGACGTGGACGGCGGCGACCCCGAACGCGCGCACCGCTACCCGGGAGAGTGGGCGGTCGATGCCTTGCTGGACGCCGCGCTCGACCTCCTCGTGCGCCGGACCGCCTACGAGGTGCCGCCGCAGGATCTGGAGGTGGCCCGCTCGCCCGCGCCGGTGATCCCTCGGAGCGGCTTCGTGATCCGCAACGTGCGGCTGCTACCGTCGTGATCCACGCAGCGGGCGCGAGCGATCGCGTGCCGCGCGCCTAGTTCCCGGCGAGCGGCAGCCCTGCCTCGACCCAGGCGGTGAAGCCGCCGACGAGGTTGTAGACGTTGGTGTACCCGAGCCCCACCAGGTCACGGGCCGCGCGGGTGCTCATCGGGCCGGTCCTGCAGTACAGCACGATCTTCGCGTTCTTGTCGGCAGGCAGCTGATCGAGATGGCTGGTGATCTCGTCGAAGCGGATGGAGGCGTCCGTCAGCGGGAGGTCACCGGCGAAGGGGACGTGCACGTTGACCAGAGAGAAGTCCTTCGTCTGGAGCATGGCCTGGAGCTCGGGGACGATGATGTCGCGGTACTGACCGCCGTCCACGCTGACCGCGCGTCCCGGCGCCTGCTGCGCGAGGAGGGGTTGCGGCGTCACCACGTTCCCACCGGCGACGACCGCCCAGGTCAGCAGGAATGCCACCACGATTCTGAGCCTCACGAGGTCCCCTCTTTGCGTGTGAGCACCAAACGCCACTCCGAGCCGCCCACCTCCTGCACGGCCGTCTCGAACCCGAGCCTCGCCGCCTGGGTCGGAATGGTGTCCAGCGCCGGTGCGTGATCGGTGACGACTTCGAGCGAGCGCTCGGCGGCCCCGAGCTTCTTGAGCGCGCTCACGGTCCGCATCATCGGATAGGGGCAGATCTCGCCCCGCACGTCGAGTGTCTTGGCCATAGGTCCTCAAGCGATTCTACGAATGATCAATGTACCGAGCCAGGCCCCGGCGCCCAGGAACACCGCGAACACCCACCCGTTGATCGCCAGGGACGGGATCGACGAGAAGAAGGCTCCGATCGTGCATCCCAGGGCGATTCCCGCGCCGTAGCCCATCAATACCCCGCCGCCGAGCGACTGTGCGTAGCGGACCCGTTGGGCCGGCACCCGCAGCTTGAACTCACCCGCGCCGAGGGCGGCGGCGAAGGAGCCGACCCACATGCCCACCACCATGAAGGTCATGTGGTTCAGTGGCCCGTCCGAAAGCACCAGCACGCAGCCCGGGAGCTCGGTCGCCCCCTCGGGGAGCGGCGGCGGGGCGGCGCCGAAGAGCCCCGCCAGCCCACCGGACCACCGCCCGACCTCTCCGGTGAAGCCCCAAGGCTCCTGGGCCGTGAACAGGAGAACGTTCAGCCCGCCGAGCACGGCACCCGCGATCGTGATCGGCCAGCCGTGGACGAAGACCTTGCGACCGAGCGCGCGGAGATCGCCCGCCACGCTGCTCGAGACCTCCTCGGGCGCGCGGGATGGCGGCACCACGATGCCGGCCCGGTGCTCGATCCAGAGGACCACCACGAAGACCGCGGCCAGTGCGAGCAGCGTCACGACGAGCGCGCCGGCATGCCCGAGCGACACGGGGAGCCACACCCTCGGCGCGGTGGACATGGAGACGTCCCACCACCAGTTCCACGTGTAGCCCGACACCAGGAGCCCCCCCATCAGCCCGGCGAAGGCCACCCAGGAGGCGAGGTAGCCTTCCCCCATGCGGTAGAGGCTGCCCGAGACGCACCCTCCGGCGAGCACCATGCCGACGCCGAAGAGGAGGCCGCCGAGCGCCGTGTGTGCACCGGCGGGCAGGACGTTGGCCGTCGGAGGGAAGAAGCCCAGGTCCGTGATGGGCACCTGGCGGGCCATGACCACCGCGAAGCCGACGGACGCGACGGCCAGACCGAGCAGCACGCCCTTCATGTTGCGGCCGTGGCCGAGCAGGAAGAGGTCGCGGAACGCCGACGCGAAGCAGAAGCGCCCGCGCTGCAGCACGAACCCGAACGCGAGCCCGAACGCCCAGAACCTCGCGAACTGTCCATCCACCCTGTAGGTGAGCACGAGCAGGATCGCCGCGAGCGTCCACGCGGCCGCGGCTCGCAGCGCGTCGCGCGAGGGCATTCCTGCCCCGCGTGCCGCGAGCGTGTCCGATCGAGCGCCCGCTGCCTCAGTCGCCACCCGCGCCCTCGCTCTTCATCGACCGCATCGACCACTCCTGCCAAGAACCGTCATAGAGGCGTACCCTCGAAAACCCGGCACTCCGCAGCACGAGATACGTGTGAGCGGCGCGCATTCCAGTCCTACAATAGACGATCACCTCGTCGGACACGTCGAGCCCGAGCGAGCGCCACTCGGCGCGCAGCTCCTCGAGGTCACGCGACACGTTCCACGAATCGGGCGGCACGGCGTTGAACCAGTCCCACGACACGGCACCTGGAAGATGCCCTTTCTCGAACTCCGCGCGCGTTCGGGTGTCGAGCAGGACCGCACCCTCGCCGTCCAGGCGTTCGGCGATCCAGAGGCGGTCGGCGTAGACGTCGGCGTTGGCTGCCGCCTCGAAGCGTGCGCCGGCGGGGGGCGCCTCCGTCTCCGGTCCCTCGCCGACCGGTCGCCCTTCCGCGCTCCACCGATCCCAGCCGCCGTCGAGCACGGCCACGGCGGTGTGCCCGTGGCGGTGGAGCCCCCACACCAGGCGGGCCGCCGCCAGGCCCCACTGGTCGTCGTAGACGACCACGGCGTCGCCGCTGGAGATCCCGGAGCTGGCCATGAGGTTCGCGAACGCCTCCGGTGACAGGAGGACGTTGTCCAGTCCGCCCATGCTCGTCCCCAGGTCGGCCAAGTCCAGGCGCACCGCACCGGGGATGTGGCCGCTCTCGTACACGTCCGCGTCACGCAGGTCCACCACGTGTAGACCCGGGACCCCGAGGCGGCCTTCCAACCAGGACGGGTCGACGAGCAATCCCGGAAGATCGGGTGCGGCGAGGTGCGGCCGCTCGGGTGTTCGCGTCACACGGGTTCTCTCGTTTCGGGTGTGCGGCGGCTCAATCTGCTGGCTCGGGCGGGGTGGCGCACGGGGCGGGGGCGGGACGCCACGCGAACGATTCGCGCCGCGCGAGCAGCAGGGAATCCGCAAGCGCGTGACCGACCCGGTGCGTGCCCGCGCGGCGTCGCTCCGGAGCGACATCCGGGTGTCCCTCTCCGTGGTAGCCAGGGGGGTGTAGGCGCTTCGCCGTCTTTGCGACGCGACAACCGGCTTCGCGGGCCTGCACCAAGCACCAACGCCGGCGGCCCCGAACGAAGACCGTCCCCACGGCGTGACGCGGCTCCGCGCCCCCCCACGGCACTTCCATTCAACTCGAGGAGGTGTCTCATGGTGCACGCGATCCAGGCGACCGCGACTTCGATTCTCGATCCACCGACGCGCGGGCATGCGCGAGGGACGGTGTTGGCCCTGGTGGCGATGACGACCTGGGTGGCTGCCGGTTGCGACGATCCGAGCTACGTGACGGAAGCGGAGGCGATCACGCCCACGGCGGACCTGGTGGTGGCGGAGGGTCTCGTGACGGGCTCGCCGCTCCCCGGGATGGACGTGGCCGCGTTCGCCGAGGGCGCGGAGGCGTTCGGGGAAGTGGAGGCGATCGAGGACGGGCTGGGGCCGGTCTTCAACGAGCGGAGCTGCGCGACCTGCCACTCGAACCCGGTGGTCGGGGGCTCGGGGGATCAGATCGAGCGGCGCTTCGGGCGGATGGACGCGGGGATCTTCTACGGCTACGACGGGCCGGACGAGAACCACGGCGGGACGCTCCGCCAACTCTTCTCGAACGGGACGTACACGGTGCCGGAGAGCAATCAGGTCTGCACGATCCCGGTGGAAACGCAGCCCGCGAACGCGAACGTCCTCGACGTGGGGAGACGGACGACGCCGCTCTTCGGTCTCGGTTTGGTGGATGCGATGCCGGACGAGTTCTTCGAGCGTCTCGCGTCCCGCCAGCCCCGGGCGGTGCGTGGCACCGTGTCGTACGTGCGGGTCGCGCTGCCGGATCCGCGCGACCGGGGTCAATTCATCGGATCGAGACGCGTCGCCCGCTTCGGCTGGAAGGCGGGCGTTCCGTCGCTGATGCAGTTCTCCGCCGACGCCTACACGAACGAGATGGGGGTCACCACGCAGAGCTGCTTCCGAGGGACGAGCATCCTGGACTTCGCGTTCGAGTCCTTCCCCAACAACGTCGCGCCGCCCGAAGGGTGCAACGGCGGCGACCTGGCGCCGAGACAGCCGGCGCACGCCGACGTTCCGGAGTTCGCGGACGACGTGGTCGGTTCGTGCGCGGGTTCGCTGACCGAGATCCAGGAAGACCTCATCCTGTTCACCACGTTCATGGAGTCGTTGGCGCCGCCGCCCCGGGACCTGAGCAATCGTAGGGCGGCGCGTCTCGGCGAGCCGCTCTTCGCCGAGGTCGGATGCGCGGACTGTCACGTCGCGACGACGTTCGTGACGCCGAGGCGCCCCCACAATCGCGTGCCGGGCAACTATCCGTTCCATCCCTATTCGGATTTCCTGCTCCACGACATGGGAACGCTCGGCGACAAGATCGGCGCCACGGGAGACCAGGAGGCCCGCACGCGCCTGATGCGCACGGCTCCGCTGTGGGGAGCGCGGTTCAACACGTCGTTCCTGCACGACGGCAGGGCACCCGACGTCGGAAGCGCCATCGCGGCGCACGACGGGCAGGCGGCGGCGGCGCGCAGGCGGTTCGAGCGGCTGCGACAGGCGGAGCGTGACGCCGTGATCGCGTTCGTGCTGTCGCTCTGAACGAACGCGTCGGCAGCCGCTGGCGGTGGGGACGGCCGGTGATCGGGCTCGGGTCACCGGCCGTCTTCGTTCGCGCGCGTCCCCGTGGATCGGGCGCCGATCTCCAGCATACCTTGGAGCGTGTCCCCCGTGCGCATCCTCGCCCCTTTGCTCGCGACCGTGTCGCTGGTCGTGGCCTGCCGCCCCTCCGACGTGTCGCGATCGACGCCCGAGTCCATGCCGTCGGAGGCGCCCCCGGCGTTGGCGGCGCCCCGCACGCCGGGCATGTGCGGCTGGTGGGAGGAGATGGATGCGTCGGCGATGGAGCGCTGCAGGTCGCTGGCGCTGCGCGCGTCCGGCCCACCGCCCGATTCGCTCTTTCCCGGGGCGTGCGGCTTCTACCAGGTCGTGCACCTCGACTCGCTGCGCGCGTGTCTCGATCGCTCCGCGCTGCTCGCCGCCGAATGCCCGCTCGTCGGGAGCTGGGGGCTGCGCCACTCGGACGGCCAGGTGCGGCGCGCGGAGTGGCGGCGGTGCGGTCCGGAGTCGCCGGAGTGGCGAGACGACCAGACAGTCTACCCGCGGCATCACGTGCTGCTGCGGGCGGATGACGGTGCGTCGAGCCCCGCCGTGTTCGCGCTCGACAACGTCGACTTGGAAGGCATGCACGGGTTCGAAGACGTGACCGCCGCGGACTTGGACGGGGACGGCACGGACGAGCTGTTCTTCGTCGATGCGATCTACGGAACGGGGGCCATGTTCGAGACGTGCGCGCTCACCGAGCGCGCGGGACGGATCCTCTGCTGGTCCGGTCCGGATTTCGCGCTCGACACGCTCGCGCTCGGCTTGGACGAGACGCTCAGGAAGGGGTGGATCCCCGTCTCGGGTCCGCCCACGGGGCCTTCGGACGCGGGCTCCTTCCTGGTAGCGCCCGGGCGGAGCCTGTGGTTCTTCACGCCGATCTACGCGCCCGACGACCCGAATTGCTGCTCGAGCCTGAACGCCAGCCTCTGGCTGGAAGCGCGACCGATGGCAGGTCGCTTCCAGACGGGCATGCTGCTGCGCGCCCGCGAGGACGAGATCGGCAACGTGCTGTCCGTGGATACGCTGCGGCGCTGATCGGGACGGGTCAGACGTCACACCCGTAGGACGTCCAGCCGATCGACGTGGCCCCGCCGTTCGCATCGAGCTCGAAGAGCTCGTAGCGGAAGGCACAGCCCGCCTCCACCATGCCGTCGTCGGCGGCCCACTGGACGAAGACCCATGTTCGCGGATCCGCTCCGATCGAGAAGCGGTACTGCGCGACGATCTCCCAGAAGGCTGTGCCCCGCGCAAAATACCCGCCGTCCGACGTCCGTTCGATCGTGGTGCTCCGCATGAGCAGGTCGTCGGCGTTCATGTCCGTCGAGGTCAGCTGGAACGTCAGCGGGCCCGCAGCGCGCAGGACGAAGCCGCCGCCCGCGGCCGGTCCGCGCTCCGGGGTGGCGTAGATTCGCCCCCAGGAGCTTCGCCCCTCGATCGTGGCTCCCTGGGGATCGAGCTCCAGGCGGGTCACCGCCACGGCGCTGTCGAGCCGGAGTGGCATGATCCCATCGGGTCCGGCGAAGAACACGTTCCTGACGGCGATCTCCGGAGGGACCGGAACGGTCGTGCCGATCTCGACGCCGCCGAACATGTCCACCTCCGGTGCGAAACGCGCAACCAGATCCGCATCCCTCGTCGGAATGGGAAGGTCGCGCAGGTCGGCGGGAGCCCGGCTCGCCCAGTCGATCTCGTCCGGCGCCAGGAACCAGAGTCCACCGGCATCGTGTTGGATCGAGCGTACCTCGAAGGGCGATTGCGCGGAGGTGGGCCCGGGAAGCGCGCTCACGAGGAGCGTCGAGGCGGCCAGCAGGGTTCTCATCGGCACATGGGTTCGGAGGATCCCCCACGAAGCATGCGGGGGTTCGGCCGGTCAATGAACGGGCGCCTCCGAGCGAGGCCCGACCACTACGAAACGCAGCGCATGCGCCACACGTGGGAGGGGTGCGCCCGGCGGCGCACATCATCGTAAGATGCTGACAAGATGATAGTTAGCTCCCTCGCATCCACGTGGGGGCTCGAGTGGTGCGAATCCTGCAGACATCCCCGCGGATCCAGTGTTTTCGCGCGAACCAGGAGACCCCCATGAAGACCACGAAGACGGCCGCGAAGCGGAAGTTCGTGGAGCCGACGCTCAAGAAGGAAGCGTCGCTTCTCGAGGTGACGCTGAGCGCCAGCGGTGGTGGCCAGACCGGTGGCGGCGACCCGCTCTGACCTGACGTTCGGCCCGAAGTGAAGAGCGCCGAGCCCTCGTGGGCTCGGCGTTTTTCGTGTAGGCTTGGCGCCGAGCCTCTGACTCCGGACGCCACTCTTGCCCTCGCGAATCCTCATCGAAGGTGGCGATGCCGCCGTCCGCGAGCGCATCCAGCAGTGGTTCGACGCCACGGAGCTCGCGCCGCCCCGGCCGCTCCGTATCGAGCTCGTCACGGATGCGGACATCCCTCCGGCTCCCGTCGATCCCCCGATCTTCGAGCAGCCCGAGATCGCCATCTTCCGGGCACCCTCGGGCGACGTGCAGCTACGCTGGACGAGCGCCCCCGCCGTCGCCGACCTCCCGGCGGAGGGTGACCTCGCCACGCTGCGCATCTCGACCGCTGCCGCAGGCGACCTCGGACGATGCTGTCACTATCTGGGCTCGATGCTGTTGATCTTCCTGCTCCGCAGGGTGGGCTGGCATCATCTTCACGCGGTGAGCGCGATCGACCCCGCGGGTCGTGCCTGGCTGCTCGCTGGCGACTGGAAAGCGGGAAAGTCCACCACGGCGGCGCTGCTCGCCTCCTCGGGGTGGGCGGTCGGGACCGACGACATGGTGTTCCTTGCACGGGGGGCCGGGGGCATCGAGGCGATCGCGAAGCGTGCTCCGATCGCGCTTCGGCCAGGCGGACGCGCCCTCCTGGGACGGCTCGGAGGGAAGTTCGACGCCCAGAGGGACAAGACGCTCTTCACGCCGGAGGAGCTGGGCGGTCGCTGGGCCCAGGTCATTCGCCCCGATATCTTGGTCTTCATCTCGGTGGGCGACGCGGAGACGACCATGAAGCGGATCTCGGCCGGCGAGGTGCTCTCTCAGTTGGTGCGCTGGTCCGCGTGGGTCATCCTCGAGCCTCGCCTCGCGCAGGAGCACCTCGACGTCCTGGCCGAGCTCGGCCGGCAGGCGAGATGCCTCCGCGGCACGCTCGGCCGGGACCTCTTCGAGCGGCCGAACCTGCTCCTCGACCTCGTCTCGTGACACTCGTTCCATGACGCTCCGCTACCGGCGTCATCCCGACCTGCGGCTGACCGCGCTCGAGGGTGAAGGCGTGGTGCTGCATCTGGGGTCACGCGAGTACTTCACGGTCTCGGAGACCGGGCTCGCGATCCTCGAGCCGCTCGAGCAGGCGCGCACGTTGGAAGAGCTCGTCGACGCGCTCGTCGAGCGCTACGAGGTCACGCGTGACCAAGCCGCGGATAGCGTGCGTTCGTTCCTCGACCGCTGCCTCGCGGAGAACCTGGTGCTCGAGTCCGCGGAGGAATGAGCTCGGGTAGCACCGGAACGGAGCTGCCGCTGGAGCTGCGGGCGCGGGCGCTGTGGGCGGCTGTGGTGATTCCTCCATGGCTCGCGGTGTCGTCCTTCCAGAGGGTCGCCTCGAGGCTCGGCCGAGGTTCGAGGCCGGCGCGCTCGCCATCCACCCCGGCCGAGGACGCGGCGCTCGCGGCCTTCGTGGATTCGATCCTTCATCGCTTGCCGGGGCCGTGGCGCCACACCTGCCTCAAGCGGGCGGCCGTCCTCTTCCACGTGCTCCGTCGCGCCGACCGGCCCGTCCAGCTCCTCATCGGCGTACGGCGGGAGGCCGACGGGGCGCTGCAGGCGCACGCATGGCTGGCCCGCGAGGGCGAGGTCTACCTCGAGCCCAACCCGGACGTGCCTCCTCGGCACGTCGTGCTGGCCAGGTTTCCGGACGAGCGCGACAGCCACGCGGCATGAACGAGGCCGAGCTGCTCCTCGAGACGCTGCGCTTCGGAGAGGTCGACGCCGGGCGGCTCGCCGACGAATGGGCGCGGGTGGACACGCGCGGCCTGGATCGGCTGCTGGCGCTCGAGCAATGCGAGGTATGGCTGCACCGGAGACTGGGTAGTCTCGGCCTGCTCGACACGCTGGAGCCCACGTTCGCCGGATCGCTCGCGCGTCGCGCCCGTGCGGTCGCCGCGCACGGCCTGCTGGTGGACGCGCAGCTCCAGGCGACGGTGCGGGCGCTGAATCGCCTCGACATTCCGCACGTGCTGCTCAAAGGTGCTGCGCGTAGACTGCTTGCGACGCGCATGCCCTTCGCCGATGCGCGCGCGATGGGCGACGTGGACGTGCTGGTTCCGGCCGAGCTCGCGCGAGGGGCGTGGGAGGCGTTCACGGAGGCCGGCTTCCACGTCGCGTACGACCCGACGCTGACGCCGGACGGTCACTATCACCTGCTCCCGATCGTGGACGATCTGTCCGTGGTCGTGGAGCTGCACGCGTCGCTCTTCGGGCTGCCGCCCGCCGAGGCGTGGCGCCGCCAGTGGGACGGCAGCCTTCGGGTGGAGACGCCCGGGGGGGGCACGAGGGTTCCGTGCCCGACCGAGCTCTTCTGGCACGCCCTCACCCATTGCCTGCAGCACGGCGTGGGCGCCTTCAACCTCCGTTTCCTGCTCGACATCGCATCCGTGTGGGCGAGCGAAGAGGACCTCGCGTGGGACGTCGTGATCCGCCGCTGGGAGGGCGACGAGATCGCGCAGCGCGCGCACGCGCGCCTGTGGCTGGGGGAGGCCGCATGGCTCGCCGGACGCGACGGCTCGGAGGCGTTCGGGCCGCTCCCGCACGGTCATCTCCAGCGGCTCCTGCGCTGGCGGCTCGCCTGGCTGCGCCGCGAGCCGAGCCGGCGCTTCGCGGAAAAGCTGCTGGAGGAAGCCGCACGCGTCGAGTTCGGGCTGCCCGTGGCACCGTTGATCGGCGGCACCGGCCCCTGGGAGAGCTCGCGGCGGCGCGCCGCTTCTCTGCTCGGACGGGCCGCGTACCTCGCCTGGCGCTGACCTCGAGGCGGTCTGCCGGCCTCAGGTGACCCGGCGCCAGGTGTGCGCCATGCGGATGAGACCGGCACCCTCGGCTTCCCCGTGTGTGATCCGGAACCGCGCGGCGCGCTTCACCGAGAGCGTCGGGTTGAGCGCCAGCTGGGAATCCATCACGTGCACGTGCAGGTGATAGAGGCCGGCCATGAGGCTGAGCGCACGATACTCGAGATCGACACACACTCGCTCGCCGGCGCGCGCCGAGACGACCACGCCCTGGCGATTGGACCGCGTCCCGTGCAGGACGTGCCACTCGCGGGAGATCTGGAGGCCGACCGCGGCGCCGGTCACGTCTCGGGTCGCGCGTAGCGCGAGGCGAACGGTGAGCGGCTGATCCACGTCGAGCACGGGCTCCGTCTGCCCGGCGTACCCGAGGAGCTCGATCGAGTCGAGCGTGAGCGGGCAGCGCTCCACGTCGCCCTCGACGGACGACTCGGCCACGAGCGGATGATCGCGCGCGACGACGCGCTCGTACGACGTGAACACGTCGGGAGGCGCGCCGTCCTCGATCATCTCGCCCCGATGCAGGAGGATCGCCCGGGAGCAGAGCTGCTCGATGAAGTAGCGACTGTGCGATACGAATACCATCGTCACGCCCGCTTCCCGGAACCTGGCGATCTGGTCGAGGCAGCGATCCTGGAAGGCCGCGTCGCCGACCGCCAGCGCCTCGTCGATGAGGAGGACCTCGGGGTCCACGTGCGTGGCGATCGCGAAGGCGAGCCTGAGCCGCATGCCGGCGGAGTAGTGCTTCACCGGCACGTCGGCGAAGCGCTCGACCTCCGCGAACGCGAAGATCGCGTCCACCTTGGGCGCCAGGTGCCGCGGCGGCATCCCGAGGATGGCGCCTTGGAGGAAGATGTTCTCGCGGCCGGTCAGCTCGTCGTGGAAGCCGGAGCCGAGGCGGCTCAGCAGGGACAACCGGCCGCCGCAGCGAACGCTGCCGCGCGTGGGAAGCATCATGCCGGCCAGCAGCTTGAGGAGCGTGGACTTGCCGGATCCGTTCTCGCCGACCAGGGCCAGGGCGGTACCTGGCTCGGCGCGGAACGTCACGCCGCGCAGAGCCCAGAAGTCCTTTCGCAGCTCTTCCGACCGCCGACGCGCGGACGGCGACAGGTCCGCGAGACGGTCGCGCAAGGTCGGGCGCCGGAGGCGATACCGCTTCCACGCATCCGACACTTCGATGGCCGGACCCACTAGACCGTCTCCGCGAAGAACGGCTCGGTGCGCTGGAAGAGCAGCACCCCGCCGACGGCCGCCGCCGCGGCCGCCGCCGCCGGGAACACGAGAAGGCTCGGGTCGGGTGCCTCACCTCGGATGAGCACGGCGCGCACCGCCTCGAAGACGCCGACGAGCGGGTTGAGCGCGTAGACCGCGCGATAGCGATCCGGCACCGCCGAAGCCGCGTAGACGACCGGCGTGAGGAAGAGCCAGAGACGAACGCCGAGCCCGACGAGGTGATGGATGTCCCGGTAGAAGACGTTGAGCGCCGAGGAGATGAGCGCGAGGCCGGTGACGAACGCGAGCAGGATGGCGCCGATCGGAACGAGCCACGCGACCTGCGGCGTCAGCGGCGCCTGGTAGTACACGAGCGCCGCGATCAGGAGGATCGTCGAGAGCATCGTGTCCGCGAGCGCGGCTCCCACCGCCGCCAGCGGGATCGCGGCCTTGGGGAAGGGGGCCGACGACACGAGGCCTGCGTGGCCGGTGATGCTCGACGTGCTCCTGGTCAGCGCACCCGCGACGAACGTCCACAAGACGACGCCGACGTAAGCGAAGAGCGGATAGGGCGCGTCGTCGGACGGAGCCCGCAGCACGGCACCGAAGACGACCGCGTATACCAGGAGCTCCATCACCGGCTGGCCCAGGCTCCAGATGCCGCCGAGCACCGTCTGCTTGTAGCGCGCCTTCAGGTCGCGCAGCAGGAGCTGCCACCAGAGATATCCGAGGCGGGCGATCTGCTCGCGGCGCGCGTCGCCGGGACGAGAGAGATCTACGGCGTCGCTCACGCGAGGGGGACGCACGCGTCGAGGCGAAAGGACATCCACTCGATGCGTCCCAGCGGGTGGTCGGCGGTGGGCGCGCTGGCCTCACCGTCTTCGATGGAGAAGGAGGCCTCGTAGACCGGGACGGCGTCCAACGCGGCGCGGGCCGAGTCCACCTGCGCGTCCGTGTAGGAGTACGACCAGAGCAGGACGTCGAGCGCCGCCGAGGACCGGTCGAAATCCGCGTCCGATCCGACGAAGGCGAACCGGCGCGGCGTGTCGGACAGCGCGGCCTCGGCGGTGATCCCGTATCCGGTGTCGACGTACCGAGGGTTGGCGAACCGGTAGGGCGGAGTGGCCACCATGGCGTAGTCGCGGTCGGGGGCGCCGGGCGACGTCACGCGCAGCGTCCAGCCGGCGGGATTGGCCGCGACCGTGTCCGCGTCGAGCCGGAAGACGAGCGTCGGTGAGAGCGAAGCCTCGAAGTCCTCGTTCGCGCGCACGCGCCCCTGCACCAGCTGCCGTCGGCAGGGCGGGGCGTCGATCTGCTGCGCCGCGGCCGGGGGCGCGGCGACGAGCGCGAGCGCCGTGGCGACGAGCCACCTCGATGCCCGGACCGGCTGCCGGGGCGCGGATGCTGCGGATCTGCTCACCATGTCGAACCATGGTCCGTCCCCGGAGTCCGCCGGGTCAAGTCCGGCGTGGACGGCGACCGACGGGCCTGCTAGACGAGGAGGCGCACCGACTCGACGTCGCAGCCCACGCGCACCGTGCGCCGCTCGCTCTTGGGCGTTTCGACCACCGTGTCGTCTGCGTGGAACGGCCCGTCGGACGTGACCTCCACGATCCGGCCGGCGCCGAGCCTGAACGAGCTCACGTCCCCCTCACCGGTGGCCAGCCACCAAGCGAACGGCTCGCGTTGGTCGTTGCGCACACCGACGATCGTCATCTCGTCTCCGTCGGCCAGCTGGTCGGGAGCCAGGCACAGCGCCGGCCCGAAGCTCGGCGTTCGCAGGCATGCCACCATGACGAAGCGGCCCTCGAGCGTGCGGCCGTCGAGCGCGATCTGCGCGTCCAGCACCGGTCCCTGCAGGACCCCGTGGACCAGCCTGTGACGGGCGGCCATCAGGCTCGCCAGCGGGAGCGGTCGCCGTTCGCTCTCCGCGTCGCCCCTGAGGAGCCGGGCGAATGGCCCGACGCCCGCGACCTCGAGGAAAGGATGGACGCCGTCGTCGTAGCGCACACGCTCGATGCGGAGGGTGCGCTCCGTGGCTCCCCAATGCTCGACGCGGAGGAAGGGGTCCGATCCCGGTGCGTATCCGAAGGCGCGGGCGATGTTGTTGGCGGTGCCGAGCGGGATGATTGCCAGCCGCTTTTCGGAGCCGATTAGCGCCTGGGCGAGCTCCCGAACGGTGCCGTCGCCCCCCGCCGCCACCAACGCGTCGGCGGGCTCGTCCAGCGCCATCCGCCAGTCGGCCGTGGAGGGAACCATGACGGGATCATGGCCGACGGCCTCCAACCGTGCCTGGACGGCTTCCTCCGGCCAAGCCCGGCTCCCCGACCTCGCGTTGCAGACGACGATGAGACGCACGGTTCCCCACGGTTCGAATGTTGCTCGAACCCTGAATGCAACTTTCGAGCGAGGACCCATGGAGCTCTTGGTGACGAACGACGACGGCATCTATAGTCCGGGCCTGCGCGTGCTCGCCGAGGTGGCGGCGGAGTTCGGCGAGGTGCATGTCGTCGCCCCCGACGTGGAGCAGTCTTCCATGGGGCACGCGATCACGCATGCGAGGCCGCTGCGCGCCCGGAAGACCCGGATCGCCGGCCTCCGGGGGATGCGCGTGAACGGCACGCCGGCCGACTGCGTCGCCCTGGGCTGCCACGTCCACGAGGAGGTCGACGTCGTGTTGTCCGGTGTGAACCTCGGACCCAACATCGGCAACGCGATGTGGCACTCGGGCACCCTGGCCGCGGCCAAACAGGCCGCGCTGCTCGCGCGACGCGGCATCGCGCTCAGCACGTTGACCACCGGCGACGAGGTGGATCTCGAAGCGCTGCGCCCCCACCTGCGGGACGTACTCGCCGAGCTGCTTCCCCTGGACGACCTGAAGCTGTTGAACGTGAACTTTCCGCTCGCGCCCCGCGGGCGGCATTGGACGACGCAATCGGTCCGCCACTACGACGGCGTCGTCGTCCCGGACGAGGATCCGATGGGCCGCCCGCTCTACTGGGTCACGGTACAGCCGATCGAAGAGGTCGAGGCGCAAACGGACCGATGGGCGATCCGCAACGGCCTCATCTCGATCACTCCCCTCCGCCTCGATCTGACCGACCAGGAAGCATTGGACGGAATCCGCGGGCAGCGAGGGGGCTCCGTGCCACGCGGCGGCGTCGGGTAGGGGAAACCCCTACACGCTTCACGGAGTTCGCCCGCCATACGAGGGCTGCGGCGCGCCGCATCTTCGCCGACATGCCGCGACCTCCCGCGCGGCCGAAACGCCGGTCGACCCGACCCGCGTATCACGCCGACACAGGAGGGCAGGTCATGACTCACCGCACGACCCACCGGGAGGGTCCCAGCGCGAGGCGGGCCGTCCTCGCGACGGCGGCTGCGGCGCTCGCCGCGGTTTCGGTGCCTCTGGGCGTGAGCGCGCAGTCGGAAGGCGGGCCTGAGATCACCTACTCGCGGGAAGTGTCCCGGATCGTCCAGGCGAATTGTCAGATCTGCCATCAGCCGGGGCAGATCGGTCCGATGTCGCTCATGACGTATCAGGACGCGCGCCGCTATGCCCGCAGGATTCGCGAGCTCGTGGCGGCGCGGGAGATGCCCCCCTACCAGTACGACACCGACGTCGGCATTCAGGAGCTCTACAACGACTGGCGGATGTCCGACGAAGACATCGCCACGATCGTGCAGTGGGTCGATCACGGTGCGCCCGAGGGCGACCCGGCGGATCTGCCGCCTCCGGTCGAGTTCCCCGTGCTCGGCGAGTGGCGTCTCGCGAGCAAGTACGGCGAGCCCGACCAGATCATCCGTTCCACCCCGTGGGACGTGCCCGCCGACGGGACCGACCTGTGGTGGGAGCCCCTCGTGGATACGGGGATCACGGAGGAGCGCTGCATCAAGGCGATCGAGACGAAGCCCTCGGTCGCCGCACACGGGTCGACGCACCACGCGAACTCGCAGTTCATGATGCAGAACGACGAGGGTGAGTGGGTGCCCTACGAGCGGCTGTCCGAGTTCGCCTACGGCAAGCTGGGTGAGGAAGTGCCGCCGGATGCGTGCCGCATCGCGCCGGTCGGCGCCAAGGTCGAGTGGAGCATCCACTACTACCCGGACGGCAAGGCCGTCGAGGACGACCAAGTCGAAGTCGGCATCTGGTACCACGACGAGACGTTCGACAGGTCCAAGGCTTATCCGCAGGATCTGCGGTCCTATGCGCTGCAGGGCGGTGACTTCGACATCCCGCCGCACGGCAAGCTCATGACGCAGGGCTTCCACTCCTTCGATCATCCGGTGCGGCTCGACAGCTTCCAGCCGCACCTGCATCTGCGCGGCGTGGCCATGTCCCTCGAGGTGTACTATCCCGAGACCGGCGAGCGCGAGATGATCAGCATGATCTCGAACTGGAACGCCGGTTGGAACCACAGCCACATCTACGCCGAAGGCCATCAGCCGCTCCTGCCTGCCGGTGCCGTCATCATCCTGACCGGTTGGTACGACAACACGGCGGACAACCCGCGGAACCCCGACCCGGACCAGTGGGTGGCCATGGGGCAGCGCACGACCGACGAGATGTCGCACGCGTGGATCGCGATCACGCATCTGGACGAGGAGGGCTACCAGCGGCTCGTCGCCGAGCGCGAGGCGAAGCCCATCGTCATGGGAGACGTTCGATGAACCGCAAGATGATGTTGTCGGGGGTCGCGGTCGCGGCGCTCGTCGCGCTGCCCTCGCCGAGGCTGGAGGCGCAGCTCCCGGAGAATTTGCGGGACTACCCGCTGGCGACGCTGCACAAGTCCGGCGATCTGGTGGCGCCGTTCTTCGACGGATGGTTCGACAACGGTGACGGGACGGTCACGTACGCGTTCGGCTTCCTGAACCGGAACACCGAAGAGGTGGTCGACGTCCCGCTCGGCGAGAACAACCACATCGAGCCGGCGCAGTACGACGGCGTGCAGCCGACCCACTTCCCGGTCTACAACCGGAGGGGCCTGACCGGCAAGCGCGAGCGCCAGGCGTTCGGGATCACGGTGCCCAGAGGGACGGAGGTCGTGTGGACGCTCACGCACGCCGGGCGCACCTATTCGATTCCGGGCCGTGCGACGTCCACCGCCTACGACATGGGGACGTTCGACATGCGCGCCGCGTTCGGATCGAAGCACCCCCAGATCCGCTTCACGCCCGACGGGCCCATCGCCGAAGGTCCGGAGGGTGAGCGAGCGGCTCCGGTGAGCGCGCGTGTCGGGGCACCGGTGACGCTGACCGCCATGGTGAAGGACAACGGCGAGCGCTACGGGCTCGCCGAGAAGGAGGTCTATCCCGTGCACGCGACGTGGATCCTGCACCAGGGACCGGCCGGGGCACGCGTGCAGTTCAGTCCCGAGACCGCCACGGTCGACTCGGAAGGGTGGGGGAGCGCCTCCACCCAAGCCACGTTCACCGTGCCGGGTGACTACGTCATCCGCGTGCGCGTGGACAACTTCGGCGCGCCGGACAGCCGCTTCGACAACCAGTGCTGCTGGTCCAACGCATTCGTGCCGGTGACGGTCGCGCCCTAGGCGCCGTGCACCTCACGAAAAAGAGACCCGGCGGGCCGAGATGGTCCGCCGGGTCTCTTCGTTCTCGAGCGCGGGTCAGCCTCCGACCGAGAAGCTCACACCGGCGCTGATCGCGAACAAATCGGTGCCGTCCACCTCGTCGCCGAGGCCCGTGAGGTACTCGCCTTCGGCGAATCCGGTCGCGCCGCCGAGCGGGATGTTCACACCCGCGCCGGCGGTGACGGCCAGCCCGGAGCCCGAGCCTTCCGGGAACGTGTCGGACTTGTAGGAGTGCGTCATGAAGCCGCCCCCGGCGTACACGTACGGCGAGAAAGCGGCGGCGTCACCGATCGTGTACTGAAGGAAGCCGAGTCCGCCGTACAGGTTGGTCTTGTCCCCGTCCACGGTGTGGTTGTTCACGCCGTAGAATCCGCCCGCCCCGACGCTCAGGCCCATCGGTCCCACCGGAAAGACCGCTCCCGCCTGGGCCATCCAGCCGGTGTTCGCGTAGTCGGCGTAGTCGCCGATGGGAACCGTCGCGCCCCCCATCACGAAGATCGACGCCTGCGCGCTCGCATGGATTGGAGCGGTCCACGCCCAGAGCGCGACGAGCAGCCCCGCGACCCGTATCGGTTTCATTGCATCCCCCCGTGTGAAGTGAGAGCACGCCCGCCATCGCGGTGCGCACGCACAGCTCGGCGCCGGGAGGGGCCGCCCGCGTGCGCGGCGGCGACGACGAGTCCAGCGACTACGTGGCGGACATCCTGCGTACCGCGAAACCTGGCGGACCTGGGAACGCCGGGCAAGAACTGAAGTGGCCGCACGGGACGCGCGCGGGCCCTCACGTCGACTTCACCCTGAGCCAGAAGCCGCTCGCGTGCGTTTCGAGGTCGGCAGGCGCGATGCCGCGCCACGTGCGCAGCGTCTCGGGGCCGAGCTCGGCGTCGGTCTCGCAGAAGTGCGCGGGAAACACGATCTCGTAACGCCGCTCCCCGTCCGCCAAGAGCAACACCGCGAGGAGGTACTGCTCCGAGTAGTACCGTGCCATCAGGCTCTCGGGGTAATCGTCCGGGAGGAAGATGTCGTGCATGAAAACGAGGACACCCGGGGCGAGGCGAGGCAAGACGTCCAGGAAGGCGACGGCGACGTCGCTGTTCTGAAAGCATCGATGGGAGCCGTCGAACATGACGACGTCGTTCGGCTCGAGCGCGTCGAACAGCTCGAGTGGCGCTTCCTCGAGCCTGGCACGGACCAGATCGTCACAGATGTCGTCCACCTCCGCTCTCGGCGACGGATCGATCGAGGTGATCCGGATCGGCAGCCCGAAATCTTCCGCACCGCGCCGCACGAACCTCGTGGAGCTTCCGGAGCCCACCTCCAGATATCGCTTGGATCCGAAGAGCTTCGGCGCGCAATACAGTGTGGCCGCGTCGAGGCCGCCGATGTACCGGTTCAGCCAGGACGGCTCCCGATCGGTGCCCGTGAGAGGAATGCCCTGGAGATGCTCACTGGCCCCTTCCAACCCGCGCAGGATCTCCCGGTACCGGTCGCGACGGGCGCCGAGCAGCGCGTCGAGCGCCGCATGCCGGGGGCTGCCCCACCCATACCGCGGGAGCGGCTCCACTGGATAATCGACGTAGAGCGGCTGCCGGCCCCGGTTCATCAGGTCGACGTGACGACCGAGCCCGCGCAGGAACCTGAGGTGCTTCATGAGCTTCTCGCCTGCGCGGTCCGGAGGAGCGGTCCGCCGCATTATGCCGAACGGCGTCCCCCGCGGATAGGCTTCCTACAGCGGCGTGCGGTGCACGGCCCTCCAGTCGGCCTCGGGGTGGTCGAGATGCCACTGGCGGCCGTCCGGAATGGTGATCTCACAGGGGGCGTGGCGACGCAACCGGTCGAACGCGAGCTCGATCGCGACGTCGAGCACGGGGTGCTCGGCGATGATCTCGTCGCTCTCCAAGCCGCGCGCCACGAAGAGAGAGCCCGACGGGTTCAGCTCGATCACGTACTGCGTCGGGCGATGGGATTCCACGTTCAGTTCCATCGGTGGGCTCGTTCGTGAAATGGTGTTCAGAATGGGGGTGCAAGCGTCGGGCCAGGCTCGGGCACGTGCCGCACGCGCACCTCAGAGGCTCCTTCCGATGGCGAGATGCAGGTGCCAGCGCCGGATGCTCTCGGTCGGGAGGCTCTCCAGACTTCCTCCTGCGGCCAAGGTGCGGGCCACGTCGCTCGGCGCCAGCAGATCGACGCGTGAGGGGTTCAGCTTGTAGCCGAGGCCGAGCCGGACGGGTCCGAACGGCGTGCCGATCTGCACGCCGCCGCCGGTTCCGACGCCCCAGGGCTCGACGGCGAGGCCAGGGTCCGCGGGCTGGAGGTCGTCGCCGGGTGTCCAGACGCGGCCCGCATCGAGGAAGAAGAACGTCCGATGGCTCTCGGAGAGAAGGGGGAAGGGCAGCAGGACCTCGACGCTGCCGACCAGTCGGACGAGACCGCCCACGGGCACGTACCGATCCGCGACGACCGCGCCCGTGTCGTCGCGGAAGCGCACGTCGGGCATCTTGGGGCCGAGGAGCCCGTTCCCCCAACCCCGCACGTCGCCGCTCCCTCCCGCGGTGAACATGGCGTCGTGCAGCCCGATGGCCACGTCTCGAGCGAGATCGGGGCCCGACACGTCGCTTTCCCCGAAGGGGAAGAGGCGACCCGCCTCGGCACGGGCGAAGAGGCCCACCTGTCGCGAGATGGGGACCGCTCCCACCGCCTCCAGGCTCATGCGGAAGTACTGGATGTCGGTCAGGAAGCCGGGTCCGGTGAGCTCGAGCGAAGGCTCGATCAGATATCCACGGCGAGGATCGATGCGGTCGTCGAGGTATCCGTAGCTGCCGTTGAGCCGCATGAGACTCCGCAGGAAGGACGGCGAGTAGTCCCGCACACCCCTGGCCACGAGCTCGCTGACGGGCAGCAGCTCCAGCGCGTTGGTCACACCGAGCCTCGCGACCTCGAGCTGGAGCGTCAGCGTCTGGAGCGCCCCGGCCTTGTAGATCGCCGCGGTTTCGACGCCGTAGAGGAAGGACCGGTCGCGAATGTCGTCGCGCGCGCGCAGGAAAGGTCCGACCGTACCGGAGATGCGCGTATGCCACAGATAGGGCTGCCGCATCGTGGCCGACGCGCCTAAGCTCCACCCGCGTGAGGACTCGAGCGCCGCCCAGCCCGTCTCGATGGCCGTCGAGCCGGTGAGGGTGCGGGCGCCGCCGAGGAAATTGCGATGCGTCCAATGCGCTTCCCCGGCGACACCGGCCTCCGAGCGCCAGCCGGCGCGGCCCCAGATCGTCCGGGGCAGGGTCTCCTCGACGCGAAAGCGCAGCGTGACCGTGGTATCCCGCGGCTGTCCCGGATCGACGCCGCCGAGGGCCCTTCGAATCAGCTCCAGCTCGTAGAGCTCCGCCTCGCCCGCCGCGACGGCGTTTTCGTCGTACCAATCTCCGATGCGGATCGGGATCTCGCGACGGATCACGGGCTCGGAAAGCCGCTGCTGCCCTTCGAGGACCAGCGAATCCACGCGGGCGCGCGGCCCCGGGGCGACGACGAGGCGGAGGTCCACGGCGCGGTTCGTCGTGTCGCCGGGCTCGGAGCGAACCGACACCCAAGGATATCCGCGGTCGAGGAACCAGTGCGCCGTCTGCAGCTCCAGGCGCGAGCGCTCCTCGCTTCCCAGCCGCGTTCCGCGCGCGCGGGCGAGTCGACGGAGCTGGTCCGCCCACGCCCTCTCGAGCTCGGGGGGCCACGGCGCGAGCGTGGGCGCGCCGGGATCTTCGGGCGACGAGGCATCGTCCGCCCAGCGGACGACCACGGTGTCGATGACGAGCGGCAGCCCCTGATCCACGACGAAGTCGATGCTGATCCGGTTCGTCGCCGTATCCAAGCGCGCCTCGTAGTCGACGGCCGCTTCGACGAAGCCCGCGTCGACGTACTGCCGGCGAATGCGGGCCACGTCCTTCTGGAGCGCCAGCGGGCTGAAGAGGGGCCTCACGGGCGTTCGGATCCCGGGGATGAAGTCGAGCGCGTCCTGGATGCCGGTCAGCGGTCCGGCCGGGCGGGTCGCGATCCCGGAACGCAGATCCTGCTCGTCGATCGCGGAGCCCGACGTGAACCGGAACCCGACCGACTCGATGCGCGTCTGGGTGTCCACGAGAAGGAGCGAAGGCCCTTCGGCGCGCGCGGTGTCCCGGTCGACGTCGCGCGGGGCGGCACGATCCGCTTCCTGCGCGAAGGCGGCGAGCGGGCTCAGGGCCACCCAGATCGCGAGGCAGGCGACGCGGCGCATGTCAGTAGACCAGCCGCCCGCGCAGGAACACGTTGAGCGACGAGGCCGACCCCTCCAGGTTCAGCAGGAGGTTCTTGATGGCCAGGAACTCGATCTCGATCTCGGATCCGTTGTCGTCTTCCACCGAGAAGGGATCCCGCTCGCGGCGGCCGATCCTGCGCGCGAGCCCGAGGTAGAGTCGCGGGGAGAGGTACTTGCCGGCGGCGAGCGTCGCGCCGCGGATGCCGTCGCGGCGGATCTCCACGACGTCGAGGCCGACACCTGTCTGCGCCGCGGCCTCGATGGAGCTGAGGATCTGCCCGACCGCGATTCCCGCTCCCGCCTCCGCGAGGCCGCCGCCGCCGCCATCGTCGCCGGCGGCATCGTCGCCGCCGGTCGTCTCGTCCAACGCGAACGTGCTCGCGGCCGGTCGTCCCGTCGCGATGTAGGAGACGATGTCCGCGTTCTCCATCGGCGGCTCGGAGGACAGGCTCAGCGACAGCTCGTCCCGGGTCCCCGTCACGCCGAGTACGATCGTCGCCTCCGCGCCGTCCGGGTTCGCGTGCGAGGGGACCGTGTACGATGCCGACAGGTCGAGCTCCGCCGATGCCGGCGGACCGTCCAACGTGACGGTGCCTTCGCGCGGCGAGAAGCGCTTTCCGAACTGCGCGATGTAGCCGCGCTCCGCGATCGTCGTCAGGGTCCCGTCCAGGCGTGGCTCCTCGCCCGGCCGGAGCTCCACCTCGACGTCGCCGGTGAACGCGACCGCCATCTCCGGCGTGGAGCGGCTGCGGATCCACGAATCGCGTCCGAACTCCACCGTCACGTCCGCCGTGAGCAGCTCACTCGGCGCGGGCTGAACGTCTTCCTCCACGACGATGTAGCCGAATCGCTCCCGCAGGATCTCCATATCCGCGGCGGTGAGCTCGACGTCCTCGAGCCCGGCGTCGCCGGGCCGCTCGTCGATGTACACGTCGAGGCTCTCGGTGGTGACGTCTCCCTCGATCACCGGCGCGAGGGGCGTGCCCTCCGCGTGCAGGTCGCCGGAGATCGATGCCTGATAGACGTTCGTCTGGATGGCCTGGAAGTCATCGAAGGCCGCGTCCAAATCGAGGGTCACCGTCGTGTCGACCGCGACGGAGCCGGCGAGTCGCATGGATCCGGAGCCGGACTCGACTGTCGCCGAGTCGATGCGCAGAACCGTACCGTCACCGCGCGCCGCGACCCGGATGTCCTCCCACGTCACGCCGAGCGGCGTGACGCGCGCGAGACCCCGGCTCAGCGTGAGCGGGCCGTCGAAGCGCGGGTCGTCCCGCGGCCCCGAGGCGACCAGCCGCGCATCGATCCGGCCCTGCAGCTCGGCGATCCGTTCCGCGTCGACGAACGCGACTCCGGATGCGACGGAGAACGCGCTCGCGTCGATGGTGAGGTCGACATTTTCGCCTCCGGCCAGCGGCACGATGCCGCCGACCGTGAGCACGCCACCCTCGGGGTCGCGGAGCGTGACGTCCGTGTCCACGTGGAGTCCGTCCGAGCTGAGCACGATATGGGCACTCGTCGGCGACTCGCTCTCTTCGTGGAAGCCTGCGACCAGATCGATATCGCCCACCGGCGCGGTCGTGGTTCCCGTGAGCTGCACGCGCCCGCCGAGCCAACCGTCCAGACGCGGGAAGCCGATCAGGTCCGCGACGGTGCCCACGTCGGTCGAGTCCATCGTCACCGCGAGATCGAGCGCCCCGTCGGAGGTGACGCCTCCGTCGACGCTGATCGCCTGGTCACCGGCCCGGAGCTCGAACTCCCGGAGGGCGAAGCCGTCCCGGAAGGAGAGCACCGCGGGTTGAAGCAACTGCCACTCGTCCTGGTCGAGCTGGAGCTGGAGCCGATCGATCTCCATGCTGCGCCCGTCCGGGGTCGGATCGACGCGCGCGCCCAGCTCCCCGCTTCGCGAGCCGTCCACGATCGCGTTCGCCTCCAGGCGCAGGCTGTCCGGCGTCCCGTCGGTCTCCACGGTGAGGTTCCCGATCTCGGCGTCGGGGAGGCTGATGCGGTCGAGCTGCACCCGCGCCCGACCCGACACGAGCCCCGCGAGATCCGAGAAGGGAGCCCGCAGGAGAGCGCTCGCCTCGGCCTCGAAGCCGCTCACACGGACGTCTCGGTGCACGAGCGCGGTCATCGATGACGACATGCTCACCTCGATCGAGTCCGTCGTCCCGCCGATGGTGGCCGAGAGCTCGTTGCCCCCGATCGTGGGCAGCTCGGCCTCCGTGTGCGGGCGCATGGGCTCGAGATCGAAGTGCGCGGACAGGGCGATGGTCCCCGAGTCGGCCGCGGAGGCCGGGAGCGTTCCCGAGCCCGCGAGCGTGAGCACGTTGGCGTCGAGGCTCAGCGTGTCCAGAGCCACACCGGTGGAGTCGTACCGCACATTGGTACGCAGCGTATCGGCGATGACGCCTCGCCAGTGTCCGTCGATCAGGAGCAGCTCCGCCGAAGCCTGGCGCCAGCCCGCCGCCGTCCTCGATCCCGAGCTTTCGAGCGAGATGCGCTCGATGTCGCCGCCCGACAGGAGCTCGGTGGGGACCTCCAGCGTGCCACGGGCGGCGAACGCGAACGACAGCGCGTCCTCCAGCACGTCGGCATTGCCGGAGAGGTTCACCCTGCCGCCCTCCGCGGGTAGGATGCGGCCGTCCAGGACGAGGTTGCCGGGCACGGTGGCGGAGATCTGGACGGCGACGCTGTCCGCGGAGCCGGATCTCGTGCTGTCGGCCTGGATCCGGAAGCGCGTCGCCTGGACCGCCAGGAACCCCGTGGCGTCGTCCAGCGTGGTGCCGCGACCGGCGGCGGTCGCAGTGATCGCGACCGGCGCGGCGAGGACGGCGGCCAGGTCGGCACGCAGGCTCGCGGTGACGCTGTCGCCCATGATCTCGCCTTCGAGCTCGGCGCCGGTGAGGCGGAGGCCGCCGACGGAGGACGTGTCGAGCGTCGCGGTGAGGGTCCCGCGGCGGGTCTCGCCGAGTCGCCACGTTCCCTCGGCCCGACCCCCCACGGTCCAGGCGGGGACCGGCGGCACGCTGTCCGTCGGCGCGAGGCTGTCGACGGGCGCAGCGCCCTCCAGACGGGTGACGGTGGCGTGCACCACGGAGTCCTCGAGCACGAGGCGGTAGTCCGCCTCGAGGTGGCCGGCGTCGGACACCAGGAGGCTCGATCCCGTGACCGATCCGTCCTCGAAGTCCGCGGTCACCGACAGGGTATCGACGTACGTCTCGGCGAGGTACGAGGAGTCCACGCGCATCGCCAACCGCCCGACGAGGGATTCGATCGAGCTCCCCGCGACGCGACCATCCACCCGCGCGTCGATGGACGTGGACGGCAGGTCCACGGCGAGGCGCGACAGGTCGAGCGCTCGCGCCCGCAGCTCGTCCACCACGAGCTCGCGCGAGCCCTCCGACCAGGAGATCGCTCCACTTCCCTCGACCGAGCTGGAGTCGAGCCGCAGGTCCAGCTGCCAGGTGGAGCGTTGGCCTTCCATCCGTGCCGCCACCACGCCGGTCTCGAGCCATCCCCGCTCTCCCGGAAGCGACGCGGATGGGCCGCCCGCTGGCCGGTAGAGCGTGATCGATGCCTCGAGCAGGCTGCCGGCCGTATCGGCTTCGGTCCTCTCCCGATCCGGCCGGGGGCGCCGCGCCGCCGATGTGCGCGTCACGTCGAGATCCATCCTCGTCACGTCACCGAGGATGTCCGCTGGCGCGCTCTCGGGCGGATCGTGCACGAGGGTGCCGGTCGTTCGGAGGCGCGAAGCGGGATCGAGCTCGGCGAGCTCGAGCGCCACGTCCGCCCCGAGTTGGCCCGCGTAGGGCGACGCGACCCATTCGGCGAGATCGGCGGACAGACGCGCGTCGAGCCGGAGCGCGGCGCTGTCGCCGGCGGACCTGGCGCGCATGACGCCGTCCGCGCGTAGGCTGGTGCTGCCCGGACCGTTCGCGTCGAGCGCGACGCGCACGTGGTCGGGTGGACCTCCCGCCGTCAGGTGCATCGTGACGAGCGGGTCGGCCGCGAGGGAAGGAGGCAGCGCGAGCGGGAGATCGCGTAGGTCGAGCGGATCGGCGTCGAGCGCGAAGTCGACGCTGTCCACGTAGGCGGGGGAGTCACCCAGGAGGAGGCTGCCGGCGCCCTGCACGTGGCTGCGCGGGGATTGCAGACGGAGGGAGCGTACCTGCAGCAGCCCGTTCTCGAGGAGCGCGGCGACGTGCATGCGCGCGGTCCGGTCGCGCGTTGGGTCGCTCGCGCCTTCGGATGCATCGGGAGCCGAGGCGGCAGACGAATCGGGCGGCGGGGTCACGTCCGCCGCCAACGAGTCGACCGCGACCCGCGTGGTGTCCGGCGACAGCAGCGTGCTTCCGGCCAGATCGAGCCGCTCGATGCGGTACGGCCCCGCCGCCGCCGCGAGGACGGCGTGCGCGTCGTCGACGCGAACGTCGGGAAGCCGCAGCGTCCACGCGCCGAGGGGCGAGCCGGCCAGCATCCGGTCGAGCGCGCTCCGCCCGCCGGCGTCTTCGCTCGACGCGGCGGCTTCGGCGTCGTCGCTCGCGAGGGCACCGTGGAAGACCGGGCTCACGAGGTGCAGGAGCCGCACGTCGAGCGTTCGGCGCAGCAGCGGAAGGAGCCGGTACTCGAGCGCGATCTCCGCCACGCGGACGGACGCATCCGGCCCCTCCATCGTGAGATCGTGGAGGTGGACGCGGCGCAGCCAGTTCCCCTCCGCCGAGCCGACGCGGAGCGACCAGCCTTCCGGCGCGGCTCGCGACATGGCCCACGGGATCACGAGCCCCATGCCGAGGCCGGTCGTCGCGGCGACCCAGAGCAGCGCCCCCAGCACGAGCGCCAGCACCCCCACCCGAAGCAGGGCACGACGAAGGCGGTGCCGCACGGGGCGCCCGCTCATGACGCCACCGAGTCGCCCTGCCCGCGATGCGCGGTAGGACCGATGGTACGGGCCTTGCCACCCCTCCAGATCACCCGCCGATCAAGGAGGCCAGCATGCGTCGCGAGAAGACGTCGCGCAGTAGGGACCCCGTCACCTATTCCTCTGCTCGGACGTCGCCCATGTCGCCCGCCGAGCCTGCGACCCGCCGCGGCATACGTCCGTACCGCCGCATCCTCGTTCCCTTGGACGGCACGGCGTTCGCCGAGGCCGCGCTCCGCCCGGCCGCCGAGCTCGCGGTACGGGCAGGAGCCGCCGTGAACCTCGTCGGTGTGGCGACCGAGACGGTCGGGACGGTGCTGCCGACGGACCCCGCACCGGCGAGCACGGTCGGAGAAGCCGTCGATCGCATTCGCGATCGTGAGGCGCTGTTGCGGGAAGCCTGCGTGCGCGTGCGGGAGGAGTGGGGATGCCGCACGACTTACGAGCTGCTCAACGACACGTCGGTCAAGGACGCGATCGTGGATGCCGCGGAGCGTCTCGAGGCGGATCTCGTGGTGGCCGCCACCCACATGCGGGGCTGGCTCTCGCGGACGATCTTCGGCAGCACCGCCGAAGATCTGATGGATGCCGGTTCGTTCCCGGTGCTGATGATCCCGGCGGACGGCCGCGAGCCGGACATCAGCGCCCCCATGCAGGGACCCGTCGGCTCCATCGTCGTGGCCGTGGATCCGGAGGCTTCGATCGACGACCGCGCGATCGCGCATGGCGTGCACTGGGCGCAGGTCTGGGCAGCGCGGCTGACGCTCGCGGAGGCGGTGATGAACGTTCCGCTTCCGGGACCGGGTCCGGAGCTCGGCGGGCCGATCGCTCCGGCGCCGCCGGTCGTACCGACCGTGCTCCCGCACGACATCGCCTCGCACCGGCTCGGCGCGATCCGCGACGCGCTCCTGCGCGAGGGCGTGGACGCGCACGCGCAGGTGCTCGACGGCTACGGCGCGGCCGATGCGCTCCTCGACTACGTCGAGTCGTCCGGCGCGGATCTCCTCGTGGTGGGGCGGCACGAGAAGAGCTTCTGGGAGCGTCTCTTCGAGGGGAGCGAGTCGACCAAGCTCGCGCGTCGGGTGCGCAGCGCCGGCCTGCTCGTATGTCACGAGGATGACCGCTGACGACGACACGCCCGGCGGCGCGCCGTCCATCGAGGCGCCGCGCGGGGGGGCGTGCGAGCTCCGGAGCTCGATCACGGCACCCTGATCGTCAGGAGCCGCGTGCTTCCGTCACGGCCGCGCACGAGCAGCGAGGTGACGTCGCCCGATGCGACGTCGTCCAACCGGTCCGCCGCCTCCTCGGGCGACGCGACGGGCTCGCCCGCCACCTCGAGCACCACCGTGCCGGGAACGATTCCCCGCCTGTAGGCTGCGCCCATCGGGCTGACCTCCATGACGACCGCGCCGTCGACGTCGGGTCCGAGCTCCAGCTCGCTCCGGATCTCCGAGGTCAGCGGACCGAGCGTCATGCCGAGACGTCGAACGGCATCGGCGTCGTCCGGCTCCGCGGCGGCGGCCGCGACGTCGAGGTCCATCTCCTCGAGCTCGACCTGGATCCGGCGGGTCTCCCCGTCGTGCCGAACCTCGAGCGTGACCTCGTCACCCGGGCTCCGCTCGGCGATCTCCTGCTGTAGGTCCCCGGCGGACTCGAGCGGTGCGCCGTCGATGGAGAGCAGGACGTCACCCTGCTCGATCCCGGCGTCGGCGGCGGGACTGTCCTCCTGCGCCCCCTGGACGAGCACGCCGCGCACCTCGTCGAGCCCGAAGTACTCCGCGTCCTCCGGGGTGACGGTGGTCACGTTCACGCCCAGGCGACCGCGGCGGACCTCGCCGAACTCCACCAGGTCGTCCATCACGCCTTGCACGAGGTTCGACGGAACGGCGAATCCGTATCCGAGATAGAAGCCCGTCGTGCTGGCGATGGCGCTGGTGATGCCGATCACGCGGCCGTTCATGTCGAGGAGAGGACCGCCGGAGTTGCCCGGATTGATCACCGCGTCCGTCTGAATGAAGTTCTCGATCGCGTATCCAGCGACGTCGCGCGTCTCCGGATCCGCGAAGAGATCCTGGCTGAGCAGCTGGAGAGGTCTTCCCAGCGCGCTCACGATTCCCGCGGTGACGGTTTGATCGAGCTGTCCGCCGCCGACACCCGGACTGCCGATGGCCATCACCCAATCGCCCACGCGGACTTTCTCCGAGTCGCCGAGCGGCAACACGGGGAGGTTCTCGGCATCGATGTCCAGGACGGCTACGTCCGTCGTGGGATCCATCCCGACCACTTCGGCCTCGAACGAGCGGTGGTCGTCGAGCCATACGGTCAGGTCACCGCCGAGCACCACGTGCGCGTTGGTGAGGATGCGTCCGTCGGCGCTCACGATGAAGCCGCTTCCGCCGGCGATCTGCGGCCTCGGCTCGCCGCCGGGTGCGCCTCCGCCCGGACCGAAGAAGGGCTCCAGGAAGTCGGGCAGATCCTGTCGGCCCTGGATGGGCGCGGCCGTCTCGCTCGGCGCCGCCTCGCTCTCGATGCGCACGACCGCCGCGGTCGCGAACTCTGCGACGTCGGCGAAGCGACCGAGGGGACCGAGGTCCTGGGTGAAATCGATCTGCGCGGCGAGCGCCGTGTCCCGGCGTGACGCATCACGATCGAGGAAAAGGGGCACGGCGGCCACGCCGATGACGATGCCGACGAGCACCGCGAGCGAAGCTCGGAGCGAAGAGTTGCTTCCGCGCGTAGGGCGGGGGCGGTCGGATGCGGCCATGGGGCGACTCCGGGTGTCGATTCGGGTCCAGTGAGGAGCCGAAAGGCAACATGCATACCAGGGAACAGGCCCCGTCCCACGCGGGAATCGACCCGAAAGGGGCGAAGAATGTCGCGGCGGCACGGCACCCGCTGACGGGCGTGGCGCCGGTGTTTCTGCTGTCTCCCGCATCCCTGTCCGGCGTGAGGGGAAGACGTCTCCTCGCCGGAGCGGGAAGCGCGGTCGTGTCGATGCGCATCGCGGCCGGCGAGCGGGCGCCCATCGGGGAGGTCTACGCCTCCATCAGCTCGCTCTACTTTCGGGGCAAGCTGGCCTATGCGCGCAGGTATGGCCGTCAGCCGCATTCGACGGGGGTGCGCGTGATCACGCCCGACCGCGGCTTGTGCGCGGCCGACGAGACGGTGGATCTCGCGGATCTTCGGCGGATGGCGCGCACGGCGATCGACGAGCGCGAGCCCGCCTACCGCGACGCGCTCGTCGCCTCCGCCGAGGAGCTGCACCGGACGCTTCCCGAGAGCGCCCTCGTCGTCCTGCTCGGGAGCCTCGCCACCAAGAAGTACCTCGACCCGCTGAGCACGGTGCTCGGTGAGCGCCTGTGCGTCCCGCGCGCGTTCATCGGCCTCGGCGACATGAGCCGCGGCGGCCTGCTCCTTCGCGCTGCATCGGAAGGTCCGGAGCTCGAGTACGTGAGGGTATCGGCGTGCATCGACCAGACCGGCATGCGCGCGAGGCGTCGGGCGTCGAGCTAGCCACGCACGCGGGAGGAAGGCCGGGGGCCGGCGGGCGTCCGCACGGCGAGGGGGGCCAGATCCGCGCGCGAGATGGTGCCCACGACCCGGTCGTCGTCCATCACGAGCAGCTGGCCGTCTTCGGCCGTGCCGAGCTTGTCGAGCACGACACGCATGTCCGTGTCGGGACCCACGACCGCGTGGCGGTCGAGCCTCGTCATGACCTGTCCGACGGCGGTCGCGGACCAATCGTCGCGCGGCGTGCGCTCGAGACGGCTCAGGGCGAGCGTGCCGACGATGCGGCCGCCGTCCCGAACGGGGAACGCCGTCAGCCGGCCGCGCACCGCGGCGACTGCTGAGGACTGCTCCGCGAACCGCCGCGCGAGATCCCGCAGGCTCATGTGGGCGTCCACGACCGGGGTGTCTCGCGCCATCACGTCCGAGGCGCGTACATCCGCCAGCGGTTCGAGCGCGCGGGGGCTTCCCGCCATCCGGGCCGCACCGCGCAGGAAGGTGCCGATCAACGCGAGCCACAGCCCGCCGACCACGGCGCCGAGCAGCACCGCTTCGGCGATGCCCAGGACGATCAGCGCCAACCCCACCCAGCGCCCACCCGCCGCCGCCCATCGCGTGGCTCGCACGCGGTCGCCCGTTCGCTTCCAGACGATCGCACGGAAGACGCGGCCTCCGTCCAGAGGATAGCCGGGGAGGAGATTGAAGACGGCGAGCAGGACGTTGATGAACCCGAGGTACTGAGCAACCTCGTGCACGGCCGGGCTCCACGCCTGGGCGCGCCCCAGCGCCGCGACCGCGAGCAAGAGCGCGCCGAGACCCAAGCTGACGACAGGTCCGACGCCTGCGATCGCGAGCTCGTCCTCAGGGGTGTGCGGCTCTTCCTGCGTGTGTGCGAGCCCGCCGAAGACGAACAGCGTGATGCCGTGGATGCCGATACCCCGCGCCTGCGCGACGACCGAGTGCGCGAGCTCGTGCAGGAGGATCGACGCCACGAAGAGGAGCGTGCCCACCAGGCCCATGGCGAGATAGGTCGTCGCGTGGAGCGCCGGTGAGACGGCGGGAAATGTTCCCGCGCTCAGGGACCAGAGGATGAGAAAGAACAGAATGAACCACGACGCGTCCACGCGGACCTCGAATCCCCGAATCGCACCGATCCTGAAGCTGCTCCGGCGTTGCATGGGTCCGCGCGCTCGCTGCCTGTGGTCGTGACGGTGTACGCCGAGAGCGGTTGCACGAAGCGTTCCCGAGCGGGTGTGACGCACGGCGCGGCGCTCGTCGTCCGACCCCGGGACCGTAGGGCGGGGCCGCGGCGTCCGCGGGTCGCGTGGCCTATGCGGGAACGACGCGCTCGCGAGCCAGTCTGAGCGAGGCGTCGGACAGGAGGCCGCGCAGGGCCACGAGGTCCACCGGCTTCAGAAGGTGGCGGTCGATGCCGACCTCCTCACTGCGCTGCCTATCCGCTTCCTGGCCCCGGCCGGTGATCGCGACGATCAGGGTGTGGCGGCTCCAGAGCTGCGCGCGCAGCCGACGCGCCACGCCGTGGCCGTCGAGCTTCGGGAGCCCGATGTCGAGGAGCACGGCTTCCGGCCGGAAGGCCTCGGCGACCTCCAGCGCTGCCAGCCCGTCGGCGGCGACGCGGACCGTGTGGCCCCACGACGATACCAGCATGGACAGCATGTCGGCCGCGTCGCGGTTGTCCTCGACGATGAGGACCCGCAGGGGGCCGTCGTTACGCGGCGCCGGCTCGGCTGCCGCGGCGTGGGTCGTCGACGGGTGGGCGTCCGGAAGGGGCAGCCGGACGGTGAACCGTGACCCCCGGCCCGGCCCCTCGCTGGTTGCCTCGACCGTGCCGTCGTGCAGCTCGACCAGGCGTCGGACGAGGGTCAGCCCGATACCGAGCCCGCTCCGCACCTGCTCGCCGGGATGCTCCGCCTGCACGAAGAGGTCGAAGACCGTGGGAAGCACGGCCGGATCGATGCCGACGCCGTTGTCCTCGACGGTGATCTGTACGCTCGACCCCACGACCTGCGCGCCCAGGTGGACGCGGCCCTTGGGGTCGGTGTACTTGGCCGCGTTGTCCAACAGGTTCGCGACGATCTGCGACAACCGGACCGGATCGGCGTCGAGGAACGCCTGTCCCGCCGGAAGATCCACGGTGACGGAGTGCCCGTGGGCCTCGAGCGCGGGCCGGCTGATCTCGAGTGCGTCGTCGATGACCGCCGACAGCTCCACCCGCGTCTTGCGGAGGACCAGGCGGCCGCGGGTGATGCGGCTCACGTCGAGCAGGTCGTCGACGAGGCGCGCCATCTGCCGGAGCTGCCGCGTGATGACGCCCTGGGAAGACTTCAGCTCCGGCTTCGGTGGTGCAGTGAGACGGATCACCTCCGCAGCTCCCTGGAGCGCCGCCAACGGATTGCGGAGCTCGTGCGCCAGCGCGGCGAGGAACTCGTCCTTGCGTTGATCGGCGGCGCGCAGCGCCGCCGTGCGCTCCTCGACCCGCTGCTCCAGCTCCTGATTGACCTTCCGGAGCGCGTCCTCGATGACCTCCCGTTGAGCCATCTGCTTCTGCAGGGCTTCGTTCGCGCGCTCCAGCGCGCGCGACTTTCTGTAGAGATCCGCGAAGACCGCGATCTTGGACCGCAGGATATGCGGATTGACCGGCTTCGTGAGATAGTCGACTGCGCCGGTGTTGTAGCCCCGGAGCACGTCGCTCTCCTCCAGCATGTGCGCCGTGAGGAAGAGGATCGGGACGTGCTCGGTGCGACGGCGCCGCTTGATGAGCCGCGCGAGGTCGATCCCCGTCATCCCCGGGAGGCGGATGTCCAGGATGATCGCGGCGAAGTCCTGGCTCAGGAGGTGCAGGAGCGCCTCGTCCGCGCTGTGGGCCTGCACGCATCGGCAGCGGCCTTCGAGCATGTCCTGCACGCCCGCGAGGTTCACGGGCTCGTCGTCGACCAGGAGCACGGGGACGAGCTGGTCGTCCCGATCGGTGCTCTCGGGTCTCAGCGGTGCAGCCATACGCGCAGGAGGGACAGCAGCTGGTCCGTGTCGACCGGTTTCGCGATGTAGTCGGACGCGCCCGCCTGCAGACACTTCTCGCGGTCGCCTTTCATCGCCTTCGCCGTGAGGGCCAGGATGGGCAGATAGCGATACCGGGGGTGATTCCTGATCTCCCGCATGGTCGCGTATCCGTCCATCTCGGGCATCATGATGTCCATGAGCACGGCGCTCAGGTCGGGTGTCTGCTGGATCACGTCGATGGCGGCACGTCCGTTGGTGGCGTTCAGCACTTCCATCTCGTGGTTCTCGAGCAGCGTCGTCAGGGCGAAGATGTTGCGGGCGTCGTCGTCGACGACGAGCACCTTCTTGCCCCTCAGCCGCTCGTTCGAGCTGTGGAGACGCTCCAGCAGGTCGCGCTTGCCCTGCGGCAGCTCGCCCACCCTGCGGTGCAGGAACAGCGACGTCTCGTCGAAGAGCCGCTCGGGCGACCGCACGTCCTTCACGACGACGCTCTTCGCGACCGCGCGGAGCCTCTCGCGCTCGTCGTCGCTCAGGTCCTTGCCGGTGAACACGACGACGGGGACGTCTCGCAGGTGCTCCTCGGTCTGGATCTTCTCGAGCAGCTCGAACCCGGACATGTCCGGCAGCCGCAGGTCCACGACGCAGCAATCGAAGATCCTGTCGAAGAGGAGCTCCAGGGCCTCGCCGCCGGAGGCGACGGCGGTGATCTCGATGTCGTCGTGCGCGAGCAGCTCGACGATGCTCTGCCGCTCGACGTCGTTGTCCTCCACCACGAGCAGACGCTTGGGGTGTGGCGTCACGTAGGTGCGCATGCGATCGAACGACGTCTCCAGCTCGCCCGTGGTCGCCGGCTTCACGAGGTAGGAGAACGCGCCGTGGGAGAGCCCGTGCTGGCGCTGCTCCTCGACCGAGAGCATCTGCACAGGGATGTGGCGCGTGGTGAGGTCGCGCTTGAGGTGGTTGAGCATCGTCCATCCGAGCATGTCGGGAAGGAAGACGTCCAACGTGATCGCGGTGGGCGAATGCTCGCGGGCCAGCTCGAGACCGGCTTGCCCCGTCTCGGCGACGATCCCCTTGAAGCCCCGCTCGCGCGCCATCTCGAGGAGGATCTGCGCGTAGTGTGCGTCGTCCTCGACGATCAACATGGAGAGATCACCTTGCTCGATCGTGTCGCGGTCGTCCGGAATCGGCTCCTGGGACTTGGCGACCGCGAGGGCCGGCAGGGCGGTCAGCTGCGACGGCTCCGCGATGGCGCTGGCGCTCGGCGCCCGACGGGCGGAGCCCGAATACGACATGGGCAGGTACAGCGTGAACGTGCTTCCCTTTCCGGGCGCGCTGACGAGGCGGATCTCGCCGCCGAGCAGCGAGGCGAGCTCGCGGCTGATGGCGAGGCCGAGTCCGGTGCCTCCGTACTTGCGGGAGGTGCCCGCGTCGGCCTGGTGGAACGCCTCGAAGATGAGGCGCTGCTTCTCGGGCGCGATGCCGATGCCGGTGTCGTTGACCTCGAAGGCGACCACGGCATCCGACTGCGAGAGCACCGCGTGGTCCGGCGTCCACCCCTCGGTGACCGGCCGCACGTCCATGCGAACGTGGCCGTGCGGAGTGAACTTGAACGCGTTGGAGAGGAGGTTCTTGAGGATCTGCCGGAGCCGCTTGGCGTCCGTCGTGATCGAAGAGGGCAGGGCGGCGTCGAACGCCAGCTCGAACGCCAGGCGCTTCGCCTCGGCCACGTGGTGGAACGTCCTCTGCGTGGCGTCCTTGAGAGATGCGAACGTGACCGGCTCGGCCTCCACCGTGACCGTGCCGGACTCGATCTTCGAGAGATCGAGGATGTCGTTGATGAGGGTGAGCAAGTCGGTGCCGGCCGAATGGATGTTGCGCGCGTACTCGACCTGCTTCGCGGTGAGGTTGTTCTGCGGGTTGTCCGCGAGCTGCTGGCCGAGGATGAGGATCGAGTTGAGCGGCGTGCGCAGCTCGTGCGACATGTTGGCGAGGAACTCGGACTTGTACTTCGAGGTCAGGGCGAGCTCGGCGGCCTTCTCCTCGAGCTGACTGCGGGCCTGTTCCACCTCCATGTTCTTCCGTTCGACCTCGACGTTCTGCTCGGCGAGCTGCTTCGCCTTCGAGGCGAGCTCCTCGTTCCGCTGCTGGAGCTCGGTCTGCCGCGTCTGCAGCTCCGTGGTGAGCTGCTGCGACTGCTGCAGCAGCGCCTCGGTGCGCATCGTCGCCTCGATCGTGTTGAGCACCACGCCGATCGACTGCGTGAGCTGCTCGAGGAGCGTGAGGTGCGTGGGCGTGAACGGCTCGAGCGAAGCCAGCTCGATGACCGCCTTCGTCTCGCCCTCGAAGAGCACCGGCAGCACCACGATGCTCTTCGGCTGCGCGCTGCCGAGACTCGAGCGAACGCGTGTGTATCCTCTCGGCACGGTGCTGAGGAGGATGCGCTGCTTCTCGACGGCGCATTGGCCGACGAGCCCTTCGCCCACGGCCAGCGGACGCAGCTCGGCGCGTGCGCGCGCGTAGGCAGCGAGCGGCACGAGCGAGCGCGGCCCGCCGTCGCCGTCCGCCTCCAGCTGGTAGACCGTGCCCTGCTGCGCATTGACCAGCGGCGCGAGCTCGGAGAGGAGCATCTCGCCCACGGTGACCAGATCGCGCTGTCCCTGCAGCATGCGCGTGAACGTCGCCAGGTTGGTCTTCAGCCAGTCCTGCTCGCGATTCCGCTCGGTGGTCGCGCGCAGGTTGTCGATCATCGTGTTGATGTTGTCCTTCAGGTCGGCCACCTCGCCGCGCGCGCCCACCTGGATGGAGCGCGTGAGGTCGCCCTTCGTCACCGCCGTGGCGACCTCCGCGATCGCGCGGACCTGCGTCGTGAGGTTCGCCGCGAGCAGGTTCACGTTTCCGGTGAGGTCCTTCCACGTGCCGGCTGCGCCCGGGACGTTGGCCTGGCCGCCGAGCTGGCCCTCCACGCCCACCTCGCGTGCGACGTTCGTCACCTGCTCGGCGAACGTCGCCAGCGTGCCGGTCATGTTGTTGATGGTCTCGGCGAGCGCCGCGACCTCGCCCTTCGCCTCCACGGTGAGACGCTCGCGCAGGTTACCATCCGCGACCGCCGTGACGACCTTCACGATGCCGCGCACCTGGTCGGTGAGGTTGGCCGCCATGACGTTCACCGAGTCGGTGAGGTCCTTCCACGTCCCGGCCACGTCGGGCACCACGGCCTGGCCGCCGAGGCTGCCTTCGGTGCCGACCTCGCGTGCAACCCGGGTCACCTCGGCCGCGAACGAGCGCAGCTGATCCACCATCGTGTTGATGGTGTTCTTCAGCTCGAGGATCTCTCCCTTCACGTGCACGGTGATCTTGCGTGACAGGTCGCCGCGCGCCACGGCCGTGGTCACCTCGGCGATGTTGCGCACCTGAGCGGTCAGGTTCGCGCCCATCGCGTTCACGGAGTCGGTGAGGTCCTTCCAGGTGCCCGCGACGCCGGGCACGACCGCCTGCACGCCGAGGCGGCCCTCGGTGCCGACCTCGCGCGCGACGCGTGTCACCTCGGAGGCGAAGGACCGGAGCTGCTCCACCATCGTGTTGATGGCTTCCTTTAGCTGCAGGATCTCGCCGCGTACGTCCACGGTGATCTTGCGGGAGAGGTCGCCGCTCGCCACCGCGATGGTCACCTCGGCGATGTTGCGGACCTGGCTCGTGAGGTTCGAAGCCATCGAGTTGACGTTGTCGGTCAGGTCCTTCCACGTGCCCGCGACACCAGGGACGAGGGCCTGTCCGCCGAGCTTGCCTTCCGAGCCCACCTCGCGGGCCACGCGGCTCACCTCGGAGGCGAACGCGTTGAGCTGGTCCACCATCGTGTTCACGGTGTTCTTCAGCTCGAGGATCTCGCCCTTCACGTCGACGGTGATCTTCTGCGACAGGTCCCCGCGGGCGACGGCCGTCGTGACCGCGGCGATATTGCGCACCTGGTCCGTGAGGTTGGTCGCCATCACGTTCACCGAGTCGGTGAGGTCCTTCCACGTGCCGGCCACACCCGGAACCACGGCCTGGCCGCCGAGCTCGCCTTCCGTGCCCACCTCGCGGGCCACGCGCGTCACCTCCGACGCGAACGCGTTGAGCTGGTCGACCATCGTGTTGAGGGTGTTCTTCAGCTCGAGGATCTCGCCGCGCACGTCCACCGTGATCTTGCGGGACAGGTCTCCGCGCGCGACCGCCGTGGCGACCTCGGCGATGTTGCGAACCTGGTCCGTCAGGTTCGACGCCATGGAGTTCACGTTGTCCGTGAGGTTCTTCCACGTGCCGGCGACGCCCTCCACCTCGGCCTGACCGCCCAGCTTGCCGTCGGTGCCGACCTCGCGCGCGACGCGGCTCACCTCGGAGGCGAACGCGTTGAGCTGGTCCACCATCGTGTTGAGGGTGTTCTTCAGCTCGAGGATCTCGCCCTTGACGTCCACCGTGATCTTGCGCGACAGGTCGCCGCGCGCGATGGCGGTCGCTACGTCGGCGATGTTGCGCACCTGACCGGTCAGGTTGGACGCCATCGAATTGACGTTGTCGGTCAGGTCCTTCCAGGTGCCCGCCACGCCGGGCACGACCGCCTGACCGCCCAGCTTACCCTCGGTGCCCACCTCGCGCGCAACGCGCGTCACCTCGGATGCGAAGGCGTTGAGCTGGTCCACCATGATGTTGATGGTGTTCTTCAGCTCGAACATCTCGCCCTTCACGTCCACCGTGATCTTGCGGGAGAGGTCTCCCATCGCGATGGCCGTGGCGACGTCGGCGATGTTGCGAACCTGGTCGGTCAGGTTCGACGCCATCGAGTTCACATTGTCGGTGAGGTTCTTCCACGTGCCGCCGACGCCCGGCACGACCGCCTGACCGCCCAGCTTGCCCTCCGTGCCGACCTCGCGCGCCACGCGCGTGACCTCGGCCGCGAAGGAGCGGAGCTGGTCGACCATCGTGTTGACGGCCTCCTTGAGCAGGAGGATCTCGCCGCGCACATCGACCGTGATCTTCTTCGACAGGTCGCCACTCGCCACGGCGATGGTGACGTCGGAGATGTTCCGCACCTGCGCCGTGAGGTTGCCGGCCATCTGGTTCACGGACTCGGTCAGGTCCTTCCACACGCCCGACGCGCCTCGTACCTGCGCCTGGCCGCCCAGCTTGCCCTCGGTGCCGACCTCGCGTGCGACGCGCGTCACCTCGGAGGTGAACACCGAGAGCTGGTCGATCATCGTGTTGACGAGCTTGGCGGCGCGCAGGAACTCGCCTTCGAGCGGGCGGCCGTTCACGTCCAGGCTCATCGACTGGCTCAGGTCGCCCTTGGCGACCGCGCCTACGGTGCGGGTCACCTCCGTCATGGGCCACGCCAGGTCGTCGATCAAGGCGTTGATGGCCGCGACCTCGTCCGCCCGCGCGCCGCCGATCCCGACGACACTCATGCGCTCCTTGAGCTTTCCTTCCTTGCCGACCATGCGGGAGATGCGCGCCGCTTCCTTCGCGCGCCGATCGCTGAGCGCCACCAGGTCGTTGAACGTGTCGGCGATCTTGCCGTCGAGCCCCGTGAAGTCCACCGGCAGCCGCACGGTGAAGTCCCCGTCGCGGAAGGCGACCATGGCGGCGAGGAGCTGGCGGGAGAAGTCCGCTTCGACGGCCGAATGACCGTTCGTGGAAGGAGCGGTCGTTCGCGGGGACGACGTGCGTGCGTGCTTGGTCTTCGTGGAAGCCATCGTGATGCGGAGGGCCCTACCGGGGAGAGGCGAGAAGCGGAGAGATCTGGATCGGATCGCGTTCGGGGGATGGCAGCGCTGAAGCGCCGGACCTCGGACGGCCCGCCGCCGTCTGTCGAGAACGCGAATCAGCTAGGCGCGGGGCAGCAACATCCGCGCCATTCGCCCGACCCGCGCGCGCGCGACAGACGCCGCACGAATCGTGACGCTGCCGCGCGGCATCTCATGCCGAGGTGGCGCGTAACCGCGACGCCCGTCTGTCGCGCTCGGGCGTCAGTCGCTTTCCGCTTCGGGCCGGTGGAGGACCTTGCGTCGGACGAAGCTCCAGGCGGCGCGCAGCCGGAGCTCCGTGTGGTCCAGGAGCTTGGCGAGCTGCAACGACTCGGCCGCCAGGAGCGCGACCCCGATGACCGCCACGAAGCCGCCTGGGCCGGGCAGCCATCCGATCGCCAGGCCTCCCAACACCAGCACCACGCCGACCACCCAGACGAGCACGCGCTCGAAGGGCCAGCCCTCGCCTCGCCGCTCGCTGCGCGCGCGGTGCACATCGTAGAAGCGTCGTCCGGGCGTGCCGTGTCTCAGCTGATGCCAGGCCTCTTTCAGGGCGCTCATGCTGCGTGCTCGTTCTCCGTGCTCGGGTGTGCTCTCCTCCTTCCGCAAGGGCGGGACCGTCGCCCCAGGACCCTGGAACGCATCGTGCACCCGCGAGCCTCAGAGCCCCTCACGGAGCGCCGATCGTTCGATGGCAACCCTACGCGCCGTAGGCCGAGTGCTCTGGGGAACCGTCACGGACTTCTTCGGCGACGGCTGCCCTCGCATGGCCGCGGCCATCTCCTACTACTCGATCTTCGCCATTCCCGGCGTGCTGGGCTTGCTGGCTCTGGCCGCTCGAGAGTTCGTCGGTCCGCGGGAGATCCAGGAGGCCGTCTCCGAGCAGGTGCAGACGTTCGTCGGCGTGGAGAGCGCCACGCAGGTCGTGGACGTCGTGCAGGGTGCGGTCGATCCCAGCCTCACCGGCCCGGCGGCGCTCATCGGTCTCATCGCGTTGGTGTTCGGCGCCACGGGCGCCTTCGGCGAGCTGCAGAGCGCGCTCAACATCGCGTGGGGCGTGCAGCGGGACCCGCGACGCAGCGACGTGAAGGGCTTCTTCCTCAAGAGGGCGATATCGCTGGTGATGATCGCCGCGCTCGGCGTGCTGCTGCTGCTGTCGATCGTGGCCAGCACCGCGATCTCGGTCATGCGCTCCTTCTTCATGGAGGCATTGCCGCCCACGTTGCAGAGCGTCGGCCTGCCGATCGCTGACCTCGCCGTGTCGCTCGTCGCGGTGAGCGCGCTCGTCACGATCGTCCTGCGCTACGTTCCGGACGCCGTCGTGAGCTGGCGCGACGCCGCCGTCGGCGGCTCGTTCACCGGAGCCCTGTTCACGGTCGGCAAGTTGCTCATCGGCTACTACCTGGGCCGGAGCGATCCCGGAAACGTCTTCGGTGCCGCCGGCTCTCTCGCCGTCGCGCTCCTCTGGGTCTACTACAGCTCGATCATCCTCCTGGTCGGCGCCGAGTTCACGGAGGTGTGGGCGTGCCGCAACGGCGACCCGGTCGTTCCCCGGGACGGCGCGGTCCGGGTGCGCAAGCAGGTCGTGTACGCGGAGGGGAAGGAGGAAGGTCGCGAGGTCGAAGCCACGGCGTAACGCTCGGGCCAGCCCGCGCCTTGCGCGCAGGTTCGGCCGCGGTCCATCATGGCGCCCCGCTCGGCCATCTCAGGAGGTCGTCCATGCATTGGGCAGCACGGCTCGGAGTCGCGGCGCTGATCGGCGCTCTCACCGCGGTCACGGCGAGCGCGCAGGCGCCGCCGGCGGGATCGTTCACCGTAGGCAACCCGCTCGGTCTGCCGATCGTGCCCAGCGGGGACGCGAGCTTCAGCCCCATGTCGTCGAACGTGAAGGTCTACGGCGCGATCTTCTCGGCGGAGAGCTGCTCGTACGATCCGGTGCGGAACCTCATCGTCGTCCCGAACCGCAGCGTGGGACAGAGCGTGCAGGACAACAACGCATGGATCTCGCTCATCAACCACGACGGCTCGGTGCACACTGCGCGGTGGATCGGCGTGAACCGCAACGAGCTCGTGTTGAACGAGCCGCTCGGCAGCGACATCGTGAACGGCGTCCTGTACCTCGCCGATCGCGACGGCGGGCTCGCGACCGTCGTCGTGAGCGGGACGGAGCTCCGTGGGGGACCCGCCACGCCGCAGGTCTCCGTCGTGCGCAAGTTCGACATGCGGACGGGCCGGCCCTTGGGTGAGCTCCGCGTGGAGTCGGCGACGGGCTTCAACGACATCGAGGTCGCGGACGACGGCACGATCTACGGGACGGTGTCGGGCGCGCAGGGGCACGTCTACCGGATCACGCCTGCGGGGGAGGCGACCGTCTTCATCCCGACCGGCGCGCCGCTCGCGTCGCCGAACGGCATCGCCTTCGATCCGGCCGGGAACATCGTGATCGTCAACAGCGGGGACGACGCGGTCCTGACCTACGACCGCGGCGGCCGGCTGCTGTCGACCGAGCGCGCGGCCCAGCCGGGGAGTGACGGCATCGTGGTGATGGCCGACGGGACCAAGTACGTGAGCAGCGTCCAGAACGGCGGCGTGTCGAGGATCCGTCCCGGGCAGCCGGCCGTGCTGATCGCCGAGAACATCCCCAGCGCGGCCTCGATGTGCTACGACGCGGGCGCGAACCAGCTGGTGATCCCCATGAACGCCAACAACGCCCTCGCGTTCGTGCCGCTCGACCCCCGCTGAGCCGGAGATCGGCCGGGGCCCGCGCCGCGGCGGCGCGCCGGCTGGGCGAAGCATATACTTACGCCGCTCCTCCCGACTGCTGTCAGCGCGCGTCGTGCGCCCAACGGACGTCCATACCATGAAGCGACTCGCTTTCGCGGCTGGGCCTCTCCTTCTCCTCCACGTCGCCGTGCCCGTGCTGGCCCAATCGGGGCCGGCGGACTGGCAGCCGGTCACCGCCGAGCGCCTCCTCGCGCCCCAGGACGGCGACTGGATGAGCTACCGGCGCACGTACGACGTGACGGGGTTCAGCCCGCTCGCGCAGATCGACCGCGACAACGTCGACGAGCTCCGCCTGGTGTGGGCGTACTCCGTGAACGACGTCACGCGGTGGGTGCCGACGCCGGTCGTCGCCAACGGCATCATGTACGTCGCGGAAGGGTCGGGGAGGGTGCTCGCGTTCGACGCCGCCAACGGTGACGTCCTCTGGATCCATACGCGCGAGTATCCGGACGACATCCGTCTCTCGCAGGCCTACGGGAAGCACCGTGGCGTCTCCATCTACGGCGATCGCGTCTATTGGGGCACGGCGGACTCGTACCTCGTGGCGCTCGACGCGCGCACGGGCGAGCAGATCTGGGAGGTGCGCACGGGGGACTATCGCACGGACGGCGGTCACTCCCATCCGCCGCTGATCGCGAACGGCAAGGTGCTCCTCGGCCAGACCGGGGGCGACACGGGCGTGCGCGGTCGCTTCGGCGCGTACGATGCGGAGACCGGCGCGCTCGTATGGGAGATGTACACGGTCCCGCGCGAAGGTGAGCCCGGCTGGGACACCTGGCAGCACGACGGGGACGTGCCGCCGCTCGGCGGCGCCCCCTGGAACACGATCAGCTTCGACCCCGACCTGAATCTCGTGTACTTCGGCACGGGTCAGCCGTACCCCTGGGCGGCTACGCTGCGTGGCTTCGGTGACGCGCTCTACACGAATTCCATCCTGGCAGTCGACGTCGATACCGGCGAGCTCGTGTGGCACTATCAGCTCATGCCCGAGGACTCCTGGGACCGAGCCGTGTTCGAGAGCATGCTCGTCGATCTCGAGATCGGCGGACGCACGCGCCGGGCGCTCATCCAGACGAGCAAGACGGGGTGGGGCATCATCCTGGACCGTGTGACGGGCGAGTTCCTGCAGGCGTTCCGCACGGCCTACGACAACCTCATCACCGGGTTCACCGAGACCGGCCGTCCCATCCTCGACCCCGCGCGGGTGCCCACCATGGCGGACGTGGATACCGGCAAGATGTTCGAGGTCTGTCCCTTCTACTACGGCGGCCGCGACCTCAACGCGCCCAGCTACAACCCGGCGCGGGGCATCTACTATCTGGGCGTGAACAACGCCTGCATGGACGTGACCTTCGTCTCGCAGGAGTTCACGGGCGTGACCGGCGGGTACCGCGGGTTACGCGCGCAGCCGAAGCTCGTGCCGGGATACGATCACGTCGGTGAGTTCGTCGCCTTCGACCCGGTACGTGGCGAGCGGGTGTGGACGTTCCAGCCCCGGAGCGGCTCGACCATGACGGCCTCGGCGCTCGCGACGGCCGGCGGGATCGTGTTCGGCGGCACGGCGGACCGGGAGTTCTTCGCGCTGAACGACGAGACGGGTGAGCTGCTCTGGCAGACACGTCTGAACGGGGACGTCTCGGGCGCGCCGATCACCTTCGAGGTGGATGGCAAGCAGTACATCGCGGTCGGTGCGGGCGGACGCATCGCGCAGACCCAGTTCTACGCCCGTCTCACGGATACCGACGTCGGCACCGGCAGCGGCGTGATGTGGGTGTTCGCGCTGCCGTGATCGCGAACGGGGCGGCGACCGTGGTCGCCGCCCCGTAGAGCTGTCGTGCGGGGATGGTCTTCTAGGCGCCCACGAGACGCGCGTTCAGCGCGATCGTGCCCACGGCTCCCAACGCGCGCGAGACCGGGCAGCCCGCCTTCGCCTTCTCGGCGATCTCCTGGAACTTCTCCTTGGAGATGCCCGGCACGTCGCCCTCGGTGTCGAGCTCGATCTTGTTGATGGTGGGCTTGCCGTCCACCCGCTCCAGGTGCACGCGCGCCGTCGTGCTCACGCGGGTCGGCACGTGCCCCGCCTCGGCGAGCATGTTGCTGAACGCCATGGAGAAGCAGCCCGCGTGGGCCGCGCCGATCAGCTCCTCCGGGTTCGTGCCCGGGCCTTCCTCGAAGCGGCTCTTGAAGCTGTAGTGCCCTTCGTACGCGCCGCTGCCGAGGCGCATGACGCCTTTGCCGCCGCGGAGATCGCCTTCCCAACGCGCCTGGGCCTCACGAACGCTCATGTCACCGCACTCCTTTTGAGAGGAAACCCGCTGGTCGAATACGAAGCCGACGCGCCCGCGGTCAGCGCTGGACGGCGGTCGGTGTGGAGCGGCTCTGGCGACTGCCGTCACCGAGCTGTCCTGCGAGGTTCAGGCCCCAGCAGTACTCGCCGCCCGACGTGGCCACGCCGCACGTGAGGGCGCCGCCCGCGTAGATCGAGCGGAAGCGCAGCGTGCCCGCGACCTGCGTGGCCGACGACCGATTCTGCGTCGTGCCGTCACCGAGCTGCCCGGCCTGGTTCTGTCCCCAGCAGTATGCCGAGCCGTCGGCCGCGAGCGCGCAGCTGTGCACGGCGCCCGCGACGACCTGGGAGGCGCCGGCCGGCAGTCCGGACACCGGTGTCGGCTGCGTCCGCCCTTCCGTGGTCCCGTCCCCCAATTGGCCGAAGCGGTTGTCTCCCCAGCAGAGGACCTGGCCTTCGCTGATCCCGCAGGTGTGCGCGCTGCCGGCGGCGAGCGCGGACATCGCGCCGCCGTTCTGCACGACGGTGGGGAGGAGGCGATCGAGTCGGCTGCCGTCTCCGAGCTGCCCGTCCCCGTTGAGGCCCCAGCAGAACGCGTTGCCGTTCGAGGTCAGCCCGCAGGTGTGGCTCCATCCCGCGACCAGCGTCGTGAAGGTGATGCCGTTGCCGACGGCGCGGGGAAAGCGCGCATCGTTGCGCGTCCCGTCGCCGAGCTGGCCGCTCAGATTCTGACCCCAGCACAGCGGGACGCCCCCGCCAGCGAGACCGCACGTGTGGGCCGCCCCGGCGGTGAGGGACGAGAAGCGGAGCTCGGCGCGAACGGGAACGGGGGAGGGGCGGTCGGTGCGCGAGCCATCGCCCAGCTGTCCTCCGTCGTTCGCGCCCCAGCACATCGCCACCCCCGACGCATCGAGGCCGCACATGTGGGATACGCCGGCCGCGAGCGACACGAAGCCGGCGAACGACTGGGCGCCGCGCTGGCCGCGGTCGTTCGCGCCGCGGCACGTCGTGGCCCCGCCCGCGAGCTGGCACACGTGGCTCCCGCCGACGACGAAGTCCCGCCGCTCCACGCTCACCGGGCCCGCCTCGACAGGGACCGGCGTGCCATCGCCGGCGCGCGGGCGCCCGCGCGCGGTGGCGCGGAAGGTGAGCGCCGATCCGAGCGTGGGGGAGAGCGCGGTCAGCTCCTGCGTGCCCGGCTCCGGCCCGAGCCGCCACAACGCCGACGCCTGACCCAGCGAGTCGGTGCGCGCGCTCCGGGGAGCCGAGATGCCGCCGCCCGAGACCACCTCGAAGCGAACCTCCGCACCCGCCACCGGGTTGCCGTCCTCGTCGAGCAGCATCACGGCCGCGCGTTCGGGCAGCAGCTCTCCGACCTCGGCCGTCTGCTGATCTCCTTCGAGCAATCGCATCCGCGCCGGCACGCCGGCGAGCGCTTCCACGGCGATGGTCGCACGGGTGGTCGTGCCCTGCAGCTCGGCGCCGACGATGACGGATTCGACGCGCCGCGGAAGGATCAGCACGGTACGCGCCATACCGGTCGAGTCCGTTCGTACGGCATCGAGCTCCAGCAGCCCGCTGCCCTGGACGACCTGAAAGGACACCACCGTGTCGGCCAGCGGCGCGCCGTCCGTTCCGGTCGCGCGTACGTCGATCGCGATGGAAGAGCCGGCGAGGCCCTCGAGGCGGCCTCCTCCCGATGGCGTCAACGCCTCCCTTCTCGTCGGCGGACCCGAGACGGGTTGAGGCGGCGGGACCGGCTCCTCGCCTCCCGCGATGCCCATCCTCTCGTACGCCAGATACCCGCCGGCCGCGACCGCCAGGAGGATCAGCGTCGCGAGCAGGCCGCGACCGCGGGAAGGCTCCGGCTCGTCGGGCTGGAGCGGCTGGGGAGGAGCGGGGTCGAACAACACGACCCCCTCGGGCTTCTCGGGGGGTTGGCCGGGCCGGTTGCCGAGGGGAGGAGAGTCAGCCATGGGTGCTTACTATCCCTCTCCGGGGCCGGACGTTCAGTCGTCGTCGCGGGTGATTTCCACCACCTGAGGTCCTGGAGGCGCCGAGTGGTCGGCCCCGGCCGTGTCGGTGGAGAATGTCGATCGGGCGTTCAAGATGCCAGCACACGACAAACCGGTCACCCTGCGAGGTGGGGGACCCGTTGCCTACCAAGGTGACTGGCGCGGCCCTCATCGGAGGCTGTCGGAAAGTCGACCGCGTCCTTGGCCCGGCTCAATCGATGTCTACCACCGTGACCGTCACGGTTCGGTTCGGAAGCGGATCCCATGCGTTGTGACTTTGCGCGTCGTCCACCGCCACAGTGAGCAGGATGGACTGGTTCCCATCCGCCACCCCGTCAGCGACTCCGAAGATGTCGATGGTGCGTGGAACGTTCCAGTTGGCGGGCGTGAACGTGATCTCTGCGTCGGCAGGGTCGACGCTGAACTCTCCAGTGTCGCCGCTCGTCACGGTGAGGACGACAGTGCCCAGTGGCTGAGCCGTCAACACGATGGTCACGTCGTCCGTATTGCCCGGCCCAACGCCGTCGATCACCTGTGTAGTGCCACCGGACTCGGTGATCGTGAAGTCATTCGTGTCGTCGTCGGTGTTGGTGATGGTCACGTCCGATGGATTGATGCCAGCGTAAACCGGGTCGGTAGTCGTGATTTGTCCCGCGATGATCGAGAAGACGACATCGCCGTCATCGACGTCGTCGTCCACTCCGGTGACTGTCACGAGCTGCGGCGTACTCCAGATCCCGGGGCCGGAAGGCGTGAAGGTCACTGAGCTGGGCGAGACGGTGCCTTCCGTCAGGTCGCTCGACGTCAGGCCCACCGTCACGTTCGCAGTCGGCTCACTGGTCAGGACGACCGTGAAAGTCGCGGTCCCACCGGCTTCGGTCGTCGGACCGCTGATCGCCGATACCGTGAAGCCAGCCGTGTCATTGTCAGTGTTCGACACCGGCACATCATTCGGGTCGAGCGGTGAGTAAAGCGGATCCGCTGACGTCGCCTGAGCGGTGACGATCGAGTAGGCCACGTTGCCATCGTCGACGAAATCGTTGACACCCGTCACGGTCACCGTGTGCGGCGTGTTCCACGCGTTGGCCCCCGCGGTCGGCGTGAATGTCAGGGTGGCCGGCGACACGGTTCCTTCACTCGTGTCGCTAGAGGTCACCCCTACGGTCACATTGGCGGTCGGCTCACTGGTGAGGACGATCGTGAACGTGGCCGTTCCTCCCGCCTCGGTAGTCGCGCCGGTGATGGCCGAAACCGTGAACCCTGCCGTGTCGTCGTCGGTGTTCGAAGCGGAGACATCGGGTGGATCGATGGCGCCGTACAGGCCATCGGTCGATGTGGCCTGGCCCGTGAAGATCGTGTAGCCCAGATCGCCATCATCGACGAAGTCGTTGGCGCCGGTGACGGTGACCGTATGCGGATTGTTCCAAGCATTGGCACCCGGAGTGGGCGTAAAGGTCAGTAGCGCCGGTGAAGCGACGCCTTCGGTGTTGTCACTGCTGGCAACCGAGATCGTCACGGTAGCGGTCGGCTCCGACGTCAGCTGCACGGTGAACGTGGCCTGGCCCCCGGCCTCCGTGGTCAGGAGTCCGCTGGTCGGGGATACGATGATTCCCGCGGTGTCGCCGTCGTCGGTGTTGGTCGCCGCCACGTCCGCCGCGTTGCGCCCATTGTATTTCGGGTCCGTCGACGTGGCGGGAGCCGTCGCGATCGTGTAGGCCACCGAAGCGTCGTCGACGGAGTCGTCTTGGCCCGTGACCGTCACCGTCTGCGGAGCGTTCCAGTTCGCGGCTGTGAACAACAGGGAGCTTCCCGCGGTGACCTGTCCTTCCGTGGGATCGTCCGACGAAACGCCCAACGAAACGTTTGCGACGGGCTGACTGTTGAGTACGACGGTGAACTGCGCCGTGCCGCCTGCTTCGGTAGTCACGAGGCCGGTGACCGGAGTCACGTTGATGCCGGCGAGATCGGTGTCGTCCACGTTGGTGATCGGCACATCGGCCACGGCGATGTTGTTGTAGGCCGCGTCCGACGAAGTCGCGGAGGTGGTGATCGAGTAGGCGACGATGTCGTCGTCGATGTCGTCGTCGATCCCGGTGACGGTCACGGTCTGCGGCACGTTCCAGTTGCCGCTGCTGAACTCGAGCGGAGACGTGGAGGTCACCATGCCCTCCGTCGCGTCGGTAGAAACCACCGCGATCGCCACGACGGCCGTCGGCTCGCTATTCAGCCGGACGGTGAATTGCGCGATCCCACCCTCCTCCGTGGTCGGGCCGGTCGGCGCCGAGACCGTGACGCCGGCGACGTCGTCGTCGACGTTCGTGACCGCCACGTCCGCGGGGTTGACCCCGTTGTAGAGCGGATCCGACGAGGCGGCCGCCGCCGTCACGATGGAGTAGGCGATGTTGCCGTCGTCGACGTCGTCGTTCTGGCCGGTGACGGTCACCGTCTGCGGCGTGCTCCAGATTCCCGCTCCAGACGGCGTGAACGTGAGCGTTCCACCCGCGGGCGTCGTGACCGATCCCTCGGTGGCGTCGCTCGACGACAGCCCGATCGTGACGTTCGCGGTCGGCTGGCTGTTCAGGATCACCGTGAACGTGGCCGTCCCGCCGTTTTCGGTCGTGGGCCCGCTGATCGCGGACACCGTGATGCCGGCCGTCTCGTCGTCGATGTTGGTGACGGACACGTCGGCGGCGTTCACCCCGTTGTAGCTGGGATCGGACGACGTCGCCGGAGCCGTGACGATCGTATAGACGATGTTGCCGTCCTGCGCCGCGTCGTTCACCCCCGTGACGGTTACCGTGCGAGGCGTGCTCCAGATGTTCGGTGCCGTCGGGTTGAACGTGAGCGACGACGGGCTGACTGTGCCCTCGGTGAGATCGTTCGACGACAACCCGATGGTCACCGGTGCGCTCGGGGCGGTGGTCAGCACGATCGTGAACGTGGCCGTCCCGCCGGTCTCGGTCGTGGGTCCGCTGATCGCGGACACGGTGATGCCGGCGGTCTCGTCGTCGATGTTCGTCATCGTGACGTCCGCGGCGTTCATGCCGTTGTACGACGGATCGGCCGACGTCGCGGGGGCGGTGACGATCGAGTAGGCGACGTTGTCGTCGTCGATCACGTCGTTCACGCCCGTGACGGTCACGGTCTGAGCCACGTTCCACGCACCGGCACCCGACGGCGTGAACGTGAGCGTCCCGCCCGCGGGGCTACTCACGACGCCCTCGGTGAGGTCGCTCGAGGACACGCCGATGGTGACGTTCGCCGTGGGCTCGCTGGTCAGGGCGACCGTGAAGGTCGCGGTTCCGCCGGCCTCCGTCGTCGGGCCGCTCGCCGGTGAGACGACGATGCCCGCCTGATCGTTGTCGATGTTGGTGATCGAGACGTCGGAACCGTTCACGCCGTTGTAGCGCGTGTCGGTGGAGGTCGCGGGGGCCGTCACGATCGTGTACGCGACGTCGCCGTCGTCGACGTCGTCGTTCTGGCCGGTGACCGTCACCGTCTGGGGCGTGCCCCATGTACCGGTCGTGAAGGTGAGCAAGCCGGTGGACACGGTGCCTTCCGTGGGGTCGCTCGACGTGATTCCGACCGTCACGTTCGCGGACGGCGCGGTGAGCAGCACGACGGTGAACGTGGCCGTCCCGCCCGCTTCGGTCGTCGGCCCGCTCGCGGGCGACACGGCGATGCCGGCGGCGTCGTCGTCGACGTTGGTGAACGTCACGTCCGGCGCGTTCATGCCGCTGTACTTCGGGTCCGCCGACACGGCCGCCGCGGTCACGATCTGATAGACGATGTTGTCGTCGTCGATCGCGTCGTTCACGCCGGTGACGGTGATCGTGCGGGGGCTGCTCCAGATGTTCGGACCGGACGGCGTGAACGTGACGGAGCTCGGCGACACCGTGCCCTCCGTCAGATCGTTCGAGGAGAGCGCGATCACGACGTTCGCCGTCGGCTCGCTGTTGAGCCGGATCGTGAACGTGGCCGTTCCGCCGCCCTCGGTGGTGGGCCCGCTGGCGGCCGACACGGTGATGCCCGCGGTGTCGTCGTCCACGTTCGTGACCGACACGTCGGCCGCATTGATCCCGTTGTAATTCGTGTCGGTGGAGACCGACGGAGCCGTGACGATCGTGTAGACGACGTTGTCGTCGTCCACGGCGTCGTTCACGCCGGTGATGGTGACCGTCTGCGGGACGTTCCAGTTCCCGGTCGTGAACGTGAGCGAGCTCACCGACACCGTACCCTCGGTGATGTCGCTCGACGAGATGCCGATCTGGACGCTCGCGGCCGGTTGGTTGTTCAGAACGACGGTGAAGAGCGCCTGCCCGCCGGCTTCGGTCGTCGGGCCGCTGATGGCGGACACCGTGATGCCGGCGGTCTCGTCGTCCACGTTCGTGACCGAGACGTCGGCCGCGTTGAGGCCGTCGTAGCCGAGATCGGCCGAGGCCGCCGGCGCGGTGACGACCGTGTAGACGATGTTGCCGTCCACGATGAGGTCGTCCTGGCCCCGCACGGTCACGGTCTGTGGCGTGCTCCACATCCCCGGGCCCGAGGGCGTGAACGTGAGCGTGCCGCTCGCCGGGACCGTGACGACGCCTTCGGTGGCATCGCTCGTCGAGACCGCGATCGTGACGTTCGCGGTCGGCTCGCTGTTCAGAACCACCGTGAACGTCGCCGTTCCGCCCGCCTCGGTCGTGGGGCCGCTGATCGGCGAGACCGTCACGCCGGCGGTCTCGTCGTCGATGTTGGTGATGAGGACGTCCGCGGCGTTGCGCCCCGAGTAGTTGGGATCGGCCGACACCGCCGCGCCCGTGACGATCGAGTAGACCACGTCGCCGTCGTCGATCGCGTCGTTCTGGCCGGTGACGGTCACGGTTTGCGGCGTGCTCCAGAGACCAGCGCCCGATGGATTGAACGTGACGGAGGCCGGGCTGACCGTCCCTTCCGTGAGGTCGCTGGACGTGAGCCCGATCGTCACCGCGCCGGTCGGCTGGGTGTTGAGCACGACGGTGAACGTCGCCTGGCCGCCGACCTCCGTGGTCGGCCCGCTCGGCGCCGACAGCGTGATGCCCGGCGTCTCGTCGTCCACGTTGGTCATCATGACGTCGGGCGCGTCGAAGCCGTTGTAGAGCGGGTCGGTCGACGTGGCGGCCGCCACCACGACGAAGTAGGGAATGTTGCCGTCGGCTTCCGAGTCGTTCTCCCCCCTGACCGTCACCTGCTTGGGCACGCTCCAGTCGGTCCCGTTGAACGTGAGCGAGGACGTGAGCACCGTGCCTTCGGTCGCGTCGCTCGAGGAGAGCGTGATGGTGACGTTGGCCGTGGGCTGACTGTTCAGCCGCACGGTGAACGTGGCGGTGCCGCCCGCTTCCGTGGTCGGCCCCGTCGGCGGCGAGATCGTGATGCCGGCGGTCTCGTCGTCCACGTTCGTCATGGCGACGTCCGACGCGTTGAGCCCGTTGTAGTTCGGATCCGCGGACACGGCCGGCGCGGTGACGATCGTGTATTGGATGTCGCCGTCGTCGACGAAGTCGTCCTGCCCCGTGACGGTCACCGTCTGCGCGACGTTCCAGTTGACGTCCGTGAACAGCAGCGAGGGGGTGGAGATCGTCCCTTCGGTGACGTCGTTCGAGGAGAGGCCGATCGTCACATCGGCGGTGGGCGCGGCGTTCAGGACGACGGTGAACGTGGCTTGACCGCCCTCTTCCGTGGTCGGTCCGGTCGGCGGCGAGACGGTGACGCCGGCGGTCTCGTCGTCGACGTTCGTGATCGACACGTCGGCCGCGTCCATCCCCTGGTAGTTGGCATCGGCCGACGTCGCCGCTGCGGTGACGACGTGGTAGACGATGTTGCCGTCGGCGACGGGGTCGTTGCGTCCCGTCACGACGACCGTCTGCGGCACCTGCCAGTTCGTGCTCGTGAACGTCAGGGACGGCACGTTGACGGTGCCCTCCGTCGTGTCGTCCGACGAGATGCCGATCGTCACGTCCGCGATCGGCTGACTGGTGAGCACCACGGTGAACGTGGCGAGCCCTCCCGCCTCCGTCGTCGGCCCGCTGACCGGAGACACCGAGATGCCGGGCGTGTCGTCATCGTTGTTCGTGATCAGGACGTCGTCCGCATCGAGCCCGGCGTACCGCGCATCGGTCGACGTCGCCGCTGCCGTGAGGATCGTGTAGCCGACGTTCCCGTCGGCGATGTCGTCGTTCTGCCCGGTGGCGGTCACCGTCTGGACGTCATCCCAATCCGCCGGGGTGAACGTCAGCGACGCGGGGGAGACTTCACCCTCGGTGCTGTCGCTGGACGAGAGCGCGATCGTGACGTCCGCGTCGGGCCGGCTCTCCAGAACGATGGTGAAGGTCGCCGTGCCGCCCGCTTCCGTGGTGGGGCCGCTGGCCTGCGAGACGGCGATGCCGGCGGTCTGGAGCACCGTGATCTGCGCGGTCCCGGAGATGCCGTCACGCGACGCTCGGATCGTCGTCGTCCCGCGCAGCACGCCCCTGACGAGGCCGGTGGCGTCGACCGACGCGATGCCCGGATCGAGGCTCGACCACTCGACCGCCGCACCCTCGAGCTCGTCGCCGTCCTCGTCCCTCACCACGGCGGTGAAGGCCTGCGTCTCTCCCTCCTGCACGCTCGCGGTGGCCGGCGACACGACGACCGAGCCGACGACCACCCCCACGACGTCGCGCTTCGTACACGCTTGGATGAACAGCGTGAGGCCCAGCACCAGCGAGGTGCCGAGGAAAGCGAGATGACGGAAACGGCCGGGGGGGCGTGAGGGCATCGATCAGGGTAGTCGCACGACGAGGAATGCCAGATCCAACCGGCCGCGGCGCGCCGACACTGCAGGTCCCGAGAGGCGGAGGCTGCGCGTCTCCTGCACGGGCGCGCGCACCGACTCGATCTCCGAGCGACGGCCGCGGGCGCGCACGAACGCTTCGATGGCGCCCGCCAAGGTGACCGCGCCCGCCGCGCCGATCGCGGGCCAGAGGTACGGCCTCTCGGACGACTCGTCCACCACGTCGCCCGGCGCGCAGCTGCCGGCCGACGGCGTGAGGCAGTGCACGGTGACTTCCTTGTAGAGGATGCCGGCGGCGACCGCGCCCGCGGCGAGCGAGAGGACGACCGTGCCGCTGAGGCTGCGGCCGGAGTAGTACTGGCCCATGCCGGGGAAGGCCATCCCGAGCGCGAGGGCACCGCCGGGGCTCGGGGTCGGCAGGGCGACGAGCCCTTCGAGCATGCCCACGCGCTCGGTCACCGCCGCCACCACCGGATCGATGTCGCTCGGGGTGAGCTGGAGGTAGCGTCGATAGTCGACCAAGCTCTCGGGTACGCGTCCCAACCGCTCGAGGATCACGCCGCGGTTGTAGATCGCCGGCGGCCAGTCGGGCGCCGCGTCCACCGCGACGGTGAACGCCTGCAGAGCCGGCTCGTACATCGCGGCGTCGGCGAGCGTGAGGCCCGAGTAGAAGGACTCCCGCGCGACCTCCGGGATGCTCGACTGCATCACCGCGTAGAGCTCGTCGAGGCGCGCGCGGGCGTCGGTCACGTCGCCGGTCTCGGCCTCGAGCACGAGGCTCCGGCAGTACTCGTCCATGGCGGCCGCGGGCCGTCCGAGATCCTCCAGCACCCGCGCGTGCTGATAGGCGAGCTCGAACGACGCGCCGTCGAGCGCCGTGGCGCCGAGGAGGAGCTCCTCGGCGCGGCCGAGCTCGCCCAGGATCACGGCCTGCGCGGCGTCGGACGCCAGCTGGCTGGCTTGCGCACGCTCCTCGGGAGCCGGCAGCACGAGCTCAGCCGGGGCAGGGCAGACGAGCGGGCCGAGTCCGGGATAGTCCCTCTGCAGGGGGAGGTCCTGAGCGCGGAGAGGCGTGTCAGCCCCGTGGATCAGGACGCAGAGGAACAGAATACGGACGAGCCCGCTGCGCCCTGAGAACGCGTTCCGAGGGGGCATGGGGTGTTCGATCGCCCCTGGGGGGGCGCAGGACGGACGAAAGCAGACCTCTATATTCGAAGCTCCCAGGGGGGGCTGGCGGTGTCAAGCAACACCTGTCGCGGGTCGTGGCCACCGTGGATTTGCGCGGGCGGGGACGGCTTCCCGACGGGTCTCGCCGCCCTGGAACCAACCCCCCACGGTCGCGTAGACTGCTGAATCTCCCACCTCTCGCCGCCGCGAATCCGAGTGCGGAAATACATCATCCTGGGCGCGATCTTCCCGGTGATCATGGTCCTCGACCTGATCACCAAGCGGTGGGCGCTGGACGCGCTCGCCTTCGAGCGCAGCGAGCTCTTCGGAGGACTGGTCCCGCTCACGCTCGCCTTCAATCGCGGCGCCGCCTTCGGCATCAGCCTCGGGGACGACTCGCGCTGGTTCTTCGTGCCGGTCACCCTCGTCGCCCTCGGCCTGCTGGTCCTCCTGTTTCGCCAGGCGGGGGAACGAGACTTCCTGCGGATCATCTCGATCTCGCTCGTCGTCTCGGGCGCGATCGGGAACCTCTACGACCGGGTTCGCTGGAACCGGGGCGTGATCGACTTCATCGGTCCGATCGACCTGGGCGTGTGGGACTTCCCGATCTTCAACGTGGCCGACATGGCCATCACGTGCGGCGCGATCCTGCTGGCTCTGAGCTTCTGGTTCGAGGAGCAGGAGGAGCGCAGCCGGGCGGCCGCGGCCGCGTCGGCCCTGCCGAACGGGGAGCCTTCCGCATAACCTGCGATCGCGCGCGGCCGGGTTGCTCGTGAGGTCGCGATGAGCGTGGTCGCGCGCATGGGTCTGGCGTCCTGGTATCTCCAGGCCATGGCGGGGCGGATCGACGAGCTGCGCGCGCTGCGCGCCGGGCTCGCCGCCGGCGAGACGAGCGCCCTCGACGCGGCGAAGCGCGTGGCCCAGTCTCTGAGGGGGTCGGGTGGGACCTTCGGGTTTCCGGAGCTCTCGGCCGTGGCGGGCCTCGTGGAGACCGCCGCGCCCGCCGACGCGGTCAGACGCGTCGAGGGGCTGATCGAGTACCTGCACCGCCTGCGGCACACCGGCGACGGGCCCGCGCCCACGCACCTCGAGTGGCTGGCGCGCGCCGCCGGTGTGACGGGGGTCGGTGCGCATCCCGACGTCGCCACCGCGTGGGCGGCCGTTGCGGCGAAGAGCGGCGCGGGCGCGCAGGCGCTCGCCGAGCGCGCGGCCGCGGCCTTGGGGCTGCGCGTCGCCGACCTGTCCAAGCCGAGCCGCGCGGCGCTCCGCCTCGTGCCCGAAGCGCTCATGCGGACGGCGACGGCGTTGCCGACGGCCGAGGACGGCGCCACGATCACCATCGCGTCCGCCGATCCCACGCTGCTCACCGCGGAGCTCGAGCTCGTGCGTCTCACCGGCCGGCGCCCCGTGTTCAGCGTCGCACCCCCGGACGACATCGCGCGGGCGTTCGTCGCGCTCCTGGACGCGGCGCCCGACCAGGCCACCCCACGGCGCAAGATCGCCCCGACGCACGACGCCCCCGCGACCCGCGCGGTGCTCGTCGTGGACGACAACCCGGGGGATCGACTGCTGGCGAGGCGGGTGTTGGAGAAGAGCGGCTATCCCGTGCTCGATGCGAGCAACGGCGTCGAGGCGCTCGAGCGGCTGAGGGCCGATCCGTCGGTGGCCGTCGTCGTCGCGGATCTCAACATGCCGGAGCTCGACGGGCTCGAGCTCATCTGGGAGATGCGGGATGCGCCCGACTGGGCGCACATCCCGGTCATCGTCCTCACGGGTGCGACCGACGAGCTCCTCGAGACGAAGCTGATCGAGGAGGGCGCGGACGACTACCTGCCGAAGCCCTTCGATCCGCGCATGTTCGTGGCCCGCGTGGGGGCGACGATCCGGCGCGCGGAGGTCTGAGGAGCGCCCCCGGTCCCACGGTTCGCGCGCGGCGCCCATCGTTGATTTTCGGGGGGCTTTCGCCGATGGTTCGTCGATTCCGAGACCCGATCACTCCGGCCTCGACGTTCGGCCGCAACCTCCCCCTCGGTGGACCGACCACAGGTCTATCCCCGCCCCTCGCGTGTCGTACGTTGGCTCGAGGGGTTCGCGCGCGCCGCGCGCCTCACCGTCGAGCACGCCGGCGCGCTCGGTCTGCTCGCGTGGCAGGTGCTCGTGGCGATGGTGCGCCTACGCGTACGGTACCGCGACGTCCTGACGCAGATGTACATCATGGGGATCCAGAGCCTCCCCATCGTGTTCGTGACCGCGTCGCTCGCGGGCATCGTCACCAGCCAGCAGGGCGGCTACCAGATCGTGTCGTCCTCGCCGCGGTACCTCCTCGGCACGCTCGTGGTGCAGAGCGTGGTGCTGGAGCTGGGACCTCTGCTCACGGCGATCGTGCTGGTAGGACGCATCGGGGCACGCATCACCGCCGAGCTGGGGACCATGGTGGTCTCGGAGCAGATCGACGCGTTCAAGTCGCTCGGCCGCGATCCCGTCGCGGTGCTCGGTGCCCCCCGCGTGATCGCCGGCGTGATCACCATGCCGCTGCTCGTCGGCTTCGCCGACGTGATCGGCATCGCCGCGGGCATGGTCGCGGCGAACCTCGACGCCGACCTGGGCAGCGAGACCTTCCTCTACGGCGCTCGACTCTTCTGGCACAACTGGGACCTGTTCTACGGCTTCTCGAAGGCGGTCGTGTTCGGGTTCATCATCCCGCTCATCTCGGTGCACATGGGCCTGCGGACGTCCGGTGGCGCCGAGGGCGTCGGGCTCACGACGACCAACGCGGTGATGTTCATGATCCTGACGCTCCTCATCCTGGACGCGATGTTCCCGCCGCTGATGCTCCAGTGACGCGCCCGACCGAACCGCGATGATCGCCTACCGCAACGTCTACAAGTCCTTCGACAAGCCGGTCCTGAGCGGCGTGAGCCTCACCGTCCAAGACGGCGAGATGTTCGCGCTCTTCGGGCCCTCGGGGACGGGCAAGAGCGTGCTGCTCAAGACCACGATCGGGCTCGTCGTGCCCGACCGTGGCGACGTGGAGGTGGACGGCGTGTCGCTCTACCACGCCGGTCGAGCGGCCGTGGAGGGCATCCGGAGGAAGACAGGTTACGTGTTCCAGTACGCGGCGCTCTTCGATTCGCTGAACGTGTTCGACAACGTCGCGATGGGGATCCCGGAGGACGATCTCGCGCGTCTGCCGAAGCAGGAGACCGCACGCCGGGTATGGGACGTGCTCGAGAACGTGAACCTCGATCCCCACGAAGTGCTCTCCCAGCTTCCCTCGGAGCTCTCCGGGGGCATGAAGAAGCGTGTGGGCATCGCGCGCGCGATCGTCGGCAGGCCGAAGATCCTCCTCTGGGACGAGCCCACCACCGGGCTCGATCCCATCAACACCGCGGCGATCGAGCGGCTCATCCAACGTCTCGACACGGAGCTCAACGTGACCTCGCTGCTCGTCACGCACGACGTGGAGGGGGGGCTCCAGATGTGCGACCGGGTGGCGATGCTCGAGGGGGGCCGGGTGCGCTTCGTGGGAACGCCGGACGAGTTCAGGAGTTGTCCCGATCCGGTCGTGAGTGCTTTCGTGGACCGTGCAGCGGCCGAAGCCGCCCTCGACACCGTGGAGACCCGATGACAGACGCGCCCCAAGGCGGCTCGGCTCGGCGCCTTAGCGACGAAGAGCTCATGGATGCCGTTCCGAGAGGGACGGGGAGCCGCGAGGCGCGCGTCGGCCTCTTCGTCCTGCTCGGCCTGATCTCGTTCGTCATCGTGATCTTCTGGATGACGGACCCCGCGACGCTGCGGGGTCGCTACATGCTCGTCACGACCGTCGACAACGCGGGCGGCGTGCGCGCGGGCGATCCGGTGCAGATGCAGGGCGTCAACATCGGGCGGGTGAACGGGTTCGAGATGGTCCCGAGCGGCGGCGGCACCATCATCTACATCACGATGGAGATCGAGGGCGAGTGGCGCGTGCCGCAGGGGTCGCGCACCGAGATGGGTGAGTCGGGACTGTTCGGCGGACGCACGATCGTGATCCAGCGCGGCACCTCCGAGCAGTACCTGTCGGAAGGCGACACGATTCCGGGGGAGGGCGCGGAGGCCGGTCTCCTGGGCGAGGTCGGCGAGCTGAGCGTGCAGGCCGGGCGCGTGCTGTCGTCGTTGGACACGCTGCTCGATCGCGAGACCGTGGGGTCCGTTCAGGAGACGGTGCGCAACCTGAACGAGCTGATCGTCAGCCTATCCGCCGTGACGGAGGAGCAGCGCGTCGCGCTCGCCCGCCTCACGTCGAGCCTCGGCCGCTCGGCGGAAGGCCTCGAGAGCGTCGCCGCCGCCGGCCCGGACGCGGCGCGAGCGATCGCCCGTGCCGACTCCACCATGGCGATCCTGGCGGAGACGAGCGCGAACCTGGGAACCGCCGCGACCTCGTTGCAGACCGTTCTCGGCCGGATCGAGGCGGGTGAGGGGACGCTGGGGCGGCTGTCGGTCAGCGACTCGCTCTACGTGAACATGAACGCCGCGGCGTCCAGCTTGGCGGCTCTGCTCGAAGATCTGCGGGCGGACCCCGGCAGGTACATCAACATCTCGATCTTCTAGGCCGCCGCGGAACGACCCGGGAGCGTCCGGCGGGGCAACCGCGCCCCGCCGGACGAGACCTCACCAGCCGGGCGCGAGCTGGAAGCCCCAGTGCCAGCCCTTGTCGGGCCGCTGCCAGGGGTAGGCGTAGTAGGCCTCGAGGATCAGGATGCCGAGCACGTTGAAGCGCGCCGACACGCCCGAGGACGCCACGGGCACGCGTCGTGAGCTCGAGCGGCTCCACTCCAGGTTGACCGACTCGGGATCCCACGCGAGCCCCGCGTCCGTGAAGAACACCAGCTCGGTGGGAACGAACGGGAAGTTGATCAGTCCGTACTGCTCGACGCCGAGCAGCGGGATACGCGCTTCCACGGAGCTGACCGCGATGCGGTTGCCGATGAGTCGGTCCACCGTCGGGCAGCTGCTCGTCTGGTTGGGATCCGGCACGCACTCGCTGGCGTCGAAGCTCTCCCACGCGTATCCACGCACCAACGTCTCGTAGCCGATGAAGAGCGGCGTCAGCGGCCCGCCGAAGAAGAAGCTGTTGCTCTGACTGTTGTCCTGCGGCACGCCGTAGCGACCGAAGTGCAGCGCGCGGAAGCCGAAGGTCAGGTTGAGCGTCGGAGAGAAGTAGCGGCGGTAGTCCGCGATCACCGTCGTGAAGTCCACGGTGCCGAACGTCTGCTCGACCTCGAAGCGGTAGCGTTGGCCCCGGATCGGCGAGACGAAGCCGAAGAAGGAGTTGTCGCCCACGATCGCCGTCGAGGCGGTGAACATGTTGAGCGCGGGTGGGGCATCGACGCTCACACGGCGTTGGTCGTACCCGAAGCCGCTTCCGTTGAGGTAGATCTTGTCCACCTCGATGTCGTAGCTGTAGCGCGTCGCGCCGCCGGAAAGCTCCAGGCGCTGCGTCTGCGAGAACGGGTACGCCACTTGGGCGACGCCGGTCGTGACGAACTGCCGGAAGTACGTCCACTCCAGCACCGCGGCGCAGAAGGGGTCCGCGTTGCAGTCCGGGTCGTTGAAGTTGTAGCCCGCGAACGGGATCAGGTACGGGATGCGGCCGCCGCCGACGCCCCAGTTCCACCGGTCGTCGAGGTCGCTGTAGAACGCGATGCCGCCGATGTCCTTGAACGTTCCCTGGGCCTGGATCGCGACCGAGAGCGACTTGTCGCCCAGCATGTCGCTGAAGAAGGCGGACGTGCCGCCTCCGATGTAGTTCCCGTACGTGTCCGTCCCGACGCCGATGGTCGGTTGCCCGAGGTAGTCGAGCGACAGACCGGAGCTGTAGGACTCGGCCTCCTCGGGATCGAACGTTCCCTCGGCGAGGAGCCCCGTGCTCGCGTCGGCGAGGTAGGTCGCCACCCGGCTGAAGCGATCCGGCTCGGTGGGCGGCAGCATGCGACCGGGCTGCTCGTCGGCGCGATCCACGACGGTGACCGGCTGCCGCGCCGCGCTGCTCAGGTCGAGCGTGTAGATGTGGAACTCGAGCTCGTCGAAGACCGTGTAGGCGACCGTCGAGCCCGCGACCGACATCGCCGGGGCCATCGCGGTGTGACCGCTCACGCCCGTGGCCACGTTCGTGACACGCGCGACGGAGCCGTTGCCGAGGTCGAGCGCGTAGATATCGCTGAAGCCGTCCTGATCCGAGATGAAGTAGAGGCTCTGGCCGTCCGCCGAGTACTGCGGGTTGATGTGCTTCACGTTCCCGAACACGGGCAGCACGCGCACGTTGTGCGTGGCCACGTCGATGGTGGCGAGCTGGAAGCGGCTGTACGTGAGGGTCGCGAAGTCCGTCTCGGGTCCGCGGTCCGACGTGAACGCGATGGTCCTTCCGTCGGGCGACCACGTCGGCTGGAAGTCGCCGTACTTGTCATCCGTCAGGCGCGTCGTCGTGCGAGCCTCGATGTCGAAGAGGAAGAGGTCGCTGATTCCGCCGATCGATCCCGAGAAGGCGATGTAGCGGCCGTCCGGAGACCAGGCCGGGTTGGCGAGCGCGCCGATACCCTCCTGCTGGAACCCGATCCGGTCGGTCACCTGGCCGTTGTCGCTCTGCGAGATGACGAGCTGATTGTCGCCTTCCGCGTTGACGACGTAGGCGAAGAAGCGCGAGTCCGGCGACCACGTTCCGGACGAGTCGATGTAGCGCAGCGCATCGATGTGCGGGTCCGAATCGGCCCGTGACAACCGGCGCACGATGTCGCCCGTGGCGACGTCCGCCATGAAGAGCTCGACGGAGAAGAGGTCTTTCTCCGAGAGGAAGGCGACGTAGCGGCCGTCCGGGCTCAAGCTCGGCGAGATGTTGACGGTTCCCGAGCCGGTGCTCGGCGCCAGGATGAGCCGGCCCTGGTCCGCCGGCGCCGCGCGTCCCTCCATGAGCGGCAAGTACTCCCTCGACACCGCCTCCTTCCAACGGACCGACAGCGTGTCCGGGTCCATTCCGACCACCTGATTCATCGCGCTCTCGAAGCCTACGCGCAGGGAGCGCCGGAAGATCTCGATGACGGCGTCGTCTCCGTACGTGCCGCCGATGTACGCCCACAGCGCCTGGCCGAAGCGATAGGGGAAGAACCGCGACTCGCGCGTCATCTGCCGGATGGTGGGCAGGTCGTCGCGCCGGATGGCGTCGCGGATCCACATGGCGGTGAGCGGGTCCTCACGGCCCAGCGAGAGGTACTCCGCCATGCCCTCGATCAGCCACAGGGGCAGCGTCGACAGACCTTGGAAGCCGCCGGGCCGCGCCTGTGCGAGGTTGTATTGGAACTGGTGCACCAGCTCGTGGCCGAGCACGTGGTCGGTGTCGGCGTAGGAGCCCGTCATGGGCATGATGACCCGGTTCTTCATCGACTCCGTCACGCCGCCCGTGCCCTCGCCGATGAAGCCCTGCAGCGTATTCGTCTGCTGGAAGTCGGGATGGTCGGCGTAGAGGATGACGGGCTTCGACTCCTCGAACTCGTGCTGGAAGGTCCGCGCGTAGCGCTCGTACCACCGCTCCCCCATGCGGGCGACGTCGCCGACCGCCGCCGCCTCCTCCTCGTAGAAGTGCCAGTCGAAGTGGTCCGACTCCATCACCCGGAAGTCGAAGTCGTCGAACTGGACCTTGTTGCGCCCGAATTGGGCCTCGACCGGGGTCGGCGAGGCGGCCTGGACGCCGAGGAGGATCGCGGGCAGGAGGAAGGTCGTCCTCCGCAGCAGGGAGCGCATCGTCGTCACCATCCCTCTCGAGTGGCGGGTGGACCTCTCAGCCTAGGACGATCCAGCCCGGCGGATTCGCACACCGTGGACTGCCCGGTGATCGCATTCGTTACCCGCGCTTGCAAATACCGGTCCGGGGCGGGGTGCCCGGCGAACGTGGGGCAAGACGTCGCGGGCCGCCATGGGCGGGTGCGGCAGCGGGCACTCCCATTCTGCGGCGCGCTGCGAGACATTCCCACGATGGATCGCCGCGGCCCCCGCGCTCTCGCCCTCGTCGTCCTCTTCGCCGCGTGCGCCCGCGGCGCACCCGTGCCGCAACCGTCCACCACGGAGGTCGCCGCGCCCGCAGGTCCGGACAGCGGCGAGCCGTTCCTGGTGGCCTCCGCCGGTCCGACTGGGGAGCCGACCGCGTACCTCTCCTGGCTCGAGCGGGTGGGGGAAGGCGTCCACGAGCTGCGGCTGGCGAGCTTCGACGGCTCGGGTTGGAGCTCGCCGAGTGTGATCGAACGGAGCTCGGCGATCATGGCCAACTGGGCGGACTTCCCCTCCGTCGCCGTGGCGGCGGACGGCGCCCTCTGGGCGCACTGGCTCGAGCGCGGTGGCGAGGGCGGGTACGGCATCCGCATCGCCCGCTCGAGCGACCGAGGCGTCACCTGGTCCGAGCCCTGGACGCCACACGAGGACGCATCGGCGACGGAGCACGGGTTCGTCGCGGCGATCCCGCTGGGGGAGGGGCCCGTGGGAGGGATGGCCTTCGCGTGGCTGGACGGGCGCGCGTTCGCATCCACCGGCGCTTCGGCCAGGGAGGAGACGGCCCTCTACTTCCGCGTCATGGGAGCCGACGGCCCGTCGAGCCCCGAGACGCCGATCGACCCACGCGCGTGCGACTGCTGCCAGGTCGATGCCGCGACGGCCGCCACGGGACCCGTCCTCGTGTACCGCGACCGCAGCCCGCAGGAGATCCGCGACATCCACGTCGTGAGGTGGAGCCGAGGTGCGTGGACGGACCCGCGTCCCGTCCACGTCGACGGATGGGAGACCGGGGCCTGTCCGGTGAACGGTCCCGCGGTGGATGCCGCGGGTGACCGGGTCGTGGTCGCTTGGTTCACCGCCGCGGCGGGATCTCCGCGGGTGAAGGTGGCGTTCTCGGACGACTCCGCCGAGAGCTTCGACGAGGCGCGGGTGGTGGACGACGGCGATCCGGCGGGACGGGTGGACGTCGTGCTCCTGGAAGACGGGTCGGCGCTCGTGAGCTGGCTCGAGCGCGCGGAGGGTGATGCGTCCGAGGTGCGGGTACGCCGCGTCGCCCCCGACGGGCGGACCAGCCCGAGCGCGCGCGTCAGCGTCGGCCTCGGCGAGCGCGCGGGCGGTGTTTCGCGTATGGCGCGGCTCGGGGATGGCGCCTTGGTGGCATGGACCGACGCGAGCGAGACGGTCACGCGCGTCAGAGTGGCGCTCGTGGAAGTCGAGTGATGGAGCGCGGGGTGCGCCGCGCCGCGGTCGGCGTGTCGATCGTCGCGGTCTGGGTCGCGGCGCTGTCCGGCTGCGGCGGGCCGGCGCGTGGTCCGAGGGTGGGCGAGCCGATGGCGGACTATGCGGCCGCCACGCTCGACGGCGATACGGTGTCGCTCGCGTCGCTGCGGGGCGAGGTCGTGCTCCTGAACCTCTGGGCCACGTGGTGCATTCCGTGTCAGACCGAGACCCCCTATCTCCAGTCGATCTTCGAAGCGTACCGGGACCGGGGGCTCCACGTCGTCGGCGTCTCCCAGGACGTCGGGGACGCCGAGGGGGACATCGCGGCCTTCGTGGAGGAGTACGGCGTGACGTATACGGTTCTGCACGATCCGTTGATGCGTGGCGTCGATCTCTATCGGGCGATCGGGCTTCCCGGCTCCTTCCTGATCGACGGGGAAGGCGTCCTGCGCTGGATGCAGTACGGCCCGATTCGCGAGGGCGACGCGGTCTTCCTGCGCGCGCTGGACGACGTCCTGTCTCGGGTGCAGTGACGCGAGCGTGCCGAGCAACGTAGACGCATTGCTGGCGTCCATGCGGGGACAGGAGGTCCTCGTGGTCGGAGACCTCATGCTCGACCGCTACGTCCACGGCACCGTGGACCGCGTGTCGCCGGAGGCTCCCGTGCCCGTCGTGCGGGTGGAGTCGGAGCGTCACGCAGCGGGCGGCGCCGCGAACGTGGCGGCGAACGTGACGGCGCTGGGCGGCACGTGTCACGTCGTGGGCTGCGTGGGCGCCGACGTCGAGGGTGATCTGCTGCGCGAGGCGCTGGCCGGTGCAGGGATCCGGACGGAGGGGCTCGTGCGGACACCGACGAGACGGACGACGGTCAAGACACGCGTGCTCGCGCAACGCCACCAAATCGTGCGTGTCGACCGCGAGACCGACACGGTGGTGGACGCGGCGACCGCCGCGGCGCTGGCGGAGGAGGTCACGCGGATCGGCCGCTCGTGCGACGCCATCGTCGTGCAGGACTACGACAAGGGCGTCCTCGCGGCGTCCGTGGTCGAGGCGGCACGCGCGTGCGCCGTCGAACGACGCATTCCCTGGGTCGTGGATCCGAAGCGCCGCAGCTTCTTCGCCTACGCGGGCGCCACGGTGCTGAAGCCCAATGCGCGCGAGCTCGCGGAGGCGCTGAGTGAGCCCGTGCGGGACGCAGATCCGGCCTGGATGGAAGCGACGCGTGCACGCCTGGGCTGCGAGCATCTCCTGGTGACGTTGGGGGATCGGGGCATGGCGCTCCAGTCGAGGGCCGCGGAGCTGACCAGGCTCGCGGCGGTCGCGCGCGACGTCTACGACGTCTCGGGCGCGGGGGACACGGTGACGGCCGTGGTCGCGCTGGCGCTGGCGGCCGGCGCCGCCGCCTGCGATGCGGCCCGGGTCGCCAACCACGCGGCGGCGGTCGAGGTGGGGAAGTCGGGCGTCAGGACCGTGTCACCCGAGGAGGTCCGGGCGCACGTGCGCCAGCACGCCGCGCATCCGGACGTGCATACAGACTAAGGAGGGCCGTCCATGTCCGAGCCGAGCATCGTCCAGACCGACCGCGCCCCGGCCGCGATCGGGCCCTACTCGCAGGCGGTGGTGACGGGGGAATGGGTGTTCTGCTCAGGCCAGATTCCCGTCGTTCCCGAGACCGGAGCCCTGGTGGAGGGCGACATCACCCAGCAGACCGAGCGGGTGCTGACGAACCTCTCGGCGGTGCTGGAGGCGGCGGGTGCCTCCTTGGACCGAGTGCTCAAGACCACCGTGTTCCTGGCGGACATGAAGGACTTTTCGGCCATGAACGAGGTCTACGCCCGGCGCTTCGGCGCCCACCGGCCGGCCCGCTCCACCATCCAGGCCGCCGGTCTGCCGCGGGGCTGCAGGGTCGAGATCGAATGCGTCGCCCTGCGGACGACGCGGTAACGGACCCGTGAAGGCGGCGAGCCCCGCAGCATCATCGCCGTTGCTCCAAGTCAAGACCCGGTCTAACTTTTCGCCGTAAACAGTTGGGGTGGAAGGGGGATGGGTGGTGGAGCCGGAGTACCCCCAGCTCTGGCCGATTGTTTTGTGCTCGAGTGGTCTCGAGCTCACATAGCACCCTGACCGAGCCCGCCAATGACTCGGTTCGTTTAGCAGTTTCAGGGTGGTCACAAAATGTCCCACTCCTGCAGGGAGGTTGATGTGAGACCCCTTCTCCGTCAGCTGTCCGTGTGCGCGATCACGTTGTTGATCGCAACACCCCCGGCTTCCGCCCAGGAGCCCACCACGCTCACCGGCAGCGTCACGTCGCCTGCCGGCGTACCGGTGGAAGCCGCCACGATCTTCATCGAATCCATGAACCTCGGCGTGCTGACGAACGCCCAGGGTCGCTACCTATTGATCGTTCCGGCGTCCCGGCGCGTGGGTGACGCGCGCGTGGACGTTCGCGCGAGCCAGATCGGCCGGACGTCCCAGGTCCAGAGCATCACGCTCCAGCCCGGGACGCAGGTCGTCGACTTCGTGCTCGAGGACGATCCGCTCCTGCTCGAAGCGATCGTCGTGACCGGTGTCGGTCTCGACATCGAGCGCCAGAAGCTCGGCGTGACCATCAACTCGGTCACGGCGAACGAGGTCGCGCTCAGTCAGGAGGTCAACCTCGTCTCGGCGCTCGCAGGCAAGGCGCCGAACGTGGAAGTGACGTCCTCCTCGGGCGACCCGGGTGCCGGCTCCTACATCCGTATCCGCGGCGCGAACTCGATGCTGGGAGACAACCAGCCTCTGTTCGTCGTGGACGGCGTTCCGGTCGACAACGGCGGTGCCGGCGACGGTGACGAAGCGTCGGGCGCCATCGAGAACCTCACGCAGCTCGGCAACACGGGCGGCGTGGCGCTCATGAACCGGACGTTCGACATCAACCCGAACGACATCGAGAGCATCGAGATCCTGAAGGGCGCGGCAGCCGCCGCCATCTACGGATCGCGGGCGTCCAACGGCGTGGTCATGATCACGACCAAGCGCGGCCGTCCCGGAACGAACACCATCCAATACCGCAGCTCGTTCCAGTGGAACGAGGTGAACAAGACGGTTCCGCTGCAGCGGAGCTTCGGTCAGGGGTTGGCGGGTGTGACGGGGATCAACGCGGCGTTCGGCGTGCCGCCGGGCACGGTCTCCGAGGATCCCAACACGGACATCTGCGCGGACGTGTACGGCTTGCCGACCAACCGCTGCCCCACGAGCTGGGGCACGCCGATCGCGTCGGGAACGCCCACCTTCGATCACGCGGACGAGGTCTATCGCACCGGCCTCGTGAGCGATCAGTTCCTCACCTGGTCGGGCGGCAACGAGTCCACGGACTACTACCTCTCGATGGGTCGCCTCGATCAGCAGGGCACCATCGTCGGTCCGCAGGACTACGACCGCACGACTGTACGCCTGAAGGCGGGTCACGCATTCCGTGACGACCTGCGCATCTCCGGCAACTTCGCGTACACCGATGGGCAGGGCGACTTCGTCCAGCAGGGCTCGAACGTCTCGGGCATCCAGCTCGGTGCGCTGCGGACGCCGCCCGACTTCAACAACGAGCCGTACCTCGTGGACGTCGGTGGCGTGCTGATGCACCGCAGCTACCGGACGCCCAACCCGACGTCGGTCTCCACCGGCCGTGGGTACGACAACCCCTTCTGGGTGGCGAACGAGATCCGCAACACGTCGAGCGTCGCCAGGACGTTCGGGAACGTGGCCGCGCAGTACACGCCGTTCCCCTGGCTCGAGGTCAACTACACGCTCGGCGCCGATTACTCGGCCGACGAGCGATCGACGCTGTATCCGAAGTCCTCGACGACGTATCCGGCCGGCGCGCTCATCCGGGCGGACCTCTTCATCCTCCAGATCGACCACAATTTGGTCGCGACGCTCCGCCGGACGTTCAACGCCGACAGGGAGGGGTCGCTGTCGATCGGTCAGAACCTCAACCACCAGGAGTTCCGCCGCTACCAGGTGGATGCCACCACGCTGATCTTCGGTACGAATCAGCTCGACTTCACCGTCGATCGGACGCCGAACGAGTACAACGCGGTGACGCGCACGGACGGCTACTTCGCGCAGGGCACGCTGGACCTCTACCAGCAGCTCTTCCTGACGGCCGCGGTACGCCTCGACGGGTCCAACACCTTCGGAGGCGGCGACCAGCGCTTCCTCTATCCGAAGGTCAGCACGGCGTGGGATTTCACCCAGTACGTGGAGGAGTCCACGCCGCTCACGTTCGCGAAGGCACGCTTCGCCTTCGGCGTCGCGGGCAAGCAGCCGCCGATCTTCAGCAACGTGAACGCGTACGAGACGCGTAACCTGTCGGACGGCTGGCTCACCACGGGCCTCAACACCATCTACGGCGGTCTCGACGGCGTCGTGAGCGAGCGGACGCTCGGCAACACGGACATCAAGCCGGAACGGACGCGCGAGTGGGAGGCGGGGATCGACGTCGCGTTCATCGACAACCGCCTGAGCTTCGGGTTCACGTACTACAACACGAAGACGACCGACGCCATCCTCGGCGTCGACGTGCCGACCAGCACGGGATACTTCGGCAAGTTCGCCAACGCCGCGGAGTTCTGGAATCACGGCTACGAGGTGTCGGCGACGGCGAACCTGGTCGAGACCGACATGGTCGGCTGGGACATCAGCGCCCAGTGGGCGAAGAACGAGAGCTGCACGCGGGACCTCGCCGGCACGGCGGAGTTCAGCCTCACGGGCTTCGAGGGCAGCACGAACTCGGTGGTCGGTCCGACGACGGTCGAGGACGAGTTCACGACCTGCTCGTGGACGGAGAACGGCCAGAAGTTCTTCGGCTACCCGATCGGCGTGCACTACATGACGGACTTCGTGCGCTATGGGCGGGGCAGCATGGTCAGCGGTCTCGACTACAGTGGAGCGACCGGGCCGGACGTCGACATCGACGGGACCGACACGGGCTGGAGCCGCGGCGACGTCTTCGTCGCGGCCGACGGCTATCCTCGGCTCGACGGCCAGCAGTGGGTCGTCGGTGACGCCAACCCGGACTGGACGGCGAGCATCCGCAACAACATCCGCCTCGGCGAGAACCTGCGGATCTCCGCGCTCGTCGACATCCGGCGGGGTGGGGACGTGTGGAACGGCACCAAGGGCGCACTGTGGTTCTTCGGCACGCACAAGGATACGGAGCCGTACCACGGCAACGGCCGCGACGAGGTGTTCGGCGAGGGATTCCTCGACCAGTACGACTACTTCGGGCCCGGTGCAGGCACGGCCGTGCCGATCAACTGGCTCACGTGGTACTGGAACGGCATCGGCTCGACGTTCGGCGGCCTGAACAGCCAGGTCATCGAGGACGGCGGGTTCGTGAAGCTGCGGGATGTCTCGATCGCGTACACGCTGCGCAATCAGGACTGGCTGTCGCGGATCGGCTTCTCGACGCTCGACATGCAGGTCGTCGGGCGCAACCTGAGGACCTGGACGGACTACACCGGCATCGATCCGGAATCGAACCTCGACGGCGCCACGCTGGGCCGCGGGATCGACTACTTCAACAATCCCCAGACGCGGTCCTGGGGTGTCAACTTCACCCTGACGCGCTGAGGACACGAACATGACGACCAAGACACAGGTCATGCGCCGCGTCGCCGCCGTCACCGTGGTGGCGACTTCGCTGGGCGCGTGCGACTTCATCAGCCCCGTGGAATCGAACCCGAACTCGGTTCCCGAGGCGACCCTCGATCAGCTCTTCACGGGCGCGCAGGTAGTGAGTTTCTTCGTGGGCACGGGCGGTCTCTCGCGCATCACGTCGATCTGGACGCAGCAGATGGCGGGAACCGACCGCCAGTTCGCTACGTTCGACGCGTACACGATCACGGACTCGGACTTCTCGGACGAGTTCGACGCGCTGTACACGCAGGGCGGCCTCGTGGACATCCACAACGCCATCGCGCAGGCGGAGGCGGCGGGCCGGGCCCCGTATGCGGGTATCCTGAAGATCCACGAGGCGTATCTCGTGGGAATGCACGCGAGCATCTTCGGTGACATCCCGTACAGCGAGGCCGTGAGCGACGTGGAGGATCCGGCGCTCGACGACCAGGCCGCCGTCTACGCGGCGGTGCAGGCGCTCCTCGACGAGGCCATCGCGGACCTCGCGGGCACGGGCCTCGGGCCGGGCGCGGTGGACATGAACTTCGGTGGGGACGTGGCGCGCTGGACGGCGGTGGCCTACACGCTCAAGGCGCGCTTCCACATGCACTGGGCGGAAGTGAACGGCACGCCGGCGTACACGGCGGCGCGTGATGCCGCGCTGAATGGCATCTCGACCGCCGCGGGCGCCTGGCGTGCGAGGTTCAACGATGTCCAGACCGAGACGAACATGTGGGCGCAGTTCATGGTGGATCGCTCGGGCTACGTCTCGTCGGGCGATTTCCTCATCCCCCTGATGAACGCCAATGCCGATCCTCGGATCGGCATCTACTTCAGCGAGGACCCGGACTCGCCGGGTGACTACACGCCGCGTGTGTCCGTTCTGTCCGAGACGGGCTACGGGGCGGCGGACTACGACCTGCCGCTCGTGACCTGCGCGGAGAACCAGTTCATCCTGGCAGAGGCGCAGTATCAGCTGGGCAACGAGCCGGCCGCGCGCACCGCGGCCAGGGCGGCGCTCGCGTGCGAGGAGGCCACCCACGGCCTCACCGCGGACGCGCTCGGCTCGGCGTCGGCATTCCCGGGGACGCTCACCGGTGCGGCTCTGCTCACCGAGATCATGGAGCAGAAGTACATCGCGCAGTTCCTCGTGACCGATGCGTTCAACGACTACAAGCGCACCTGCCTCCCGGCCATCACGGAGCGGGCCGGTGGCATGCCGGGGCGGCTGTTCTACTCCGCCCAGGAGCGCCAGTCGAACTCGAACGTCCCGCCCACCGGCGTGGACCCGAACGACAAGTACAACGACAACGATCCGACGCCCTGTCCCTGAGCACGGATCGACCTAGCGGTCGGCGAGCCGGTCACCTCCCCCCGGGGGTGACCGGCTTCGTCGATCCGGGGTATGGAGCGTTCATGGAGATCATGAGACGGGCGGTCCGCACCCTGGTTCTGGTCACGATGATGGCCACCACCGCCTGTTACACCTACGTCCCGGTTTCCCCGGCGGCGACCCCGCAGGGCACGCAGGTGCGCGCCCGGCTGAGCCGCATGTCGCAGTTCGAGCTCGCCCAGATCACCGTCAACAACATCGACGAGGTCGAGGGGGAGGTCGTCCAGCTCGACGGAAGCGAGCTCGTGCTGTCGGCCACCTGGCTGCAGGCGATCACGGGGAACGGCTACGCCGGGAACGGCTGGACCGTCCGCATCCCCGAGGTGGACGTCGCCGGCTTCGAGCAGAAGAAGGTCTCCTGGTGGAGGACCGGCGTGGTGGTGGCGGGGATCCTCGCCGGCACGTGGCTGGGCTTCGACGCCCTCGGTATCGGGCCGGGGGGTGGCGGTGGTGGGGGGAGCCCCGGGAACGAGCTGTAGGCCGTCCGACCGATCGCCGCGTCGATCGCTCCCGTGCTGCCGCGGATCATCACCAAGCTGGTGGGGTGGGCGGTCGCCATCTTCTACGACCTCGAGCGCAGCGGGCCCATGGTGCCCGCTGGGCCGGTCCTCGTGACGGCCAACCATCCGAACGCGCTGGTCGATCCGCTGCTGATCTTCCGCACGGCCGGTCGCCTCACGCGCCCGCTCGCCAAGGCGCCGCTGTTCGAGCACCCCCTGGTGGGGACCATGTTGCGTGGGCTCGGAGGGCTGCCCGTCTACCGCCGCCAGGACGAGCCGGAGCTGATGCACCTGAACGAGCGCACCTTCGACGCGGCCATCGCGGCGCTGCACGAGGGCGGTGCCGTGCAGATCTATCCGGAAGGGGTGAGCCACTCCGATCCATCCCTGGCGCCGCTACGAACGGGGGCCGCGCGCATCGCGCTCCTGGCGGAGGCGCGGCGGGGATGGACGCTGGGTCTGCGCATCCAGCCCGTCGGGCTCACGTACACGCGCAAGCACGCGTTCCGCGGGCGGGCCATCGCGGCGTTCGGCGAGTCGTTCGACGTCGCCTCCTTCCGCTCCGAGTACGAGCGCGACGAGCGCGAGGCGGTTCGACGGCTCACGGCCCTCATCCAGCGGAGGCTCGAGGAGCTCACGCTCAACTTCGAGCATCCGGAGGACGCGGAGCTCGTGGACGTCGCGGAGCGGCTCTATGCGCGCGAGAAGAGGTTGGCCGGTTGGCGTGAGCGCGACCCGATGGCGGAGCGCCTGCCGCGGCTGCAGCGCTTCGCCGAAGGCATCCGGTGGCTCCGCGAGAGCGACCCCGGTCGGCTGCAGAGCCTGAGCGCGCAGGTGAGGCGCTACCTCGGGCTGCTGACGCTCTTCGGTGCGCGGGAGGCCGACGTACCTCGCCGCTATCCCATGGGGAGCGTGATCGCGTACGGCCTGCGGCAGCTCCTCATGCTGCTCCTCGTGCTGCCGCTCGCGGTCGCCGGGATGGCCGTCTGGCTCGTCCCGTTCATGCTGACGCGGTGGGTCGCGCCGCGCTTCCGGCCGGCGCTCGACCAGGTCGCTTCCTACAAGCTCGGGACCGCCGTGCTCGCGTTTCCGCTGTGGTATTTCGCGCTGTTCACCGTCGCGTGGCGCTCCGGTGGGCTCGGCGCCGCGGCGATCGCCGCCGTCGTGCTTCCCGTCGTGGGGCTCGCGGCGGTGGCATGGAGTGACCGGCAGGCCGACGTCCGCGAGGATCTGCGCGTGTTTCTGCGGGCGCGGCGCTTGCCGCGGGGACGCGACCGCCTGGCCGAGCAGCGCGCATTGCTGGCGGCGGAGTTCGATCGGCTCGCCGAGGAGTGGCGCGCGGCTTCCTGACGGCGGAGAGCCCTACTTGGCTGCCGGCGCCGGCCCGCCTATCCTCGGCCGGCGTTCGGCGCCGCGTGCGATGTCGAATGGGGGTGGAAGGGGGCTGGTGTCCCCGGCGGTCTTCAAAACCGTGCAGCCCGGCTAGACCCCGGGTGGGTGGGTTCGATTCCCACACGCTCCCGCCACCGCGTTGCCGTCAGCGCGGGAGCGGCACGCGAACCCTGAGCTCCATGGGCGCATCCGGCGCACCGGAGACGTCGATCTCGATCGGGTCGGGGAAGCGCGCGAGGTGGGCCGACACGAACGCGTCGGCGCCGGTGAGGAAGAGGGCGAAGATCCCGAACGCCACCAGGTCCTCCTGTTGATTCTCGCGGGACGAGACGAGGTTGCGCAGCCCCGTCAGGACGTCGTCCGCGTCCAGCCGAGTGTCGATCGTGGCCGGGTCCGTCACACCCTCCTGGGCGAGCGAGGCACGCACGAACGCCTCCCGGAAGGATGCTCTCTCGCGCGCGTCGGTGAGACGATTGCGCGTTCGAAGCAGCGTATACGCCGTGAGCGACTCGAGCGCCACGTAGAAGCCGCCTCGCGCGTAGGCACCGATCGCGGCGTGGCCCCATCCCGGGACGAGCATCGCGCGAACCATGGCGCCTCGCGGAGACACGGCGAGCGGAGGCAGGGCTTCCTGCTCGCGCCGCGGCAGCGCGGTGGGCCGCGGCGGCTGCTGCTGTGCGGCGGCGCCGCTCCCGGCGGAGATCGCCGCGACCATCACGAACAGCCCGGTCCAGCGACGTGCGAACGTCGATGTCACGCCTCGTCACCCTCCCAGTGAGCCAGCACGGGCTCGGACCCTCGGGCGAGCCGCAGATAGCTACGGTGCACGACCCAGTCTCCGCTGTTCGCGTACCACTGCTTCGGCCCGACGCGCTGGAGCATCGGCACGTGGGTGTGACCCAGGACGACCAGCTCGAGATCCTCCTCGGAGGCCAAGCGCTCCCGCGCCCACGCTTCGAGCGCCGCCGAGCGAGCGAGATGGCTGGCCGTATAGGCGCCCCACTTGTGACCGGTCCGCGAGACGCTCCTCGCCAACCCGTCCCCCGCCGCGGGAGGGAGGCCGGCGAACATCCAGCGCGTGGCGCGCCCGCGCAGGACCCGCTGCAGAAGCCGGTAGCCGAGGTCTCCTCGACCCAGGCCGTCGCCGTGCGCGAGGAGCGTCCGGCGTCCGGCGATGTCCCGGATCACCGGCTCCTGTAGGAACTCCACCCCGATCTCGTCGCGGAGGAAGTGTCCGCCCCACCAGTCGTGGTTGCCCCCCATCAGCGTGATCGGCACGCCCGCGTCGACGATCCCGCGCAGCGCCGCCAGCACCGCGCCGTGCCCACGCGTGGTGCCGGATCGGTACTCGAACCAGAAGTCGAAGAGATCGCCGTTCAGCACGATCCACGAGGCGGTGTCGCCGGCCCGATCCAGCCAAGAGAGGAACGCGCGCTCCTGATGCGGAGGTGCTCCGCCGAGGTGAGCGTCGGAGGCCACGAGCACGGGCTTTTCGGCGGACACCCACGAAGGTAGGAGCGAACCGCGCCCGACTGGAAGGGGTAGGACGCGCACCATGCCGAGACCTTGCCGCTTTCGCCGCCGCCGCGCGACGCTGCTCTCGCTCGCGGCCGCCGCAGTCGTGGGATGCAGTCCCCGCGAGCCCGCCGTGATCGGTCCGGTCGGCGACCCCGAGAGCGCGGCACTGCAGCTGCGAGAGCGGACGGGCCTCGAAGCGCCGCTCCGCATCGTCTTCGGGTGGGAGCTGAACGACGGAGGTCAACGGGTCGCGGGTCGGGGGGTGGCCCGCGTGGAGCCGCCGTATCGTGCGCGGCTGGATCTCTTCCTCGACAACGGAGAGACGGTCATCCGCGCGGCGCTGGTGGACAGCGATCTCCGCCTTCCTCCGGGCTCGCCGGACGACATCCTTCCGCCGCCGGACCTCATGTGGGGCGCGCTGGGCATCTTCCGGCCGGTCGGGGACGCACGCCTCGTGGGTGCGGACCGGTTGGAGGGGGAGGCCGTTCGACTGCGCTATCAACACGCCGACGGCAGCGAGGTACATTACCGCGTCGTGGACGGAGCGCTTCGCCGGCTCGAGCTCGTCGAAGGAGGTCGTGTGGTGCAATGGGTGGATGTCGCGCCCGAGCGCGTCGAGCGGTATCCGGTCGAGGCCACGTATCGCAACCTGACCGCGTTCCGCGAGCTCAAGCTCGTGCGCGAGTCGCTCTCCGCGGTGGACGCGTTCGATCCGGAGATCTGGGATCCGGCGCAATGAGCCTCCCGCTTCCGATCCGCTCGCGTGCGGTGGGCGTTGCCGGCGTGCTCGCGTTGGCGGCGGCGTTCTCCTCGGGCTGCAACTACTCGTTCCGCGCCGGATCGTTTCCGCCGCCCCACATCCGCACGATCGCCATTCAACCGTTCGAGAACGAGACGACGCGCTTCGAGGTGTCCGCGGAGCTGTACGATCAGCTCCTCCGGAACCTGCCGGGCGCGCTCGGCATCCGGACCGCCGGTGCGGACGTCGCGGACGCGATCGTGCGCGGCTCGATCAACCGCTATGACGTCGCCGCCCCGAACTACACCGCCGCCAGCGGAGGCGGCCAGCCGGCGCAGGTGCTGCAGCGGCAGGTGAGCATCACGGTGAGCGTCTCGATCGTCGACCTGGTGGAGAACGTGATCCTGTGGGAGTCGAGCAGCGTCGTCGGACAGGGGCAGTTCGCCGAGGGCGCGCCCGAGGACGCGGGGCGCCGTGAAGCCATCGACATCCTGGTCCAGAGGATCGTGGACGGCGCGCAGTCCAACTGGTAGACTTCCCGCCCTTTCCTGCGCGGAGTCGAGCCCGTGACGGCCAGGCTGGCGACCCATCCGGACGTGGCGGCGCGCGCCGACGAGGTGCGTGATCGCCTCGTCGCAGCGGGCGTGGACGTCGAGCCGATCGACGCGGCGCCCGACGTGGACCCGCTCGCCGGGATCCGCGAGCGCAGCGTCGATCTCGCGCTCGTCGGCCTCGGCGCGCTGCGCGGGACCGCCGCGGACGGCCTGACGCTCATCGCCGTGCTGCCGCGGGAGGATCCGCGCGACGTCGTCGTGGCCGTCTCCCGGGAGCCCGCGCCTCTGCGCGCGCTGCCCGCGGGCAGCCGGGTCGGCGTGCACGGATCGAGGCGCAGAGCCTTCCTTTTGGCCCACCGGCGGGACCTCGAGCCGGTGGAGATCGGCGCGGGGGTCGATCCACGCGCCGTGACGGATGCGCGGCTGGACGCGGCGGTGCTCGGGTCCGCCGAAGCGAAGGAGCTGGGGCTCCCGAGCCTCGTCGGAGAGGTGCTCGACGCCCGCGCCTGGCTGCCCGAGCCCGGTCAGGGAATGGTCGCGCTCGTCGCGAGGCATCCCATCGCGGAGGTGACCGCCCTCGACCACCTCCCCACGCGCACCGCGCTCAGAGCGGAGCTCGCGCTCCTCGATGCCCTCGATCCGCCTGCGGACGCCGCGCTCGGCTCGCTCGCGCAGCCGTCGGGTCGAATGGTACGCCTCTGGGCGGCCATGGCGAGCCCCGACGGCGCACGCTTCGTGCGCTCGGACCTGACCGCTCCCCTGGACGAGCCGGAGCTGCTCGGGGCTTCCGTGGCGCGTCAGCTGCGCATGCGCGCCGGCGGCGTGCTGTCGGGGATCACGTCGTGACCGCTCCGACCGCGGCCAGCAAGGTATTGTCCCGTCGTGATCTCGTGCGCCGCTTCGGACCCGGTCGGGCGGAGACGGTCGTGTTCACCAACGGATGCTTCGAGCTCCTGCACGCGGGCCACGTCGACTACCTGGAACGTGCGAGCTCGCTGGGCGACGCGCTGGTCGTGGGCGTGAACAGCGACGCGTCCGCGCGTCGACTCGCGAAGGGGAAGGGACGGCCGATCGTCAGCGAGGCCGACCGGGCACGCGTAGTCGCTGCCCTCGCCTCGGTGGACGCGGTCTGCGTGTTCGAGGAGGACACGCCGGAGGAATTGATCCGGGCGCTCCTCCCCGACGTCCTGGTGAAGGGCGCGGACTACGCTCTGGAAGACGTCGCCGGTCGGGACATCGTCGAGGACCGCGGCGGCCGGGTCGAGCTCCTGCCGTTGCTCGCGGGACGCTCGACGACGGACATCATCACCCGTGCGAAGGAGTTGACGCCGTGACGGCACGAGTCGGTGGACGAGGGCTCGCGCAACCGCGCTCGATCGACATCCAGACGGGCGTAGCTCCCTATGCGGAGGGCTCCTGTTTGATCGCGACCGGCGACACGCGCGTGCTGTGCGCGGCTTCGGTCACGCAAGGCGTCGAGCGGTGGCGGGAAAAGAGCGGCGCCGGATGGGTGACGGCGGAGTACGCGCTGCTTCCACGCTCGACGCACACGCGCACCAACCGCGAGCGCACGGGTGCGAAGGGGCGCACGCAGGAGATCCAGCGCCTCATCGGTCGGTCGCTCCGTTCGGTGACCGACATGACGCGGCTGGGTCTCTACACCGTGACCGTGGACTGCGACGTGCTGCAGGCCGACGGAGGCACGCGCACGGCCGCGATCACCGGTGCGTACGTGGCCCTCACGCTCGCCACGGAGTGGATGCTCGACGAGGGCATCATCGACCGCAGCCCGATGCTGGAGCCCGTGGCCGCGGTGAGCGTCGGTCTCGTCGACGAGCACGCGCTGCTCGATCTCGACTACACGGAGGATTCGCGCGCGCAGGTGGACATGAACGTCGTCGGCACGAAGAGCGGCGGGCTCGTCGAAGTGCAGGGCACCGCCGAGGGTGCGCCCTTCTCGCGCCGGCAGCTCGACGCCCTCCTCGACCTGGCCATCAGCGGGCTCGAGCCGCTGTTCGCGGCGCAGGCGCGCGCCCTCGCGGGTGGGCGATGAAGCTTCTCGTCGCCACGAGGAGCCGACACAAGGTGGCGGAGATCCGGGAGATCCTGGCCGTGGTTCCGGGGCTGGAGCTCCTCGATCTCGAGGCGGCGGGGGTCGCGGAGACGCCCGAGGAGGAGCACCTGGAGCCGCACGACACCTTCGAGGAGAACGCCGTCTCCAAGGCGCGCTACTTCTTCGCCAGGACGGGTCTGCCGACGGTCGCGGACGACTCGGGTCTGGAGGTGGACGCGCTGGGAGGCGGACCCGGCGTGCGCTCGAAGCGCTTCGCCCCCGACGAGGGCTTGGAGGGGCTGGCGCGCGACCGGGCCAACAATCGCCACCTGCTGGAGCGGCTGCGCGCGCTCGGCAGCCCCGACCGGAGCGCTCGGTACGTGTGCGTGGCCGCGCTCGTCGAGCACGGCAGCGCTCCGCTGCTCTTCCGCGGAGAGGCGCCGGGCATGATCATCGACGAGCCGCGCGGGGAGGGCGGCTTCGGGTACGATGCGCACGTGCTCGATCGGGAGATCGGCGTGACCTTCGCCGAGATGTCGGCCGCCGACAAGAACCGGCGGAGCCACCGCGGCAAGGCCTTCTCGGCCCTCGCCGACGTGCTGCGCTCGAGGTCGTGAGCGCACGCCACCAGCCTACGCACGTCGGCCCCACGCCCGACGGCGAGCGTCTGCAGATCGTATGGGGAGACGGGGCGGTCTCGGAGCTCGACCCCAGGGCGCTGCGCCTCCTCTGCCCGTGCGCGGGCTGCGTGGACGAGCTCACCGGTGTGCGCACGCTCCGGCCCGAAGCGGTCGACGAAGGCGTGTACCCGCTGGCGATCCACTATGTCGGGCGGTACGCGCTCCAGTTCATGTGGAGCGACGGGCACTCGACCGGGATCTACACGTTCGAGTATTTGCGCCAGCTCGGCGACCAGACCCCGGGGTAGGCGTCGACCGCGCGCTCAGGAGCGCGTCTCCTCCGTCTTTTCGGCGATGGACGCCGCGATCTCGTCGAGACTCCGCAGGAGCGCCTCGGTGTTCTCCACCGGCTCCGACTCGCCGAGGTCCTGAAAGGCCCGCCGCTGGCGCTCGATCTCGCGCGCGAGCGGCACGTAGATGGGCCGAACGCCGCGCTCGTCGGCGTAGTCCCACAGCCCGTTGTGACAGTGCCGGTCGTCTTCCCAACCCGGATGATTGACGACGGGGTAGAGGCAGATACCCTGCAGGTCGACGCCGGCGCGTAGGGCCGCCCGCGCTTCGTGTCCCACGTAGGCGAGCCACGCCGCGCGCGCCTCGTCTTCGATCCCCGTCTCCGCGACGAAGACCGGCCGCCCGTATCTGTTGTGGACGTCGAGGAGCAGCTCGTGGAAGGGTCGGGAGCGGGGGCTGGACGGGCTGATCATCGATCCGTGCCCGCCTGGATAGTACCACTGGTTGTGCACGTAGTAGTTCACGCCGATCACGTCGAGGTACTCGGGCCTGCCACCGAGCTCGGGATGGCGTCGCCCGGCGATCATGTCCCAGGCGTGGAACTGTGCTTGCCTGTGGTTCTCGGCGGCCTCGGCATCCTCGGGCCGGTCCGGACGCGCGACCACGTGGATGACGGGATCGACGTGCACGAGGCGCGCGCTCGGGAGCACCGAGCGGACGCGTTCGCACGCGGTGACCGAGGCCCGCACGAGCTGAGCCTTGAAGTCGTTGCCGCGTCCGTGCAGGAAGGGGTTGAAGAAGCCGGCCTCGCCGCCGGCGAACGCGAGGAAGGAGATCTCGTTGACGGGGCACACGGCGGGCGCGTCGTCGCCCTCCTCTCGGAGCAGCTCCGCGAAACGCGCGGCGTACTCGCCGAAGCGGCCGGGGAAGGCGTCGTCCATCGGATCCGCGTGGTCTGGCCAGCCGAAATGGAGCAGGTCCCAGATGACCCGCACGCCCTCGTCGAGCGCGGCGCGGACCATCGGCCGCACGCCCGAGAGGTCGTACTGGCCGGGCGCGGCCTCCACGTGGGTCCACCGCACGCCGTCCCGGGCCGTGTGGATGCCCAGGTCGCGCAGGCGCCGGTAGTCCCGGCGGGCGAGCTCGTCGTGACGGGTCGCCGCGATGAGGTCGAGCCGGCGCCCCGAACGTAGCCTATGCGTGGAGCACTCGAATCCCCCGAACACCACGTCGCCGAGCGCCCTCGGGCGCCGGCCATTTCGCTTCACGCCGTGCCTGGCCGCAGACCCGGGCGCCTCGGCCGCGCGGCCGCCCGGCGCGAAGACGACGAGATCGTGCGCGCCGCGCCCGAGCGCGATCGCTTCGGCGGCCGCCGCCTGACCCATCCCCTCGAGCGCGATCGCGAGGACGGCGCCCCCGAAGCCGCCGCCCGTGATGCGCGCGCCGAGCACCCCACGCTGCCGGCGCAGCTCCTTCACCAGGGCGTCGATCTCCTCGGTCGACACCTGGAAGTCGTCGCGGAGCGAGCGGTGCGAGGCATCGAGGAGCGCGCCGAGACGCTCCACGTCGTTCGACTCCAGCGCCGCGACCGCCTCCAGCACGCGCGTGTTCTCCGTCACCACGTGCCGGGTCCGGCGCGCGAGGACCTGGGGGAGGACGGAGATGCGGCGCAGGTCGGCCTCCCCGAGGTCCCGAAGCTGGCGCACGCCGAGCAGCTCGGCGGCGGCCTCGCATTCGGCCCGGCGCCGGTTGTACTCACCGGTGGCGTGGCGATGGGGAACGCCGGAGTCGATCACGACCAGCTCGATGCCGGCTGGGATGGGGACGCGGCGGATGTCGAGCGTTCGCGTGTCGACGAAGAGCGCTTCACCGAGGCGGCCGAGGCTGGCGGCGAGCGGGTCCATGATCCCGACGCGGGCACCGACGAAGTCGTTTTCGACGAGCTGTCCGATGTGCGCGATGTCGACGTCGTCGAAAGCGAGGGAGAACCGCTCGCGGAGCGCGCGCTGGAGCGCGACCGTCAGGGCCGCGCTCGAGGCGAGCCCACGACCCAGCGGGACCGTCGATTCGACGGTGGCGTCGAACCCTCGGATCGGCGCGCCGCGTTTCCGGGCCAGGACGTCCGTGACGCCCCGCACGTAGTCGGTCCAATCGCCGACCGGCTTCTCCTCGCCGAGGCGGTAGGTGGACGGCTCGCCACCGGAGAGGGCGGTGCTGACGATCCTGACCACGTCGTCGTCGCGGGCTTCCAGCTCGACGATCGTGTCACGCGGCAGCACGGTCGGCAGCACGTACCCGCCGTTGTAGTCGGTGTGCTCGCCGATGAGGTTGACGCGTCCCGGAGCGCGTGCGACGACTCCGGTCTCGGGCGTGGCTGCGCGCACGGCGTCGCTCACGGGGCCGCGCCCCCGTGCTGGCTCCCCGGCGTCCCGCGCTCCGCCTTCTTCACCTGCTCCTCCTGCGCCTGCCGCATCACACGGGGACCGCGCACGGCGTCGGCCATCCGGTCGAGTGGGAACTTCGGGCGCCTGTCCATGAAGAGCAGGCCATTGGCTTCCTGGTAGGTGTCGCTGAACTGCGTGTAGCAGAAGCCGGCGAGCGCGGGCAGCTCACGCACCACGTCCATGAGCGCCTCGAACCTCGACTCGAGCTCACTCGTCGAGCGGGACACCGAGTAGCCCCAGTAGTCGGCGCCGCGCTCGGGCGCGCATGCGATGCCGCCGAACTCCGAGAGGAGGATGGGCTGCCCGCCGTGCTCGCCGCCGAGCGACAGCATGCGGCCACCGGGGCGCTCGCGCCTGAACAAGTGTGGAACGTTCTCGTGGAGGCCGTAGCGTCGGGCGAGCTGCGCGGGATCCGGGTCGTAGTCGTGGATGCCGATGAGATCCGTCGAGCCGCTCTCCCACCCGTCGTTGCCCACCACGAGCCGGGTCGGGTCGAGCGTGTGCGTGAGGTGATAGAGACCCTGCACCCAATGCCGCTGGGCCGGGATCTCGGGCAGGTTGGGCACGCCCCAGGACTCGTTGAAGGGCACCCACACGATCACGCAGGGGTGGCTGTAGTCGCGGCGGATCACCTCCAGCCACTCCCGCGTCAGCCGCTCGATGGAGACCGTCGTGAACCGGTAGGCGCTCGGCATCTCCTCCCACACGAGCAGGCCCTCCCGGTCGGCCCAGTACAGCCAGCGCGGATCCTCGATCTTCTGGTGCTTGCGCACGCCGTTGAAGCCCATCTGCTTGACGAGCTCGACGTCCCGGCGTAGCGCGTCGTGGTCGGGGGCGGTCATGCCGGTCTCGGGCCAGTAGCCTTGGTCGAGCACGAGCCTCAGCGGATAAGGGCGTCCGTTGAGCACCACGGTCTGGCCCTGCACGGCCACCGACCGCAGCGCCGTGTAGCTGTGCACCTCGTCCACGAGCCGGTCGTCCTCGTCGATCAGCTCCAGACGCGCGGCGATCAGGGTGGGGGAGTGCGGGCTCCACAGGAGCTCGTTGCGGTAGTCGTCGATCCCCGGATCGGAGAGGACGATGCGACGGCTGATCTCGTCGTGCACGAGCGCGTAGCGGTCCTCCGCGAGCACGTTTCCCCGTGCGGTGAGCGAGACCCGCAGGCTGAGGCCGCGTCGACGCTGCCCGCCGAGGTACAGCGAGAGGCCGATCTCCCAGCGCTCGAGGTTCGGCGTCCAGCGCAGCGCGGCGATCGACGTCTCCGGCACACGCTCCAGCCAAACCGTCTGCCAGATGCCCGACGTGCGGGGGTACCAGATCGAGTGCGGCTCGAGCTGCCAGTCCTGCTTGCCCCGCGGCTTGGCGAGATCGAGCGGATCGTCCTCGGCGCGCACCACGATCTCGATCGGCTTGCCGTCCCGCACGAAGGGCGTCAGATCCACGCTGAACGGCGTGTAACCTCCCTCGTGGCGCACCGTCCAGCAGCCGTTGGCCCACACGTCCGCCGTGTAGTCCACGGCGTTGAAGTGCATGAGCAGGCGATCGTCCGGGTCGAGCGCGGGAGGAGCGATCTCGCGCCGGTACCAACACACCTCGTGGAAGCCGGTGTCCCCGACGCCGCTCGCCGGCGTTTCCGGCGCGAACGGAACCTGGATCACCCGGTCCCACTCCACCTCGCGCGGATCGCTCCAGCGGCCGATCTCCTCCATCGCGAAGTCCCACGCCCCGTCGAGCGGCTGCCACCACGAGCGCCGGAGCTGCGGGCGCGGGTGCGCGACCACCTGATAGGGGCTCAAGCCGGCCTCAAGCGCTCGCCGATCGAGCCTCGGTACCGGGACGGTTCGCGACAGGTGGCTCCGACGCCGGGTCCGTCTCGCCGAGCAGCGACGCGACCGCTTCCGCCGCCTTCTTACCCGCGAGGAAGGCGTGGTCCGAGTTGTAGTACTCCCATTCGCTGTAGCGTCCCGCCAGCAGGATGGCGTGGTCCGCGAGCCAGGTGCGGATCAGGCGCACGCGCTCCGTGCGGCCGTGATCGTAGACCACGTACGCGTACGGGATGTCGACCTGGTTGGCCGTGAGGATGGGGTCGCCGTCCTGCAGGACGCCGACACGCCGGCAGTCGTCGATGCACCGGCGAATCAGATCGTCGCCGTCGCACGGTAGCGGCTTCGCCGGGGAGTGGGTGATCTCGCAAGTCAGCCCGAAGCCGCCCGGAGGGTTGCACTCGGGGCTGGCGTTCCCCTGGAAGAAGATCCTGTGGAAGACCGTGTCCTCCGGATAGTAGGTCCAATGCTTCTCCGTCAGCCCCGCGCGGCCGACGCCGAGGTTCACGCATCGGCAGGAGACGTGCTTCAACCCTCGGGCGGCTCGTCGCACCGACGGTGGCGCCTCCGGTACGATCCTGCGGATGAGCTCGGGAAGCGGCATCGTGCTCACGAGCGCGTCGTAGCGGATCTCGGCTCCGTTGCGCAGCGTGAGCGAGCGCCGCGTCGGAGAGATCGCCACGACCTCCGAGCGGAGACGGACTTCGCCCTGCAGGTGCGGCAGGAAGCCGTCCATGAGCGCCTGGAACCCACCTCGCTTCGGGTAGCCGAACCGCGCGTTGGGACCCATGGGGCGGGGCGAGGGGTGGAGCGCACCGCGAACGATGCTCGCGAGGTCCGGAAGCGGAACGCGTCCCTGGAGCCACGACGTCTCCATCTCGCTGAGCGGTACCGTCCAGAGCTTCCGGTTGTACGGGATCGCGAAATGCTTCGCGATGCCCGCCCCCCACACCCGGTAGATGAACTCCTCGAAGTCTCGCGGCTCGTCGCCGTTCCCGAGGCTTTCCCTCGGCAGATCCGCCTCCAGGATGCCATCGGCGCAGCAGTCGCGGAGCGGCGCATCGTCCGGGTGGGGTCCGCAGGAGGGCGCGTGACCGTTGGCGTGACCGTTGGAACGACCGTGGGAATGACCGTTCGAGCGAGACGCCTCGAGCGCACGCCTCCAGTCGCCGTGGCGGGCGTCGATCGCGCCCACCAGGCATTCTTCGATCACCTCGGGCGGCAGTCCGTGCAGCGAGCCCTGGAACGGATAGCGGGTATGCACCCCTTTGCTGTAGACCCAGGCCTCGCGCTCCTGCCAATGCACGTTGCTCCCCAGCAGCATGCGATAGAGGTGGTGCACGTACGGGTCGTTCGAGAACATGATGTGACCCGCCATGTCGAACGTGAAGCCATCGGCTTCGATCGACCTGCACAGGCCGCCCACGCTCGCCTCGCGGTCGAGGAGGAGCGCCCGAGCACCCAGATGGTACGCCGCGCTGAGGCCCGTCGGACCGGCGCCCAGGACCACGACCGATGCGTGCGAGGTCATCGATCAGCTCCCTCCGGCGCCGGCAACGGCCAGCCCCGGTGAGGGGGCTTCCGCCGTCACCACCTGGATGATCTCGTCCATGCGCTGGGCGGTGTCGTCCCATGACGTGCGACTGAGCACGCGCCGCGCCCGAGCGCTCCTCGTGGCCCGCTCGAGCTCCGAGCACGCCAGGGCGCTCTCGCACGCGCGGACGAACTCCTCCGGGCTGTCACCCAGGAACACGATGTCCCCGTACGGCTCGGCCACGTCGGCGATCGGCGTGCTCACGATCGGCCGATCGGCTGCCATGTACTCCAGCACCTTCGTCGGGCTGACGTATTTCGTGGCGGCATTGCGGGCGAACGGGATCAGCGCCACGTCCCATCCCGCCAGGTAGGACGGCAGCTCGGCGTAGTCCTTGCGGCCGAGGTAGTGCAGGTTAGGCGCCTGAGGGAGCGTCGCGGGGTCGATCTTCACCACCGGACCGACCAGGACGATCTGCCACTCCGGGTGGGCCTCCGCCAACGCCGCCAGGATGTCCAGATCCATGCGCTCGTCGATGACGCCCGTGTAGCCCAACCTCGGACGGGGGATCCCCGCATGCTCCGGTGGCTCCTCGACGTCGTCGCGCACCGTGAAGTGCGCGACGTCCACGCTGCTCGGGAAGCAGTGCACGTAGGCGTGCCGCTCCCGCTTCAGCTTCCACAGGCTCGGGCCTCCGGTCATCACCGCGTCCGCGGCGGCCAGCAGCTCCTTGTCCCTGGAGTGGAGATCCCCGGGTGCGCCCAGGAAACCAGAGAGATCGTCCATGCAGTCGTAGATGATCGCGTTCGGATGGATCCCCTTCGCGATGCGCACCGCCATCGGCGTGTAGAGCCATGCCACGACGCGCTTCCATCCGTCGGCCGCCAGGCGGGACCGCAGCATCGAGATGATGGCGGCTTCCTGCGCCGAGCCGAACGGTGTGCCCTCCAGCGGCACGACCGGACGAGCGACTCGCACTCCCGGAGCCACCGCTTCCACCTCCAGCGCCATTCGCCCCGGATTGACGATCGGCTCTTCGACGAAGAGCACAGGACGATACGCGGCCAACCGTGACATCACGTGCTGCGGCCGTTGGTAGACGAAGTCCCAACGCAGGTGGGAGAAGACGACCAGAGGGATGCGGTCCACACGCGCTCCTATCCATAGGCGGGAAAAAGACTCTGTGTGGGCCGGGGCACCTTCCATGCCACGGGCTGGAAGGCGCATAGGATGCGGTCTGCCGCTCGGACGCAGCACTCGTGGCGGGCTCGTCGGCCCGCGCACACCAGCTAGCGCGTCTTATGCGCTGAGCGGCGGCGGGGCGCTCACGAGGGGCTACGCCCTGCGACGTCGCGCGTCCGCGGCGTGAGGCTGACGGCCCAACCTCGACAGGCACCGCCTGTCCAGGGGATCTCGGCGTCCCGCGGATGCCGACGGAAAGAGCGAGCGGGCACGTCGCTGTCGCGCGACGGTATTGCACGAAGGCGCGCGTCGTTATGATCGGGCGCCCCCCCGGCGTGACCCTCTCCATCGTCGTGCCCGAGGAGCGTCCGCATGTCCGAAGCGATCGAAACGATCGACGAGCCTTTTCCTCATCGGGAGATCGCCGAGTTCCTCGCGGAGGGGCTCGCCGGGGACGACGTCGTGGTCATCATCTCGACGCCGGAGAGACGGCGGGGCCTGGAGTCGCACTTGGCCCGGCTCGGTATCGAGCTCGGCGACCTCGAGCGTCGGGGCCGCGCGTCTTGGTGCGATTCCCGCCGGGTCCTCGAGCGGATCCTCGTGGACGGTCTGCCCGACGAGGCGGAGTTCGAGAACGTGATGAAGGGGATCCTGGTGGACGGGTTCTCGATGCTGCCGCACCAGCGCGTTCGGACCTACCACGATCTGGTGGACGTGCTTCGTGACCGGGGATCGCTCGATGCCGCCGTGCGCGTGCTCCGGCTCTGGAACCGGCTGTGCTCGGAATACGAGGAGCTGCTGCTCGCCTACACGGTGGCGGAGATCTACCGCGAGAAGGACTGCACGGTCTAGCCGCGTCTCGCACCGCGCCCGGGGGGGCGCCGCCGCTTCGGCGTTGACCCCTCCTGGGGCCGGGAGTAGCCTTCGCGCGTGTCTGCGTGAAGTCGGACGTTGTTTCGGGGCGTGGCGCAGTCCGGTAGCGCACCTGCTTTGGGAGCAGGGGGTCCCCGGTTCGAATCCGGGCGCCCCGACTAGCCGCTCGACATCCATCCGGCCGTCCGGCCCGTCGAGCCGACGCGAAGGCCGAGCGCCTCCGTGCTTCCGGGCGGGCGTCCTTCTATATTGCCGCTAGCTTAGCCTTCAATTCCGGGGATCCCGGCCGCGAGGGTTCTCCGGGAGGATCCCCAACGGAGGATCACGAGATGGTGCGTCCCACGACCCCCGGCCTCTCCACCCCGGCGCTCGCCTCCGCGCTCGCCGTCTTCGGCACCTTGGCGCTCCTCGCGCCCGAGCCGGCCGCTTCCCAGGCATTCGCGACGGCCACCCCGGTCGCCACCGGGGCGGAGGTCACGTTCAGCCGGGATATCGCGCCCATCCTGCAGCGGAGCTGCCAGGGGTGTCACCGGGCCGGCGGCGTCGCCCCCATGCCGCTCGTGACGTATCAGGAGGTCCGGCGATGGGCTCCGCGCATCAAGGAGAAGACGGGCATCCGGGACCGGGCGGGGGCGATGCCGCCCTGGTACGTGGAGAAGGAGATCGGCATCCAGCACTTCAAGAACGACCCGTCGCTCTCCGACGAGGAGATCGCGGCGATCGCCGCCTGGGTCGACAACGGCGCACCGGAAGGGAACCCGGCGGACCTGCCGGCGCCGCTGGTCTGGAACGACGAGGTGTTCTGGACGGCGGGAGAGCCGGACCTCGTCGTGGAGACGGAAGAGATCTTCATGGAGGCAGGCTCCCCGGACTGGTGGGGCGAGATCCAGAGCGTGCCGATCCCGCTCGCCGAAGACCGGTACGTGAAGTCGGTGGAGATCCGGGAGGTCAACGACATCGACGTCACCGACACGGGCCGTCAGACGGTGGGCGGCCGGTACATCTTCCACCACATGATCTGGAGCACCCGGGTCATCAACGACGGGGACGATCCGACCGCGAGCGACTTCGAGGACCCGGAGTCCACGGGGTGGCCGGTGCACGAGGTCGGACGCAACGCCGACGTCTTCGATCCCGAGGCGGGCCGCCTCCTCCGGGCAGGCTCGAGCGTGGTGTCCAACTCGGTCCACCTTCACTCGAGCGGTCGTGACACGCGGGCCAAGTTGTTGATCGGCTTCAGGTTCCATCCCGTCGGCTACGAGCCGCGTTACCCGCGTGCGCCGGTTTCGCTCGGCAACGCGATGGACATCGACATCGAGGCGATGACCGACCGCCAGGAGCTGCACGCCTACGAGGTGCTGGAGCGGAACACGAAGATCATCACCTTCGAGCCGCACCTGCACGCGCCGGGCGAGCGCATGTGCCTGGAGGCCATCTGGGGCTACAACGTCGAGACGCTCTCGTGCGTGGGCTACGACCACAACTGGGTCCGCGGCTATGCGTACGAGGATGGCTATCAGCCGCTCCTGCCGAAGGGTACGGTGCTGCACATCATCGGCTACATGAACAACACGCCGACCAACACCAACGTGCCCGACCCCCGCAACTGGTCCGGGTCGGGCAACCGGTCCGTCTCGAACATGTTCATCGATCTGGGGATGAGGGTGGCGCTGACCGACGAGCAGTTCCTCGAGGAGATGCAGGCGCGCGTCGAGCGGTTCGACCTGACGAAGAACGACCACGTGATCGGCTGCCCCCTCTGTCTGCACGCGATCCCGGTGCCTTCACCCGTGCTGGAAGCGTCGGCGCAGCCGGCTTCGAACCAGAGGTAGCGAACATGGCGTGGGGGAAGCTCGGAAGGGCGGGCATCGGTGCGTGGATGGCGGCCGGAGCGGCGCTGGCCGGATCGTTCGGAACGGTCCACGCGCAGTCGCTGACGTACTCGCGGGGTCAGACGGTCTCCCCGGCGTACGAGGGATTCGAGGTCAACCCGGACGGGTCGTACAGCCTCGTCTTCGGCTACATGAACCGGAACTGGGACGAGGAGCTCGACATCCCGGTCGGCGAGGACAACTTCTTCTCCCCGGGACCGGCGGACCGCGGCCAGCCCACGCATTTCCTCCCGCGCCGCAACCGCTTCACGTTCAAGGTCCGCGTGCCGGCCGACTTCGGTGACCAGGAGCTCACCTGGACCCTCCGGATCCGCGGGGAGACGAAGGTCGCCTATGCCTCGCTCCGTCAGGATCTGCTGATCGACAACATGGTCATCGCGTCGGAGACCGGCGCGCTCGGGGCCGGGCGGAGCGATCCGGAGACGCGCTCCAACACCCCGCCGAAGATCATGCTGGACGGTCCCGAGACCGTGAGCGCGCGGGTGGGGCAACCGGTGACGCTCGCCGCGTGGGTGACCGACGACGGCTTGCCGGTCACCCCGGCGCAGCGCCGGGAGCGCGCGCGAGCCCAGCGAGAGGCCGCCGGCGGAGCTGCGGCCGCCGCGACGCCCGCGGCGAGCCAGCCTGCGGACACGCTGAGCCCCGAGATGCGCGCGCTCCAGCGCGCGTTCACGGAGCCCGACCGGGTGACCGTGAACAAGGCGCTCGGCCTCCACTTCGCGTGGTTCGTCTACCGGGGGGGCGGCGAAGCGACCTTCGAGCCGATCCAGATCAAGACGTGGGAGGACACCCGGGCGTGGATGAACTCCCCCTGGGCGCCCTTCTGGACCGCCCCGCCCACGCCCGAAGACGACCGCTGGTTGGTCGAGGTGACGTTCGACGAGCCGGGGACATACGTCCTGCGCGGCAGGGCGGACGACGGGTCGCTCTACGCCGACCAGGAAGTGACGGTCAACGTCTCGCCGTTGGCGAACTGACGGGGCTCGTCCGGGCTTCGGGACAAAATTGTAGTACCGTGGCGCCAATCGTTCGAAAGCGTCATCTTTGCCCCTGACTCCTACCAAGACTGCGGGCAAAGAAGGCGAATCCATGAGCGTCACGACCATCCGCGAGCTCTCGACGCTGCTCGAGGTGTCGCAGACGCTGAGCTCGGCGATGGACTTCCGGACCGCGCTCACCCGGGTCCTGGAGCTCTTGGAAGAGAATCACGGGACCGTGTCGGGCACCGTGACGCTCCTCGACGAGACGGGTGAGCTCCGGATCGAGGCTGCCGCTGGAATCCCCTGGCAAGCCCAGCGTCGCGCCAAGTTCAAGGTGGGCGAGGGGGTCACCGGACGCGTGGTGGAGAGCGGCCGACCGGTCGTGGTCCCCAGGGTCAGCCAGGAGCCGATGTTCCTCGACCGGACCGACGTCTGGAAGGCGAGCGGCCTCGACGAGCTGAGCTTCGTTTCGATGCCCGTGCCGGTGGACGGCAAGACTCGCGGGAGCCTCGGGATCTCCTTTCCGTACAACAAGGAGCGACGCTTCGACGCTGAGCTCGAGTTTCTGGGGGTGGTCGCCTCGATGATCGGCCAGTCCGTGCGCGTCCACGAGCTCGTGGAGACCGAGCGCAAGCGGCTGCTCACCGAAAACGACCAGCTCCGCCAGGAGCTCCGGGAGCGGTACGAGTTCCGCAACATCATCGGGAACAGCCGCCAGATGCGGGACGTCTACCAGGCGATCGCGCAGGTCGCCGGAAGTCCCACCACCGTGATGATCCGGGGGGAATCGGGCACGGGGAAGGAGATGGTGGCCCACGCCATCCACTACAACTCGCCCCGGGCCGAAGGGCCATTCATCAAGGTCAACTGCGGCGCGCTTCCAGACACGCTCATCGAGTCCGAGCTGTTCGGATACGAGCCCGGTGCGTTCACGGATGCCCGCGAGCGGAAGAAGGGGCGCTTCGAGCTGGCGGACGCGGGAACGCTCTTCCTGGACGAGGTCGGCGAGCTTTCTCCTTCGACTCAGGTGAAGGTGCTCAGAGCGTTGCAGGAGAAGGAGTTCGAACGCCTGGGGGGCGTGACGCCGATCAGCGTGGACGTGCGCCTGATCGCCGCCACGAATCGGGATCTCGAGAACGCCATGCGGCAGGGAAAGTTCCGGGAGGATCTGTACTACCGGCTGAACGTCTTCAGCATCTTCATGCCCGCGCTACGCGACCGGAAGCCGGACATTCTGCTGCTCGCGGACCACTTCGTCGAGAAGTACTCGTCGGCCCTGGGGAAGCGCGTGCGTCGCATCTCCACCCCGGCCATCGACATGCTGATGGCCTATCACTGGCCCGGGAACGTGCGCGAGCTGGAGAACTGCATCGAGCGCGCGGTCCTGGTGTGCCAGGGCGCCGTCATCCATGGGCATGACCTGCCGCCCACCCTGCAGACCGCGCAGGTGTCGGACACGCTGCCGGAGGCCTCGCTCGACATGCTGGTCGGGAACTACGAGAAGGACCTGATCCTGGACAGCCTCAAGACCGCCCGGGGGAATCAGGCGGAAGCGGCGCGCCTCCTCCAGACGACGTCCCGCATCATGGGATACAAGCTGAAGAAGTACGGCATCGACCCCACCCGGTATCGGGCTGCTCGGCGGTCGTAGCGGATACATTTTCGTAGGGCGATTCGAGGCGACGTACGATATCGTCCGTCGCCCGCTCTGGGGCCCGACGCTCGGCTCGTGTCGCCCAAATCCAAGCGTACCAATTACTTAGATCCCCTCTGGTACGGCTTGTTCGAATTGGTACGAGCCTTGCCCCCCCGCCGAAGGTCAGCTGCGGAGTGCACCGCAGCCCATTCAACGTCTAGAGGAACCTGCAATGGCGTACACCAAATGGCTGGGAAGGGCCGAAGAGGGGCTCTCCCCCCTCCTCGGTGGGGCGATCCGGGTCGCGCTCCCTTTGCTCCTCCTCCTCGTCGTGCCCGACGTCCTGAGCGCGCAGGAGGCTGAAATATCCGGTGGGGACACGGCGTGGATGCTGATCTCGACCGCGCTGGTGCTCTTCATGACCGGCGGACTCGCGTTCTTCTATGGCGGCTTGGTTCCGTCCAAGAACGTGCTGAACACGATGATGATGAGCTTCATCGCGTTCGGCTTCAGCGGCGTCCTGTGGGCGGTGGCCGGCTACTCGCTCGCCTTCGGCGGCGAGAGCCCCTTCTTCGGGGACGGCTCCATGCTGTTCCTGAACGGCGTGGGCCTCGAGGCTTCCGGCACGATCCCGCACATCCTGTTCATGGCCTACCAAGGCACGTTCGCCATCATCACGGCGGCGCTGATCTCCGGGGCGGTGATCGGTCGGATGAAGTTCGGCGCCTACGTCGCGTTCATCTCGGCGTGGGGCCTGCTCGTGTACGCACCCGTAGCCCACTGGGTGTGGAACGCGAACGGCTGGCTCTTCGGCATGGCCGCGCTCGACTTCGCGGGTGGCGCGGTGGTGCACGTGAACGCGGGCGCGGCCGCCCTGGCGGCGGCCATCGTCCTGGGACCGCGCTCCGACTACGGGCGGCGGGCGATGCTGCCCCACAACGTGCCGTTCGTCCTGCTGGGCGCGGGGATCCTCTGGTTCGGCTGGATGGGCTTCAACGGTGGCAGCGCCCTGGCGGCGAGCGGACTCGCGGCGTTGGGTGTGGTGAATACCCTGGTGGCACCGGCCGCGACGCTCGTGGTCTGGTCGCTGCTGGACTCGATGTTCGCGAAGCACATGACGGCGGTCGGCGCTGCGACGGGCATCGTGGTCGGCCTCGTGGCCGTGACGCCGGCCGCGGGTTTCGTCTCACCGATGTCGGCCATCGCGATCGGTGCGATCGCGGCCTTCCCCAGCTACTTCGCGATCCGGTGGCGCGGCAAGTCGCGGCTCGACGACTCGCTCGACGTGTTCGCGGCGCACGGCGTCGGTGGCTTCACGGGCGCGATCCTCACCGGTGTGTTCGCCACCACGGCGCTCAACCCGGCGGGGCAGGACGGGCTCCTGTACGGGAATCCGCGTCAGGTCGTGGTGCAGCTCATCGCGGTCGGCGCCGTCTTCCTGTACAGCGCGATCGGCACGGTGGTGATCATGAAGGTCGTGCAGGCCGTCGCCGGCCTCCGTCCGACGGCGGACAAGGAGCGGCGTGGAATGGACGTGCTCGCGCACGGCGAGGAAGGGTACGCGAACGGGGAGGGTGCCGTGCTCATCCTCGACGAGGAGCTCAACGGGAATGCTCCTCAGCCGATGATGGCCGCGACTCCGGCCATGCGGAAGGCGTGAGTCTCGGACGACTGTAGCGCAGTGCAACCTCATCCATAGCGAGAACACGAACATGAAGCTGATCAAGGCGATCATACGCCCCGAGAAGCTCAGCGACGTCTTGAAGGCGCTGTATCAGGCGGAGGTGAGAGGGCTGACGGTGACGCGGGTGCAGGGCCACGGCGGCGAGACCGAAGCCGTGGAGACCTACCGCGGGATGTCGGTGAAGATGGAGCTCACCGAGAAGGTGGTGCTGGACATCGGGGTCTCCGAGCCGTTCGTGGACATCGCCGTCAAGGCGGTGATGGACGCGGCGCGCACAGGGGAGGTGGGGGACGGAAAGATCTTCGTCCTCCCGGTCGAAGCGATCTACCGGATACGGACTGCGGAGAGGGATACCGCGGCCGTCACGCCGGTCGCGGTCTGACGGATCAACACTCAACCAGCATGCCAAGGGGACACACGAACATGCGGAAGCTGATTTCGTTCGCTCTAGCCGGCGCGGTCCTACTTCCGACCGGGGCCCATGCACAGGCCGTGGTGTCGGCGACCGCCGGGTTCATGAGCCAGTACTACTACCGCGGGATCCTGCAGAAGGAATCCTCGGCCAACGCCGGCCTCAGCGTGGCCGCCAGCGGATTCACTGCGGGAACGTGGGCGGCGGACGTGGGCGACGGATCCGAAGTGGATCTCTTCGCCAGCTACGCCATCCCGGCCGGTAGCGGCAGCGTGAGCCTCGGAGGCACCGGCTACTTCTACACGGGCGACTTCGACAACACGTACCTCGAGGGCAACCTCGGGGCCGCGTTCGGTCCTCTTTCCATCGCAGCCGCGCTGGGAACGTACGACGTTCCCGGGGACCCGAAGTACGCCTACATCGGCGTGACGGCCGCGCAGAACGGCCTGTTCGCGACCGTGGGCACGATCGCCTTCAACAGCGGGTTCGGCGACGCGCTGAGCGATGCCTTCGATCCGGACCTCGGCGGTCAGTACCTGCAGGCCGGGTACAACTTCTCCGCCGCGGAGCTCGACTTCTCGATCTCGGGCCTCTGGAACGACATGGTCCTCAACGGTCTGTACGAGGGCGTCGACGAGCAGACGCTGATCTTCACGGTGAGCAAGGCATTCACGATCCCGACGAGCTGAGACGTCACCTGACTGCCCGCGAGGGCGGAGGACGCTGAATGAGGAGGGGCGTCGCCGAAGTCCGGCGGCGCCCCTTCGCGCGTACGGTCGCGGCTTGGCACAGCGACGGGTCAGTCGGTTAGTAGACGTCGGCAGGTATGGGCGATCGCGGAGGACTCATGGCTCGGCTGCGCGTGGTGTGGTGGGCCGCCGTATGTGCGGCGGTCCCGATGTCGGCCCAGACGTCGGGCCACGTGTCGGCCCAATCCTCCGGTCCGGCCGGGCCGGTGTTCCGCGACGGCATGGCGCAGGTGGTGCCCGCGTTCGCGGACCCGACGTCCTGGATCAGGCACCACCTGTGGGTGGAGACGGAGAGCGACTCGGACGGGGACGGGCAGCTCGACCGCGTGCACGTCGACGTGACCCGCCCGGGTCAGACGGAGACGCAGGGCCTGCGCGTTCCCGTGCTCTACGAGACGAGCCCCTACTTCTCCGGTGTGGGATCCTCGGCGCGGCCCTACTTCTGGGACGTACGTCAGGCGCTCGGTGCCGAGCCTCCGCCGCGCACGCCGATGCCGGGGATTCCGTTCGTCGGTCCGCGCCCGTCGATCTCGGCGTCGCTCGTGGCGGACTGGGTGCCCCGCGGCTTCGCGGTCGTCCACTCGGAGTCGCCCGGCACGGGCCAGTCCCAGGGTTGTCCGACGATCGGAGGGCTCAACGAGACGTTGGCTCCCAAGGCGGTCGTCGACTGGCTGAACGGGCGCGCCCGTGGCTTCACGGCGCCTGTCGGGGGCGACGAGGTGGAGGCCTCGTGGTCGACGGGCAAAGTCGGCATGACCGGCACGTCGTACAACGGGACGCTGCCGCTCGCCGCGGCCACGACGGGCGTCGAAGGACTCGAGGCGATCATCCCCGTGTCGGCCAACACGTCGTACTACCACTACTATCGCGCGAACGGCCTCGTGCGCTCGCCCGGCGGCTACCTCGGCGAGGACACGGACGTGCTGTTCGACTTCGTGAACAGCGGCGACCCGGATCGCCGGGAGCAGTGCATTCGATCCGTGCGCGAGGCCGAGCTCGTGCCGGGCGAGGACCGGCGCACCGGTGACTACAACGAGTTCTGGCGGAGCCGCGACTACTCGAGCGACCTGAGCGGCGTGCGGGCCGCGACGCTGCTCGCGCACGGGTTGGGTGACTGGAACGTCATGCCGGGCCACAGCATCCGCGTGTACGAAGCGCTTCGCGAGCGCGGCGTGCCGGCGCAGCTCTTCCTGCACCCCGGCGGCCACGGCGGCCCTCCGCCCATGGAGCTGATGAACCGCTGGCTCACGCGCTACCTGTACGGCGTGGAGAACGGGGTCGAGCGTCAACCGCGCGCGTGGATCCTTCGGCCGGGACCCGCTCGGGAGATCGATGCGTACACCGACTTCCCGCATCCGGATGCGGAGCGGGTCGAGCTGCGTCCGGGCGCGGGTGGTCGCGGGGTGGGGACGCTCGGGATCGCCGCGGAGGGGGAGGTCGACGGCGCCGCCGAAGGCGGGGAACGCGAGACGCTCGTGGACGACGTGGCGTTCGATGGGGCGGCGCTCGCGCGAGAGGACGTCATGGAGAATAGACTGCTCTATGCCACGTCTCCGCTCGAGCGTGAGCTGCACGTCTCGGGAACGCCACGGATCACGGTTCGGCTCGCCTCCAGTCGGCCCGCGGCGAACCTGTCGGTGTGGCTGGTGACGCTGCCGTGGGGGGAGGGACCGAACCGCGAAGCCAGCGTGGTCACGCGCGGGTGGGCCGACCCGCAGAACCATCGGTCGTTGGAGGACGGCGAGCCGCTCGTGCCGGGACGGTTCTACGACGTGAGCTTCGCGCTCGAGCCGGACGACCAGATCATTCCGGCGGGGCTCCGGCTCGCGGTCATGATCTTCTCGAGCGACCGGGAGTTCACGCTGTGGCCTCCGGCCGGAACCGAGCTCACGGTGGACCTCGCGGGCACGCGGTTGGAGCTGCCGGTCGTGGGAGGCGCAGCCGCTCTTTCCGAAGCCCTTCGCCCAGGGCGATAGGACGGCTCTCGCTCGCCGGGGAATTGGCCGCGGTCAGGCCGGCCGTTGATGGCAGGCGGGGCCGGTCCTAACGTTCCGTCTCCTCCATCTCCTTCGCGGGAGGCTGTCATGTCTCGTCCCCCCAGAGCGGCGCTCCTCACCGTGGCGCTCGTCCTGTCCGCCGCCTCGGCGGCTATGGCGCAGAGCCAGGTGTACGGCAGCGCGCACCACTCGTTCCGCGTCGTGAACGTCGCGGAGGGGCTCGAGCACCCTTGGTCGATCGGCTTCCTCCCCAACGGAGACCTGTTGGTCACGGAGCGGCCGGGCCGGCTGCGCATCATCCGCGACGGCCGCCTGCTTCCCGCCCCGGTGGAAGGCGTGCCGCCGGTGTTCGCCGTGGGGCAGGGCGGGCTTCTCGACGTCATGCCTCACCCCGACTTCGCGCGCAACCGACTCGTATACCTGACGTACTCGAAGCCGCTCGGGGGACAGGAGTCGACGACGGCGGTCATCCGGGGGCGGCTCGAGAACGACAGGCTCACGAACGTGGAGGAGATCTTCGAGGCGCAGACGCGCGGGCGTGGTCACTACGGCTCGCGGTTGGCGTTCGACGGGCGCGGTCACCTCTTCGTGTCCGTGGGCGAGCGCATGGCCGCGCCCGACCTCCAGGCGGCGCACCCGGCGCAGGACTACTCGAACCACCACGGAACGGTGAACCGTTTGAACGAGGACGGCACGGTCCCCAGCGACAACCCATTCGTGGGCCGGCCCGGCGTGCTTCCGGAGATCTGGACCAAGGGCCACCGGAACCCGCAGGCGTTGGCGTTCAACCGCGCGACCGGAGAGCTCTGGGAGGCCGAGCACGGGCCGCAGGGCGGCGACGAGATCAACCTCATCGAGCCGGGCATGAACTACGGCTGGCCGCTCGCCACCTTCGGCATGAACTACGGCAGCGGGTCGCGCATCGCCGAGGGCACGCTGCGCGAGGGCACGCAGCCGCCCGTGCACGTGTGGGTGCCGTCGATCGCGACGTCCGGCATGATGATCTACAACGGAGACGCGTTTCCCGGCTGGAGGGGCAGCATCTTCGTCGGCGGTCTCGCCGGCGAGCAGCTCGCGCGCGTCGAGATCCGCGACGGACAATCCTACCTGGAGGAAACGCTCGTGAAGGGCATCGGACGCGTGCGTGACGTGCGGGAGGGGCCGGACGGCTTCGTCTATCTCGCGATCGACGGCGAGGTCAACGAGCCGACGCCGATCGTTCGCCTCGAGCCCGTCGCGAGGTAGCCGATCCGATGTCCAAGGACACGAAAGCGGATACGTCGAAGCCCAAGGCGAACGGCGGCCGCGCGCTTCCGAAGCTCGGCAGCCGGCAGCTGGTCGAGGGTCCGGACCGGGCGCCGGCACGTTCGTACCTGCGCGCCGTCGGCTTCACCGACGAGGACTTCGGCAAACCGCTGATCGGGATCGCGAACACGTGGACCGACACGATGCCGTGCAACGTCCACCTGGGCGACCTCGCGAAGTACGTCCGTGAGGGCGTGCGCGAGGCCGGCGGCGCGCCCGTCGAGTTCAACACGATCGCGGTGTCGGACGGGATCACGATGGGGACCTCCGGCATGCGCGCGTCGCTCGTCAGCCGCGAGGTGATCGCCGACTCGATCGAGCTGATGGGGCGCGGATACCTCTTCGACGGCGTGGTCGCGCTGTCAGGGTGCGACAAGACGATTCCCGGCACGGTCATGGCGCTCGCGCGCCTCGACCTTCCCGGCGTGATGCTCTACGGCGGGTCGATCCAGCCTGGTAGGTACCAGGGCAAGGACATCACCATCCAGGACGTGTTCGAGGCCGTCGGCGCCTGTGCCGCCGGCCGCATCGACGAGGCCGAGCTGGGGCGCATCGAGCGTGCGGCCTGCCCGGGCGCGGGTGCCTGCGGCGGGCAGTTCACGGCCAACACGATGGCGACGGTGTTCGAGGCCGTGGGCATCTCGCCCATGGGCAGCGGATCCGTTCCTGCCACCGATCCGGCCAAGCCCGAGGTCGCGCGACAGTGCGGGCGACTGATCGTGGAGCTCGTTCGGAAGGGCGTGCGCGCGCGCAGCATCCTGACCCGTGAAGCCATCGAGAACGGCATCGCGCTCGCGGTGGCGACCGGCGGATCCACCAACGTGGTGCTGCACCTGCTCGCGGTGGCGAGGGAGGCGGGCGTACCGCTGTCGCTGGACGACTTCAACCGGGTCAGCGCACGCACGCCCGTGCTCGCCGACATGAAGCCGTGGGGTCACTACGTCGCGACGGACCTGCATGCCGCGGGAGGCGTCGCGCTGGTCGCGCGCCGGCTGCTCGAGGCGGGTCGGCTGCGGGGCGACACGCCGACGGTCACCGGCCGCACGCTCGGCGAGGAAGTGGCCGGCGCGCGCGAGAGCGCCGGGCAGAAGGTCGTGCACACGGTCGAGGAGCCGATCAAGAAGAGCGGCGGCCTCCTGATCCTGCGTGGCAACCTGGCCCCCGACGGATGCGTGATGAAGGTGCCGGGCTCGGAGAGAACGTTCCACCGCGGCCCCGCTCGCGTGTTCGAAGGGGAGGAAGCCGCGTTCGCCGCGGTGCAGGCGGGACGGATCCAGGCGGGCGACGTCGTCATCATCCGCTGCGAGGGTCCCCGCGGCGGCCCGGGCATGCGCGAGATGCTCGCGGTCACCGCGGCGCTGACGGGGGCCGGCCTGGGTGGTGACGTCGCGCTGCTGACGGACGGCCGCTTTTCGGGCGCCACGCACGGCTTCATGGCCGGGCACGCGGCACCCGAGGCGGTGGACGGCGGACCGATCGCGGGCGTACGCGACGGGGACGTCGTCACCTTCGACCTGGAGGCGCGCACCGTCTCGGTGGATCTGAGCCCCGAGGAGCTGCGTACGCGCATCGCCGCGTGGCAGCGTCCCGAGAACGACGTTCCGCGCGGCGTGCTGGCGAAGTACGCGCGTCTGGTGTCGTCCGCCGCGGAAGGCGCGGTCACGCTCGGCGCGGGCTGAGGTCAGGCCGAGGCTTTCGTGCTGCCGCTGCTCAGGGTAGCGCGGCGGCCCAGTGCTCCTCGGTGATCACCGCGATGGGCACCCCACGCGCGCGATACTGCACGACCTCGTCGACCAGGGTCCCGAAGGCGGCCTGGCTCCAGTCGCTCGCGGCGAGCGCACCGATCACGACGTAATCGGTCCGGCGGTTGATGCCGCGCTCGCACGTGCCGCCGAGCTCCATCACCTCGCGCTCGCAGGCGCGGGTGGGGCCATAGGCGAGCTCCCCGGCGAAGACGAACGTCTGACCCTCGAAGATCACCTCCGGCGCGGGGTGGGTGACGGGCAGATCGGTGGCCAGCGGAAAGCCGCGTCCGATCGCTTCGGGGTTCTGCGCGAGCTGCGCCAACACGGCGCCCAGCCGCTCACGCTCCAGCGCGTCGAGACGACCGTCCGCGAAGATGCGACCGAGACGGCGGGCGAGGATGTTCGCGGGCCAGCGTGCAGCCGTCTCGGGGTTCGCGGCCGTCCACGCGGAGAGGTGGTTCGCCTCGTCGCGCGAGATCACACCGTCGGCGACCACCCCACGCACGAGCCCCATCATCTCCGCCATGCCCTGCTCGATGCGACGCTGCACCTGCAGCGCGCGCACCCTGTGCGCGGTCGAGTTCAACGGCGGCCGTCGACCTCGCCGGTGATTCGGAATCGCGTCATCTCGGGATCACCTGGGCATCGGCGTGCATTTTTCGAGAATCTCGTTCTCGAACTCACGCTGGTTGGTGACGACGTCCCAGAAGTCCTCGTAGTACTCGATCGCGTCCTCCGCCTGATCCGGCTCCGCGTAGTAGGGGAACGTCCGGTAGAGCTCCTCCACCTGTCCGCGCTTGTCGGCGAACATCGCGCGGACGTTCTCCAACGTGAGCTCGGGCCGGCAGAACTCGCGGTACAGGCGCTGGCGGACGCGTCGTACCTGGTCCTGCAGCTGGGGCGGCACCACGGCGTAGCGCGCGTTGATCGCCCCCGCGAAGTCGAAGTCGTAGGGCACCGTGAGATGCCTCCCGTCCTCGACCCGGATGACGACGGCATTGTGGAAGTAGACCGCCGACCAGTCGAGGTTGCCGATCATGTAGTTGAACATCCCCGTGAGCACCGACTGATCACCGTCCGCGAGCATCGGATGCATCTGGGGCACGTCCAGGTAGATGGCGCGATTGCGCGCGGCCATCTCTTCGTCCGCCTCGATCAGGAAGCCGTGCTTGGTGCGCGTCTCGTAGTCGCCCGACGTGTCCTCGTACGTGATCTCCACGAGGCGGACCCGGTAGCTGTACGGCGTGAGGATGTTCGCGACCCGATACGCGAGGTACTCGTCGTAGATATAGCGCTGGTATTCGGCCCGGCTGTCCTGGCACGGCGTCACCAGCTTCAGGCGGTCCTGCCCCTCGAAGACGGTGCCGTCCATGTCACCGCGGGGGAAGTTGAGCCGCAGCGGCGGGAAGTTGCAGTTGCGCGGGTCCCGTCTGAAGTTGCCTCGCGCCCTCACCTGGACCGGCCTCGTGGACTCCGTGCCGTTCAGGTCGACGAACGTGACGGTCCCCTGGACCTCCTCGACCGTGTCCCGCCTCGCGCGCAGGGTTTGGATGTCCGTGCGCAACGTCATGTGGAGGATGTCGTGCGACTGGAACAGCGGCGCCGCCGCGGCCTCCTCCGCCCTCGCGGCGAACTCCTCCGGGGTGGGCCAGGGGTCGTCCTGGGCCAGGACGGACATGGGGGCGGCGAGCAGAACGAGGACGGTCGGGAGCGTGAAGCGGTCCATGGGGCCTCGCGTTGCGGCTGTAGCTCGTAGATTACGAGCCACACGACCGTGCGGCCAGTCGGCTTGCTCGGCGGCCGACCGGGTCCGCATCATGGGACGCCCTCGGCTCCCCCCCGACTTCACCCCGATGGTGAGGGAGGCGTTCTGACCGTGACGTCGCCCACCCCGCCCCTCGCGGCGATGCGTCGCAAGGGCATCGTCCGCGTCGCCGTCTACTATGCGATCCTCGCGGTGGTGGGCCTGCTGTTGGTCCGCGCGTCGCCGTGGGTCCGGGAGGCGGTCATGGGCGGTGCGCTGACGGCGACCGGGGACCCGAGCTCGGTGTTCGGTCCCGGATCGGCTCCGCCGGTCGGGGCCCCCGTGCTCGCGGGATCCGCCTGGGAGCAGGCTCTTCTCGCCACGATCTCGATGCTCGCGGCGCTCGCGGTCATGGTTCCCGTCACCTGGGTGTACATGTTCACCCGGGACGACCAGGCCTTCGACGAGTCGGTCGTCCATTCGCTCCTGATCCTCCCCGTCGCGGTCACGGGGATCGTCATGGTGGTGAAGAGCAGCGTGGCGCTCGCGTTCTCGCTCGCAGGCATCGTGGCCGCGGTTCGCTTCCGCACTTCGCTCGACGACACGAAAGACGCCGTCTATATCTTCCTCGCGATCGGCGTCGGTCTCGCGTCGGGTATCCAGGCGCTCGGCGTGGCGATCGCGCTCTCGGTCGTGTTCAACGTGGTCGTGCTGACCCTCTGGGGGACACGCTTCGGCAACGTCCACGCGACCACGGGTGCCGGCGCGCTGGGCGTCGGCGATGTCCTGGCGGCCGGTCCCGCGGCGTCGTCCGCACCCGATCCCGAGGTCGCCGGCCGTCTCGAGCGCCACATCCGCGAGGAGCGCGCGAAGGTGAAGGAGAAGAGGGCCAACGCGCTCATCCTCGTGCACGCCAAGGCGGCGGAAGCCGCGCAGGCGTACGTGGACGGGCTGCTGGAGCAGCATGCGGCGCGATGGAAGCTGGCGGAGATCGCGCCCGGGCGGAGCGGCGTGATGCTGGTCTACCTCGCCAAGCTGAAGGGCGCGGCCGCGCAGGGGACGGTGATCGACGGCCTGCGGGGCGGCGGCGACGGCGCGATCGAGAGCGTGGAGCTGCGGTCCCTGAAAGGAATCAAGCCACCCGAGTGACGTCCACCAGCACCCTTCCCGCGATGGTCGGCAGCTTCGTCTGCCTCGCGTGCGCGCCGGCCGTGACGCCCGGCCAAGAGCTCGGCGCGCTGCGCGCGTACGACTTCGAGCGGCCGGCGGCCACGTTCGAGATGCCGGGGCGCCTGGACGAGATCTCGGGCCTCGCCATGACCCCCGACGGTCGGCTCTTCGCCCACGACGACGAGCGCGCCACGGTCCACGAGATCGACCGCGCGAGCGGCGAGGTGGGCAAGCGGTTCTCCCTCGGCGATCCGACGGTGGAGGGCGACTTCGAGGGCATCGCCGTCGTGGGGGAGCGCTTCTTCCTGGTCACGAGCGCCGGGCTGCTGTACGAGTTCCGCGAGGTCGGAGACCGCGAGACATCGCCGCACCGCGTGACGGATCTGGGCCTGGGTAGCGCGTGCGAAGTGGAGGGCCTCGACCACGACGCGCGTGACGACGTCCTGCTGGTGGCCTGCAAGACGACGACGCCGGAGCGCGGCTCGATCGTGGTGCAACGTGTGCCGCTCGACCCGCAGCGTGCGCGCCCCGCGCCCCTCGTGATTCGGCGATCGGACCTCCCGGCCGTCGGGATCCCGGCGGACTTCCGCCCCTCGTCGGTCGCCGTGAGCCCGGCCGGGACGTTCGTCCTGGCGTCGGCGGCGCCGGAGGCGCTCCTCGAGGTCGATCGGAGCGGTCGCGTGCTGGCCGGCATCGATCTCCCCGGGGGCCGTCACCCGCAGCCGGAAGGGTTGGCCTTCTCCCCGGACGGTACGCTCTACGTCTCGGACGAGCGGAACGGCGGCGACGCCCGCATCACGGCCTACGCCCGGGCGCGCGACGGGCGCGGCGTGCCATGACGCGCCGACTGACGCTGCCCATCGAGGACGAGGCCGTGTTCGCCGACCTCGCCCGCGCGCGGCGTCCGTTCGGCAAGTCGGCGGCGGACCCGAGCTTCCGGCTGATCCGCGAGACGTACTTCGATACGTCCGACGGCGTGCTCGCCGCCGCGCGCATGCGGCTCGCGGTGCGGCTCGACGCGAGCGGACGCCAGGTGGCCGAGCTCGTCCTCACGGAAGGCGTCAACCTCAGCGGGATCGTCGAGGAGACGACGTTCGAGGTGCCGCTGGAGGGTGGAGGACTCTACGCCACGCTGGCGGGCTCGTCCGAGCTCGCGACGCGCGTGCGGGCGGTGGTGGAGCCCGACGCGCTCCGCCCCCAGGTCGCGCTCGACGTGGATCGAGAGTCCAGGGAGCTGCGGAGCGGTCTCTTCGGGCGGCCCACCCATCGGCTGCTCCTCGACGAGATCGTCGCACACACGCCTGGCGCGAGCCGCACGTACCGAGAGGTGACGCTCACGGAGATGGTGCCGGGCGGCGGCGGTCTCGACGCGATGGCCGCCTGGGCGATACGGCATGGCCTCGAAGCCGACGGCCTCTCCGGCTTCGAGCGCATGAAGCGGCTGCTCACCGCCGCCGAGCGCGGCCAGCGCCCAGACGCCGCGCCCGACGTGAGGATCGCGCTGATCGTCCTGCACGGGTGGAGCGTCGCGCTCGTGGAGTCCGACGGCGGGCTGACGCTGCCCGGCACGCGTGGCTCCGGCGACGATCTGGTACGCGAGTACGTCGCGGAGCTGCTCGGTCCCACCGTCGCGGAGACGCCGGAGCTCGACCTGGTCGGGTTCGCCACGCCGCGCCTGGCCGGACACGACCTGGAGGTTTGGCTCCACGAGATTCCGCAGGTCGCGGAGCGACCGGAGTCGTTCGTCTGGTTGCCGCTGCTCGAGCTTCTGGAGCGGATCGGCGGCCCGCGCCTCCGAGATCCGGGGCTCGTCGCCGTCCTCCTCATGCTGGTGCGGTCGGAGGCCGGGATGCGCCTGCTGCGCGAAGCCCCCGCACGCAGGACGCCGCCGCAGCTGCTGCCTCTCGGCAGTCGACCGGCGGGCGTCGAGCCGGGCGACCACCCGGACGACTTCCTCGATCTCGACCTGAGCATCCTCGACTTCAACGTGCGCGTGCTCGAGATGGCCGAGGATCCGTCCACGCCGCTGCTCGAGCGGCTCAAGTTCCTGTCGATCTTCTCGAGCAACATGGACGAGTTCTTCGTCGTGCGCGTCGCGCGCCTGAAGGACGAGATCGGTCGGGGGATCGAGAGCGGCGAGGACTTCTCTCCTGCCAAGCTCCTCGGGCTCGTGCTGATCCGCGCGCGTGCCCTCCTGGCCCGGCAGTACGCGTGCTTCACGCACCAGCTCCTTCCCGAGCTCGCCGGTCACGGTGTGCACCTGCGTCGCTGGAACCAGCTGCAGCCGGCGCAGCGCGCGGCGCTCACGCGGCGGTTCCAGGAAGAGATCTTCCCGATCCTCACGCCGCTCAAGCTGTCCGCCTCGGCGGTCCGTTCGTTTCCTCGGTTGGTCAGCCTGGGCCTCGCGCTGGCGGCCGTTCTCCGGCGCCCCGGCGAGTCGCGGACGGATCTCGGGTACGTGGCGATCCCACGCGACCTGCCGCGCTTCCTGGACGTTCCCGACTCCAGGGACATGATCGCGATCGAGGACGTGATCGTCGCGAACGCACGCGAGCTCTTCTCCTCCGAGGTGGAGGACATGTACGCGTTCCGGGCGAGTCGAGCTGCCGACGTGGAGGTGGACGAGGATTCGTCCGGCTCCCTCCTGGAGGCGATCACGGACGAGATCGAGGATCGGCCCTACAAGCCGGTCATCCGCGTCGAGGTGGAAGCGTCGATGCCGCGCGAGCTGCGTGCCTACCTTCTCAAGGAGATCCGCGCGGAGCAGGGCGGCGAGGCCGCGACCCTGACGCGATCCGACATCCAGGAGATCTCCGGCCTCCTCGACCTGCGGTGCGTGGCGGAGCTCAGCCGGGTCGACGTGGATGGCGGGACCTACGCGCCCTATACGCCCGTCCGCCCACTCGCCGAGGCGAGGTCGGTCTTCGAGACGCTCGCGCAGCGGGACATCCTCGTCCACCATCCCTTCGACGACTTCGAGAGCACGGTGGGGCGCTTCCTCGCGGAGGCCGCCGAAGACCCGGAGGTCGTCGCGATCAAGCTCACCCTCTACCGAACGGGGCGGCGCTCGCCCGTGATGGAGGCGCTGCTGTCCGCGCTCGAGTCCGGGAAGGACGTGTCCGTCTTCGTGGAGCTCAAGGCGAGGTTCGACGAGGAGAGCAACATCGAGTGGACGCATCGGCTCAAGGAAGCCGGTGCGCACGTCGTGACGGGCGTTCTCGGATACAAGACGCACGCGAAGACGGCGCTCGTGGTGCGCCGCGAGGAGCAGGGGGTGCGGCGGTACGTGCACATCGGGACCGGCAACTACAACGCCTCGACCGCTCGCTTCTACACCGATTTGGGGCTGATGTCGGCGAACCCCGATCTCGGTGCTGATCTCAACGACTTCTTCAACGAGCTGACGGGCTCCGAGCTGCCGCCCGAACGCCGGTTCCGCCGTCTGCTCGTGGCGCCGAACTCACTCGTCCAGGAGCTCGAGCGCATGATCGAGCGCGAGGCCGACCACGCGCGCGCCGGTCGGCCCGCGCGCATCCAGGCCAAGATGAACGGCCTGGCCGACCGGAAGGTGGTGTTGGCGCTGTATCGCGCGGCCCGTGCGGGCGTTCGGATCGACTTGGTCGTCCGCTCGATCTGCACGCTCCGCCCGGGAGTGCCTGGACTCTCCGAGCGCATCCACGTGCGGAGCATCCTGGGGCGCCTCCTCGAGCATTCACGCATCTTCTACTTCGAGAACGGCGGCGAGCACGAGTACTACATCGGCTCGGCCGACTGGAGGGCGCGCAACCTTCGCAAGCGCGTCGAGGTCGTGGCTCCGGTCGACGACCCAGCCGCGCGCAGGGTGCTCCGGTCGATCCTCGACGCGCAGCTCGACGACCCCAGAGCCTGGGTCCTACGCCCGGACGGGGCGTTCGAGTGCCTGCGCGGGGAGGGACCCGGCTGTCAGGAGCACTTCATGACCGTGGCGCCGGGCGCGGTGGAAGTGGTTCGTTGAGGTGAGGGCGTCTCGACTGGTAGCTTGAGGGATTGCGCCTGTAGCTCAGCTGGATAGAGCATCGGCCTTCTAAGCCGAGGGTCGCAGGTTCGAGTCCTGCCAGGCGCGCTCGAGAGGTCCGCTGACGTCGCACGTACGATCGGGGGTTCGTCGTGGCGAAGATAGATACGTTCCTGAAGATCATGAGGGAGGCGGGCGCCTCGGACCTTCACCTGGCGACCAACTCGCCGCCGGTGCTGCGGATCAACGGCGATCTGCAGGCGGCAGAGCACAGGGCGCTGACGGGTGACGAAGTCCGCCTGCTCGTCTACGAGCTGCTGACCGAAGCCCAGATCGCCCAGTTCGAGGGCAAGGGCGAGCTGGACTGCGCGCACACCATCGAGGGATCGGCGCGGTTCCGCATCCACGTCTTCAAGCGCCATCCCGGGATCGCGGTCGCGTTCAGGGTCATTCCGCACCAGATCCCGACGCTCGAGTCGCTGAATCTGCCCTCCCCGATCCAGAAGATGCTCCTGCAGCGTGCCGGGCTCATCCTGGTGACCGGTCCGACCAACTCGGGGAAGTCCACGACGCTCGCGGCGATGGTCAACCATCTGAACGAGCAGACCAAGGGGCACATCCTCACGCTCGAGGACCCGCTGGAGTTCATCCACACGCCGAAGCGGTGCCTCGTCAACCAGCGCCAGATCGGAGAGCACAGCCACACGTTCGCCGACGCGTTGCGCGGCGCGCTGCGCGCGGACCCGAACGTCATCCTGGTGGGAGAGATGCGCGACCTCGAGACGATCTCGCTCGCGCTGTCCGCGGCGGAGCTGGGCCTGCTGGTGCTCGGCACGTTGCACACCAAGTCCGCGGCACAGACGATCAGCCGCGTGGCGGACGCGTTTCCCTCCGACCAGCAGGCGGCCGTGCGCTTGACCCTGTCCGAGGTGCTGATCGGGATCTGCTCGCAGCAGCTCCTGCGCAGGACCGACAGGAAGGGGCGCGTCGCGGCCTTCGAGATCCTCGTGGGCACGCCGGCGGTGCGAACGATGATCCGCGAGGGGAAGACCCATCAGGTCAACAACGTGATCATGACCGGCAAGAAGGAGGGGATGAAGCTCCTCGACCAGTATCTCAAGGAGCTCATCCACCACGAGCTGGTCACGGGCGAAGAGGCCGCGCGTTACGCGGCGGATCCCGATTCGATCCTGGCGTTCGCGAAATCGGGCGGCAAGCTGCCGCCGGAGCGCGCCGAGCGAGGCGAGGGGGCGGCCTCCCATTGAGCAAGGTGCGGAAGAGTGAGCGGCTCGATCAGGTGCTCATGCGACTCGGGTACGCCACCCAGGCGCAGATCCAGCAGGCGGTCAAACGCCAGGCATCCAAGGGCGGGCGCGTAGGGAAGAACCTGGTCGAGCTCGGCGCGATCACGGAGGACCAGCTCTTCGATGCGTTGGTGGAGCAGTTCCGGCTCCCGACCACGAAGCTCGACGAGTCGAACGTGCCGAAGGACCTGCTCGATCGCATGCCGCCGCGCACGGTCGTCGAGCACCTCATCCTTCCCATGGCATGGGATGCCGATCGCAAGGTGCTCAGCCTCGCGGTCGCCAACCCCTCGGATCACGACACCATCGAGGACGTGAAGAAGGCCTTCAAGGCGGAGACCGTCCGGCTGTGGCTCGCGCAGGACACGGTGCTCGGAGGGCTGGCGCGGCGGTTGATGCGGGTGAAGGAGCCCGGGTCCGAGGTCCGGCTCGTGCACCTCCCCGAGCTCTTCGGCGGAGACGCGGCCACGTCGCCGGCGACGAGTGCTCCGAAAGAGGAGGCGAACGCCGAGCGCATCCTGATGATCGCGAGCGGCGCGACGCGCAAGAACTTCCTCCCGCCCATCTTCGAGCGCGAGGGCAAGCGGCTGATCGTGGCGACCACGTCCGAGGAGGCCGTCGAGGCGCTCGCCGAAGGACCGGTCAGCGCCGTGCTGCTGGCCACGGACATGCAGGAGGTGTTCGCGAACTGGCGCAGCGAGGGAAGGGTTCCGCACCCGCAAGCCGAGATCACGGTGTTCAACTCCGTGAGCGGCTCGCTGCTCGAGAACCCGGTGCCCTACGGGTTCGTGGTGAAGAGCCTCCGCAACGCCGTCCAGGCGATCGCCCAGTTTCGCGCGGCCCAGCACCGCGTCCGGCCGCCGTACGGCCTCATGGCGAACGACGTGACCGCGCTCGCGAAGGCGTTGGAGATGCGGAGGGTCGTCGTCGACGCTCTGCATCTCGGGCTGCACCTGCTGTTGCCCGCCGACGTCCCGGAGGGAACCGACGGTGCGGACGTGAAGGAGCCGTTCCGCGAGTTCGCGCCCTCCACGGAGATCGCCACGCGGCTCCGCTTCCCCTGGGATCTGGGGCTGCTGCTGTCGACCTGTCGCGGCCTGTACGACGGACGGACGCAGCTCGACGGCAAGGGTTACGCCGAGGTGCTGCTCGCCGCGCAGGTCCTGGCGCTGGTCTGGTTCCGTCATGCCTTCGCGGCGACCGTCGACGCGAGCGACGAGGACGGGTTGGTGGCCTTGCGCACCGCGCTGCGGGGGCAGGCGGGTCGGCTGGCCACGCTCGAGACGGTCGAGGAGTACCTGCAGATCATCACGGAGCGGGACGGGCTGGCCGGCGAGTCCTCGGAGCGCCGCGTTCTCCTCGTCGGCTCGGACCGCATCGTGCGGGCGCTCTCTCCCGCCTTCGAGCGGGTAGCCTGCGAGGTGAAGACGGTCGACGATCTCACGCTCGCGCAGACGACGATCGAGCGCGAGCCTCCTGCCGCGACGGTGGTGGATCACCAGATCTTCGGCGACGCGGTGTCGAAGTTCAGCCGCATCGTGAAGCTCGGAGGTCGCTCGTTGCTGTTCGTGCTCACGGATTCGGCCGATCCCGTTCTGGTGCTCAACCTGCTCGACATCGGCGTGGACGACGTGTTCGGGCCGCCCCACGATTTCGATCTCGTCGCAGCCCGGATCAGTCGCGCGATCCGTTCGCGGCCCCGTGAGCAGGCCGGCTCTGCTGCTCAGCCCGGCCAGTTCTCGGCGACGTTCGAGCACTTCTCCTTCCTCGATCTCGCGCAGATGCTCAGCCAGAGCTTCAAGACGGTGCGCGTCGATCTCTCCAACAGCGGCGGCGAGAAGGCCGTTCTCTTCATGCAGAAGGGGCGGTTCACGCACGCGAGCTGCGGGGCGGTCGCCGGCCCGGAGGCGGTCTACCGCGTGATCGCGTGGGGGTCGGACGGTGAGTTCACCGTCCGCGAAGAGTCGACGTTCCCGGCGGCCACGATCCAGGCATCCACCGAGTCGCTGCTCATGGAGGGGTGCCGCTTGCTCGACGAGGCCACGCGGCGGTGACGTCGGGTTGGCTCCGCTCCGCGCGGCGCACGAGCGCCGTATCGATCGCGGTGCTGCTCGTCGGCGCGGGGATCCCGAGCGCCGCGGCCGCGCAGGGAGGCGGGTTGCCCACGCTGTCGGACGCGGGGCTCGAGTACCTCTCCAGAACGGGGTTTCTGCAGGTGACGCTCTCGGGGCAGCTGGATCTCGAGGCGCTGCACGTGGGCCGTGGGCGATGGGCCGGCCTGGTCGGGGGTGAGTCGGCCGATTCGGTGCCCGCCGACTGGATGACCGCCTGCGCGGACTGTCACCGGACCGAGGGCGTCGCGCCGCGGGGGAAGGGAGGAACGATCGTCGCTCCTCGCCTGCGGACGTTCGCCGACGTGTTCGTCGGCGATCACCTCTACGCGCTCGTCGAAGGGAGGCTCGATCGGGGTCACGCGCCGGCCCGAGGAAGCTTCCGGGCGCGCGTCGAGCAGGCCTACGTGCGTCTCTCGACGACCGGCGGCTCGGTGGCGCTCCAGGTCGGACGGTTCGCGAGTCCGTTCGGCTCGTACGCGTCGCGGCATCTCACGCCCGCCGATCCGTTCTTGCGACCTCCGCTCGCGTACGACTACCGCACCGTGATGAATCGCTCCCACGCGCCCCCCGGCGCGGCGGGCTTCCTGACCTGGCGCAACTGGCCGGAGCTCTTCCGTCTGCC